>CAIYWC010000207.1 GCA_903929795.1 uncultured Myxococcales bacterium | reverse complement strand
GGGACCATGGAATCCCAACGGGCGGTCGAAGGTTGGGCCGGGCAGCGAAAGCTGGGACCCGGGTGTGGATAGGTACGCCTGGCGACAGCCAGGCCCCTTTCGGCGGGGCGGCAAATGTTGGGGCAGGCGGCCCCGGCGCGAGGCGAGAGACACGCACTGCAGATGCCCTGAATGGCGCGTACTCAAGCGAAACACCGTACATCGTGGTGGAAGTGAGCGCCGGCGGTGCAACGGACGGCACGTAGCCGGCTGGTAGCTGACGCCGCCCCGCGACCGTGCTACCCTTGGCCCCGCGATGCAACGCCCCACGATATTCCTCTTCGACATCGACGGCACTCTCGTCTCCACCGGCGGGGCGGGGACGCGCGCGATGGGCTGGGCTTTTGACAGCGTCCACGGCCGCCGCGACGCATGCGACGGCTTCTCGCTGGGCGGCATGACCGACCGTGCTATCATCCGCAAAGCGCTCCACACGATCGGCGCGCGGGACGACGAACCCGCGATCGACCGCGTGCTGGACGCCTACCTGAGCCGGCTGAAGCTCGAGATGCAAGCCGCGCCGGACGCGCGCGTGCTGCCGGGCGTGCACGACGCGCTGGACCTCGTCTCCGCGCGTCAGGAGCTCGCTGTGGGCTTGGGCACAGGCAACGTGCGGCAGGGCGCGGAGATCAAGTTGGGCGCCTTGGGGCTGATGGAACGCTTTGATTTCGGTGGTTTTGGCAACGATCACGAGGATCGCGGCGCGCTTCTCGCGGCGGGCGCCCGGCGCGGTGCGCAGAAGCTGGGTCGCGAAGCAGCGGATTGCCGGGTGTTGGTCATCGGCGACACGCCGCGCGACGTCCTGGCGGCGCGGGCGATTGGCGCGCAGTGCCTGGCGGTGGCGACCGGACCGTTCGCGCTGGACGTGCTGCGCGGCACTGATGCCGATTGGATCGTGCCTGACCTGACCCACCCGCTGGCGCTGGACGTGCTGAGGGGCGACTGAGCGATGGCCGCCGACCCGCGCGATCTCGCTGATTTTGCTGAGCGTCTGGCCGATCTCGGGCCGATCCGGTTCAAGCGCATGTTCGGCGGCGCGGGCTTCTGGGTGGCGGACGAGATGTTCGCCTGCTGGGCCGACGGCAGCTTCATGCTGCGGGCGGACGCACAAAACGTCGCGATGTTCGATGCTTACGGTATCGACGCGTGGCAGCCGAGCATCATCACGCCCAAGCCGGGCGGCAAAGTGATGACGATGCCGTACTACCCGATTCCCGATCACGTGCTGGCCGACGACCGACTGCTCGTTGCGTGGGCGCGTGAAGCTGCCGCCGCGGCCGATCGCGCTGGCCAAGCCAAACTCTTGAAAAAGAAGCGGAAATAATCAATCCCGCAGCCGCGCCAACAGCGGCGCCAGGACCTGACCGGTGTAGCTCTGCGCCGCGCTCGCCACCTGCTCAGGTGTGCCCGCCGCGACAAGCTGCCCGCCGTCGTTGCCGCCTTCCGGGCCCAGGTCCACGACCCAATCCGCCACGGCAATCAGGTCCAGGTGGTGTTCGATGACAAGCACGGAATTGCCTTTCGCCACCAGCTTTTGCAGGACCTCGATCAGCTTGGCCACGTCGTCGAAATGCAGCCCCGTCGTCGGTTCGTCCAGCACATATAGCGTCTTGCCCGTGCCTGGCCGCGCCAACTCGCGCGCCAGCTTGATGCGCTGGGCCTCGCCGCCCGACAGCGTTGTCGACGGCTGGCCCAGCGCCACGTAGCCAAGCCCAACTTCTTGCAGCGTCTTGAGAATCCGCGCGATGTGGCCGTGCACGCCAAACAGTTCCAGCGCCTCGTCGACCGTCGTCTCCAGGATCTGTGCAATATTCTTGCCTTTGAACGTCACGGCGAGCGTGGCGTCGTTGAACCGGTGGCCCTTGCAGACTTCGCACGGCACGTACACGTCGGCCAAAAAGTGCATCTCGATCTGGAGCACGCCGTCGCCGTGGCAATGCTCGCAGCGGCCGCCTTTGACGTTGAACGAGAACCGGCCCGGGCCATAGCCCGCCGCGCGCGACTCGGGCAGCTGGGCAAAGACTTCCCGAATCAAATCCCAAAGTTTCGTGTACGTCGCCGGATTGGACCGCGGCGTGCGCCCGATCGGCTGCTGGTCGACCTCGATCACCTTGTCCAGCTGCTCCAGCCCGCTCAGCGCGCGGTGTTTGCCGATCGGATGGCGGGTCTTGTGCAGCGCGTTGTGCGCCGATGGCAGCAAAATATCGTGTATTAACGTGGATTTGCCGGCGCCAGACACGCCGGTGACCGCGACCAGGCAGCCCAGCGGTAGGTCGACGTCCAGGTCGCGCAAGTTGTGGCTCGCCGCGCCGCGGATCGCGATCCACGCCTTGGGCTTGCGCCGCTTGTCGGGCAGCTTCGTGTGCACGCGTCCGCTCAGCCACGCGCCCGTACGGGACTCCGGCGTCGCGATCAGGTCTGCCATGGAGCCTTGCGCCACCACGCGACCGCCCAGCCGACCCGCGCCCGGGCCAAAATCGACGATGTGGTCTGCCGCGCGGATCGTCTCCTCGTCGTGCTCCACCACGAGCACGGAATTACCCAGGTCGCGCAGGTGCTCCAGCGTCCGCACCAGCCGCGCCGAATCGCGTGCGTGCAGGCCAATCGACGGTTCGTCCAGGATGTACAGCACGCCGGTCAGCTCGGAGCCGACCTGGCTCGCCAGCCGGATGCGCTGCGCCTCGCCGCCCGACAGCGTGTTGCCGCCGCGCGACAGGCTCAGGTAGCCCAGCCCGACCGACAGCAGAAAACCCAGCCGCGCGAGGATCTCCTTTTGCACTTCCGCCGCGATCGTCGCCGCCGTGCCGTCCAAATCCATCGTCGCGACCCAGTCGTGCGCCGCGGCCACCGGCATCGCCACCACGTCCGTCAGCGACCTCCCGGCGACCCGCACCGCGCGTGTTTCCTCTTTCAGCCGCGCGCCGTCGCAGGTCGGACAGCTCGCCTGCACGAAATACTTCTGGTAGCCAGCGCGCGCCAGCTCCGACGTCGTGTCCTTCCAGCGCCGCTGCAGCTGCGGAATCGCGCCTTCCACCCGCGTCGCCCACGAACCCTCGCCGTGCTTGCCCTGCCAGGCGATCTTCACCCGCTCGTCGGTGCCAAACAGCAGCAGCTGGCGCTGCGCCTCGCTCAGGTCCTTCCATGGCGTATCCAGCGGAATTCCATGACTTTTCTCCATTGCCTCCAGCACGCGCCACGCCCAGCTGTTCTCCGGCCCGCCCCACGGATCCACCGCGCCTTGCCGCAGCGTGCGCGCCTCGTCGGGGATAACGGACGCCGGGTCGACCTGCATGGCAAAGCCCAAGCCGTTGCAATCCGGGCACGCGCCCAGCGGCGAATTGAAGGAAAACAGCAGCGGCGTCAGCTCACTGAAGCTCCTCCCGCACGGCTCGCACGCCAGCGCCTCGGAGAACGTCTCTTCCTGCCACGGCAGCCCGTCCGACGGCTCCGCGACTGCAATCACGCAGCGGCCCTTGCCGTGCCGCAGCGCTTGCTCCACGGAATCGGTCAGTCGGCGCTTCTCGCTGGCGCGCACGACCGCGCGATCGACGACCAAGTCCACGTCATGCTTCTTGTTTTTCTCCAGCGCCAGCTCCGGCGTCACGTCCACGACCTTGCCATCCACGCGCACGCGGACAAAGCCGTTTTTGCGCGCGTCCTCGAACACCTCCGCGAATGTACCCTTACGCTGCCGCTCCACCGGCGCGAGCACCAAAATCCGCGTGTTTTCAGGCAATTCCAGGATCGCTTGGACGATCTGCGCCGGCGACTGCCGCCCAACGCGCCGCCCGCAGCCCGGGCAGTGCTGCACGCCGACGCGCGCCCATAAGACCCGCAAATAATCATAAACTTCCGTGATCGTGCCGACGGTCGAGCGCGGATTGTTGCCCGCGGACTTCTGCTCGATTGCGATCGTCGGTGCAAGCCCGGACAGCTTGTCGTACACCGGCTTGTCCATCTGGCCGAGGAACTGCCGCGCGTACGCCGACAGCGATTCCACGTAGCGCCGTTGGCCCTCCGCGTACAAGGTATCAAAAGCCAAGGAACTTTTGCCGGATCCCGACGGCCCGCAAAACACCACAAGCTTGTGCTTGGGCAGCGTCAAATCCACGTGGCGCAGGTTGTGCTGGGCGGCACCGCGAATTACGATGCTCGTGCGGGTGTCCGCCGGTAGCTGCCGGTCGTGTGCAAGTGGCTGGGATGACATAGGATTCTCGCAGGGCTGGGCGGTCAGGTCGGCGATTTTGGCAAAATACTGAACGTTTGTCCAGTGATTTCGCGGCGCCGCAAGCGCCGGCCTTGGGAAAGATGCAGCAAGCGGCGCAACGATTCGCGACCCTCTGGGCGGCACAGGAACTGGCGGCGCGCACGGCGCAGCTGGACCTCGGCGGGACGCTGCTGCCACCGCCTTCCAGCGACGACCGGGCGCTCGCGCTGCGCGTGGCGTCGCTGCCCAAGCTGACGCAGCCGGCCAATGACGCGCCGCCGGAGCTGGCGCTGGGGGCGACGATCGGCGAAGGCGGCATGGGCGTCGTGCGCGCGGCGCGGCAGCTGGCGCTGGGGCGCGAAGTGGCGGTCAAGTCGCTGCGGGCAGGGCAGGCGACGGCGGACGCGATCCGCAAGCTGCTGCACGAAGCGCTGATCACCGGCAGCTTGGAACATCCAGATATTATTCCTGTTTACGCACTTGGCCAAAACGAGGACGGCGCGCCGATGCTGGTGATGAAGCGCGTGGAAGGCACCGCGTGGTCGGCTGTGCTGCGCGATCCGCGCCATCCGCTGCTGCATGACGACCCGCGTGAGCCGCTGGTCTGGCACCTGGAAGTGCTGATGCGCGTGTGCCATGCGCTGGCTTACGCGCACGGCAAGGGCATCCTGCACCGCGATTTGAAAGCGGAAAACGTGATGGTGGGGCGTTTTGGCGAGGTGTACGTGCTGGACTGGGGCATCGCCGTGGCGCTGCGCGACGACCACTCCGGGGCGCTGCCGCTGGCCCAGGATGCCAACGCGGTGGCGGGCACGCCGTCCTGCATGGCGCCGGAAATGGTGGAGGGCGATGGCACACGGCTGAGCGCGCGCAGTGACGTATTTTTGCTGGGCGCGCTGCTGCACCTCATCGTGACCGGGCGGGCGCGCTTTGGCGGCGCGACGGTGTACGAGCAGCTCTTCGCGGCGTTCCAGTGCGAGCCGTTCGCCTATGACACCGCCGTGCCCGACGAGCTGCAGGCGATCTTGCACCGTGCCACCGCGCGCGATCCGGACGATCGCTACGCCACGCCCGCGGACTTGCGGCTGGCGCTGGCGACATTCCTGCAGCACCGGCAATCCATGCAGCTGCTGGCCACGGCGCAGGAGCGGCGCCGTGATTTTACCGACAGCTTGGCGCTGGCGCAGGTGCTGCGGGCGATGACCGAGCCGCCGGTCGCGGCGCTGGAAGACGCGGAACTGCAGCTGGCGGCGGCGTTTGCCGAAGGTCGCCTGGCGCTGCGGGAGGCGCTGCGGTCGTGGCCGGAGAACGTCCAGGCGCGCGCGGAGCTGCAGTCGCTGCTGGAGCCGTTCATCGGGTGGCAGTTGGCCAATGGGGACGCGCGGGCCGCGGCGCTCCACCTGTCGGAGCTGCCGCTGGCCAACCCGGCGCTGCAGGCGCGCGTGGACGCGGAGAAGCGGGCGGCGGATGCCCGCGCGCAGAAGTTGGCGAAACTCGAGGTGGATTTTGACCCGCGCATTGGCGCGCGCACGCGCAGCTTCCTCGCGCTGGTGCTGGCGGTCATTTGGTCGGTGCTGCCGCTGACCGTCGATTTCCTGACCAAAACCGGCAAGATGGCGCCGACGCACGGCGGTCACGTCGCCAGCACAGGCATCTTCGCCGCGTTCATGATCTTCGCCGCGGTCTGGGCGCGCGAATCGCTGTTTCGCAGCAAGCTCAACCGGAGCGTCATCGCCAGCGGCATGGTCGCGGTCATCGGCACGTTCGTATCTCGCTGTTTTTCCTGGTATTTTGGCCTCGCCTTGAGCGCGACAGTGTGTTTTGACTTGGTCGTCATCAGCGTGGTCGTCGCGATGATGGCGGCGACGCAGTGGCGGCGGCTGTTTCTGCCCGCGGCGGTCTACCTCGTCGGCGCGATCGTGGCCGCCGTGGAGCCGTCCTGGGCGCTGGAGGCAGTCGCGGTCGCCAACGTCATTGCCATGTCGCTGGTGGCTTTTGCCTGGCGGCCCGCGGAGTACGACGCCAACGCGCTGGTGATGACCGCGGCCATGCCGGTGCCCGAGATCCTCGCGCGCAGCAAAGCACATTTCCGCCCAGCCGAGCCGCCGCCGGCTTGATTGTTTCCACCAGGAAACGATGTGGCGACGTTTTTCCGGCTTGTCGCCGCGACTGCGGCTGCTACCTTGGCCCGAGCGCTGGTCCATTCCGGACGGCCACACTTGGAGGGTTTAGACATGGCTACCTGGCAATTGGATATCGGTCACTCCAGCATCTCGTTTCGCGTTCGCCACATGATGTTCGCCAAAGTGCGCGGCCATTTTGCCAAGTGGGAAGGCACGTTGGACGCGACGCCCGGCCAGTTCGGCGCTGCGAAAGCCACAGTCAGCATCGACGCCGCGAGCATCGATACCGGCATCGCCGACCGCGACGGCCACCTGCGCTCCGGCGATTTTCTCAACGTCGCGGAATTCCCGACGATCACGTTTGTGACCACCGGCGTCAAGGTCAGCGGCGACGCGCTGACCATCACCGGCGACCTGACCATCCGCGGCACGACGCGGCCCGTGACCTTGACCGGTGAAGCGACCGGCGAAGGCAAGGACCCGTGGGGCAACGTGCGCCTGGGCTTCAGCGCGCACACCAAGCTGTCGCGCAAGGATTTTGGCCTGACCTGGAACCAGCTGCTGGAGACCGGCGGCGCAGTCGTCGGTGACGAGATCGACGTCGATCTGGAAATCGAGGCCATGCGCCCGGCCGCCTAGCCGACGCCATGTTGCGGCAGTTCCGCGCAGACCGTATGCTGGCCCTTCGGCGCGCTCCGCCGCTGGGTCAGCATGGTCAGCCACTTGTCGCGTATCCGTCACGGGCTTGCCGCCTCCCTCCGCCATTTTGCCCTGTTTGGCTCGGGCGTTTGCCTCGCGTTCGGCTGCGCGCAGGTCGACCCTGTGCCCGCATCGGCCACCGCGGACACCGGCGCCGCATGGACCTGCCAACCGTGCGTCCAGCGCGCCGACTGCGGCACCAGCTGGTGCGTGCAATTCGCGTCCGACACCTATTGCGCCGCCGACTGTGCCACAAGCGCGTGCGCCGATGGCCTGACCTGCAAGCTGCTCATCACCGAGTCCGGCGATTCGGTCAAGGCTTGCGTTCCCGCGGTAGAAACCTGCAGCGCCATCGGCAATTTGCCCGACAGCAGCGCGGCGACCTGCACCATGGACGGCCCCGACACGCCGAGCTGCTGCACCGGCTGCGGCGCGTCCGGCGGCTGCCAGACCAACGGCTGCTACAACGGCTGGTTTTGCGACAACTCCGCGTGCAAGTGCGTCGCCAGCCCAAGCGGCGTCGTGTGCGGCGGCGCGGATGTCACCGTGGCGGAGGACAGCACGCCGCTGGACGTCCAGCCGATGGATGTCCCGCCGGGGACGCTCACGCCGGCGGGTGGCACGCTGCCGGACTTGGCGTTCGCGATTGTCGGCGACACGCGGCCGGCGCTGATCGAGGACACGCAGGGCTATCCGTCCGCGATCGCCGCGAAGATTTGGCAAGGTGTCCAGTCGGCTGGCGTGCCGTTTGCCGTGACGACGGGCGACTACATGTTCGCCTCGGCCTACGGCACGCAATCCGCGCCCCAGCTGGACCTGTACCTGGCCGCGGCATCCGCGTATGCCGGTCTGCGCCTTCCCGCCATGGGCAACCACGAGTGCACTGGCTCCACGACATCGAACTGCGGCGCGGGCGGCAAGGACGGCGTGACCAAGAACTTCTCGAATTACCTGGCCAAAATGCTCGCGCCCATCGGCCTCGCCAGCCCGTGGTACACGTTTCGCGTCAACGCGCCGGACAACAGCTGGACGGCCAAATTCGTGTTCATCGCTGCCAATGCCTGGAACGCGCAGCAGGCCGCGTGGCTGGACGCGGAGATGGCCAAGCCGACGACCTACACGTTTGTCGTGCGCCATGAGCCGGTCGCGGCCAACACGGCGCCGGGTGTCACGCCCAGCGAGGCGATCGTCAAGAAATATCCGGTGACGCTGCGGCTGGTCGGACACACGCACACGTACGCCTACAAGCCGGACACGCATGAGGTTGTGGTCGGCAATGGCGGCGCGCCGCTGAGCGGTGGCGTGAATTACGGCTACGTGTTAGTCAAGCGACGACCGGACGCGGCGATTGAGTTCCGCGCGGTGGATTATTCGACTGGTCAGGTTTCCTCCACTTTTGCGATCAATGCCGATGGCTCGCCCGCCCCGTAAGCTTCCACTGCTGGCCGTGCTCACGTGCGCCGCGCTCGCGCCCGCGTGCCGTCGTCCACCTGCGCCGCTGCCGGTCGCGGTACCCAAGCCCGTCGTGCCACCGATGGTGCATCAGCCCGTGCCGCCAGCGGAATTGCCGCTTTTTGCCCCGCGCGCGTTTCAGCCGTTGGCGCTGGACGGTGCGCTGACCGAGTCGATCTGGCGCGCGGCGGCCCATTCCGGGCCATTTGCCGACGAGCAGACCGGCCAACCGGCAGTGCCGCATTCCGAGCTGCGTCTGGCCGACGATGGCGAGCGCCTGCTGCTCGGGCTGTACGCCGCGGACGAGGACATCGTCGCCAAGGCGAAACAAACGGACCCGCTCGATCCCGCGGATGACGCGTTTATCGTGCACATTCAGCATCCTGGCGGCACCGCGCCCTATGAGCTGTACGTCAGCGCCAACGGGACGATTCGCGAGACTGCGGCAGCTCCGGCGGCGACGGCTCAGCACCTGGCGGCGTCGTCCTGCGCGGTGGAAATGGATGGCTCGCTGAACAACCCGGACGACGATGACGAGGAGTGGGTCGTGGAGTGCATCGTGCCGCTCGCGCGGCTGGGCGCGCACATCGGCGACACACTGGAATTTGCCGTCAAGCGCTGTGACACGCCCAAGAACGCGGCTCGCCGCTGCGGGGTCTGGCTCCGGCGCGTGCAGATTCAGTAGCGGCCAAGCCGAAAGACAGCGGATTCGACCGACGAACCTGGGTGTGCGGATCAAGCCGTCGTGTTCAAATCGGCTGCAGCTTGGCCGTGAACGCGCGCAGCACAGGCCGCTGTTCGACCAGCCGATAGCCTGGCAGCTTGTCGCGGTGGTGCCACACGTGGGTCACGACCTCGACCAGGTAGTCCATGTGGCTCTGCGTGTACGTCCGGCGCGGGAACGTCAGCCGCACCAGCTCCAGCGCCGCCAGTTCTTCGGGCTCGGTCGCCGTCGCCGGCTTGCCAAACATCAGCGAGCCGACCTCCACGCCGCGCACGCCGCCCTCCAGGTACAGCGCGTTGACAAGCGCGACGCCGGGAAACTGGCTCTTGGGCAGGTGCGCCGCGAACGCGCCCGCATCCAGGTAGACCGCGTGCCCGCCCGGCGGCCGCATCATCGGCACGCCCAGCGCGTCCAGCCGTTCGAACACGTAGCGCACGGACGCGTGGCGGTAGTGCAGGTAATCCTCGTCCAGGACTTCTTGCAGCCCTTGCGCCAGCGCTTCCAGGTCGCGGCCCGCCAGCCCGCCGTAGGTCGGAAAGCCTTCGGTCAGGATCAGCCGCGTGCGGCACAGCTCCGCCAGCGCGTCGTTGTTCACGCCCAACAGCCCGCCGATATTGACCAAACCGTCCTTCTTCGCCGACAGCGTAAAGCCGTCCGCCAGCCGGAACGTCTCGTGCGCGATCGCCGTAGCCGTCCGGTCGCCCTGGCCGGGCTCACGCTGCTTGATGAGCCAGCTGTTCTCGGCGAACCGCGCGGCGTCGAGGAACATCGGCACCTGGAATTCGTCGCAGAGCGCGCGCACGCCTTTCATGTTGGCCAAGCTGACCGGCTGGCCGCCGCCGCGGTTGTTGGTGATGGTCACCATCACGCACGGCACGTTGCCGCGTTCACGCGTCAGCACGTCGCGCAGCTTGCCCAGGTCGACGTCGCCCTTGAACGGCAAATCTGCTTGCGGATCCATGGCTTGGTCGTACAGCAGGTCGACTGCGACGCCGCCCAGGAATTCCACGTTGGCGCGGGTGGTGTCAAAATGCGCGTTCGCCGGCACCACGTTGCCCGGCTTGAGCAGCGCCGAGAACAGAATGTGCTCCGCCGCGCGGCCCTGGTGGGTCGGAATCACGTTGCGGATGCCGGTCAGCTCGCGGACCACGCTCTCCAGCCGGTAGAACGACCGCGAGCCGGCGTAGGACTCGTCGCCGATCATGAGCGCCGCCCACTGCGCTGCGGACATCGCGCCGGTGCCGGAATCGGTCAGCAGGTCGATTAGCACCTCGTCGGCGTGCAGCAAAAACGGATTGAAATCCGCGCGCTTGAGCGCCACCTCGCGCTCGGCGGCCGTCGTGATCCCCAGCGGCTCCACGGCGCGGATGCGAAACGGCTCGATGATCGTGCGGTGCGTGTGTTCCACAAAAGACCTCCAGGCCAAGCGCGGCCGCGGCGGAGTGTAGCTATGCCCGGCGGCGGGGTTTGTCATGGGTTTGTATGCGCGAGGCGGCGCGACACCGTTGCGGAATGGGCGCTGGATCGACGGCGTTCTCCTCTCCAGCGTACCAGCAAGCCCGATCCCGGGCGCGGCAGCGTTCCGGTGACAAGCAGTCGCTCGCGTCCGGTCCGGCCCCAAGCCTGACCCCGGTCCGCCCGTGGCCGGCCCGCGCGTCCCCACGTTGCGTTTCCAGTTCCCCGAGGCGACTGGAGAGCAGTTCGGCCGACCGTGCACGCCGACTGTTGCCGCCACTCCAAAACCGCGGCGTTTCGCCAAAACGCGCACCCTCCGTCACACCGCGCGCAACGCGCGAAAACTGATCCACCCACCATCGCCGCGGCTGTCTGCGCAGGCGAAGC
>CAIYWC010000206.1 GCA_903929795.1 uncultured Myxococcales bacterium | reverse complement strand
GGCTTCGCCATCGCTGGATACTTGCGCGGCTGCGCCGTCGCGGGATGAGGGGAGGTTGCAAGGCGGCGGAGGTGGCGCGTTTCGCCGGAAAGACGCGGTTTTGGGACGCCGTCAACACTTGACGAGGACCTTGCGCTGATGCTGGGCCTGCTGTTCCGGCTGCTGGCGCCGATGCGCGACCGCGACAACATGCGTGCCTGTGCGGACGGCGTCGAGGCGATGGCGCGCGAAGAGGCTGCTTACTGGCTGGGCATGGCGCTGCACCGGAAGAATCCGCGCAGGGTACTGATGGCGCTGCGCTTCTTGCTGACCGAGCCCAAACATTAACGGCTGAAATAACAACACTTTCGTGACCGAGCGGGCGCAAACGCCGTTGACGTAGTCCACCGCGCCGACTACGCTGTACAGCCCGGGCCGCGACCACCTGGGCAAGGCAAACACCATGATTGACACCAACGCCGTCATCGAAAACGAGAAAAAGGCATTCAATGCCCGACTGGCCGAGATGCTCAAAGAGCACGGCGGCGAGTTCGTCGTGTTCAAGGGTGGCGAGCCTGTTGGTTTCTTTCCGGACGCCTCGGCCGCCTACGGCTTTGCGATGGACAAGTACGGCCCGGACGCCGGCTTTCTGATTCGGGAAGTTGCAGAAGGCAGGCTACAAGTGGCTTCGTTGACGTGGCACCTGGGCGTGTCCCATGCCAGGTAGCAAGCGCGACGCTGACAAGCGGCAAGCAGCGCACCGCGAAAAGCAGCGGCTCAAGCGCAAGGAAGCCACCAAGAAGTCAGGCGCTGCACCAACGAACGGTGCTGCTGCGTCGTCGTGGGTGAAGTTCGAATACCAGTACGACCCCGCGGTCTTGCAGGGCTTCGGTCCTCACGTGGTGGCAGAATGGGCCGTGCCGGACCACTTTGCAGCATTCTTGGCAGCGAACAACAGTCCGGTGCCGCAGGCCATTGTCGGCCACATGCTGGTGGACACTGGCGCATCCAGCACGTCCATCGCCGAGGAAGTCGCCAAGGAACTAGGCCTTACGCAGATTGACACGGTGACCACGTACGGCGCCCACGGCGGCCAGACCAGCCGCGTCTACTTAGCGAAGTTCCGCCTGAGCGTTCGCGATGAGCACGGCCAAATTCATACAGTCGAGCAGGAACTGGCGACAATGGCCATCCACGACATGCAAGGCCTCTACGACGCAATGGGCGTACGGCAGTCGGACGGTTCACCGGTCCGTCCCGTCGGGCTTCTTGGACGCGACTTCTTGCGCCACACACGGCTCACGTACCACGGTACCGAAGGCCGCTTCCAGATAGCTGTTTCCAAGGTGCTGGTGCGCCAACCCTGATGGCGTGCCGTCACATTGCGCCGTCCGGCATCGTGCCCTTGGGAAGTAAGGTGAAGCGCGCACCCGTCCACCTAGCAAAGCTGCGGGCAGTTGGGTCCTTTTTAGCCGCCTCCTCGATGAGATGCGCTTGAAAGCTCGATAGGTTGGCGTCGGACATCGTTTCCATCCGCTGCGGACTGCCTAGCACCTCGCGCCAGACGTGCGGTGCCAGTAGGTCGATGAAGCGGCCCAGTTCAAGAATTTGCGGGAGCTTCACCGTGTCCTTCACGTACAGGTGCCGCTCGTGCATGTGGACGCCGGTGTTCCGCAGCTGCTTGTACGCGTCCTGGAGCAGCGCGGCGTTGCCATCTGTCATGAAGCAAGCGGCGCGTTCGCCAAACTGTGGGGCCCCAGCGCGTTTCTCCGTGGCTCCAAACACGAGTACCTCCAGCGAGCGGACCAAATTTGCAGAACGCTCAATGGCGTCGTTGTCGCCGCCGTCCCGCAAACCACGCAGGAGCGCGCGGAGGCCATGCCACAGGCGCCGGAACTCGTCTGGCCGCTTGTTTCTGGCGATAATGCCCGCGGCCACGTTGTCGACGCTGGCCAGTATGTCTGCGTCTAAGTTCGGCCAGCCGTCTACACCGCCGAGCCGAATCGGATACGCAAAGTCGTCGATGCGCCCGCAAATCTGGCGCGCACCGTCTGCAACCTCGCCGTACACACCGTCGACTCGCTCGACGCGCAAAATGCCGTGCAGCCACATTGAGTGCCATACCGCCGCGACGCGACTCTCGGCCCCGCTTGGGTCGTCCGTGTCTTCGGACGTCGCCTCGACGTAGACGTTCGCCGTTTGCCACGCCTCTGCAAACTCTCGCCCACGCCGAATACCTCCTGACGGCCGGTGTGCTGTCGGGAGCGCGCCGTGGCCGCCAAGACCTTCACCTACAAGCGCCGGGAGCCGGAGAAGACGGATCTCCATCGCCTCGTCCGCACCTGGTTCCCGTCGATTCCCGGCATG
>CAIYWC010000205.1 GCA_903929795.1 uncultured Myxococcales bacterium | reverse complement strand
TGGTGACACCGCTGGTGACACCAGTTGCGAAAAACCGCTCGTCCGGGTCGCTGTCACCAGAACCGAAACGCTGTACGTGAACTTGTCGATGACCGTGCGTGCCGCCGCGTCTCCGGGGGACGTCGCGCACGCTGGTGTCACCGGATGCGCCGCTGGTGACACCGCGGCGTGTCACTGCGTCACTCCAAGATGCGCGCCATCGCCGCCGCCTTCTGCGCAATCGGCACGCTCGCGTAGCGCTGCGTCATGTTGATGTCGCAGTGCCCGAGCAACTCGCGGACGGTAATCGGGTCGACGCCCTCGGACACGAGGATCGTGTTGAGCGACCTGCGCAGAACCTGCGGCGTCACGTGCTGGCCGACGCCCTGGGCGGCGGAACAGAGCGTGCAGGGCTTCGCCAGGCTTTGCTCGAGCCGGTAGGTCTTTTGCTCCGACGGGAACACCAGGGGGCCGTTGCCATCGTCCCACTGCGGCATCTTCCCGGCCAACTGCTGTTGATGGTGGTGTTTCAGGATCTTCACCAGCCGTGGAATCAACGGGAGCGTCCGTGGCGTCTCGGTCTTGCAACGCTCCAGCTTGCCGCGCGTGGCGCTGAACTTCAGCTCCACCTGCGGATGCTCGCCTTCGAGAACGACGTCGCGCCAGTGCAACCCGTACGCTTCGCCTGGCCGGCACCCGGTGTACGCCATCATGCACAGCTCGGCGTAGCGCAGCGACTGATGCGCCTCCACCGCGGCGAGGAACGCTTCCAGCTGCGGGCGCTGCAAGGTGCGGCTCTCGCGGACCTTCGGCACGAACACCTTGGGCGGGATCGCGCGACGGGTGGGGTCGGGAAGGTCGTAGTCGGCCGTGGCGTCGCGCAGGACCTGGCACAGCAGCCTCCACCACCCCGCCACGGTCTCGCTGGCGTAGGGCTTGCCGGACGCCTGCACGACGTTCTCAGCGTGTCCGACCCAGTGCTCGACCGTCAGTCGGCTGATCGCGTCCAACGGCATCTGGCCAAGCTCCCGCCCGGAAATCATGACCGGCAAGACATGGACGCCGAGCCGATGCGCCCACTCAGCGCCGACGCCCGGCCGCAGCCTTGCGCCCTTGGCCTCGAGCCACTGCTCCACGTAGGCGTTCAAGGAGGGAACCGCCCTGCTCTTCAGGGGTTGCATATCCCACGGCTGGGCCGCCAGATCGTCCTTGAGCTTCGCGACGAGCCGGATCGCGTCGGTCTCGGTCGATCCCAGTGGGAGGACCTGCAGCCTCGATACGCGCTTCCCGTTCACCCGAGCCGTTACCCGCACGAACAGGCTGCCGTTCGCCTGCCGGTAGACGCCGCTGTGGCGTGTTGGCTGTCCCTGCATTTGCTTGTCCTTTTACGTAGTTGTCGAGAGTTTCGCGCTTAAACAAGTAACTTCCGCGGCTACCGTTCCTTCCGTCGGGCACGAGCAGCCCTTTCTGCACAAGCGACTTGATCGAGCTACTGGAACCTAGTCGGAGAAAGACCGCCGCGTCCGCCGTCGTGAGGTACGCCATCTCAGCCACCAGCGCAGGTGTCGCCGCCTTTTTTTCACGCTTGGTGCGAGATGTCCGCGCGACGGAATCCAATCCGCCGTTCCCGGTCCGGTCGGCAAGCGGCCCGAGACATTTCCCGGCATAGCGGTCCAACGCACTGGTCCTGAACAAGAAATCGCCATCTGGACCGGCCCGCCCTTCGGGGACAAGCTCGCCGCGCTCAACGGCGTCGCGCACATGCTGTGACCGGCAACGCAGGTAAACAGTGGCATCCGCCACGTCCATCCAACCGTCGCTGCCCCATGCGACCGCCAGCAACGGCGGATGTGGCGGCGCCGCGTACTGCAAAGCGTTCAGTGGCGCCACCGGGCCCCAGTTCGCCGGATACATCGGCACCGACAGTACCGTCACGGGCGCGACCTCCGGCGGCATCTGGGGGCTCGACGGCGCGCCGGCGTGTTGCCGGTGGCCGAGGTCGTGGGGCTTGTCGGTGGGAGTGTTCATGCTCTGGACCCGACGCGCGGCCTGTTGGTCATCTTGCGCGTGGCCGGTCGTCGGCTCCGCGTGTCCGTCCTGTAACATGGTGGATCCCGCGGCAAAAAGGACTTCTCGCAAGGCCGCGCTTTCGATCGGCAATCCGAGCGCCCGTGTCGAGACGCCGCGGAGCAGCAACCACCGCATGGATGGTGCGCGCGTCCGAGGCAGCGACAACGCAACAGCGTTGCCGCGCGTTCCGTGCATCGGCTGGCGATCATTTTGCTTTCCGGTTCCGGGTCAGATAGTTGTGGTCATGCCGGCCAATCGCCATCTGTCTGACCTCCTCGGCGAGATCTTCTTGCAGGTCGCCGGGCAAGAGGTCCAGGTACGCTTGTGATGGCGCCACGCAAGTCACGCCGCCGATCACCTTGGCGCCGACGAGCCTGCTGACGTCCGCGGTCGCGCAGATCCTGACCGGCCCGCCCTCTTCAACTTCGAAGCCGAGGTCGTGCGGTCCGGGACAGCTGAGCGTGAGGTACACGAACACAGGCTCGACGGCCTCCTGCTTGCCGATTTGCCGCAGAGCGGCGGCTTTGCCCGTCACCGCGTAAGTCGCGTCGGGACCCAATCGGTCCGCGATTTCCTCGGCAAGGTCAGGCCAGCGTCTATCGACCAGCTTCCCCTCGAGCCAGATTGGGGCGTCAGCGTCCGAGTCGTCCCGAAGCAGGTCCAGCAGGCGTGCCCTGTCCAAGGCGGGCGGAACGCCGCGTAGTCCGGGGGCAATAACCTTCGCCTTTTCTAGCTCGGTGTAGCCCCGGCTGACCTGCGTGTTGTGCGCTTTGATCGCGGTCGCGAGAGTCGTCTGTTTCACGGGAAACACGTCCATCGCCAGCAATGCACGCCCGATACGCCGTGATACGGACGAGGCCAGCGTCACCCGGTCTTCTCGTGCCTTATCGTTCGCACGCTCGCCGCGAATCTTGACGTGCAGCCCTTCTGCATGGATTTCGGCATTGCCATCTTCGTCAATCCAGTTGACTTTCATGCCCTTTGCCGCGACCGCAAGGGCGGCAGTCATCCGCGGGACGGCCAGTAGCCAGACATCGATTTCCGGCAGCGCTCGGGCATGCTCTTTCTGGAGTCGAGCCGCTGCTGCGATCGTCGTCAGCCCGAGCGACTTCCTGATGAGCAACGCGACGTTGTATGCCCCGGCGCGCAGCTTCACGTCGTACGGGGGCGCAAAAAATGCGAGCTCGCTGGCGTCCACGATCACGATCAGGTCCGTCGCTTCGGCTATGGTCGGCACCCACTTCTGCGCATTCTCGTTGACGTTTTTCACAAGTTCAACCCGCGACGCTGTTGGTCGCACAACCACATGTTGACATGATCTGTGGATGACGGCAACCTCTGTTCACCAGCCAGCGGCTTCGCTGGAAGAGCCTGCGTGAGCGGCTCTGCTTGGGGCAGTGTATCTGGGTCCGAAACAAAAGGAGGACAGGCGGCAGGACTGCCGACCACCAATTGTCCGCCAGCGAAAGCGCGTGGTGGACGCTGATCTCGCCCAACGGCAACCGCACGCGACCGACATCGGATTCGTAGAGGATCGCTCGGTTGGGCGGCATCCAATGGTGTCTGAATGACTCTTTGGAAACGGCGCGCACGTGTGTGCGTCGAAAGTGAGCAAAATGGCTACGAAAAAGCTGATCTTGTTGCAGCACGCGGTAGAGCTCGCGGAGGAATTGGGCTGGAAACCGCAGTACGAAGTGCGGTATGACTACATCGACGAGTTGAAGAAGGGGGACCAGATCTTCATGATCCAGGACCGGGGCGAGCGCAACCTGTCGTTCGAGTTTCGGCCCAACGTCTCCCAGGAGAACGGAGAGCTGTTGCTCGGGCGGTTCTGGACGCCCAAGTTCGTGACCTGGCGCCACCGGTTCACTGGCAGCCAGCGTGCGTGGGCGGACCTGCGCGCTCGCTTGATGGGCGAGGAACGCATCGTCCGCATCGACGAGGACGACCGGGACAAGCTCGGGGCGGCATCTTTGGAAGCCGGCTGACCTGCTGTACGTCGACCGATCGCGAGATCGATAGAATTCCGTCAACCCGGCTCTGAAGTGCGGAGTTGGACTCGCGTGACCGACCTTGAAACCGGTCAGGAAGAATGACGGGAGTCGCGTGCAGGGTCGACGGGCCCTGCACGAAACCCCCGGCGGCCCATAGGCCGCGTACTGTAACGGACGATTGGCCAAGCCGGATCGTCACATGGCGCCACGGACCGCGCGGCAGCAACACATCTGCCGCGCGGTACCGTGGGCGCCCGATGCCCTCAAGTGGGCTTCCTGCACGGCAATAGTCGGTCGGGTCCGAGCCGACCAAATCAGGTCGATGCGGGGAGGCGTCGGACGGGTCGTGACACCGCTTCGCGGCCTCGACCCCTGGAAAGTAGCCGCCAGTCGCTTGGCCGTGTTCGACGGGCGAGCGGCTGGCAGCGCCAGGTCAATGACGATGATCGGCGCGGCGCCGCCGCTCCCGGCTCGTCGACGGCCTGCACATTTTGGCAGGCCACCAGCAGTGCGGGACAACTGAAATCCTGCGCGGGAGTGAGACGAGGGCTTGCCTTAGCGTAGCAAAAGCAAAGGAGAAAGATGGAAAACAAAAAGGATAGCCTCGCGGCGACCGAAGAGCTGTCGATCATCATGGCCGAGTTGTCGACGCGCTTCCGCGTCTCGGTGGCGGACGCCGAAGCGGCTTACGCGTTGGTACACCAGGGCGCGTGCGAAGACCCGGAGTGCCGGTTTGACGAGCGCGTTGAGCAGGTCGTTCGGCAGCGCATCGGACAGCTTGTCGACGAACTGCGCCGGTTGCAGCGGGTGGGGCCAACTGCGCCGCCAAAGGCGCAGTGGCTCGGCTGGGTCAGGGCGGTGAACGAGCTGACGGCGAAACACCGAGATTTGTTCGGGACCATGGAGGCTCTGGGCGGTGAAGTGCCGCTGTTCGTAGCCTTGATCTTCATGCGCGCGCAGGACACGAACGGGGAGCCCGACGCGAAAATGGCAGCGTGAACGGGCGGAGCGCAGCCGGTTGGCCTTCAGCCGCCGGCTTGCCTCATTGCGCTGTGTTCGCGGCGGCGCGCGGCTCCGGCGGCAACATCTGTCCGCCACATCGGCCCTTTGAGGTCGCACTCTACGACGTGCTGCGCCTCAAGCGGTTCCGTCCTCACCACCGCCCGGCGCGCTCAGGAACGTTGCAGCGCGTGCCGCCGCCGCCGGGGGTTGTGGCGCAGGCCAGCCCACCGACGGCGGAGGCGACTGCTGCTCTGCCTACCGAGCGGATGTGCGCGCTGCCGGACAACAATCGCGTGCTGGATGCCCCGACGGAGGGCACATTCGCGGTCGGGCTACGGAGTCGGGCAGTTGTCCGGGGTCTTCGCGAACTCGACCGGATTGACGTGGGCGGGAAGCAGGGCCCGCGTGCGCCCACCCTTGCGAACCGTTTCGAGGTCGAGATGCGCAGCCAGGATCCTGCCCGCGGTTTTGGATTGGCGGACCGCGGCGCAGACCGCCAGGAAAAGCGACGGGTTGAGCACGACAGCCATCTCGTTCAGGCCAAGCGTGCAAAGGGTGAGCCACCCTTCGGCGCAGGCGGCGAGCACAAGGCGCCGAAACGCCTCGGGCGAGCAAACCACCTCGCGCACGGCGCCACTCCGAAGCGGGAAGTACACAGTGTTGGCACCCTTGTCGTAAAACTGGACCTGCGGGCCGAATGGCGCGACAGACCAGGCTTCGGCCGCCATCAGCTCCAGAAACGCGGTCATGCACGCCCAACGCTCCTGCAGCGGGACGCCGGACGGCCACGGCCAGGTCGAAACCATGGTATTCAGCGAGTCCCTCCCAGCGCCGTTCGACGACAGTGTACCGATGAGCCGCGCGAGATCGACCTCCGAGACGGACCGCAACGCGCCTTCCTCCGCGCCGATGATGATGTTGCTGAGCGCCGCCCTCGCTTGGATGTGGCTGTGTTCCGGGTATTGGGCCCAGCGCCGGATGACGCCGCCACGTTCCGCGATGCGTCCAAACGCGTCGAGGTCCGACCGCGTACCGTGCACGAACTTCATGCTGAAGACAAAGCCGACGCTGAGCGTGTCCTGGGTGGCGTGAATCGGCCAGACCGTCAAGGCGCCCGAACGTCCGCGCAAGAGGGTCGTCAGGTCACAGACGGCGCGAATGGCGCTCGCGCGCTCATACCGCGTCGGCCGTGGGCCGTCGGTCAGTTTGATGATGTCGTCGACTACGTCCGTGGCGATCTGCAGGGTGATGCGGTGTGCGTTCTTCATGATTATCCTCGCTTATGTACTTTGTGGCGTCGCGGCGTCGTTGCCGTTCTGCCTGTTGCCCGGGGCTCTTGTCTCCGCCCGCCGGCGCGGCGGGGCTCGTGCGCGCCAGCGGCTCGACATGGCCGAGCCGCCTGTGAAACGGGTGTTGCTGCGCATCAGTCCCCCAGCGAGCGACGCACGCTCGTGTTGATCTCGGGTTCGACTGGCAAATCGAGCAGTTGCGGTAGCGACGTCGGCACGCGCGACATGATGGCGTAGGCGCGTGCTGTCACGCTTTCGCGGCTGGGGCCGAATTTGCTCGGACGCCACACGACCACGGCTTCATCGTGGATGGTCAGCGCGACCCGCAGGCCTGCGGCTTCCAGCTCGAGCACCTGTGCCATCAGGAGGTCGCGCGCGACGGCCTGGACGATGTTCTCCAGCAATTTTCCGGGGTAGAGGTCGACGCGCGCGCTCTGGACGTCGCGGTCGTCACGCGCCAAGTTGGCGTATGTGCCGGCGCCGGGTACGTCGGTGCTCGCTTGGAAAAGCCAGTAGAACAGCGAGCGGCCGGAGGGCAGCTCGACGGCGACGCCGGGCGACGCGTCCTGCGAGTGAAGTTTCGCGGGCCTGAACGTGCACTTTCCCGCGACAGTCGTCACGCCGTTGCTGGCGGCGACGAGCGCGGTCCAGTACGCGTCCGGCAAGTCCGCCATCCGGGAAAAGACCTGCGCGTACATTGCGTGTGCCTTTTCGGCGATGTCGAAGTCCACGTCGCACGCGCCGAGGATGAGCCGCTCGTAGAACTTGGGGACGCCCATGCCGTAGCCCAGGCCCAGCACCGCTTCCTTGCCCACCTTGCGTGGCACGTCCGGACCGATTTGCTGCGCGAAGTCCCGGTAGACGTCGACCCCGGCGCGGAAGCGCTCCAGCAGATCCTGTTGATCCGCGAGAAAAGCGTGCACGCGAGGCTCGATGGATTTCAGGTCGAGCGACACGAACTCGCAGGCGGGCATCGCGCGTGCGCTGGCCGCAACAGCAGGATTGGGCGGCGGCACAACCACCATGCGCAGGCGGGCGGGGCTTTGCGGCGTCGCCTTGCGCATGCCGTGCAGGTTCAGGACAGAGTCCATTCCGCCGCCAGCCAGACGGCCCGTTCGGGCGCGACCGTAGCGCAACGCGCCGTGCACCCTGCGCAGGCCCGGGCCAATCTTCGCCAGTTCACGCACATCTGCCGTCGCGTGGCGGAACCGTTCAAGCGCGCCGCGGAAGCGGGCGAGGTCGGCATCACCCCGCGCGGCCAGCACCAGTCCCACGTCCTTCTTGGAAGCGGAGTTCACGTCGGCGCCAAAGCGCGTGCGGATGAAGTTGACGATGGCCGCCGAGTTTTGCGCGCTGCGGGCGTCAAATCCCATCCCCGCCAAGTCAGTAGCCGCAGCGGCGGCCTGGGCGCGCGCATCGGCCAGGAGCGCGGCGGCGCGGTCGCCGTCCAAGTGGATGCCACGCAGGGTGTTGCGCGCATGCGAAGTGACGATTGCCCATTCAAGCGCAGTGAAGGAATCGTCCGCGAGCGCCGATGTCGCCAACGCGACGGCGTCCGCGGCCTGCTGTGCGCAATTACGCGCGCGGGCCAACATGGCGTGCGACGGGTGGCCCGCGCCGTCGCTGCGCCTCAGCTCGGCCCCTGCGAGTGCACGCGCCACGTCGCGCGTCGTTGGGTATTGCCGGTGCGCCAACCAGGTCGTCGCCGGGAACGTCTGCTTGAACTTGATGCCGAACTTCTCCTGCAGCAGCAGCGCCGTCGGCAGCGTCTCCAGCACAACCAGCACCTTGCCGGCCCGCTGCAGCGCCTGTAGTTGGCCCACAAACGCCTCGATGTTCGCCGCCGCCGGCGCTCCGGCTGTATACACGCGCGTGCTGGCGCCGAAGTGCAGCGCCGCCATAAGGACCGTCGTGTGCGGGTCACCCACAAAGATGTCCGCGGGGGTGGTGGCGTGCAAGTGGACGGCGTTTTCAGCGTGGATGGCGACGCCGACCAGGTCGCCTCGCGCTGGCTTGGCGTAGTTGCTCACGACTTTGCCTCCTCGTCCGCGTCAAGCGCTTCAAAAGCGTCATCGTCGTCGGAGAGGAACTCCAGCGGGTTCTCGTCGCCCGCGGGTGGCACGTCGTCGGCGTCCGCGCGGGTCTGGAAGCACACCGGCACAGCCGGGACGACTGCCGGGCAGATCCAGCGCGGGCTGGCCTCGTGCTGGTCGCCTGCGGGACGGCCAGCCTTCCTTTCACGCTGTGCTGGCGCGGCCTTGCGCACCAAGGCGTGCTCGACAAGAACGTCCAACGCCTTCTTGAAGCGCTCCATGTTGTCGATGCGGCCGCGCCCTTTTTCGAAAAGGTCGCGCGTGGAGAACGAGCGCATCGTGTTGCGCTCGATGTGGGCTTTCAGGTACTTGGCGTCTTCAAGGGATTCGCGGCTGCGCATCAGCGCGAACGCTGAAAGGGCTTGAGGAATCAGGTATTCGGCGATCCGACGGGCGGCCGTGAAGGTGTCGGCCTGAATCTCGAGGTCCCAGTCCTCACCGTGCTCGGCTTGGCGGCTCAAGTGCAAAATGCCTGCAAGCCGCAGCGTCTGCCCCTGGAGCTTGCTGCCCCAGTCAACAAGCTCGGCGAGGTCGCCATCGGGACCAAGCCGGGGCTCAAGCGCCTTGAACATGTCTTCGTAGTCGCCACGTGCCGCCGAGCTCAGCGTCAATTCGCGCGGCGCGACGTTTCCCATGGCGTCACGCTGGAAACCGAGCGCTGCGAGGCGGTGCACCAGCGTCGAATAGTCGCGTTCGACGTCCAGCGGGACAACCGGTGGATTGACCTCACGATGACCGACGAAGCTGCAGGGGTTCGCGAACAGGAATCTCGCCAGAAACCCAGAGGCGCGTGCGCCGGGTACTGCGCCGAGCTGCCGGATAACCTCGGGCTGGACGGCCAGGCCGATGGTGATGGCGGGGCGGCGAATCTCGATGGGTTCTCCGCCTTTCCGGTCGACAAGGAACGGGTCGCCGTTGTGCGCTGACAGGAAGATGTCGAAGTTCGGCTTGCTGGAGTAGCGCGCGTCGAGGTTGCGCATGCTTGTGGCTTCGGCGTCGAGGATGGCGGTTCGCCCGTCGTTTGCATGCATCAGTGCCGCGAGCGCCTCGGGTGTCGCATCGGTCGTGTGAAGCCGCTGCTCAGTCGGCACGTGGATGGCGGCAACGGCCTGCTGGCACTCGAGCACCAACGCTGTCGCCGCTTCGTCCATCTCTTTCATCGCCCGATTTTCGGCCTGCTTCAGACGGCCAGCTGCGATACGGAGACGGCTCTGTGCAGCGGCCTTTCGCGGCTTCACGGCGGCGTTGTGGGCTGAGAGGTATCGCTCGATGGCCTGCATCAAACGGCCCAGCACGGCGCTCTTGCGGTTGCCAGACAGCATGGCGACCAGCACGTACAGGTTGAGCTGCTCGACGTAGCCCGACGTGACGCGCACGACGAACTGGTGGGCCGCCAACGTGGCCATGACCGCGAGCGCCAGCATCGCAGGCAAGTCGACAGGCACCTGAATCTCGGTCGCGAGGGCAGCGACGAACGCACCGAGCGCGCCGCGGAGCGCGGCAATGGGGAATGGCGGCAGCACGCCGCCGTCCAGCGGCACCGGGCATTCCCAGGTGCCGTCGACCATCGGCTGCGCCGCAATGAACCACAGCTGGAACTGCTCGGTGTCCGCGCCGGCCATGAGTGCCTCGTTGGCATCTTTGTGGCGGCCAAACGTGAGGCGCCGACAGCGGTTGTACCCGAGAGGCTGCGCGAGCCTTTCCGCCAGGCCGGTCCCGGCTTCGTCGTTGTCGGTGGCGAGGTAGACGGTCGGCGAGCCGGCGAGGCATGCCAGCAGCTCCGACGTGATGCGGGTACCCGCACCGTTCGGCACGGAAACGACGTTGGTGACGCCGGCGGCGATGAGCGCCGCAGCATCAAGCTCGCCTTCGGTCGTGATGACCGGCTTGGTGGCGTCGACCTTGTCGCCCAGGAACAGAATCTGCGGCGCGCCCGCGGGCACGATGCGCTGGTTGTGCTTGTCCGCGACGTCGCGAAACTTGACGCACACTGGGCCGTTCTCGTCCGCGAAGGTGAACGTGATGTAGCGACCTGCGGCGATGCCGTACAGGTTGCCGGGTGCCATCTCGGCGACGCCGATGCCGCACATTTCCGCCGTGTGGAGGTCGATGCCACGCGCTTCCAACCAGCCTGCGCCGACCGAGCCGGGCAGCAGCCCCATCTGCCCCAGGTTGTGCAGCGCGGCCGCCGTCGCCCGCATCTCGGGCGTCACTTCGTTGCGCTCCACGCCCCGCGACGCGGTCGGCAGGTGACCGCTCGCCTCCAGCTCCTGCTCGTACTGCACCGGCCCGCCGCCGACGTTGCAGGTCCGGCAAAACCAGCTGTTCTTGTCCGTGTTGATGTCGCACGCGGGGTGCACGTCGCCGTGCGGGTGTTTGTAACGACGCGGGCAGCGGCCGAGCCATTCGCCGTTGCCCTGCTGGGTCTGCTCGATGCCGTGGTCGCGGGCGATGTCGATGAGCTGCTTGTTCACGTTGGTCTCCTTTTCGGACGTCGGGTCATTTGTCTTGCGCGTTATCAGCACTGATACGAGGATCTTCGAACAGGTCGGTCGGGCTGACGCCGAAGACGCCGGCCAAAATCTCCACGTCCTCCGCCGTGAGCGGGCGGAACGAGCGCTCCAGCAGCGACAGCCTCGCCTGAGAAATTCCGCTGGCGCGCTCCAGGTCGTACTGTGACCAGCGGCGTGCGCGGCGGAGCTTCTTGAGCCGGTTTTTCTGGATGGGCTTGGTGCGATGGGTCTTCATGCCCGGCAGTGTGCACTGGGCGTGATGATGATCTCGGAGTTGCAAAATCGGCGGCGCTAACTTATTGCCGACAATCAGGAATTCGGAAATCTTTGTCCAGACTTGCGTTGCGCGTCGATGTACTTCCGGATCTCGGCCGCGATAAATTTGGGGGTCGCACCTCGATCGTCGTTCTCAGTCGACGTCAGCTGCCCCGAGCAGCCCGCGTTGGGGCACCGCGTCCGCTGCCGTCGCCGCGCGCAGGTCGCGTTCTGCAGGTTGGCACGGCACAATTCGCAACCATGAAGCCACCAGGTCCTACATTTGCGGCACCGCACGAACCAGGGATATTCGGCTGCGCTCTCGACGCAGACGTTCACCCGCGCTGTTTCGTCGAGCCGGCAGCCGTCGCCACCCGCCAAATCAAACCAGTATTCCCGCGCTTCCCGCCGGTTCAGGAGGGTGGCGAGCTGTTGCGGTTCCGACTGCACGCCAGCTGATCGCTTCGCGGTTGGCGTGCCGCGCAGCCGACGGCGTCGTTCCACCTCGCGCCAGATCCAGTCGACGTCTTGCCTGACCAGGTCGCCGAGCACCAGAACCTCGCGCATCTGCGTGGTCTTGCGCGTCAACGCTGTAGCGAGCGGCTCCTGCGCCGTGTGACGGACGAGGTTGTCGCCAGATCGCCCGCGCGCGGCGGTGAAGCCCTCCTTCAACCAGTTGATGTTCTTGCCGGTTAGCTCGACGACCAGCGCGTCCGGCAGGATGCTGGCAAGCTCGGCAGCGCCAAGCCGCTCGGTGTCGCCAGGACGTTCAGGGTCGTAAGGGAGGTCAAGCACGTCAGGAAGCCACGCGCCGAGCGGAGCTTCCTGCACTTCCTCGCGGCCAGGCGTGACGACCAGCTGCAGCAGATACGGCGTCGTCGACGGCGCGCCGTTCGGCCACTGCACGAAGTGGCGCGCGACGCCCTTGCCGATCTCGTGCACGGCTTGCACCTGCAGCTGGTCGATTTCCGCTTTGGTTGGCGGAACGTAGGAGTCCGGATCGTCGTCGGGCGCGGCCGTGCCCGGCGCGAAGCGCTTCATCAGGATGAGCGTCCGCAGCTCAACTTCCGGTCTGCAGTGCACCAGTTCGGCATCCGGATTGCGTGTGTGCCCCGGCGCCCGCGGCACCTCCCACGTCGTGCCCTTGTCTGTCGAAAACGCCGCGACCTTCTCGATCGTCAAATCGGCGAGGCTGCGATCCGTCGCCTCAAGCCGACGCCAATCGCCCAGCCCGGCCGCTTCGGCGTCACGACACAGCTGGATCTGCGACGACGGATTCACCCGCGCGATCGCGTGCGCCCACCGATCCGGTTGCTGCTCCCGCAGCGTCGCTTCCGCGCCCCATCTGAGCCACCCCGCCAGCGCCGACGGCCTCGGGTCGAAGCCCAGCTGCAGGGCCAGTATCTGGAACGCCAACTGGTGCCTCGCCAGCGTCGAGCGTGCGGCGTCCAGGTCGGGCGCCGCGGAGAGTTCCGTCGCGATCGCCGCCAGCAGTTCCCGCAGCTCCGCGAGCGCCGCAGGGTTCTCGGCAACGCGTTTGCGCCGGCTGGCGAGAACCCGCGCGAGGCGAAGATCGGCTGGACGGGGATGATCGGGTGGCATCTCGTCAGTCCTTTCATCGGGTTGCGTGCAGCGGCCGGCTGGCTGCTTCGGCCAACGCCGCACAGGCTACACCCAATTCTACGGATTTTGAGGATCAGTTTTCCGAGATTGCGGGTGATCCGCCACTGCGAGTGATCCGCCCTTGCGGCGGACGGCGACTGGGCGTGTCTCGGCCTGTCGATGGTTTTACGGATTTTGGGGATCGATTTGCCCGGGAGTGCCTGAGCAGGGGTGCAGCGGCCAAGCGATGTCCGGCTGTCTCGGGGAGCCGATCCTGGGTGGGCAGTGCCCTGGGACTGAGCTGGCCGAGGGGCAGATGTATGGAGAAGAATAGAAGAATATATATATCTATCATTTTAATAGGGATTACTAACTCTACCCCTCTACGGGCAACAAGGGGTTTCAGTGCTCTGCAGGGAAAACGATCCGCATAATCCCCAAAATGCAGTCCGGCACGACCGCCTACACACGGGCCACCAGCAGAACCGGTCTGCATAGCCCATAGAATCTGGACAGATACGTCGATCTGCAGCGGCACCGAGGAGGGACGGGTACCCTGAAACCGCAAACCCAGAACCGCATGCAGCGCACGCGGGCAGCCAGCCACCAGCCATCGAGTAGCACCTCGCAGGCCGCCCGCCAGGCGCGGCCACGCCAACGCACCGGAGCCCGCGCAGCCGGCGACGTGCGATGGGGCCGCAGCCGCACTTGGCTCGGCGTGCGGCAGCACGCTTCCGAGCGGTACGTCGCGTCGCACGACTTTTCATCAGTCGTGATAAAATGACGTAATCAACAGTCGGCCGACCGACAGCAAGTGGTGGAACATGAGCACGACGAAGAAACCGCAGCACGCCAAGGCGGCGAGCGCACCCAGCCGGACACCAACCGAGCCGCCGCCCGCGCCCGGACTGGCGCTGCGCTCTGCAACGCGGGCGCAGACCGTGTTGATCGCAGACGACGTCATCGTCGGTCAGCTCCGAATCGAGGCGACTGGCCTGTGCGCGGTCACGGTCGAATCGGTGACGCTCAGCCTCACGTTGGCGCACGACGCGACGCCATTCCCGCCCCCGCAGCCGACCGGCGCGCCGGGCGAGGGCCTGAACGCGATTGTGAAGGCTGTGCAGGACCGCATCGCGCTCCTGTCGCCACTCGGACTGTCGCTCGCCGTCCGGCTGGGCGGCGAGGCGCAAACGCCCAACAGCTCGTCGCCGACGACCTCCATCGAGTGCCCGGCGCCTGGCCGCGCCACCAAGACGGGTACGGTAACCGCTGCATTCATCTGTCGCGCCCACCCGAGCTGGCTGCCGGTGCTCGACGCGCTCGATGCGGACAAACTGCACCGCCACGGCGTCTTCGGCCACATCCAAGTCGTCGGCCTCGTCGTCGGCGCGCCGTATCCGTCCGGCACAGTCGTCGACGTGACCGACAGCACGGTGTGGCCCAAGGTGCCGGTCGTCTTCCGCGACACCGGCGAGCCGGTCGTGACGGGCCGGCACACACAGCCCCGCCGGCGGACTCGCGCCGACATGCCCGCCCGTGCCAGCCTTCAGCGGCCCGGCAACATGCGCTGAATCAACTGACGAACGCTGCGAAACGCGTCATCGCCACGCGCCCAACCCGCGCCCAACATTCGCAGCGGCACGCCCCCCGGCGCAGGGGCATCCCGCGAAGATGTTTGGCTAACACGACCTGCCGCGTAAAATGGTCGCGGCGGCAACATCATCCGCCGACCTGGAGGCCACCGTGCACCAGCCCTACGCCAGACTGCCCGCCGCCTATCGTGCGCTCCGTGAGCAGATGTTACCGGCTTCCCAAAACCGCCGCGAAACGGCGAAACGCGCTACTTCCGCCGCTCGGCCCGCTTCACCGCCTTGTCCTTGGCGCGCTCTTCGGCCTCGTGCAGTCGAAACGAATCCGCATCAATCATCACCACTT
>CAIYWC010000204.1 GCA_903929795.1 uncultured Myxococcales bacterium | reverse complement strand
GTCTGGTGGCGGCACGTCCGAGTCGATCCAGATTTCGTAGACCACAGCGTCGGTTGCATCCCCAAGCGCATCCGGCGTGACCGCATCCGGCGTGAGCGTATCCGTCCCGGCTGCGTCCTGGCTGTCTTCTGGCGCGATCTGGCTGTCGCCGGTGTCTGTCGCCACGGCATCAACCCCGCTGGCGCCGGAATTCGCGCCGCACGCCGCCAACGCCACCACAGCCGCGCTTCCGAGACACCACTGCAACGCCGCCATCTTGCACCTCAGGTACCGGGATCAGCCCACGCCAATGTAGGCGCGGTGCGGAGGTTGGGCAAGTCGGCGCGGCTTTGCTACCGTTCGCGGCGATGCTTCTGGCACTCCTGACATCGTTGACGCTGCTGACCCATGTCGCGCCCGCGCCGTGCACCGTCACGCTGGCGCCCGAGGGCGGCGCTGCGGCGATCCAGCAGGCCCTGGATCGCGCCGACAACCCGTTGATTTGCCTCAAGCCTGGTGTGTTTCGCGGCGCGCGGTTTGTCGTGGCGCATGCGGCGACGCTGCAGCGGCTCGGCGCGGGCGAGGTCGTGCTGGACGCGGGCGGTCAGGGCCGCGTGCTGACGCTGCCGGTGGCGGGCGTGCGGCTGGCGCTCGCAGGCGTGACGCTGACGGGCGGGCGCGCGGAGCAGGGTGGCGCGATCCAGATGACGGCGGACGCGGCGCTGCGGCTGACGGACTGCCAGATCCACGACAACACGGCGACCCGGCGCGCGGGCGGCGGGCTGTGGGCCAGCGCGGGAACGATCGTGGCCGTGCGGACGCGGTGGAGCCACAACCTGGCGGACACGGGCGCGGCGATCGCGCTGGTTGGCACGGCGCAGCTGCGGCTGATCGCGAGCCTGGTGACGCTGCATCCGGCGCCGTCGACCGATGGCGCGCCAATTTACCTGGCGGGCGCGGCGCAGCTGGACGTGATCTCCGCGACGATCGCCTACAACGCCGGACCATCGATCGCGATCGCCGCAGACTTACAGGAGAAACCGCGGCTGCTGGTGACCGACAGCCTGCTGCTCGGCGCGCCAAACGCGTTCAGTGTGTCGCAGCGCCAGGCCGAGAACGTGGACGTGCAGCGGTCGGTCGTGTCTGGTCGAATTGCCTTTGTTTCCATGGATTTGGCCAGCAAGCGGGATGCGCCGCAGCTGGACGCACTGGGCGTGGAACGCGCGATGCCGGCGTTGGGCAGCCCGGCGATCGACCTGGCGCGGTGCCTGCTGGCGGATCAACACTTGGATTTACTGGGCAAAAAGCGCGCGAAACGCTGCACGGCAGGCGCGCTGGAGCCGTCCGACGACGTGGTCGGGCATACGCGCTGGCTGCGCGAGAATCGCTAAGTTTTACCCAAGCTTGGCCTTGATCAGCTTGCTGACCAGGCCCGGATCAACCTTGCCCTTGTGGTCTTTCATGATCAGTCCGGTCGCCTTGCCGAACATCTTCGGGTCAGTGATGCCTTCGCGCGTCAGGATCTCGTTGACGATCGCGGCGGTCTCCGCTTCGCCCAGCAGCTTGGGCAGGAAACGATCCAAGTATTTGATCTCCAATATCATTTGCGCGATGTTCTCTTCCTCGTCGCTCGCGCCGCCGGCCTTCAGTTCGTCGATGGAGCCCTGCAGCACCTTGACGTAGTTGCGGATGACGTCCACGACCACTTCATCCGTGATTTCAGCAGCATTCTTCGCCGTCCGCTTCTCCATCACCTTGGTCCGCACCATGCGCACCGCCGCCAGGCCGACCTTGTCGCCCGACTTCATGCACACTTTCATCTGTTCCATCAGCTCATTTTCAAGCGCAGTCGCCATCGTAACTCCTTGTTTTTAAAATCGATCTGGAGATTCCGCCCAGTGCCCCAGCGTCCGCACCTCGTGGTGCCGCGCCAGGCTCTCCAGCGCACGGACAAAAAGCGGCCACTTCTTGGCCAGCGGCACGCGCTGGTCGGGCTGAACGGCCAGCCGCGCCGGGATGCCATCGGCCACGTGGTCGGTCAGATCGATGGCGTGGCACTCGAAATTCAGCCAGTCCGTGCGGGCGAGCAGCGGCGCGATCGCGTCGTAACCCAGCGCACCGATGGCGATCAGCGACGTGCCAATGTACGGCAGCCGCGTGCCCGGCAAGGTCGCGATCGGCAGCTCCACCAGCGCGCGGCCATCCGCCAGGCGGTCGACATACGGCGTGCGCTTGCCAAACCACACGTTGGGCCACTCCGGAATGCTGCCCGACGGCCGGCCATGCGCGCGGTACAAACCGATGACGGCGGCCTTGGCGAGCTGGTATGGCGGACACGGAAAGCGCGAGCTGTCGTACGTGTGGCCCGCGTCCGCGATCGCCCGCAGCAGCGCGTCCGACAGCACGTACCCTGGCGCGCGAAAACCGCTGACGCTCTGGCCGGTTGCGTCCTGCAACTGCTTGCGCGCATTGGATAATTCTGCGGCCATCGCGGCGTCTGGCAGACGACTCAGCGTGTACGGATGCGTCAAGCTATGGCTGGCGATCTCGTGGCCCGCCGCCACACATTCCGCCAGAACGGCGCGCACTTCCGGGTGCGCGAGGTCCTGAGCGACGACAAAAAACGTCCCAGTGACATCGCACCGCGCGAACAGGTCGAGAAAGCGCGTGACGCCCTTGGTCCAAGCCGTCGGATCATGCGCCGCGGCCGAGAATTCCGCTGTATTTCCAGAGCTTCGGGCATGGCCATGGATGCGGTCGTACAGGTACAAGCCGTCGACATCCACGTTCACTGCTGCTCTGCGGCGCGGCTCGGTCATCTTTTCCAGGTCATGAGGCGGTCACCGGTTGCGAATTCGCACCACGTAAAACAATTTCACCAGTCCTTTCAAGACATTGGGAACCCGCTTGAACAAATGGATGCTTGGCGGCCGCTTCTCGTGTATGATGATCGGAATCTCGATGATCCGCACGTCATAGCGCTGGGCGCGCACGACAAGCTCGCTGGCAAAAAGGTCGCGATCCACCACGCATTTGCTGACCGTGTACAGCATTTTTTCGCGGTTGAACGCCTTGAGGCCGTGCGTGTCCGTGCCCTTGAAGCCCAGCACCACGCGCAACAGGCCGTTCATCACCGCCGTCGCTGCGCGGCGGGTCAGCGGGCGCTCGTCCTTGGCGTCGCGGTGCGCCTTGGAGCCAATCACCATGTCGGCGCGTCCAGCGTCCAGGATAGCCAGCGCGCGCTTGTGAAAATCGAGATCGCACAGGTCGATCTCGTCGCACAGCACGTACTTGCCCCGCGCCGCCTCGATGCCGCGCCGGAGCGCCTTGCCGTAATTCGGCTCGTCCGACGAAATCGCGCGTACTTCCGGAAAGTTGCGGCTCAGCTTGTCGGCGATCGCGCGCGTCTGGTCCTTGGAGCCGTTTTCGCTGATCAGGATCTCGAACGGCCGACCCAGCGTCTTCAGGCCCGCGTGCAGCTCTGTGACGGACGACCAGAGGATGCCTTCCTCGTTGTAGCATGGGATGACGACGCTGAGCTCCGGCGCACCGCTGTCCGCTGTACTCGCCGCTGCTGGTTTCGCTGCTGATCTCGCTGCCACGTCGCCTCCGCCACCCGCCGGGACGACCGGTTCGGGGGGCCGTACTGTCTGAAATGCCGGTCAGTTGGTCAAGTGCGCGGCCTTCAAAGACCTTGGGCAAATTGGTAGCCGTCCATCAGCGCGTCTTCCATCGACGCGTACACCCACGCGCCGTAGCGGCCCAGCGACTGCACGTTCTGGCCGCGCAGGTACGGCAGCAGCCTCTCCTTGGCGGCAAAATAGGGCCCGTCAAAGATGACGTAGCCGTATTTGATGTGCCGCACTTCCTCGACTTCCACTTCGGAATCGTCGCCTAACCACCCGTGTTCGCGCAGGAATTGCCGGACGGCGATCTTCACTTCCGCGTCGCTCGGATTCATGTTGTTCGCGACTTCCACATACAAGCTCGAACTGTCCGGCGGCGCCAAGCTGGCGACCGCGTTGCTGAACGAGCCGATGCGGTAAAATGGATATTTGTTTTCAGGTACATACAGCCACTGGATGTCGTCCAGCACGTGCGGTCGCTTGATGCCGTAGTTCAGGTAGCGCAGGCTCGTGCAGCGCAGCTTGGCCGCCGCGTCGCGCACGTCAACCGGCAAATCCGTAGCCAATTTCAGAAGTTCCGGCAGTGGAATCGACGAGACCAGGTGCTCGTACTGCACGACCTCGCCGTTCGACAGCGTGCACTGTTTTCGGGCAAAATCGATGGCCACCGGCGTCGTGGACAGCTTGACTTTGCGCGCTGGCAAGTGCCCGGCAATGCGACTGGCAAACGCCTCGATGCCGCCCTGCCGTGGGTAGGTGAACTGCGCGTTGTAGCCCGCGGCGTCGTCGACGATGCCGAGCGCGCCGGCCGTGATCTGCGACAGGTTGGGCTTGGGCAAGAAGCGCGTGCACCAATCCGCAGTGATTTCCTCAGGTTCGCAGCCCCAGAGCTTGGTGTTGTACGGCACCATGAAGCGATCCGTGATGCCTTTGCCAAAGCGCTGCAGGCAGAAATCCTTGAAATTACTGGCATCAATCGGCGCCTTCGCCTCCCGGATCGCCGACTCGATCGCGCCCATCAGGCACTCGTGCACCACGTCCAGCGGCAAGCCGTGGAGGTTTTGCTGGAACGGAAAATGCGTCAGCACGCCGTGCGACCAGATGCGGCTCTTGCGCGCGACCATCAGCATGTCGTCGCCCATCACCTCATTTACAAAGGCTTTCATCTCCGCGTGGCGCAGGTGCAGCCAGTGGCCGGTGTGGTCAAAGTGGTAGCCGCGGATGATTTCCGTGCGCGTCAGGCCGCCCAGCCGGTCGTCGCGCTCGATCAGCAGCCAATCGCCCAACTCCGGCCGCGCCGCCGCGCGCTTGTCCAAATGGTACGCCGTCGACAGGCCGGTCAGGCCACCGCCAAAAATGAGCGTCTTGGTCTGCAACATCGTGTTCTGTCAGTCCTTTTTGGGCATCGGCAGCACATCCATGAGCAGGTGGCCCATCCGATCGCGCTTGGTCGCCAGGTACCGCGCGTTCTCCGGCGTCGGCGCCACTTCGATCGGCTCGCGCGCCAGCACGTGCACGCCCAGGCGGGTCAGAGCCTGAACTTTTTGCGGATTGTTGGTCAACAGCCGCACCTGCAACATCCCGAGATCGCGCAGGATTTGCGCTGCCACCGCGTAGTCGCGCTCGTCCGGCGCAAAGCCCAGCCGCAGGTTCGCCTCGACCGTGTCGATGCCGTTGTCCTGCAGCGCATACGCGCGGATTTTCTGGATGAGCCCAATCCCGCGGCCTTCCTGCCGCAGGTAGACGATCGCGCCGTAGCCCGATTGCGCCACCGCGCGCATCGCCAGCCGCAGCTGATCGCCGCAATCACAGCGTTTTGAGTGCAAAATATCGCCGGTCAGGCATTGGCTGTGCAGGCGGATCAGCGGCGCCTCGCTGGGCGGCGCGCCGTCCGGATCGCGGATCAGCGCAATGTGGCTGTCCCGGTCGATGTCATTTTCGTAGATCCGCACGCGAAACGGCCCTTCGGACGTCTCGACAACGCCTTCCGAGACCACGTGCACCAGCCGCTCATGGCTCGCGCGCCACGCCACGACGTCGTTCACGTGCACGACCGGCCAGCCCAGCGCCGCGGCAAAATCCACGGCATGCGCGGGCGTCAACGGGTCCAACCCTGCGAGAACATGACTGAACACCGCGCTCGGCTGCAGGCCGGCCAGGACAACCAGATCGTGCGCTGCCTCCGGGCCATAGGGCCGCTCCAGGCTGCCGCGCGGTCCGACGATCGCCGGCATGATGTGGCCCGGGCGCACGAGATCGCCGGCCACGGTCGCCGGATCGGCCAGCAGGCGAATGGTCAGGGCGCGATCCGCTGCGGAAATGCCTGTCGACACGCCGACCGCGGCTTCCACGCTCACGCCATAGCGCGGCGTCCACACCGGCGAGCGCCGCCGCTCCAGCGCCGGGCAGCTCAGGGCGTCCGCGCGCGCGGTGGTCACCGTCGCAGCCAGGACCCCGCGGGCGTGCGAAGCGAGCGCGTTGACGGCGTCCGGCGTGGCAAACTGGCTGGCCAGAACGGCAAAAACCGCGGTGACGTTGCCAAAATCCTCGACGACGGCAATGACGCCACCGGCGCGCAACACGGCGATGGCGCGCTCAACGCTGGCCTCGCGGCCATCCGGCGAAGCGGGTTGCCAAGGTGGGGAAACGGCAGATGCAGGGGCAGAAAGCAAGGGATGCTCCGCGGCACGCCTCGCGGCGCAAGGGGCGTGATTGTCGCCAGCGGCGGGCCGCGAGTCAAACCGACCCTTTGCCAAAAACCGGGAGCTTGCTACACTTTCGGCCCCACGTTTGCCAGGAGAAGCCGATGAGCGGTCACAATAAATGGAGCACAATCAAGCACAAGAAGGGCAAGGCTGACGCCATTCGCGGCAAGATGTTCACCAAGCTGATCAAGGAAATCACCGTCGCGGCCAAGATGGGCGGCGGCGATCCGAACGGTAACCCGCGGTTGCGCAAGGCAATTACCGATGCGCGTTCCAACAGCATGCCCGCCGACAACATCACGCGCGCCGTCAAGAAGGGCACCGGCGAGCTGGAAGGCGTGGCGTACGAGGAAGTGACGTACGAGGCGTACGGCCCGGGCGGCACCGCGATCCTCATCGACGTGCTGACCGACAACCGCAACCGCGCCATCACGGACGTCCGCACGACCGTCAACAAGCGCGGCGGCAAGATTGCGGAGCCGGGTTCGGTGGCGTACTTGTTCCAGACGGTCGGGCAGATCGCGGTGCCGGTCGGCAAGACGTCCGAGGACGACATGATGCTGCTGGCGCTGGACGCGGGCGCGAGCGACGTCGAGCAGGAAGACGGCGTGTTCACGATCACCACGGAATTCGGGGACTTGTGGGCCGTGCGCGAGAAGCTGGAAGCGGCGGGCATCGCGGTGGCGGATTCCAAGGTGGCGAAGACAGCGTCGCTGACCATTGAGCTGGCCGGCAAGGATGCGGAAACAATGATGAATTTGGTCGAAGCCATCGACGAGCTGGACGACGTGCAAAATGTCTGGTCGAACTTCGACATCGACGAGGCGACCTTGAAAGCGCTGGAAGGGGCGTAGGTGAACGCGCGCCGCCCCATCGCGCTGGCGGCCGCTGCGGCGCTCTTGACGCTGTCGGGTTGTCGTGGCTGCGAGAAAGCGCAATCCATACAGGAGGTTGCGTTGGATGTTGCAGCGACGTCGTCGGGCCCCGCACCTGCCGTGGCCGTGGCCGGGCCCGCGACTCCCGCATACGCCGGGCCGTCGTCCAAGGCCGCGGACGGCTTTCAGCTCTCGACTGGCTTCTTGGACGCGAACGGCAAGCCGCTTCCGCAGCCAAAGTCCGCGGTTTCCAATGCGATTTACACGACGGCGCTGGATCCGGCGGGCCATCCGATCGGCGCGCTGGAGCGCGTCGGGTCGGCGGAGATGGTTGGCTTTCTCGTGGCGCTCGACCTGCGGCACGCGCTTGTGGCGAGCGCGCCTGCGCCCGTGCGCGAGGGTGCGGACGCCCGCGCGCTGACGTTTGCGCCTCCGGGCGGCGGCGATCACGCGCTGGTTGTGGTGTTCAAACCGCAAGGTGGAGCCCTGCACGCCGTGATTTCGCCGGTCTCCGTCGCAGGCAACCTGCCGCAGCTGATGGGGCCGGGCCTGAACGGTCTGGGAATGCGGGCGGCAACCGCGCTGGAACACGTGCAACTTTCGATTCTGCCTGCGAATCGCGCGCCGACGGCGCCGTTGGATCTGACGCTCGAGGACATTGACAGTCAGGGGCATCCGAAAGGTGCGGTCATGGTGCCGTTTGCCGTGCTGGTGGATCCGCCGATGGGTCGCGCGTTCGTTCTTGAAACCCAAGGTGATTCGCCGCTGCTGCACTGGCACAAGCCCGAGCCGGGCGAGTGGCTGGTCCTGGTGGCGCCCCAAAAGGGCGACCGCGCGCTGGCGTTCCATTTGAGCATTCCGCCGGCGGCGGAGGGGAAGTAAGCCATGGAATTTCTGGAAGACTTGCGTTGGCGCGGCCTGCTGCACCAGGTGACGGACGAGGCAACCGCGAAGGCGGCGCTGGCGCAGCCGAACTGCGGCGTCTACATCGGCTTTGACCCAACCGCGGACAGCCTGCACGTCGGCTCGCTGTTGCAAATCACGCTGCTGATGCGGCTGGCGCTCGCCGGGCACCGGCCGATCGCGCTGATCGGCGGCGGCACGGGCATGATCGGCGATCCGTCGGGCAAGTCCGCGGAACGCAAGCTGCAATCGGACGACGACGTGCGCGCCAATGCCAAAGCGATCGAGGACCAAATCCTGCACGTTTGGCGCAACATGGCGCAGACGATCCAAAACCAGACCGAGCGCACGGTTTTCGAGCCGGAATTTCTGGACAACGCCGTCTGGCTTAACAACCTGAATGTCATCGACTTTTTGCGCGACATCGGCAAGCACTTCAGCGTGAACGCCATGGTCCAGCGCGACTCGGTCAAGACGCGGCTGGAGGCGCGCGAGCAGGGCATCAGCTACACCGAATTCAGCTACATGCTGCTGCAAGCCTATGATTTTCTGGAGCTATACCGCAGCCACGACTGCCGCGCGCAGTTTGGCGGCTCGGACCAGTGGGGCAACATCGTGTCGGGCGCGGACTTGATCGGCCGGCTGATGCCCGACGCCGCGGAGTGCCCGGCATTTGGCGTGACGGTGCCGCTGATTACTGCGAAAAACGGCCAGAAGTTCGGCAAGACGGAGCAGGGGACGATTTGGCTGGACGCGGCGCGGACGAGCCCGTACCAGTTCTACCAGTTCTGGATGAACGTCGAAGACGCGGATGCTCTGAATTTTCTTAAATATTTTACCTTTCTGAGTGTTGACGACCTGGCGGCATTCGAGCGGATGCACGCGACGAACCCCGGTGGTCGGCACCTGCAGCTGGAGCTTGCGGGGGCGGTCACGGGCCTTGTGCACGGCGAGGAGACGATGGGCTGGGCGCGCGCGGCGAGCACCGTTCTGTTCGGTGGCAACCCATTGGAAGCAAACCGATTTTCTTTGAGAATGCTGGCGCAAGAGATCCCGACGACGCGTCCGGCGCCGGATGTGACGGTCCTCGGGCTGCTGGTCGGCGAAAACTGTCCTTTTCAGTCAAACGGCGAGGCCAAGCGCGCCGTCCAGGCGAATTCGGTCTCGATCAACGGTGAGAAGATTACGCTCGACGCGTTGCAGGCGGTCCCCACGCGGCTCCACGGCCAGTACGCTTTGATTCGACACGGCAAAAAATCCTATTTTCTCGCCGACTTCGGCGCCGCGCCATGACTGCCCGCGAATCGCTCCAGCGCGCCGTCGTGCGCCCTGCCGAGACGCTGCCGCTCGAGGGCAACAAGGCTTCGGCCGTGCTCCTGGCGGTTGTGGATCGACCTGGCGGAGCGACGCTCGTTATGCTGAAGAAATCCGCAGGGATGCGCAGCCATGCCGGACAGATCGGCTTTCCCGGCGGCGGCGTGGAGCCAGGTGAAACGGCGGAGCAGGCTGCGCGGCGTGAGGCGTGGGAAGAGATCGGCCTGCCACCGGAAAACGTAGAGATGCTGGGCAGTTTGGACGACGACCGGACCTACATCACCAACTACCACATCCGCCCGCTGCTCGCGTGGGTCGCGCAGCCGCCTCCGCAGTGGTGCGCGGACCCGGTGGAAGTGGACCGCGTGCTGGAGCTGCCGTTGGCGGAAGTCGTCGCGGCCGAGCCTGTGTCCTGGCTGGATTTCAGCATCCTCGGGCTCCCATTTCGCGCGCCGCGCTTCCATTTCCAGGACGGCACGGTGGTGTGGGGCGCAAGTGCACGAATTCTGAAACGTTTCATCGAGCGGCTGCGACCGAATTGGCAGCCATGACGCAGGTGAATGACGCACTTTGACGCGTCACAGCTGCGTCATCGGACGTTGACGCAGTGCATCATTTTCGCCGATAATGGTCTGCCCCGCAAGCGGGCTCTGGGTTTGCAAGATGTCTGAACCACGCGTTATCAAACGATATGCCAACCGCAAGATGTACGACACGTCGCGCTCCTGCTACGTGACGTTGGAGGAGATCGCCGAGATCGTCCGGCAAGGGACCGAAGTCCGGGTGATCGACAACAAATCCAAGCAGGACCTGACTGAGGTGACGCTGACCCAAGCGTTGCTGGATTCGGAGCGCAAGCAGCGCGGCACTGTGCCGCTGGCCGGGCTGCGCAACCTGATCTCGTCGGGCAACGAGTTCTTGACGCGCAAGGTGGCCGAGCCGGTCAGTCGCGTGAAGGAAGGCGCGGAGCGGTGGCGTGTCGACGCGGAGCGGACCATCACGGCGTTCAAGACGGAAGCGGAAAAACGCGCGGAAAAGCTGCTGCATCGGCGCAGCGATGAGCCGGGCGGGCCGGAACCGGAGGCACAGAAGGCCGAGACGCTGATTGGCGACGTCGGGCCGCGCATGGCCGGGCTGGTGGAACAGACGCAGCGGGCCGCGGATGAGCTGGGCCACAAGATCGACGATCGCGTGCGGCACGTCGCCGGCGCGCTAGGCCTGCGCGCGGCGGAAGAGGACGAACTGCTGATTTTGCGCAAGCGTATTGAGGAGTTGGAGGCGCGGCTCACCCGGCTTGAGGCTGCTGCGCCACCGAACCCGCGCGCGCGTTGAATCACAGCACCGTCACGCGCGTCGGTGCAACAGGCGGCTGGACCGGCCGCGGGCCTTGTGGCTCCGTCCCGCCGGGCATAGCATCGCGGTGCGGTATACTCCGCAACGGATGGGAGCTGTTATGAAAGCGTTGCATCGAATCCTGATTCTGATCGCCGCGACCGGCCTGTTCGCGCTACCTGCGCAGGCTGCGAAGCCGCCGGGCGAGGCGACGGCGGACGTGAACGAGGCGGACATTGGCGGCGAGGCGTTCATCCATATGAAGCTCGAATTCGTCAAGTTCACGCTGGACGGCAAGGAGTGGGAGAACCACGAGTACACCGACAACCGCAAGACGCTGGTGATTCGCGGTGTGGAGCGCGGCAGCGAGCACACCGTCGTGCTGACGCCGCGCGAGGGCGGCTGGGAGCCGTTTACGCTGGTGCTCAAGCCCGCGGAATTCAAGCGGACCAACGTGGCGCAAAAGGGCAAGACGACGGTGATCGCGTTTCGCGCCAAGCATGTCGTGGAGTTTACCAAGGCCGCCGCGCCCGCTCCGGCCAAGCCGGCCGAACCTGCGCAATAGGCCGGCATGACGAGCGAAGTCATTGGGCGTTTTGAGCAGGTGCTGCGCTTCGCGTCGACGCGCGGCATTGCGGAAGTGCATGTCAAGTCCGGGCAGCGGCCGCTGTACCGGCGCTCGGGCGCGCTGATCTCCCGCAAGGACGAAACTACGTTTTCGGACGCGGACTTGGACGAGATCGCCGCCGGCCTGGTTCCGGGCGCTTGGCTGGACGATTGGTCGGCGGGGCGCGACGTCACGTTTCCGCGCGGCGTCGTGGGCTGCGGGCGTTTTCGGCTGACGCTGTTTCGTCAGCGCGGCGCGGTCGGGATCGTCGCGCACGTGGTGCCGTCCAAGGCGCAGACGCTGCGCGAACTGAACCTGGCGAAAATCTTGGGAAATTGGGCGCTTTTGCCGCGCGGGCTCGTGATTCTCGCCGGGCCGCCGGGTTCGGGGCGGTCCGTGACTTGGCAGGCGCTGATCGAGCACATCAACACCGTCGCGCCGCAGCCGCGCCATGTGCTGACCCTGGAGGACCCGATCGAGGTGCTGTTCGACGACAAGCTCGCGTTTATTCGCCAGCGGGAACTCCGCACGGATACTGGGGATTTGACGGTTGCGCTGGGCCACATCGCGCGCATGGACTGCGACGTCGTGGCGATCGCCGATCTGCCGCCGGAGCACCTGGGCGCGGCCGTGACGCTGGCGGAGCAGGGGCGGCTGGTGCTGGCGGTGGTCGCGGGCGGGCCGCCCATCGACTGGCTGCGGCAGACGCTGGCGCGGCAGGAGCCGGCGCAGCGCGAGCCCTTTCGCCAGCGGCTGGCGGCGCAGCTCAGGGGCATCAGCTTCCAGAAGCTGGTGCCGACCGCCGATGGCAAGGCGCGCGTGCCGGCGCTGGAGACGGTCACGTTTACGCCGCAGATGGCGGAGCTGCTGCGCGGCGCAGGCGACGTGGCGGCGCTACAGCCGCTGATCGACCAGGCGCGCGGCCAGGGCTGCCAAACGTTGGACCAGAGCCTTGTGGACCTCGCGCACGCCGGAACGATTGCCGTGGACCAGGCGCTGCTGGCCTCGGAGCAGCCGGACGCGCTGCGGACGCGGATTACCGGCGTGACGGCCGCCGTGCCGCTGCAAGCGATCGGCAAGGTGGACGATTTGCCCTTTTGAAGCGCTTGACGTCGGACCAAATTGGTCTACTTTGAGGCAAGCGGCGGTTTTTGCACGCGGAGATTCTCGATGAACCAGGATCGCAACCCTTATGCCCCCGGCACGCAGAGCCAGTGGGGCCAAACCGGTGACATGGAGCACGCGGGCCGCACGGAAATGGCGGCACGCTTCACGAGCCGCATGTTCGGCTGGATGGCCGGCGGATTGGCGCTTTCGGGCGGTGTCGCGGCCGCGGTGCTCAGCAGCCCGGCGCTCTATGCCGGCGTCGCGGAGTGGTTCCGCGCGCTGCTGTTCGTCGAACTCGGCATGGTGATTGGCTTTTCCGCGCTGCTCAAGCGGATGAACTTTGCGACAGCCGCCGCCGCCTTTCTGGGCTATGCGGCGGTCAATGGCCTGACGCTCGGCCTCATCGTCTCGCTCTACACCCGCGAGTCGGTCGCGAACACGTTTTTTGTGACCGCTGGCACGTTCGGCGTTATGGCGTTTGTCGGCGCGACGACCAAGCGCGATCTGACCAGCATGGGCAGCTTCCTGATGATGGGCGTGGTCGCGCTGATTATCGCCAGCATCGTTAATTTCTTCATGCATTCCAGCCCGTTGCAGTACGCGATCTCCGGTATCGGCGCGCTGATCTTCACGGGCCTGACGGCGTATGACGTGCAGCGCTTCCAGAAGCTCGGCTATCTGGGCTTTCACACAAGCGAGGAGGAAGGCAAAGTGGCGCTGGTCGGCGCGCTGAACCTGTACCTCGACTTCGTGAATCTTTTCCTGATGTTGCTGCGGCTCTTTGGCGGCCGGCGAAACTGAGCGCCCAAGCTTGCGGTGCAGCGCGGCTTCGGCTTGATCCCCGCGGCGCGGCGCGACAGGCGAACGGTCGCGTGCTAGACTCCCGGCCCCGGCGGCGCCTGCTTTGCGCCCACCGGAGCTCCCCATGCCGATCGACTTTGCCTATCAGGATATCTTGCCGCTCGGGCACGATGACACGCCGTTTCGCCTGCTGACCGCCGACCACGTGTCGACTTTCACGGCGCAGGGCCGCACGTTCCTGCAAGTCCAGCCTGAGGCGCTGACGCTGCTGGCGCAGACGGCGATGCGCGACATCGCACACCTGCTGCGGCCAGGCCACCTCGCGCAAGTCCGCAAAATTCTGGATGATCCGCAGGCTTCGGCCAACGACAAGTTCGTCGCGCTGGAGTTGCTGAAAAACGCCAACATTGCGGCGGGCGGCGTCCTGCCGTCGTGCCAGGACACGGGGACGGCGATCGTGATGGGCAAGCGCGGCCAGCACGTCCTGACCGACGGCAACGATGAAGCGCACTTGTCGCGCGGCGTCTTCAATACCTACCAGACGTCGAACCTGCGCTACAGCCAGATGGCGGCGCTGGACATGTACACGGAAGTCAATACGGACAACAACTTGCCCGCGCAGATCGAGCTGTACGCGACGCCGGGCGACGCCTACAAGTTCCTGTTCATGGCCAAAGGCGGCGGGTCGGCGAACAAGAGCTACCTGTACCAGGAGACCAAGGCGCTGCTGAACCCGGATAGCCTGTTGAAATTCCTCGATCAGAAGATTCGCACGCTGGGCACGGCGGCGTGTCCGCCCTATCATCTGGCGATCGTGATTGGCGGCACGTCGGCGGAATATGCTCTGAAAACAGCCAAGTACGCGTCGGCCCGCTACCTGGACACGCTGCCGACTTCCGGCAACGCGCTGGGCCGCGGTTTTCGCGATCTGGAGCTGGAAGCGCGCGTGCTGCAGCTGACGCAGGACATGGGGATCGGCGCGCAGTTCGGCGGTAAGTATTTCTGCCATGATGTCCGGGTGATCCGCCTGCCGCGCCACGGTGCTTCGTGCCCGGTCGCGATCGCGGTGTCGTGCTCCGCGGACCGGCAGGCGCTGGGCAAGATCACCAAAGACGGCGTGTTTCTGGAGGCGCTGGAGACGGACCCGGCGAAGTACCTGCCCGAGGTGAGCGATGAGCACCTGGACGGCAACGTCTTGAAAATTGACCTGAATCGGCCGATGGCCGAGATCCGGGCGGAGCTGAGCAAGTACCCGATCAAGACGCGGCTGTCGCTGTCAGGGCCGATGATTGTGGCGCGCGACATTGCGCACGCCAAGTTGAAGGAACGGCTCGACGCCGGGCAGGGGATTCCCCAGTATTTGCGCGACTTTTGCGTGTACTACGCCGGCCCTGCCAAGACGCCCACGGGCTACGCTTCCGGCTCATTTGGCCCGACGACCGCCGGGCGGATGGACGCGTACGTCGACCAGTTCCAGGCGGCGGGCGGCAGCTTGGTCATGCTCGCCAAGGGCAACCGCTCCAAGGCCGTGACCGACGCGTGCAAGGCGCACGGCGGCTTCTACCTCGGCTCGATCGGCGGCCCGGCAGCGCGACTGGCCAAGGACTGCATCCGCAAGGTGGAAGTCCTGGAATACGCGGAGTTGGGCATGGAAGCCGTGTGGAAGATCGAGGTGGAAGATTTTCCGGCGTTTATCGTCGTCGACGACAAAGGCAATGATTTCTTTGCGAATATTGCGACGAGCACGCTGTCGATCGCCAAGCACTAGCGGCCGCGCGTGGTGAAGCTGCTAGGGCTGAGCCCGAAGCGCCTTTTCGGCCTCGAGCGTCGCCTGGACCGCCGGACGCGCCGAGATGCGATCGCGATAGGCTTCCAGCACCGGCAGGCCGGCGAGGTCGACACCGGTGAATTTCGCCCACAGCAGCATCACGTACAGGTAGCAATCCGCGACCGTGAACGTGTCGCCCATCAGCCACGGCTGCGTTTCCAGCTTCTGCGCGACGTACGTCAGGCGGCGGTGGATGGCCTCGCGCGCTGCGGTTTTGGTGTCTTCGGGCGTCGTGGCGCGCCACAGCGGACTCCACGCCTTGTGCAGCTCCGAGTTGATAAACCCCAGCCATTCCTGAAGCTTGTAGCGCTCCAGCGTGCCGTTCGCCGGCGCCAGATGCGAGCTGGGCGCCAAATCCGCGATGTACTGGACGATCGCGGTGCCTTCCGTCAGCACCTCGCCACTGGCCAGTTCCAGCGCCGGCACGTAGCCTTTAGGATTGATCCCGTTGAAATCACGGCCATCCGCAGTCCGTTTGCTGGCCAAATCGACGCGCACCGGCTGGAAATCCAGGCCAGCTTCACGCAGCGCAATGTGGGGCGAAAGGGAACAGGCACCGGGGGCGAGGTACAGCTTCATGAAGGACTCCAGCAAGGGCGAAAGTGCAGTGAGCAGGCCAAGATAGCGCGCGGCGCGTTTCGCGCAAGCTGAGCATTGTGCGCCGCGGAAAACAGAGTGTTGCAAGGGAGCGGCGCTGGCGCAAGACGGCGGAGCTTGGCATGATGGCGGCGATGGTGCATCGGCGAAAAGTGCTCGTGCGGTTGGGGCAAGTGACCATCGGGCTGGCGCTCACGCCGGCGTGCAAGCCGACCGTCGCGCCCGCACCGCCGCAGCCGATTCCACCAGCGCCGACCCAAACTGGAGCCACGATGCCGCAACCGACCGCCGCGCTTTTCGTTGACCTGACCCATGACGTGATCTGCCCGTGGTGCCGAATCGGGCATCACAACCTGCGGACGGCCTTGGGGAATTGGCAAGGCGCGCCGGTCGAAGTCCGACTGCATCCGTATTTGCTCGACCCCAGCGTGCCGTCCGAGGGCGTGGACCTGCGCGCGCGTCTGGCGGAGCGCTACGGCGCCGCGCAGCTGGACGCGATGTTCGCGCGGGTCACGCAAGTCGGCGCAGGCTATGGCATCAAGTTTGATTTCAACAAGATCCGTCGCACGCCGGACACGACGCTCGCCCACGCGCTGATTCTGGCGGCGCCGGCGGCGACGCAGTCGGACTTGCTGGACGCGATTCACCGCGCCTACTTTGAGCAAGGCGCGGACATCGGCGCAGCGGCGGTGCTGCAGGCGGCGTGGCTGGAGGTCGGGCTGCCGCTGACGCAGGCGGTGGACGCGATGGCGGATGCTGGCGCGCGCGCGCAGGTGCGGCAACTCGCTGAAACGGCGTCGAAAAAGGGTCTCAATGGCGTGCCGCATTTCGAGCTGCACGGCCCCGGCGGGAACGTCGTGCTGCAGGGCGGTCAGGCGCCGGACGCAATTCGGGCGGCGCTCCGCCATGCGGCGGGCTAACGTCGGTCAGTTCGTCGTGTTCTTGAAGCGCTTGCGGTCGCTCTCGTTCAAGTACTTCTTGCGCAGGCGGATGGACTTCGGCGTCACTTCGACCAGCTCGTCATCATCAATGAATTCAAGCGCTTCTTCCAGCGATAGCCGGCGTGCGGGCACCAGCAACAGCTTCTCGTCCGCGCCGGCGGAGCGGATGTTGGTCAGCTTCTTTTCCTTGCCGGGATGCACCGTCAGGTCGTTGTCGCGGTTGTGCACGCCAACGATCTGGCCCTGGTAGATTTCCTGGGTCGGACCGACGAAAAACGCGCCGCGATCCTGCAGGTTGAAGATGCCGTAAGGCGTGCAGATCGTCTCTTCGTGGCCGATGAGCACGCCGTTTTGCCGCCGGCGGATTTCGCCGCGCCACGGGCCATATTCCGCGAAGTTGTGGTACACGACGCCGGTGCCGCGCGTGTCCGTCAGGAACTGACTGCGGTAGCCGATAAGTCCGCGGCTTGGCACGCGAAATTCCATGCGGACGGTGCCGTCGTCGGCGACTTCCATGTTTTGCAGCTCGCCGCCGCGTTGGCTGAGCTTCTCCACGACCGCGCCGGAGTAGCCATCGCCGCATTCCGCGACCACGTCCTCGTATGGCTCCATCTTCTTGCCGTCAACTTCCTTTGTAATGACACGCGGTTGGCTGACCTGCAGCTCGAAGCCCTCGCGGCGCATGGTCTCGATCAGAATCGACAGGCTGAGCGTGCCGCGGCCGGACACTTTGATCACGTCGGGCTTGTCGGTGTCTTCAATCCGCAGCGACACGTTCGATTCCAGCTCTTTGTTCAAGCGATCCCGAATGTTGCGCGTCGTGACGAACTTGCCTTCGCGCCCGGCGAACGGCGAGTTGTTGACGATGAAGTCCATCGACAGCGTCGGCTCGTCGACCGGGATCGCCGGCATCGGCTCGATGCAGTCCTCCGCGCACAGCGTCTCGCCGACGGTCACGTCGCCAACGCCGGAAAGCGCAACGATATCACCAGCATATCCTTGCTCGATGTCTGCGCGCTCAGTACCCATGAAGCCCATCAGCTTGACGACGCGCAGCTTCTGCTGGCTGCCGTCGAGGCGGACCTGGACGATGTTGTCGCCCTTGCGAATCGTGCCGCGGTAGATGCGGCCGATCGCGATGCGGCCCAAAAAGTCGTTGCGATCCAACGTGGCGACCTGCAGCTGCAGCGGCTGATCGACGGGAAACTCGCACGGCGGCACGTGCTGGAGGATGAGGTCCATCAGCGGCGCCAGCGTCTTGCCTTTCTGCTTTTCGGCCATCACGACCGGATCGTCGTCGGTCACGTCGTTGTAGTCCAAGCAGGCGAAACCGCCGCGCCCGGACGCGTAAATCACTGGAAAATCAAGCTGTTCCGGCTTGGCGTCCAGCGCGACGAACAGGTCGAACACGGCATCCAGCACGCGGTCAATCTGGCGATCCGGGCGATCGACCTTGTTGATCACCACGATCGGCCGCAGGCCCAGGGCCAGCGACTTGCGCAGCACAAATCGCGTCTGCGGCATCGGGCCTTCGCACGCGTCGACCAGCAGGAGCACGCTGTCGACCATCCGCAGAATCCGCTCCACTTCGCCGCCAAAATCGGCGTGGCCGGGCGTGTCGACGATGTTGACCGTCTGACCCTGCCAGAGAATCGCCGTGTTCTTGGCGAGGATCGTGATGCCGCGCTCGCGTTCCAAGTCGTTGGAATCCATGACGCGTTCGCGTTCCAGGCCGCCGCGACCGACCGCGCCGCATTGCGTCAGGATCTGATCGATGAGGGTGGTCTTGCCATGGTCAACGTGGGCGATGATGCCGATATTGCGAACGCGCTGCATGTGTCTCGATGTGCGCCAGTGGGCGCGGGAAAGGGGCGTTAGTGTGCCATGGATTACCCGGAGTGCCAAGGTGATTCTGCAAGTTCCGAGCGGCAGGTTGACGCAGCGTCAGACCGCGGCGATGCTCGCGCCGACGCGCCCATAGCTCAGGTGGATAGAGCACCGGCCTTCTAAGCCGGGAGTCAAGGGTTCGAATCCCTTTGGGCGCGCCGGCACTTACGCGTCGCCAGATTCGCAGGGTACAACAGCAGGGTACAACATTTTGTCGAGGCCCAGATACGGCGAAGCCCCGGATGAACTGTCCACCCAGGGCTTCGCTGCCTTCGTCGTGGTTTTCGTCACTCCGGCGCGTCCGGGACGACCGTAAGGGCAGGGTTGACGCGATTGACCGCGTCCGCCTTGGCAGCGTCGCCGATGCCGGCGTAGCGCTGGGTCATGGCCTCGCTGGTGTGCCCCATGATGCTTCTCAGCGTGATGCGGTCGACGCCTTCGGCCAGCATCATCGTGTTCATGCTGCGGCGAAGCACCTGGGGACCGACGACTTGGTCGATGCCCGCCTTTTCGCAGAGCGCGGCCCAAATCTTCTTCGCCGACCGCGGGTCGCGGACTTTGCCGCGGACGGACAAGAACACCATGCCCGTCTCGACGCCCTTGACCTGCTTGGCGATCTGGTGCTGCCGGTGCGCCTTCAGGATCGGCACCAGGTCGCGGTGGATAGGCACGACCCGCTGCGCTTTCGTCTTGGTGCGCTCAAGCAGTTTACCGCGGGACAACGCACGCTTGATGGTGATCTGGCCGGTGACAAAGTCGACCGCGTCCCACTTCAGCGCGTAAACCTCGCCGGCCCGCGCGCCCGTCAGCGCCATCGTCGCCACCTCGGCGTACCACTTTGGCGCAGTGGCCTTGCAAGCCTCCAGCAGCTTGCCGACCGCATCGGCCAGCAGCGTGTGCTGCTCGCGCACGGGGGCCAGCTCAGGGCGCTCTGGAGGCCGCACGCGCAGCATCGGGTCCCGCGGCAGGTTCAAGTCGGCCACCATGTCGCCGACGATGGTCGACAGGCACCGCCACCACTGGCGCATCGTGTCCTGCGTGTACTGCTTGCCGTCTTTCTGCTTGCGTGCCTCCGCCCAGACCACCCAAGATTCAATGGCTTGGCGCGTGATGTCCTGACATTCCATCCAGCCGAGCCGCGGCTTGATGAACGTCTTGATCGCGGCCTTGTACGTCTCGGCCGTGCTCGGACTGACACGTTGCTCGCGTGTCGCCAGCCAGCCGTCGCAAAACAGATCAAACCGTTGGCGAGGGGACGTATCCGGGCGGAGGGGCGTATCGGTCGATGGCGGCGGGGGCGGGTTCAGCACGTCCGCCTTCATCGCCTCCACCGCGGCGACCGCGTCGGCTTCGGTTGCTCCCACCGCCAGCATCTTCTTGACGATCTTCACCTTGCCGTTGGGCATCCGCACGCCCGCGCGCGCCACCAGCCGCCCGTCCGGCATCAGGTACACGCCCGCGTGCCGGGGCGAGGGCTTTGCCTTGCTGAAGTCGATTGCCATTGCCTTCCTCCTTGACCTTCACGGTGTTCCGCGTCGCGTACGCGTCGAGTGTTTCGACCCGAAACAAGTGTGTTTTTCCCCGCTTGCCATCTGGAAGCAGCAGCTTCTGCGCGACCAAGTTGCGGATACTGCTGGCACTGCCGAGTTGGAGATGCCCTGCGGCCTGCGCGCTCGTGCACCAGGCTTGCCCGGGCTCTAGCGAGGGCGTGCTTGGCTTGCCGTTGGACGCCCGGCGACCTCGGTGCGCGTCGTCAGTCTTTGTCTGCACGGCGGCTGCCAGCTCGCGGATCGCGGCGACCAATTCCACTTGCGACGAATCCGGCGAGTGCTGGGCGAAATGGTGCAGCGGTGTCATCGGCCCCCAGTCCGCCGGGATCTTGGGCACCGGCAACAGCCGCACCGGCGCTGGCGGACTCGGCGTCAGCGGCGGCTCAACGTCTTTCGGATGAATGATGTCGCGCGACGTCTCGGTGGGCTTGCTCATGCGATCGACCTGGCTCGCGGCCTGTTCATCCACGGTCTCGATGTCGGTCATCGAATCCCGTATTTCTGTCTGTAGCACAGCAGATCTCCTTGCAAAAGTAACAACTTGAATCCAGATCAAAAGCGCGGGGTTGGCGTGTATGTGGTGCGGATGCGGTACGGCTCCCGGCGCCGGATGGCCGCGGGACGAACACCGACGGATTCTCGATGGCGGTCTGGGCAGGCTTGAACTGCCGATGCGCCGCCGGTTTGGCGAGCGCGTGCGCGTCGTGGACGGGGAAGACCCAGGGCCGACGCCGATCAAGAGGCTGCCGCAGATTTTGTGCCGCGTCACGTCAAAGTTGTTGCTGGGTCGAACCAGGCCGCAGCTCACTGACGGCTCAGCGGGCAAATCGATGGACTGCTCGCAATTGCGCCTCGGTGCAGATGGGCAAGGAAGTGTGGACGACCAAGAATTCGGTGATCGAGGCACGCGCGCCATGAATTCGCCTTCGCCGCTTCCTCAGTCCCCGGGCTCGGCTGAACCGATCCGCCGCTGCATTGGCGCTTTTCGAACGGATGTGGCACAGATCCGCACGCGCGCCTTCGGTGCGGCGTGCTGCAGCATGAATCCGAGCAGTGCGGCGCAGATGGGGTGGGAGGGGCATGGCCACGGATCCCGACGCTGACGGTGGCTCGACGCCACCGAGACAACCAGGAGTGGGCAGGTCCGGATTCTGCGGCTCGGACGCGAAGTTCGTCCCGATTGTCAATGTCGCGCTAGAGTTGGTCCTTGAGCCGAGCCAGCTTGTGCGCTTGGCTGATACGCTGAAAATCGACCTCTGGTTCCACCCGGCGAAAAAGGTCACGTGGGGGCCCTACCATCTGAATTGGTTTGGCCGCACCTTGGCGAGTGAATACCAGCCGACGCCTCCGACGACACCGGTACGGGCGGTCGTCGCCATCGTAGTCCCGCTCGACCAAGAGCCGTACATCGTGCGCCACGTGCGGAGTTGCGGCCGAGAGTTCCCGGGGTGGAGCGCGGAACTTTCACCGCCGCAGGTCCTGAATATTGAGGACATTCTGGTCGAGGAGCAGGTCCGCATCGGCTTTGTTGAACGTGTCAAGCTGCATTTCGATTCGCTTCTTGGGGACGCGGCCGCGGACCTGGCAGACTTGCCCGGGCTGGACGGAGCGCCGCCACAGGAAGCCACGAGGCAAGTCGTGCCCACGTATGACCACATCGGGGTTCTGGCGCTCCACGAGCGCAGCGGGCTCGTTCCGTCGGAAATCATCCGACGCGCGCTCGCGAAGGGGTATCGAGTCGTTTTTCAACTAGACAATGTGCATGTCAACTGGACCAAGCAGCCGGCTCGTGTCCCGGGCGACGTCGAGGAACTGTCCATTAGCGAGCGGCTTGGCCGGGTCCAAAGCGCCGGCGAGTCTTACGCGGCGTACTGGAAGCGCTCGATTCGTGAGAGCATGGAGCCAGAAGGTGCCGTGTTGTCGGCGCGAGCCAGTTTTGAGCGCCAAATCCAGAACGGGCGCGCAAGGCGGGAATCCGTCTGGGTCTGCCGACTCTCGGAGATTCCCGGGATCGATGACTACGACAGCGTAAAAATCGCTCATGTTCGTCGCTGGCCCATCAAGCCTGGGACCGGACAGTTTGGCTTGTTGCTCGATGAAGACGGTTCGCCTGGTGTCATCATTCCATCGACCGCCCTTCAGGTGCCTCGTGCTTTCGCCGTCGAACTCGCGGAGAAGCTTGGCTTTGAGGTGCCGCCCAAGGGACCGAGCAAGTCGCCAACACCCATAGACGCGGCCACCGCGGAGCAGGTGCCGCTCGAAGTGCCGGCTACGGACCGAGTCCATGATCACGACCTGTTGATAATTGAGGCGCTTGTCCAACTTGCGTATGACCCGGCGGCGAAACGCGTAGCGAAGCGGCTGCAAGGGGAGCTGGTACCCAACCCCTCCGGAATTGCCCGCGGCGTGGAAACGAGGATCGGCGCGCTCAAGAAGCTCCGCTGTAGCGGAAATGCCGGCGCGGCGAACACGCCAACGCCGGGCGCTGACCAGGATGGGTTCGGGAACGTGACGCTGCGGAAGCGATTCAAGCCCGGCCTGTCGGAGGCCCCGACCCAACTGCTGTTTGACGCGTTGAATTTGCTAGTTTTTGAACATTCGCAACTTTCAGAACGCCCACCGCGGCCGGAGCGAGACCAGTGCGCGCTGGAGATCGTTGCGAGGTTGCTGAATTCGGCGCGGCGCAGCGCGCTCGATGACCAAGACGTCGCCAAGATTCTGGAAAAGGCGGCAATCGTCTGGCGGCGCGCCCAAAGCGGCAAGTTTCCCGACCCGCTGCGATAGCAGCAGCACCCAGATCGCGTTTTTGGGGCTGGCTGATCGTCCGTGCGTGCGTCATGCACCAATCCTGAGAAAATAGTTTGGTCACGCCGCTCAACGTACGGTGACCAAACTCTCCGGTCGTGCATTCCCATCTACACCATCGATTTCACCGAAAGTTTGGTCGTCGATGGTGACACATTTGGTCGTGACCGGCCAACGACTCTGACCAAAAACCATTCTAAAATCATGGTGTTGAAAGAGATGTCGCACTTGACGCCATGCGGTTGCACGCCATAGCTTGGTTATGTCCGGGGAAGCAACTCCGGCCAGGTCGGGCGGCTTCTGGCCGCCGTGGAGTCAAAAGTGGATACCAACAACCGCATCGTGCGCCTGCCTCAGGTTCACGAACTGGCCTGCGGCCTCTCCGCCAGCACGATTTACCGCATGAAGGAGTACTAGCGATGAACGCATTCAATCCGCACAAGCACGTGGGTCCGACCCACTTCGGTCAGGCCGCGAAGGCGCCGGCACCGGTCACCGCGATCGACGAGAACCAACAGCAGGCAGAGGACGACGAGCCCGGCGGCGCTGAAGGGGAAGGCGAGACGCCTGAGCCGGTCGACTCGGGCGAAGCGGGCCTGGAAATCGACAACATTGAGTCGCTGGAAGGCGCGGAGGTCGGCAGCGCGGACGACGAGGAGTTTGAATCGTTTGCAGACCCGTACGAGCCGGTGGCCGCCAACGAGGACGAGGACGTGCCCGGCGTGGGCGACCCGCAGGACCACGAGTCGGTGGAAGACGCCGACGGCGACGCAGAGGACGATGACCTGAGCGCGGTCGCGGCCACGGCCGATGCCGCGGTCGAGCAGGAAGCGTCGAATGGCCAGCACGAGGCAGCGGGCGAACTGGGGCTGCAGGGCGACGGCTTCGTGGACGCGACGACCGAGCCCGACGATGCCGATGTCGAGGAGGCCGACGGTGTCGTGGCGTCGAGCAACACCGCGACCGCGGACGCGATGGTCACGGCGGGCGTGGCAGAACACAGCGACGCCGGGTCGGCCAACACCGGCGTGTCGACCGGCGAGGTCAGCACGCCCGATGCGCACGACATCAGCGCCGATAAGTCGGCGGGCGTGGGCGCCGTGGCGACGGCGATGCTCGCGCAGACCGGGTCGGGTGCCGGCAATTTCCATGATGGAAATTCGCCCGGCCGCAGCCTCGGCGTCGCCGGCTCGGTCGTGTTTGCGCTCGTCTTGATCTTGACCATCATCCGGGACGTCAAGATGCGCCCTGTGGACGACAAGACGGTGGACAGGTACACCGACGCGCTCAAAGACGGCGGTGAACTCCCGCGGATTCTGATTTTCGAGGATTTCGATCCAGCGACAGGCACGTCCGAGAGGCGTTTGGCAGACGGCCAGCACCGCCTGGCGGCCCACGTGAAGGCGGGCCGGACGCACATCGAGGCCGAGATTCGGCAGGGGAACCGGCGGGACGCCATGTTGGCGATGGCGGCCTCCAACAACGGGTTGTTGCTGACGAACAAGCAGAAGCACGAACTCGCGTACATGATGGTCGGGCTCTGCCCCGACTGGACCGACAACAGGATCAGGACGCACACGGGGCTGTCGATCAAGGTCATCAGTGACGAGCGCGAGCGCTACAACAAGGCGCACGGCACTGATCCACGGCGCCTCTCCAACCGGGGGCGGAAGCCCAAGGTGAAGGAGCTCGAGCTGGCGCCGGACACGACGGTCGAGCCCACGCTGCTGTCGGTACAGCCGCCGCAGGTTCAGGCACAGCCGACGCGGCAGCGGCTGCCCCAGTTGCCGCTGCCGCAGGAGGAGGCGCACCCGAACCAGGACAACGGTGGCGCTGCCCAGAACACGCGGCCGCAGGCGATTCAGGCGTCGATCCAGCAGGAGCAGCCGGGGGACACCGGACGTATCAGCTTGCCGGCCACCGGCGATGCCAGCTCGCAAGGGGTCGCGCGCGTGAGCACCGCAACCGATGACGATCAGATGCCGCCCAAGAAGCGCGTGCGCGATAACGCCGACGGCGGCGTCGACATGACCACCGGCGTGGCCAGCACGGTGGCGGACGAGAACTGGCGATGGGTGATGGGGTCGATGAGGCGGAACCTTCAAGACGCGTTCGACAAAGGTGCCCAGAAGGCGACAGTCAAGGCGACGGTTGCGGAAATCATCAACAGCATCTGGGGCGAGGAGGACGAAGCCGGCGCGGAGGGCTAGACAAGCGACAAGAGGGTGAGCGGGTCATGGACTGCGAGCGCAGCGAGTTGGCGCAGCAGACACGAAGCCGGAGCAACGCCGGTACAGGAGGAACATGAACGAGAACGAGACCAGCTTGAGCAACGCACCAGCAGCCGACGGCGAATCCACGCTGGTCGACAAGATCTGGCAGCAGGAACAGCGCGACCTCAGGGAGCGCAAGGCCATCACGAAGGCCAAGAAGGCGCTGCGCGAAGCGTTCGCGGCGGGCGTGCCGCAGGGCGTGATGGAGGGCATCACGCGGCAGATTTGGAATCCAGTCAAGCGCTCGGAGTAGCGAACGAAGGCCGCGCCGAAGCGGCCAGCAGCTGAGGCGGCCGGTATGCCGACCGAAGCCAGTACGGTGCTGAGAGTGCGGCATCACTCGTGGCGCGACGCAATGCAGGCGGCGCGCCACACACAACGGCACAGGACCGCGCACGAGCGGCCACCAAGGAGCCACCGCAGGTGGCCACGACGGCCGCGACAGCGCGGCAATGACACCCTCGCACCCACGCCATTAGTGCACATTACACTAATGGCGTGGGTAGCAAGGAGGGTGTGGCCGGCTCGCGCACACCGCGCGGCCCGGCCACGCCTTGCTACTCCTGTTCTCTTGGCTCGCCCGGCGCATGGCCGCGCTGGCTCTCGCCACTGCCCGCCGCGCCCTGCGCGGCCTCCTGTGTTGCCGCGCCGGCCAGGTGCTGCCGCGCTCGCCTTGGAGGTGCCGATGTCTTCTGCCTTGAGGTTGGCCGCTCTGCCGTCGTCTCGTACTGACGAGCTTGAGGCTCGTCCGATGGCCCGTATGAACTGGGTCGTGTACAGCGTCGGCTTCGCCGCCACCAATCCTCGCATGATGAAGCCGCTCCGCGGTGACGTCGACACGCTGTTCAAGATGCTGAACTGGCGGTTCGGTCTCGCGGGCCCGGTTGTTGCCGTGGTGTTCGAACAATTTCGTTCCTGGGCCGCGGCCCGTCACCACGAACTGCGGAAGCCTACGTCTTGTCTGCGGGCTCTTCAGGTCATCTTCTACGGCGTCGCGCAGGCGCATGCCGAGTCGCTCTTCAGTTGCAAGCGCTGTGTCGTCGGCTTCTTGTCGCACCCCAAGTCGTTCACCAAGAAGTCTGGCGCCATCGAGATGCCTGGCCACGCGGTCTTCAGCCTCCTGCTCGAGTTCTTGGTAGAGGCTGGCTACGTGACGGTCAGTATCTCGAAGGGCAACCTCCGCTGTAGCTACTTCGAGCCAACTGCGCGCTTCCCTTCCTTTAGCGAGCCGCTGGAGCCCGTCCTGCTGAGCCGCGGTGGCGTCGTCCAGCTTCGCACCGGGCGCGACGAGGGGCACGAAATCGTCGACCCTCGCGACTACACGCCCGAACAGGCTGCGCACATTTCGTCGGTGGCGGCGCGCCTCACGGCGGTCAACGAGCACGCCCTGCTGCACAGCTACCACGTGGTCGAACATGAGGTGTTCTGCCAGGTGTACGCCGGCAAGGCGATTTACCACGCCGTCTACAACGACGGCTCCATCCACCGCGGCGGGCGCCTGTACAACGAGATGCAGAGCTTCCCCCAACGCAATCGCGACGGCGACCCGACGTTCAAGCCGTTGCGTCCGACCCTCCACATCGACGGTAAGCCGACCGCGGAAGTCGACTTCCGAAACCTGCATTTCGCAATGCTCTACAACATGAAGGGGTTGCCGTGCCCGGCCGACTGCTACGCTGTCCCCGTCGACGGCTGGGATGTTCCGGACGATGACCCGCTGAAACGGGCGTTGCTCAAGCTCGTGTTCCTCGCGGTTCCGAACTGCGGCGACGCGAGTCGAACGGCCAAGCAGAATCGGCGCAGCGGCATCAACACGACCGCCAGCCAGATGAAGCGGTTCACCGGCGTCATGGTCGCCCTGCGCACCGCAGACCTGGGCGATCTTCAGCAACGCGTCGAAGACGGCGAGTTCGAGGAAGGGCAAGCGGGTGACGCTGCGTTCCTGGCGGCGTCGGCCGAGTGGTACGGATACGGCGTGCCCAGCCACGTCACGCCCGAACTGCTGCTGGAATGCCTGATCCGGCATCATGTGCCGATCGCCGGCCGGCTCTATAGCGGCATCGGATCGTTCCTGCAGAGCCTCGATGCGGGGATCGCCTTGCGGGTGATCGAGCGGTTCAACGAACTGGGCAAGCCGATCATCGGTGTCCACGACAGCTTCCGCGTCTGGGTCGAGGACGTAGAACTGCTCAAGCGCTTCATGCGGGAAGAGTACGCGGCGGTGTTTCCGGGGTTCACGCCGGACTTGAAGGTCGAGCAGCCGCCCCACGGCATGCCGACGTTTCCGAGCGAGTAGACGGCAAACCCAGATGGAGACGAAAGACGTGAACAACATCAAGACCCTTGTTACCCGCGGGCCAGTCATCCTGATCCGCCATACTTTCGGCAAGGCCGTCGCGCTCTTCCGCGCGAACGGCCACGACCTGTCCTTGTTCGAACACCCCGACGGCCTGCAGTTTCAGGACGGCGAGTTGATCCCGTGGGGCGAGGTGGTTGCAGTCGACCTCCTTGGCCACAATCTGACCGTCGGCCACGCCGACCACAACGCCGCCGAGCGCACGGCCACACTGGAGACACCATGAACCCGAAAGACTCCGCAGATCCCGGGCTGAACGCCGCCGCAACCCAGACGGCAGGGTCCGTACCTGCGGCGCGCCCCCGCAAGTTCGTAGTGCTGGCGCCGCCGAAGCGGTTCACACGCGACATGCTGACGCCCGCGGAGGCACCGGCACTGGACCACGCGGAGGAACTGCCGCCAGCGCCGCAGACGAGCGCACAGCGACCTGCATTGATCTACCTTGAGCGCGAGATGTTGGAACGCGCCGAACAAGAGCGGTTGGCGCTGCCCAAGGAAGCTGCCGACGCGTTGGCGGACGCCATTCGCGCCGCCATCCTCCGGCATTTTCGGCTGCAGGTTCCGCGCCGGTCGGTGGAACAGCTGCCGTACTCCATCGCGAGCCGGTTTCTGACGATCTCGCCCGGGCCCGAGCGGTACGCCTACGTGTGCGCTTACGCGGCGGCCCACCTGGACCGCACGTTCGCGAGCTTGGCCAACATGCCGCACAAGCGGCCGGCCCGTCTCTACCTGAACGTGCTGCAATCCGACGCCGGCGATGTCGCTGGGCAGTTGCTGTGCGGCGAGATCCCGTTGCCTGCCGCGTAGGCCGGGTGCCCGTTCGAGACCTTGTGAAGCCGCCCCAAGATCTGGACGCGGTACTGTTGGCAGAACGCCGAAACGATTCGGCAATGGAGTCCAAAATGGTGACAAAACCTAAACGTATCCGCGCCCACATCGTCCGCCTCGCGCAGTTGGAGGGCCTGTGCTGCCGCGTCGAATCAGACAACCACGACATGGACGCGACGGCGCTTCGGCTGCTGGAAGTCGACGTCCAGATGCAGCGCCTCGCCTATGCCGCGCTCGAAACGCTGCCGGAATCGCTGTACCACGTCAAATACGAGCCAGAGTACCTGACGCTCGTCTACCTGCGCGCGAGAGCGCACGAGGTTTGGCTCGGTCACCGGCCCCGTCGGAATGCGTAGGTTGATCAATTGCGTGTCAACGGCCACGCACACCAGCCGGCAACCCGGCGCCCCAGGAGTCTCATGAGCCAGAAGCCCGATCCGACCGACCTCACCCGCGCTGCCGCACGCAGCACCAAGTTCGTGTTGGAGGCGCCGCCCACACGATTCACCACGCGCGCGACCAAGCCGACGAGGATCCCGGTCACCATCGCCACCGCCATGCCGCCCTCGCCTGCAGTCGCGGTGTCGGAACTCACGGACCTGCCGCGGCCGCACGAGCCCTTTCTCGGTCTGTCGGCCGATGAACTTGAGGAGTACAACGAGGAGCGCTGGGACTGGTACCTCGCGATGCCCGGGCAGCTGCACAAGGAATTCGGCCAGTGGTTGGTGGCGTCCGTCTACAAGGTGTTTCGCCCAAGGTCTCGATTTCTTGAGAGGTTTGATCTCATCCGTGACGTTCTCGAACGGTTCTCCGCGGACGAACTCGAACGTGACCAGTTGCGGCATGCGTGCGAGTACAGCTATTGGTACATCGATTGGACGTTGAGCGGGCTGGGGCGGCGACGCACGCGCCGTCATCTGGAGCTGTTCGTGGAAGTGATGCGGAAGGACCCGCGCCATGTCACGGGACCGATCCTGCGCGACGAGATCGAAATCGTGTGGCCGGCGCCGACGCCCAAGCCCCTGCTGCGGAAACGGACCTGATCCGACGATTCCGGATCAACTTCCGCGGGTTCGCTGCGAACAGATCAACTACTGCGTAACATCAGATCAGCAGTTATACCGCACACTTCGCGCCAAAGGCGACAAGCCCACGCGGCACCGAACGCTGCCCTCGTCGGCTTCGTACTGAACCACGCCGCGGTATCATGGCGTCGGCACACTCGCCGAAACAGAGGTCGCGATGCAGCAGATTCCGCTCCACACCTACAAACCGCCCAAGCCGTCATCCAGCCGCCCCATCGGGCGACCGCCGTCGTCGCTCGTGACGCCCGTCATCGGCTGGGCCGAACGCCGCCGCTACGCGCGCTTTTGCTCGGCACCGTGCATGCCAGTCGAGCCGCCGCCCACGCCCAAGCCGATGCGCGGCACGCCGGCCACTCGCGCCCGCACGCCGTCACTGTCACAGGCGCGCATTCACCACAATGCCGATGCGCCGATCGTGCTGACGTGGGGCGGCGTCCAACTCCAGAAGACCCGCGAGTACGGCGTAGCCTGGCAGTGCAGCGTCTGCACATCCTGGACGCGCAATCCTGCGAGCCGGCAAGGCTACGTCCACCACTGCACGATCTGCCGGCTGACTCGCCCGCCGCGCGTCGTCCTGCTGAACAGCCTCGACAGCGCCTACTTCCGGGAGCACGCCGCTTTGGCGTACGCGGCGGCTGCCCGACTGCGCACAGAGCGTTACGCCGCGCTCAAGTACGGCCCGACCGTTCGTTTCAAGCGCGAGAGCGTGACGCCGGCCGAGTTCTTCCTCAACGAGGCAGAACGCCGCGAGCAGCTGTTCGCGCCGTTGCCGGTGACGGACGAACAGGCTGCGCAGGAGCGCACGGTCGTTCAAGTCTGGTGCCACAGCGAGCGCTACGTCGGACTGGGCGGGAACGGCTTCAGCACTTCGGCGCTGCCATCGGCGTTGGCGGACGTGCTGGCGCCGCGGTCTGCAATCACGGGACGGCCGTTGTCCGGAACGCAGTACCAGGAACCCAGCCTCATCGCGCTCGCGAGCAGAGCCGCGCAGCAGGAGCAGTCCATGCCGACCGTTACCCCGAATCCGCACCGCAACACGTTGAACGGCGCGCTCGAACTCCTCAGTCTGGAACTCGCCAACACGCTGACGGCGACCCGCATCTGCCGGGTGCATGCGACGGAGGCCCGGAGGCGCGAGCTGCGGATCGCGTTCACGGTGGGCGCAGAGCACGTGCCTGCCTGGCACGACGCGGTGGCGCGCGTGCTGGACGCCTTGGAGGCATCCGGCGTCGACATCGCAATCGCGCAGGTCTGCCAGCGCCACGAAGGCAAGTTGCTGGCACCGTGGCAGATTCGCGTCACAGCGGACGATGGCGAGCGACTGCAGAGCGACGTCATGCAGGTCCGCAAGGCCTTCCTGCGGCTCGTCAACCCGGACGTCGACAAGCCGGTGGCGCGCAACTTCGACTGGTTCCACGAGGCCTGCGACACCCAGGATGCCGAGAATCTGGCGCGGTGAAGGCCAGGTCGCTACGTACTGCCCTGACGCGCAGCAATTCTTTTTCGATTGGGCGTCCCGGCAGTCGTTCTTCAGAGACCATGGCCTTCGACGGTGTGCGCGCGGCCGCTGCACGGCCAGCGCCACTACCGCCGATTTCGCGTCGGACGGCTGAACAGCAGCGGCAACGGCTTTCCGGCACGGAAGATTGCCACGTGGACGCCGACTGGGTTTGCGGTACGCACGCCAGAGGCGGGCCGAAACCACGCCGTCGTCGCCGTCGTGCCTCCATCGCTCTCGCTGGCGCGCATCCGGCGAGCTCGCGGGCTTGGTAGATGGCGATTGCGCGGTACGATCAACGGCATGGCGGGATTGACGCCACCAACAGGACGCGAACCGATGGAAACGCCGCACATCACGCCGCAGCAGCGGCGGCAAATCACGCGCCTGCACGCGAGTGGCCACAGCAAGACCGCGATCGCGCGGCGGCTCGGCATCGACCGCCACACAGTGGCGCGGCAGCTGGTGCAGACGGCGCCCGAGGCGCCTAATCCGGTAATTGCGCAGGTGACGCCGGATGACGCGACGAAGCTGCGGTTCCTGCTGGACCGGCTGAGCGCGCGCGAGAACTGCGGTGCGTGCGGCGCCGTCATGTTCTACCGCCCGGTCGACACTTTCGTGGTCTGCGCGGCGTGCGGGCGCGTCTGGTACGACGACAAGGGCGGCGAGGGTCAGCAAATCGGCTGAAGAGGGGGTGATCATGTTCGACATCGACGAAGACGTATGGAGACGACTGACCGAGCTGGACGAGCTGATGGCGCCGCTGCGCGCGGAAGCAGCCGAGATTCTCGAGTGCACGCGGCCGGGCTTTCGGCAGTTCACCGCGTGGACTTTTGCAGACATGTACATCGACCGCGCGATCGGGCCGGAGGCGTTCGAGGCACGGCGGCGGGAGCGTGCTGCGGAGACGCGGCGCCGGAACCTGGAGGCGAAGCGGTTGGCGGAGCCGCCGGCGCCAAAGCCCAAGAAGCGCGGCTACGTTGCACCGTACGGTCGCCGCAAGTCCGCGAAGGTCGGCTGACGGGGCATTCCCGCACGCCACGAGATACGTCAATCAGGAGCAGCAACATCATGAAGTACCACAAGATTGTCTGCGTTCACGTCGTCGCGATGCAGGTGACGGAGAAAAATGTGCGGGAGGCAATCGCGCTGGCTCGGCAGCAGGTGCCTGACCTGATGGTCTTTCCCAACGCCTCGGGCATCACCATCAGCGCCCCCAACATGCCGCGGGTTTGGTGGGGCGAGTACCTGGTCTGCCACGGCGGCAAGAGTTTCACCGCGATGAAGCCGGAGGCCTTCCACGCGGAGTACGGCGAGGGCTGGCCCGACGAGCAGCAGCACGCAGCAGACGAATCCGTGTGACGTGCCGTTGGGGTGGAAGTCGGCGGGCATGTCGGGCGCGTGCTGGTGGCGTGGGCCCAACAACGAGGCGAGGACAACAGCATGTTCAAGAAACCTGAGCGCGAGCCGCCGACCCTGCCGAGCGTCAGTGAGGTCGCTGCCGCCATCGGCATCTCGACCGAGCGGTTGCCCGGCCGGATGCGCCCGACCCGAGCGGCTCGGCGGACTGGGACGAGGCGTGACCGTCGGCCATGGAATGGCCCTCCGCAGACGCCTTCGGCGCCTACGCCATCCGCCAACGCTGTTCAGCACCGGCTGCCAGGAATGCGTGCAACCCCAGCCGGTCTGTCGCCGGCCGGAGTGACGACCGCCGTAAAAAAGAGAATCGCAACCCGGCGCGGCTATGGCGCATCTTACGCATGTGCCCTATCATGCTGAGCGCCAGACGTCCGAGACTCCGACTGGTGAACAGCGCTGCCCATCCGGCGGCCCATTTAGCTGGCTGGCTGGCGGCCCAACTAGCGGCCCACCTGGCTGCGCGGAGTCCCACCATGTCTAACACCGAAAACCAACTCGTCGTCGGCGCGCCCGGCGACGTCGACGTTCTTGAAGCTGAAATCGTGTCGGCTGAAGTCAAGACCGTTGTTCTGGCCGAACTGCCTGAGAAGGAACAGGAAGCGCAGCTCGTCAGCGTCAGTGCAGCCATCTGCCAGTTGGATCGCGAGATTGACGTTCGCTCCTACCGCATCGGCGAGATCTTGTTCAACGGCGTGTACGGCGGTGACGTATCGAAGCTCGGCAACCATGGGAACCGTGGGGATTCGATCAGGGCTGTGGCGCAGAAATGCAGCGAGGGCGGTACCACGGCGGTCGCCGGTTCGGCGACCGCCTTGCGTCGCTTCCTGAATAGCTATCTTGGGGTCGGTGAGTTGGGTCTGGAGCCGACGGTGGCGGCGCCGCTTGGAGCCTTGAGGCTCGACGCGGTCCACCGGCTGACCGACTCGACGCAAAAGGCCGAAATCGTGAAGCTGGTCAGCGCGGGTGACATCAAGGGCGCCAAGACTGTTGTGGACACCGCGCGAAAGGCCGCGGCGAAGACGAGTGCGCCACCGGTGGCGCACTCCGGCAAGGGGCCGTCCGACGATGCGCCACGCGACGAAGCGGCGGAGCAGTTGGCCGCGCAGGAGCGGCGAGAAGAGGCGCAGAAGGCCGCGAAGCTACTGTTGAATCAAGCATTTGCCGCGGCTGTGGCCGCAGGACTCGCCCGCGTGCTCGTCGAGAAGATGCTGAGCGACGCGTTCGGCGACGACGAGGAGCCGCTGCCCGAGAGGTAGTTCACGTCGGTCCCCGAGCGGTTGACCGCACGCGCGACGCCGACGTAGCCTGCCTCGAGCACCCTTGGAGCGTAGGCCATGAAGGACCAGCTGACGATCGAGAGGATTTCACTTGCCGCGGTCGACAACGAGCAGGGCGATCTGGTCCAGTTCCGCCAAAATCTCGGAGACGTTGACGCGCTCGCGGCGTCGATCCGCGAGCACGGACTTGTGTCACCACCAGTGGTTTGGCGGGCGAACCGCCGACGGGTCGAAGGCACGGACGCTGGTGCGCGCTACGTCGTGATTGACGGCAGCCGCCGTATTGCCGCGATTCGACAGCTCGAGCGGGCGTGGTCACGCACAGACAAGCCGTTTCCTCTCACCAACCTGTTCTGCAGCGTGCACGAAGGGCGCGTCGACGCCGCACGCCTGCTGAGCGTCCAGGTGCACGTCGAGCGCGATCTCGTCGAAGACACCAACCGCGGCGACGAGGCGGTGGCGGTGAAGTGGCTGCTGCAGACCGGCTGGGACCCCATGCAGATTCAGGAAATGCTTGGTGTTTCGCAAGCGTGGGTGTCACAGTTGAAGGCGCTGGCGGAGCGGCTGACGTCCAGTTCGATGGCGGCGCTCCAGGCCGGCAAAATCAGCATGCAGGACGCGTTGTCGCTCACGCGGTTGAGCAAAGCCGGCGTGATTGTCGATGCGGCCCGCCAGAACGCCGAGCTTGAGGTGCTGGTGGCGCGCAACGCGACACGGACTTGGCAGTCGGCGCGGGCCAAGGGGGTGGCGGGGAGGCCGCACAAGTGATTGGAACCAAACGCAAAGTAACCTGAGGCAACCCGGCTGACCAGGGCCGGCGTGATTCTCGACGCCGTCCGTCAGAACGCTGAACTTGCGAAGCTGGCGGAGCAGAATGAACAGCGCAGGTGGCTGGGAGCCCGCGCTCCGAAAGCGGCTGAACGCGCAACGAAAGCGACGAGATGACGACCAAGCGTCCGTGCCTGCCACCGCATGCTTCGTGTTCGCGTCGTGAGCGGCGACGCGTGCGTGTGAGACGAGCTCAGTAGGTCACTCGACACGCCCGTGCAGAACGCACCTAACAACAAGCACTTCCAATACATGCCCGTCGATCGCACGCCTCGCCTGCCGCGCTACTGTCTGACTTATCAGCACTGATGAACTCATGGGTGATTGTCCGACGGGTGGGCGACCTTCTCCGCCCCACTGGCGCAACACGCTCACTGCGGGTACAAACCAGGCGTCAGCATCGAGGCGGCACCCGCATGAAACTCGTCAGCAACTCCGGCACCTGCTGCGGTTTTGGCAACAAGAAGGGAACCTGCGTGATCTGCGGAAAATGGGCGTGATAAAGAAACCCGATGAAACGCCGACGTACGACGCGGCGTGGTTGACGACGACGGAGGCGGCGCACCGACTGGGCCTGAGCCAAAACCGCGTCACGCAAATGGCGCAGGGCGGCAAGCTTCGCGCGGAGTTGTGCGGCCGGCGGTGGCGCGTCTGTGCCGCGGCAGTCGAGGCGCGCAAGGCGATGTACAACAGCGGCGGGCCGTGGAAGCGGGAGCACGTTTTCCGTGTCACCGACCTCGCCACCGGCAGGATCATGACGACATCGTTTCGCGGGCACAGCCGACTGCAGTACTGGGCAACGGACGAGCAACTGGCGGCCGTGGCCGTGATGCGACCAGGCCAGGTGCTCGCATTCGACCACGATCGGCGCGGTCCGGTGCGTTGGACCGTCGAACGCGTGCAGCGGCCGCTACTGCCTGTCGCGTCGCACGCCCGTTAACAGAGACCGCGAGTGCTGGACGGCGGGTAACCCAGGCGTTGACGCGGTGGTGACAGCGACGCGCGACACGCTCGCCACGCCGAAACTCGCCGCACCCCGTTGACCCAGACCAGCGCGAGTGGGAAAGTGCTGCCGTCCGTCACGGCTGGCATCGCGGACTCCTGTGCGGATGCGCAGCCAGCGTGGCCCCAACCCAAGAAGATTCACGCCCATGTCCCTCGGCAACATCGCCCAGCTTGAGTCCGCCCTGTGGGAAACTGCCGACCAGCTCCGCGCGAATTCCAACCTGCAGGCCAGCGAATACTGCATCCCGGTCCTCGGCATCATCTTCCTGCGCCATGCCAACAACCGCTATGAAGCCGCTGCCAAGGCCATCGAAGCCGAGCAGGTCGCCGGCACGATGCCCCGCCGGCCACTGGTGCCCGCCGACTTCATCAAACGCCGCGCCCTGATGCTGCCGGAAGCCGCGCGCTTCGATCGACTACTGGCCCAGCCCAAGGGCAGCCACTTCGCCAAGGCCATCGTCGCCGCGATGGACGCGATCGAAGAGCAGTTCGAGCCGCTCAAAGGCCAGCTGCCCAAGGACTACGACCGCTTCGACTCCGGGCTGCTCGAACACCTCCTGCGCATCTTTGACCGCGCCGAACTGCGCAACGCCCAGGGCGACGTCTTCGGCCGCATCTACGAATACTTCCTGATGAAGTTCGCGATCCAGGGCGCGCAGGACAGCGGCGAGTTCTTCACCCCGCCCTCCATCGTCCAGACCATCGTCAACGTCATCGAGCCCGACCACGGCACCATCCTCGACCCCGCGTGCGGCTCCGGCGGCATGTTCGTACAGTCCAGCCACTTTATCGAGCAGCACGGCCAGGACACCGCCAAGCGCGTGACGTTCTTTGGCCAGGAGAAGACGGCGACAACCATCCGCCTCGCCAAGATGAACCTCGCCGTCCACGGCCTGGAAGGCGACATCCGAGAGGCCAACACGTTCTATCAGGACGAACACGAACTGGTCGGTAAGTGCGACTTTGTTATGGCCAATCCGCCGTTCAACGTCGACGCTGTCGATGCCGGCCGGGTGAAGGATGACATCCGCCTGCCCTTTGGCCTGCCAGGCGTCAACAAGGGCGGCAAGGTCGGTAACGGCAACTACCTGTGGATTTCCTACTTCTACAGCTACCTGAACTCCAAGGGCCGCGCCGGCTTCGTGATGTCCTCGCAGGCGAGCAGTGCTGGTCATGGAGAAATGGAAGTCAGGCGCAAGCTGGTGCAGACCGGCGACGTCGACGTGATGATGGCGATCCGCGGCAACTTCTTTTACACGCGCACCGTGCCGTGCGAGCTGTGGTTCTTCGACAAGGGCAAGCCGGCCGAGCGTCTGGATACGGTGCTGATGCTGGACGCGCGCAACGTGTACAGGAAGGTGACGCGCAAGATCTTCGACTTCTCGCCGGAGCAGCAGCAGAACCTGGCGGCGGTGGTGTGGCTGTACCGCGGGCAAGGCGAGCGGTTTGTGGCGCTGCTGGGCGAGTACGTCAACGACATCTGCGACCAAATGAACGCGATGGCCCAGGCGCTCGGCGTTGTCCTCGAGAAGCTGCAAGGTCTGGTCGCGAGGGACGTGCTGGTCGCGCTCGAAGCGCAGGCCGTGTCGGCGCAGAACCACTTCACCGCGTTCTGGCTGATCATGGCTGACGCACCCGCGCCGACTCTCGCTCACATGCAACTCGTGAACCTCGCTTTCGCGCCCGTTGCCGCCGAGATCAAGAAGCTGCAGAAGGATCTGGACGGCGCCTGGAAGCTGGCCGTTCAAGGTGCGCAAGCCGAGGAAGGCGCAAGTGCGAAGGACAAGGCGACCGACCGCCGCGCGCTGCAGAAACGCCTGCGGGACACGGAAGAGGCGCGCGAGGTCGCGACGGGCTTGCTGCGGCAGACGCTGTACGCCTACCGGCAGCTGGTTTGGCTGCTGGAGCGGTTCCCGCACGGCAAGTTCGTCGACGTGGCGGGACTGTGCAAGGCGGTGACGCGCAAGGAGATTGAGTCCGCGGATTGGAGCCTGACGCCGGCGCGGTATGTCGGCGTGGCGCCGGCGGAGGTGGATGAGGATTTTGACTTTGCCGAGGCGATGCGGGCGATTCATGAGGAACTGGCGGAGTTGAATGCGGCGGCGGTGGGGTTGGCGGAGAGGATTCAGGAGAATTTGGCGGGGTTGATCGCGTGAGCACAGGAGCAACGACTTTTGCGACGCTCTTCCGCGTCAAGCACGGTTATGCGTTCCCCGGTGAGCACTTCGGAACCGAGGGCGACTTTGTCGTACTGACACCCGGCAACTTCCACGAAGCGGGCGGCTTTCGCGAGGTGCCCGAAAAAGAGAAGCGTTTCTCCGGCGACGTGCCTCCTGCATTCATTCTCGGTCAAGGCGACCTCATTGTGGCGATGACCGAGCAAGGCGAAGGACTCCTGGGCAGCAGTGCGCTCGTTCCGGGGTCGGGCAAATACCTGCACAATCAGCGACTCGGCAAGATCGTCGACCTCGACACCGAGCGACTGGACCAGCGGTATCTTTACCGGCTGTTCAACGCGCAGGAAGTCCGACACCAGATTCGCGCGACCGCGAGCGGCACGAAGGTGCGGCACACAGCGCCGGAACGGATCGGCAAAGTTCGGGTGCAGCTGCCTTCGCTTCGGGCACAGCAACGAATCGTGGAGGTCGCCGACGCCTACGACTTCCTCATCGCCAACAACCGCCGTCGCATCGCGATGCTCGAGGAGGCGGCGCGGCTGCTGTACCGGGAGTGGTTTGTGCGGTTGCGGTTTCCTGAGCATGGGGGCGTGCGCGTGGTGGATGGCGTGCCGGAGGGATGGGAGCGGGCGACAGTTGGGGACGCGCTGCGGCTCCAACGTGGCTTTGATCTTCCTATTCAGGATCGATTGGACGGCTTGGTGCCCATCTACGGCTCGACGGGCATCAACGGCTACCACAGTCTGGCCAAGGCCGTCGCTCCGGGCGTCGTGACGGGTCGCAGCGGAAGCATCGGCGATGTCGCGCTGGTGCAAGTCGACTTCTGGCCGCTGAACACGGCGCTTTGGGTGACGGACTTCCTTCGCGTCTCGCCCTACTACGCCCTCCACCTGCTGCGCGAGCTTGACCTGAAACAGTATTACGGCGGCGTGTCCGTGCCTTCGCTCGACCGGAAGACGGTTCATCGGATTCCAGTCTCGCTGCCGCCGCGGACTTTGGTCGATGCGTTCGACGAGGCTGTTGGGCCGATGTACTCACAGGCGGATACGCTGGCACGGATGAGTGAGAAGTTGCGCGAGGCGCGGGACTTATTGTTGCCGCGGTTGATGAGCGGGGAAATCGATCTCTGAAGCACTGTTGATCGGGTGGCCGAAGCAACCGTTGGGCCGTTTAGCAAATGTGAGGATAAAATCGTGCAGAAACGTCCTGCGGTACCAGAATTCGGCAAGCCGACCGTGTCGGCGTCCGTCGCGGTAACACAAATCGGCCTTCAGATTGCTTCCGCGCAACAACTTCTCGCCGCCCGACCGGTCAGCAAGGATGACTATTCGTCGTGGGAATTGATGACGCGCAATGTTCTCGAACGGGCGTTCGGCCTGAATGACGCCAATGTTCGTGCAATCACGGAGGTCGGCAAATTCGGAAGTATCCAGATGAACCCGACACAAACCTACTTGGAGAATCGTCGAGTCGAGTCGCTACGGACCCAAGTAGCCAAATTGAAAACACTTGTCGACGTTTTGGCATTGGATGCAGACCAACCGCCTGAACTGGGCGCACGGGTTGCTCAACGCCCGAATTCAATCTTTCTGGTGCATGGTCATGACGATCGTCGCCATCAGGTGGCGGGGTTCTTGCGGCGCCTGATCCCCAAGGTCACGGTCCTCGACGAGGAGGCGAGCGGCGGGAAGACTGTCATCGAAAAGTTGGAGGCGAATGGCAACTGCGGGTTCGCCGTCGTGCTCATGACGGGCGACGACCGGGGCGGCGTGAAAGAGATGCCCTTTGAAAACCAGAAGGCGCGCGCGCGGCAAAACGTGATTTTGGAGCTTGGCTACTTCATGGGTCGCCTCGGACGCGAGAACGTCTGTGCGCTCTATGAGCCTGACGTCGACTTGCCCAGCGATTACCAAGGCGTGGTGTTCGTCGAGTTCGACCGTCACGGCGCGTGGAAAATGAAGCTGGCAAAAGAGATGAAAGCCGCCGGACTTGAGGTCGATACTGCGGCGTTGATCTGAATCAGGGCCAAGCGGGGAAGGCATGACGGACAAGGTCGCGTGGACAGTTGAGTTGCATCACGCCGCCCCCGACGGGCTGGCCCCCGGCCTCCTTTTCGACGTGCGCGGTGATGATCCGCTGCAGCAGTTCATCTTGGGGCTATCCGTCGCCTACAACGATCTGAAAGATCTGCATGTCGTCATGACTTGGCTCGCTGCGATGCCGACTGACGGCCCAGGTGGCGAAACCCACAGCCAGCAGCGCGACGGCATGATCATCCAGCAGTCCAAGCGCGCGTTCGCCTGCATCCACGGCATCCTGGAACTTCTCACGGCGCATCGCAAACTGCTTCGCCAGCCCGAAGTCACGCGGCTGCTGGACCGGCTGTCGCCCCGATTCCGCGCCGATTGGGACGCGATGGCTGATGTCGCGCTGGGGCGAAAAGACGACCCAAAATCGGAGATGGCCCGAAAGCTCGCGAAGATTCGCCATAACTTTTCGGCGCACTACCACCAACCGCGAGCTCTACTGCGCGGCTACCAGCGTCGATTCTTCCATGATTCCAAGCACCCGCGCACCCGCTTCGCACTTTTCGCGATCGGCAAGGATCTGGAGGATTCGCGTTTTCACTTTGCCGATGTCGCGGTGGAGGGCGGAATGTTCGACATCATTGCTCCCGCGGACATCGCGCCGTTCGTCGAGGAATGGGGCGACCTTGTCGAGAGCGTGAACCGCGCGATCTTCGGACTCGTGCGCGAGTACCTGCGAAGCCGTGGCTGGGTGGAGACTTGACGTCGCTCACAACGGTGCGATCGTACTGCGCGCTGGCCGCGGATACAGAAGCGGCGGCCCGCCCGCGTAGGAGGCACTGATGTTGACGAAGCTAACCCTGCACGCCTTCCGCGGTGTCGGAGCCCTCACGCTCGACCGCTTTGCGCGCGTCACGCTACTGGTCGGGAACAACGGTGTCGGCAAGACATCGGTCCTCGAGGCTCTGTACCTGTTCGCCGAGACGCAATCGCGCGGAGCAATAAAGGAAATTCTCGACCGTCGCAGGTACGAAGGCGGCGAGCAGAATTTGATGAGTACAATTCGCGCGATGGGCTCCGAGGATTCAATCGTGATTAGCGCGGCTGGCGAAGCGAAGACCTGGGACTTGACGATCACAGAGGAAGGTGGCCAAGCGAACGCCCTTTCGCGAAGTACCTTGGCTGATGGCACCGTGCACGTGTTCGCGCGCCAACTAAACTTGAACCGTTGGGGTAGCAATTCAAGGCCCGACGACCGCCCCCACGCCATCTGGTTCGATTTTGCCGCCACCACCGACCTCATGGTCGCGAAGCGCCTCGGCACCCTGCGCCGGCGCAACCGTATGGGCGACATGGTCAAATCGCTGCAACGGGTCGACCCGCGCGTCGAAGACCTCAGCCAAATCGAGGAGGAAGGCGCGCCGCACATGGAGACGTTCGTGAAGCTGCAAGGCCTCGGCGAATGGATCCGCCTCACCCAAGCAGGCCACGGCCTCCGCTACGCCGCAGCGCTCTTCACCGAGCTCGACGGCGCCAAGGACGCCATCGTCCTCATCGACGAGATCGAAGTCGGCCTGCACCACGACGTGCTCGACGCCGTCTGGAAGACGATCCGCGCGGTCGCCGAAGCCAACAACTTGCAGATCTTCGCGACCACGCACAGCTACGAGTGCATCAAGGCCGCCGACGCGGCGTTCGCCGACGCCCAGGACGACCTGCGGCTCATTCGCCTCCAGCGGGTCAAAGGGACCGTGCGCGCCATCGACTACCCGCCTGACGTGCGCCACAACGCGCTGGAAGACGGGATGGAGGTGCGCTGATGCCACCATTTCGCGGGAAGGATCCCTGGACGGCAACCGAGGCTGCGCAGATTATCGTTGAAGGCCATGACGATCAGATGGTACTGGACGCGCTCGCGGGCGCACTGCGTGACGGCGGCGAAGCGATTCCCGAGTTCGACGTTCAGTGCGGCGAGAGCCAGAGCAAGATCCCGCACCGGCTCGCAGAATTTGCGCTCACGCCGCGCTTCGTCGAGTCGGTGCGGAGCATTGCGGTTGTCGTGGATGCCGACGGCGACCCGGCGAAAGCATTCTCGGCCATGCAGAACGCGGTCCGCGAAGCGGGGCTCACCGCGCCTTCCACAGCCGGCGCGTGGCAAACAGGCGAGTACCAAGGTGTTGAGCGACGGGTGCGCATCGATCTCGTTCCTTCGATGGGCAACGGCGCGTTGGAGACCGTCGTCCTGGCCGCAGTTGACGCAGCGCACCTGAAATGCGTCGATGCGTATCTCGAGTGTATTCGGCCGTTCGGCCAGCCCAAGGCGAAGCAGGTGGACAAGGCAAAGGTGCAAGTCCTCGCGGCGGCGCACCTCCACGACGGCTACATGACCCTCGGCGCCGCCATCCGCGACAAAAAACTCTCCATCGCCCACCCCGCCTTCGACGACCTCCGCTACCTCCTCCGCGCCCTGCCCATCGACTCCGCCACGGGCGCGTAGCGGAGTCCCATGGCCTTCACCGACATCAACTCCGAAGACCGCCTCGTCCAGGAGACCTTCGCCAACCACCTCGCCGACGCCCTCGGCTGGGACACCGTCTACGCCTGGAACAACGAGACCTTCGGCCCCGACGGCACCCTTGGCCGCGCCAGCCCGCAGGACGTCGTCCTCACCCGCGACCTCCGCGCCGCGCTCGTGACGCTGAACCCCGACCTGCCCGCTGCCGCCATTGACGACGCCTTGAAACAGCTCACACACCAGGACTTCACGCGCTCCACGGTCCAGCACAACCAGGACTTCTACAGGATGGTGCGGGACGGCGTTCCGGTCACCTACCGCGACGCCAACGGCAACAAGCGCCAGTCGCACGCCCGGTGCATCGAGTTCCGCGACGCCAGCCGCAACCGTTTTCTCGCCGTGCGCGAACTCAAAATCACCGGTCTCAAGTCGCCGCATTACAACCGCCGCGCCGACGTCGTCTGCTTCGTCAACGGCCTGCCGCTGGTCTTCATCGAGCTCAAGGCCGTCTACAACAACATCCGCGCTGGCTTTGACGGCAACATCCACGACTACAAGGACACGATCCCGCAGGCTTTCCACCACAACGCCTTCCTCATCGTCAGCAACGGCCACCGCGCCAAGTACGGCTCCATCACCAGCGGCTGGGACCATTTTGGCGAGTGGAAGCGCAACGACGAGAGCGACAAGGGTAAGCTGGACGCGCAGGTGATGCTGGACGGCATGTTGGCCAAGGACAGGCTGCTGGACATCGTCGAGAACTTCGTCCTGTTCGACGCCAGCCGCGCTGGGCCTGTACGGAAGATTGTCGCCCGCAACCAGCAGATCCTCGGCGTGAACCGAGCCGTCGCGTCGGTGGCGCGGCAGGAAGCCATCAAGCGCGAGATTCCACCTGACAAACGACTGGTCTACCGCGTCGCTGAGATGGCGCTGGCGGACGACGGTCACGGTGCGCGCCTGAAATTGGGCGATGAACCTGCGCGGAAGATCCAGGTCATCGAGCGCGCGCATCCGGATCTCGGCCAGCTCGGTGTGTTCTGGCACACGCAGGGCAGCGGCAAGTCGTACTCCATGGTGCTGTTCACGGAAAAAGTGCTGCGCACCCTGCCCGGCAACTTCACCTTCGTGCTGATGACTGACCGGGTCGACCTCGACGGCCAGTTGCACGCCACGTACGTCGGTTGCGGCGCCGCGGATCAGAACGCGCCGCGCGCGGCATCTGGCGCGGATCTGCGGCGCCTGCTGGGCGAGAACCACCGCTACGTCTTCAGCGTCATCCACAAGTTCAACCAGAACGTCGACCCGAAGCAGCCGTACAGCGAGCGCGACGACATCATCGTGCTCTCCGACGAAGCGCACCGCACGCAAGGCGGCAAGCTGGCGCGCAACATGCGCCTGGCGCTGCCCAACGCGGCGTTCATCGGCTTCACCGGCACGCCGCTGTTCAAGAACGACGAGCTGACCAAGCGCATCTTTGGCCAGTACGTGTCCCGCTACGACTTCAAGCGCTCGGAAGAAGACGGCGCTACGGTCAAACTGATCTACGACAACCGCGGCGAGAAGCTCGGCATCGCCCGGATGGACTTGAACGACCAGATTGCCGACGCCATCGACAAGGCTGAACTGGACCCGGACAAGGAAGCGCTGCTGCAGAAGCTGCTCGGGAAGAACTACGAGGTCATCACCGCGCCCGAGCGGCTGGACGCCATCGCCGACGACTTCGTCAAGCAGTGCGTGGCGCGCTGGGAGGCAGGCAAGTCGATGCTCGTGTGCATCGACAAGCTGACGTGCGCACGGATGCTGCAGCGGATCCAGCCGCGCTGGGCGCGCGAAGCTGACCGGGTGCGAGCGAGCGCCCTCTCCGAGGCGGATCCCGACCGGCGCGCCAAGCTGGAGCGGCAAGTCGTGTGGATGAATGAGACGATCATCGAGATCATCATCAGTGAAGCGCAGAATGAGGTCGCGGACTTTGCCAAGGAAGGCTTCGACATCAAGCCGCACCGCGCGGTCATGAAGCTCGGCTTCGAGACGCCCGACGGCAAGCGTGTGGGCGTCGAATCTGCGTTCAAGGACGATAAGCACCCGTTCCGCGTTGCCATTGTCTGCGCCATGTGGCTGACCGGCTTCGATGTCGAGTGCCTGTCGACCCTGTACATCGACAAGCCGATGAAGGCGCACACGCTCATGCAGGCGATCGCGCGCGCCAACCGGCGCTTTCCCGGCAAGGACTTCGGCCTCATCGTGGACTACAACGGCATGTTGAGCAGCCTGCGCGCGGCGTTGGCGCAATACGCGCTCGGCGACGACGGCGACGGGTCCACGGAGATCGTCGGGACGCTGGAACAGCGTGTCTTCGCGCTGGACGACGCGATCCGCGCGACGGAAGCCCACCTCCTGAGCCTCGGTTTCGACGTGGCTGCGTTCGTCGGTGCGACGGATTGGAGCAAGATTGGCGCGCTCGCCGCCGCGGTCGAGGCCGTCTACAAGAACGACGAAGCGAAGCGCCGCTTCGAACTGTTGGCGCGCCAGGTCTTCATCCGCTTCAAGTCGCTTGTCACGGAGCCCTCGGCGCAGCTCTATGCCGAGCGCCACGACAACATCGAGGCGATCTACAAGAAACTCTCGGAGAATTGCTCCAAAGCCGACATCTCGGACTTGCTGAACGAACTGCGCCGGATCGTCGGCGTCGCCATCGCCAACGCGCAGTCGACTGGCCCGAAGGAGCCGTCGAAGACGTACGACCTGAGCCAGATCGACCTGGACAAGCTGCGCAGGGAGTTCGCCAACATGCCGCGTAGAGCCACGGCGATACGGGACATCCGCGACATCGTCGAGCAGAAGTTGGCGCAGATGGTCGCGCAGAACCCGCTGCGGATGGACTGGTTCAGGCGCTACGGCGAGATCATCGCCGACTACAACAACGAAAAGGACCGGGTGACGATCGAGGACACGTTCGCGCAACTGGTGACGCTCATCGAAGGGCTGGACGCGGAGAGCAAGCGCCACGTCGCCGAAGGACTGTCCGAAGAGGAACTTGCAGTCTTCGATCTGCTGCAGAAGGAAGGGCTGACCCGCGCAGAGCGCGAGACGGTGAAGCAGTCCAGCCGCGAGTTGCTGTCTGCGCTGGAGCGCGAGTTGGCGGCGATGGACCAATGGACGCTAAAGGAAGAGACGCAGTCGAACGTGCGGGTGCTGATCGCCGACCACGTCTACAAGGAACTGCCGACGCCGCCGTTCAGCGAAGCGGAAAAACAGGAACTCGCAGAACGTACCTTCAACCACATCCGGGCCAGAGCTCTCGGCGCGGAATCGTGGCGAAAGGTGGCGTGACGCAAGCGAGCGCGCTCATGCGCCGCCTTTGCCAGCACAGCCGACGGCCCTGTTCCTCCTGATTTCGCCAAAAACCGCGCGCTCGTCGCGCCAACAGCACCCATCGCACCATCGATCGCACTTGCTCGCGCTGCTGTCGGCAGACGTTTGGGCCGCTGGTGCTCTTTGCCTGCGTCGTCGAGGTCAAGATCTAGTGTTTATCAGCACTGATGAAGTCAAACGCTGTGAGCGGCATCGAAGGTCGGAGCCTGCGTCGGTCAGAGCGCTGGGTGTGCTTCTTCCACGGCCCGGCACGCGCCAAGCCGCAAAACTGGCTGTATTTATTGGCATAAGAATGGTGTGCTGGCGGAGTTCGCCATCACGCAGTGCCTTTCGTTCTCATTTCAGGAGCTTCTACACCATGAACATCAAAATCCTCCGCCTCGGTCACTCCGCCCGCCACCACGAAGCCGCTGCCGGCGCCACCGTCGGCGAAGTTCTCGACGCCGTCGACCTCCCTGCCGCCGGCCACGCCATCTCGGTCAACGGCCTCGGCGCCAGCACGACCACCGGCCTCAGCGACGGCGACGTCGTCACGCTGGTGCCCAAGGTCGAGGGCGGCAGCAAGTAGGCGATTCCCGCAACACATTCGCCCGCTGGGCCGCTACCCGGTCAAACGGGAGCGGCTCGGCCGGCGGGGAGGCAACATGCATCACTGTGACCAGACGATGGCGGCCTATCTGCTGGATTGGCAAGCCAAATTGAACCTCAACATCCGCTACCAGCGGTGGAGTGCTCGCTACACGGACCCGGCGCCGTTTCGCCGCGAGATTGAACTGTTGGGTCCGATCGCGGGCACCGCAGATGAGTGTCGGCTGCCGTACAAGGACGGCGTGCAGACGGTCAACGTCGTGCACGGCCGGCCGCACACGGGTGAACCGGTGGAACTGACCATCGACGGCGAGACCTTCGTGGTCGCTTCCGTGGAAGGTCGGCGTGTGCGCCTGGCGTTCGATCTCGAGCGCCTGTTTGAGGTCCCGGGCGACATCCAGCCGGGCCTCATCCTGGAAGCGGTCCTGGGCGCGGCGTTGCCAAAAGCAGCGGCGTACATCCAGGGCTACGACTGGGAGCGCGAGAAGGCGGAGTTCTCGATGTGGATGGTGTCGTCGGTCGACGGCATGGTCCGCAACTGGAAAAACGCCATCCGCGACAACGAGTACGAGGCCAACCGGCTGACCTCGCAAATCAGCGGGCTGGTGCGGAAGAATGGCGAGCTTCGTGAGCAGATTGTGGCACTTGAGGCCACGACCCGCCCGGCGCAGGAACTGAAGGCCGCGGAAGAGTTCGCCGCGCTGGTCAAGATGATGCCGTCGCCGGTGGTGTCCGTCGAAGTGGACTACGGAAAGCTGAGCATCGTCCTGGAGCCGCTGGTCCTCGAGCACGACAGCACCGACTACGCGATGGGCTCGTACACGCTGACGGTCACGGCCGACAAGGTGCACATCTGGAGCGACGGCGGCTTCAGTTACCCGCACCCGCACGTCAGCAGCGACGGTGTGCCGTGCTGGGGCAACCTTGGCCCCGGCATCGGCAAGCTGCTGGGCGAGGGTCAGTACGCGGCGCTGGTCAGCGTGATTCTGGAATTTCTCCACAGTTACAATGAGCGCGACGCGTATCGCCACGTGGAGACATGGTCGCCGGACTATAACAGCGACGACGATTAACGCCGGCGCGACAACCTGCGGCCTCGCGAACACTCCACGGTTGAGTGCTCTCGGGGTCGGCGGGCGAACAAGACAGCCCTGGCGGCGCACGAAGGACGTGCGCGGCCGGGGCTTTGTCGTTTTTGGAGGCAGCATGAAAGTGAAGCAAAACCTGCGGGTACGCATCGATGCGGACGCAATGGAACGGATCTGGCACTGGACCGACTTGGCGTCGGGCGAGTTCTCGTGCCTCGGCATCGTGACGGACGACATCCTGGTGGGCGGCGTGCAGCTGTTCGACCAAATCTGCACGGCGGCGAGCACGGAACTGGACCAGGAGGCGCTGGCGAAGTTCCTCGTCACGCACCCGGCGCCGCAGAACGTGCGCGCTTGGGTCCATTCGCATGCGCGTCTTGGAGTTTTTTGGTCGCAGCAGGACGAGGCGTGTATCGAGGGCCTGGCGAATGACCATTGCCTCGTGTCCATCGTCGTCAACAAGAAGCGCGAGTTCAAGGCGCGGATCGACGTGTGGCAGCCGTTCCGGCTGACATTCGACGACCTGCCGCTCGAGATCCGCCTGCCCGACCAAAACCTGCGCGGCGAATGCGAGCGCCTGTTCAACGCGCACGTGGTCGAGATGGCGCCGGTGCTGATGCCTGATTGGCGGG
>CAIYWC010000203.1 GCA_903929795.1 uncultured Myxococcales bacterium | reverse complement strand
CCGCGGGTTTGGCAACGCCGGCGGCTCCGGCCACGGTCGTCGTCGCTTCCTCGGCCGACGGGTCAGCCGTCAACGGCGCGGCGGCTGCATGGGGCGCGGCCTTGGGCTTCGTCACCGCGACGGGCGCGTGCGCCGGCTTGCAGGCCAGGGCCAGCAGCGTCAGGAATGTCGGCAAAAGCCAGCGCAGCGTGTTGCGAAGCGCTTGATTTTGCATATCTTTCTTTGTCACTTTCTTCACCTTTGGTGGCCAAAAATGGCGCATCCGCGACTGTCAGACTGCCAGCCGGGCTCCGCTGGCGCAAGCTGGCGCGTCACAAGTCCGCAAGCGCCGACCGCAACGCGTGCGTTTGCGGGTCGTTCAGCACTGCGGCGATCCCGGCGGCGGTCGGATGCGGCCGCACCAGGCGCGCGCGCAACCTCCGCACGCGCGCGACACTCGCCAGCGCGCGATCCCGCTGCACTGGGCCATCCAGCCCCAGCAGCACGTCCGTGGCGCCCCGCAGCGCGGATTCCAGCGTGTCCTGCCGGCGACAGACCAGAAAATTGTCGCATCCCGCCTCGATGCCGCGACGCACGGCCTCCGCTGGCTGCAACACCTGAGCGATGCCGTGCATTTCCAGGTCGTCGCTGACAATCACGCCGTCAAAGCCGCAGTAGTCGCGCAGCAGTGGCCGCAGGATCTGCGGACTGACTGTCGCGGGCCACTGCGCGTCCAGCGCGCGAAAGAGCACGTGCGCCGTCATGACCATCGGCAGCCGCGCGGCCAGCTGCCGAAAGGGCAGCAGCTCCACGTCTTGCAGACGCTGCAAATCGTGATTCAAGACAGGTAGTTCCAGATGACTGTCGGCATTTGTGTCGCCATGACCGGGAAAATGCTTGCCACAGCCCAGCACGCCTTGCGACTGCAGCCCGTCCAGCAGCACGCCCGCCAAATGCGCCACGCGCGCCGGGTCGCGCGAAAACGAGCGGTTGCCGATGATCGGGTTCGCGGGATTCGTGTCCACGTCCAGCACGGGCGTGAAATCCAGGTTGAAGCCCGCGGCCAGACACTCGCGGCCCAGCTGCCGACCGACCGCCGCCACCAGCGCATCGTCGCCGCGCTCGCCCAAGGTGCGCATCGGCGGCAGCTCGGTGAACGGCTTGCGCAGCCGCGCCACAAGCCCGCCTTCCTGATCGACCGCCGAAAACACCGGCGCCGGCTGCCACGGGCACCGCTCCGACGCAGCAAAGATCGCCTCGGTCTGCGCCGCCAGCGCCGCGGTGTCGATCCCGCCATCCGCGTCAAACACCAGGTTGCGCTTGAACAAGATGACGCCGCCCAGCCCTTGCGCCAGCCAAGCCGCGTATGCGTCCGGGAGCGACGTGCCCTCGTAGCCGACGATAAACAGCTCCAGCGCCAGCCGTCGCGCGTCGTCCGGGCTCAAAGGGTGCGCCGCATGCGCCAGGGGATCACGCGTCATGGCTGTCCTGTCTGCGAGAAAGCGTTTTTAATTCGAGCACTTGTCGAGCAGCTGCTGCATCGCATCGGCGTCGCCCGCGGACGGGTTCTTCTCGAGGTACGCCTTGGCGTTTTTCGCGCAGCCGGCCTTGTCATTGCGGGCCTGGTACAGCAGCGCCAACTGCTTGTGCGCCTTGCCATATCCGGCTTTCGCCGCCTGCAGGTACAGCGCGATCGCCGCGTCCGTCTTGCCGTCCATCTGCGCGCTGCGGCCGTCCTCGTACAGGTCCTTGCCCGACTTGGCCGCCGGCGCGGCGCGAACCTCGGGCTCCGGCTTCGGCGCAGGTTTCGCCTCGGGCTTGGGCTCCGGCTTGGCCGGCGCGATCGCGTCGGCGTGGGTGTGCGCCTCCACTTTGGCGCCGCGATGTTTCTCCGCCAGCCCCGCTTTGGCCGCGTCGATGACTTTTTCCGCGCTTGACGCCAGCGGATCGTCCACGGCGAAGTGCGCCTTGGCTTCGGTGGCGTGCTCAAGCGCCGACGCCGGGTCCTTCGCGAGCTCCGACTCCGCCAAATCCAGGGTGCCGCGCCACTTCTTCTCAGCCTCAACCTGACGGATTCGCAGCGAAATCTGCGCGTTGTTGCCGTCGGCCGCGCGCAGCAGTTGCAGCGCCGCGTCGTACGACCCGGATTTGCGCAGCGTCTCCGCTTGAACCAGCGTGTCGGTCAGCGCATTCGCCACAACTTCCGCTGGCTTGACGGAACCGGACGCAATCTCAGCCTTGGCAGGCGCGGCAGGCGTCGGAGCCTCCGGCTCAGGCACCGCGGCAGGCGCAGGCACTGGCGGAACTGGCAAGGGATCCGCGTGCTTGAGCCCATTCAGTCCGACCACGGCGCCGACGGCCATCAGCGCCGCCGCGAGGCCGACCGCCAGCGCGATCGGCAACCGGCTGCGTTTGGGTGCGCCTACGTCTTCCACGCTCGGCGTCGGCGCGCCGGAAGCGAGAAACCGCAGCGTCACGTGGCCCAGCTCGATGCGATCGCCGGACTCAATGTCGCATTTCGAGTAAGGCTCGCCGTTGACTTTCAGGCCGTTGGCGCTGCCCAGGTCGAGGATTTGCCACGCGCCGTTGCTCAGCCGGGTCAGCCGCGCGTGTTCCTTGGAAATGGAGCGATGGTCGAGCACCAGGTCGGCGTTTTCGCGCACGCGGCCCAGCACAATCGGCGTCTTGCTGACGCGCAGTTCCAGGCCGCGCAGGTTCTCGCTCTCCACGACCAGCCGCGGCTGGGAAGCCTCCGGAATCTGCGTCGACGGGCCGGAAGCCGGCGCGGGGCCTTGCAAATCCGCCAGGTTGATCATCGCCGTCGCGCCGTCGACACCTTTGCTCGCCGTGCGCGCCGGACCGTCATCGCGCAGCGCCGTGTCGCGCTGTTTGTGGCCGTCGCCGTCGAATTCCAGCGTGTAATCGCCGACTTGAATGACGTCTCCTGGCTCGACCTCAGTCTTCTCGCGGATCAGTAACTTGTTGCGTTTTGTGCCCCACGAAGCCTGCAGGTTTTCGATCCACACCCGCGGGCCCTGAACGGTCAGCCGCGCGTGGTGGCGTGAAACATTGCGATCAGTCAGGCAAATTGCGTTGGAATCGCTGCGGCCGATCTCCAACTCGCCGTCGGCCAAGGGCACGACGGTCGTGCGGCCTTCGCTATCCTGAATCGATAGTTTGACCATCAGCGCTCGAACCCTCTGCGGCCATCGCCACGAACCGCACGTCAGCGGCCCACGACCCGACCGTCAGCGGCCTGTTGTGTGCCTCAAACCCGCGTGCAATCTAACAGGATGACTTCCAAACGCAAGCAAGCTGACATTTTGGGGCCGGGTGGGCGTGATCCGGTTTCGGAACGCAGACGTACACGGCCGCGCTGCAAGAGAAATGGGCGGCGCGCTCGGGCCAGCTCGCGTGCAGGAATTGCGCCCTTCCGTGCGCGGACTGGCTGGGCGGCACGCGCGCGTAGCGACCGCAGCGGTAGGCAAGCGACCGCGTTCTGTGCGACAACCCGGCGCGGAGGCAGAAGCTGTGGCCGCAGGCGATCCGATTCAAGAGGCTGTTTCTGCTGAGGGTTTGGCTCGACGGGTCGCAGCGTGTCAGCCCGACGCGACCGTGCGGCTGGCGGTCATCGCCAACCCGCGTGCGCGCCGGCTCCAGCGCGCGGGCAAGCGCTTGGCTCTCGCCTCGCTCGTCGGCGCGCCGCTCTATGCGGAAACGCGTGACCTGGCATCGCTGCACCGGGCGGTGGCGCGGCTCGTGGCGGAGCAGGGTGCGAATGTCCTCGCAATCGCCGGTGGCGACGGTTCGCTGCACCATGCGGTCAACGCGCTGTGGCAGTTGGCGCAGCAAACCCAACGGGTTACGGGAGAGTTGCCGCCGTGGCCACGCATTCTGATCCTGAACGGCGGCACGCTCAACATCGTCGGGCGTTCGGTGGCCATCCATGGGCCGCCCGAGGAGACGCTGCGGCAATTCCTGGGCGATTTCGGCCAGGGCCCGCTCTCGCGCGTACCCGTGCGCCCGGTGCCGATGCTGCAGGTGCGCTGGCAGGACGAGGCGCCGCGGCTCGGCTTTGTTTTTGGCTCCGCGCTGGCGTACCACGCGCTGGACCTGTACGCCCGCTTTGGCGCGGGTTACCTCGGTCTGTCGCGGTTCCTGCTGGAATTCGGCCGTGGTGCGCTGTTTGGCAGCGCGCTCTGGCGTCAGGAGGCGTGGAAGCTGGGGCCATACGCGGACCTGGAGATCGACGGCCGGCGCTGGCCGTCCTACGCGGGCGTCGCTGCGGTGACCGCGGACCTGACGCTGGCGATCGGCGCTGTCCGGGCGATCCGCCGACCGCTGGGCGCGCCTGGCTTTGCCGTGCGCGTCGTCGAGGAGACCCAGCCGCGCAAGCTCGTCCACCTGCTGCCGGCGCTGATGTCTGAGCGCGGCGGGCCGGGGCTTGTCGATTTGCCGGTGGTGCACCGGATGCGGCTGTCGGGTCCGTACACGCTGGACGGCGAGTGTTTTCACGCCCCCGCGCCGCACGCGCCGCTGCTGGTGGAGCGCTTTCCCGCGGCGCTGCCGGTCGTGCCCGCAACCGACCGATGACCGTCACGTATCCTGTTTTTGTGCGCTTTTGTCCTTGCCTGCCGGTACTGGGTTGGGTACCCTGAGCGGTTTGATCCCAGCGCCCGGAGGCACAGGTATGTTCCGCATTTTTCACCCGTTCCCGGTTACGCCCCGCAGCCTCATCGCGGTCCTTTCGCTCGCCTGCGCCACGGCGTGCGGCAACGGCGCGACGGCGGTCGAAGGCACTGGCGGCGGCGACGTCGACGCCGTGAGCCAGCAGGACATCGGAACCGACCAGGACGTCGCCAGCGACACGTTGGGCAGCGACACGGGCGACACGGCAGACACCCTCGGCAGCGACGGCAGCGACGCGAGCAGCGGAACCGACGACGCCACACCGGGCACGGACGGCAGCAGCGGCGACATCGACGTCGTTTGGGCCACCGACGGCGACGCCGGGAGCACGCCGGACGACTACAAGGAACTGCTGGTCAAGATCCTCGGGCCCAGCGGCCGCGACTGGGCGCAAAACGAAGGCGCCAGCGCGGCGCTCTCGGGCGTCGCGTGGGGAAATCCGGACAAGATTCAATGGGTTTCGGTCAATGGAACCAAAGGCGACATCTGCGGCGTTGGCGCCACGCCCGCGTGTCAGGAGTTCTGGCAGAGCGACATTCTCGCGCTCGATCAGGGCGACAACACGCTGACCGTTACGGCGACCAAGGGCGCTGCCACCGCTTCGGACGACATCCATATCACGTATAACCCATTGTTTTCATTTGATGGCCCGCCAAAGATCGCCCCGAATGCCATCTTTGTCGGCGAGTCGGCGATGCTGGTTGTTGGCATGTCCGTGCCCGGCGCGGCGAACAGCAGCGTCGTCGACGCGAGCACGATCCAGCTGATCGAAGTGGACGAAACCGGAAAAACCATTCAGGAATACAGTGTTTTGCAGGACAACGGCAACGGCGGCAACTGCGACGACGCGCAAAAGGACAGCGTCTATTCGACCTGTCTGACGCTGAGCGCGACCGCGCCCAAGACCTTCCGGTTCCGCGTCCGCGCGACCGTCAACGTGACGCTGAGCGGTTCCAAGGTGACGACTTATCAGGCGCTGTCGCCCGTGGCGGAAGTGGACGCCGTCGTGCGGTTCTCGCAAACAGAATGCAGCGAAATCGTCAGCTTGCAGAAGAAAGTCGAGGACGGGTACACGGCAGCGACGGCGGCGGGCACCGATGCGGCAACGGCACGCGCGGCGGCGCTCGCGACCCTTCAGGCGGACGCGACCGTGGCCGAAGCCGCTGCGACGGACGGCGGCAACGTGTGGATTCGATACAAATCCGGCCGGTTGGGGGCGTTGAACCTTGCCAACAAGGGCTTGCGCGGCGCCGGCGGACCACCGGTCAACAGCGGCGCAGCGTTGCCGACGCACGCGGTGGGTACGCGCCGCGCGCTCGCGCTCGCGCCTTCCTCGGCCGAGTTCGCCGCGACCGGCGGCGATGAAGCCGTCGACGCCGCGAATGCGCTGAACGCCAAGCAATGCCCGCCGTTCGCCGTCGATTCCTACGCCGACAACGCCGCGCTGCTCCGCTACTACCGCGACGCGTCCAGCTACGGCATCGTCGCGATAACTGGGCATGGGGACAACTTATTCTTGACCATGGACACCGCAGCCAAGCAAGCGCTGGCGTGGGAACACCTGGGCTCGCAGGAAGTCATCTGGTCCGGCGAGGCGGTGGACTGCAGCGCGCTCTCGGTGTCGACCGGCACCTGCAACCAAGCCAGCACCGGCTGCAAGCCCACGGAAACATGCATCAAAACCTCCATGAGCGGCGGCGTCTGCGTGGACTACACGCAAGCCGACATCATGACCGGCCGCGTCGTGATCGGCGATTCCAGCTACGGTTTTCTGCCCGCGTTTGTGCGCCGGCACTCGCCAGAATCCTTCCCGGCGTCCATCGTCTATTTGGGCGCGTGCCGCTCGATGTACAATGGTTCCATGGCGTTGCAGTTCATCGCCGCCGGCGCCGCCGCCGTCATCGGCTACTCCGACTACATCGCCGCCAGCTATGCGTACGCCAAAGGCTGGGGCGTCTTTGACGGCCTCATCAACAGCGGTCTCAGCGTCCTGCAGGCCATCGTCCCCGGCGACGATCCCGCGCACCCGGGCGCGCGCTTGCGCATGTACGGCGACAGCGCGGCAAACGCCAATGATTCCAATTTGATCAATCCCAGCTGGGACACCGGCAACATCACGGGCTGGAAACCGATCGGCGACGGACGCGTCATCTCCCGCCTGGGCGAAACCGTGCCGGTTGGCGGCAAATTCATGGGCATCGTCTCCACCGGCTTGGGCTTCACGACGGAAAATGGCTCGCTGGAACAGCCGTTTTGCGTCGACAAGAACAAGCAGCAACTTTGCTTTTTCTGGAAATTCTACAGCGAAGAATTCATCGAATGGTGCGGCTCGGCGTTCATGGACGAATTCCGCGCCACGCTGACCGCCGATTCCGGACAAATCACCATGACGGACGTGTGGATCGACGCGCTGTGCCCGTACGATTGCGGCGGCACCTGCGCCGACGGCAAGTCCTGCACCACCGGCTTCCCGTGCGGCAGCGGCGCGTGCACGCCCAAGACGCCCTGCGATCCCGGCAGCCCGACCTGCGCATGCGGCCAGCAGTGGAAGACGCTCACGCCGGCCGACGTCTCCTTTGACCAAGGCGACGTGTGGATGGTGCCCTGGCAAAAGACCTGCACCGACGTGAGTGCGCTGTCCGGCATCGACAAGAAAGTCAACCTCAAGTTCTTCGCGACCGACAAAGGCGACTCGATTTACGACACCGCCGTGTTGCTGGACGAAGTCACGGTCGAATGACCGCGCGATCGAGGGAATCCATGCGCCACACCGGCCTCCTTGCCCTGTATTGCCTGCTTTTCGGCTGCGGAACGCCGAGCCAAAATGCCAACAGCGTCACCGATGTGGGCGGCCTCTCCGACACCGCCAGCGACGTCACGGCGGCTTTCGACGGCCTCGCGAGTGACACCACCACGACAGCGGACGCCGTCAGCGACGGCAGCGACGCTTTGGTCAAAGGCCCGTTTGTCTGGCTGACCTTCGCGATTGACGACAGCGCCAACCAGACGTTCACCGACGGCGACATGCAGTGGACCGGCTCGTTTGCCTGGGACCAAAAGACCAACAGCATCACGTACGCCACGTCCTGGCTGCCGACCGACGGCCCGTTCGTCGCGCTCTACGACGACGGCCCGCAATCCGCCGGCGGCAACGAGAAGGAAGGCGCCGTCAAGGGCGACCACATTTTCAGCAACCAGGTGAAATTCGTCGCGACCAAGGACACGGTCTTTGAGTACGGCGCGCTGAACGAGTTCAACAACTGGATGTGGGTTGGCGCCAACGGCACGTTCACGATTTTCCAGGGCCAGGGCGGCGTGTTCGACGTCCCCGGCATGAAGCTGAAGAAATTCGGCACCGTGGACGCCAAGATCACGCTGGACACCAAGGCTCTGAACAAGTCATTCGCGAGTTGGAATACCAACGATTACAAGTTCTTTGTCAAAGGTACGCTGAACCAGTGGACGCCGGTGCAGCTGCTGGACGACGGCTTGAAAGGCGACGCGGCGGCGGGCGATGGCGTGCTGACGTTTGTGCTGAAGCAAAATCTGGGCAAGCACGACGGTCCGCTGACGCCGGGCGACGAGGTGCAGTTCACGTTCGTGACGACGCAAGGCGACACCGACCCGGCGGACGGCCAGGAATACAAGTCGGGCGGCAATGGCCTGCCCGACGGCGTGCTGGTCTGGACGGACACGGGCGACGGCGGCGCGTGGCAGAGCATCCCTGTTATTTTGGCCAAGGATTCCAAGGGGAAGACGCTCAACACCGCGTTTGACGTGCCCGGGACGCCGCCGTCCGGCTGCGACCCCACGTGCGCGCTGGATGAGGACTGCGTCGGCAGCCAGTGCGTCAAGAAAGTGACGTGCGACCCGCCGTGCACGGGCACCGACCACTGTGTGCTCGGCCTGTGCAAGCCCGCCGCCGATGCGGATGCCAGCACGACCGACGCCGATGCCGGCACGACCGACGCGCTGACCGCTGACACCGGCCCCGCTGCGACGCCGACGCTCACCGGCATCACGCCGACGTGGACTCCGGCGAAGGGCGGCGGTACCGTCACGCTGCTCGGCGCCAACCTCGATCCGGCGTTCCCGGTCACATTTACGTCGGTCGCCGATGCGACCATGACCGGTCCGGGAGGAAATCCACAAGTTGTTGCTGGGCAAGGCATTTCCGTCACCGTGCCGCCGCTGCCACCGCGCTCTGCCACGGTGTCCGTGCAGCCGATGACCGGCGCGCCACTGACCCTGGCGGCGGGTCTGGACGTGGTGCCAGTCGACACGCCGACGGTCGATGGCGTGCTGGGCTCGGACTGGAATTCGATGTCGCTGGCGGCGATCAACAACCTGCTGAGCAACTGGGATAACGCGAGCGACTTGACAAAAACCAATGAAATGAATCAGCTGTGGATTGCCTATGACGCGACCAACCTCTACGTCGGCGTCAAAGGCACGTCCGAGCCGCTCAACGCCATGGCCTGCTATCTGGATGTCGACTACGGCAGCGGCACCGGCGCGTCGGGCCCCAGCGCCATCACGGACGCGGTCGGCGCGGTCGACAACGCGCTCGGCAACCTCTACACCGTCAGCGACAGCGCGATCGGCGTCGATTTTGCCTTCGCGTCGGTCGGCATGGCCAGCTTCGCCGGCGGCGACTTGGCGGGCTCCGTCAACGCCGGCTGGCGCGGCATGAGCAAGCTCAACGACCTGCCGTGGCTGCAAGGCGTCGTCCAGGCCAACGCCGGCAACGCCGCGATGGAGGCCAGCATCAGCCTCGCGCAGCTCTATCCCAGCGGCATCCCGGCCACTGGCGCGACGCTGCAGATCGCGTGCGTGCTCGTGAACGGCGACGGCTCGGCGGCGTCCAACCAGATCCTGCCGCCGCAAGCGAACCAGCCGTCGCCGACGACGATCTCGACCTGGTGGAGCGTCCACGTCTATCCCGTGAGCCCTTGAGCGCCGCGCCGCCGCTGCGCGTCGTGCTGCTGGACAACCACGACTCGTTCACGTGGAATCTCGCTGACTTGCTCATGACTGCGGCCCAAGCGTTGGATCGCGCCGTTGAGCTGACCGTCGTGCGCAATACGGATGCCAACCTCCTAATGCTACAGCAGAATCTGCCGGACGCGCTGGTCGTTTCGCCGGGGCCGAATGCGCCCGAAGATGCGGGGCAGCTGGTCCCGTTTCTGCGCGCCGTCCTGGGCAAGCTGCCGATTTGGGGCGTCTGCCTGGGCCATCAGGCGCTCGCGCTCGCGCTGGGCGGGCGGGTCGTGCGCGCGCCCGAACCGGTCCACGGCCGGCAGGCTCTGATCTACCACGACGGCGGCGCGTTGTTTGGGCCATCGGCGGCGTTTTGGGCGATGCGCTACCACAGCCTCGTCGTGGAACATGGCTCGCTGCCTATGGATTTGGCCGTGACCGCGTGGCTGGACGATGGGCTCATCATGGGCCTGCGCAGCGCGCGGTGGAACTGCGCGTCGGTCCAGTTTCACCCGGAGAGCGTTGGCACGCCGCGGGGTGCGGCGCTGGCGCAGGCGGTCCTCGTCTGGTTTGGAGAACGCTGAAATGACTGGTATTTTGGGAATTCTGGGGACGCTGCTCTTCGTCGTGCGCATCGGCCAGATGGCGCGGTCGTGGTGGCGCAAGAAGCAGCATGTGCAGCGGATCGAGAAAACCTCAGATAAATCCTAGGCTTTGTGCGGGACTGCGGCCATGGCGTGCTCCGTCAACGCGGTGATCGTCAGGCTGGGATTGACGCCCAGGTTGGCGGGCACGATCGAGCCGTCGCACACTTTCAGGCCGGTGTAGCCGTAGACGCGGTTCTGGCCGTCGACAAAACCCTTGCCTTCCGGACCGATTGCGCAGCCGCCGAGGATATGTGCCGTCGTCGGAATGTCGAGCAGCACCTCATTCAGCGCGCTCATCGCCACGCCGCCTGTTCGCTTCGCCACCCGCCGCGCGACCTCGTTGCCGATCGGGATGTAGGACGGATTGGCGACCGTGCCCGCCGGTCGCTCCGTCCGCAGCGTCTTTTGCCACGGCAGGAATTTCGAGCGTTTCCAGACAGCATTCAGGGAGTTATCCAGCGTCTGCATGACCAGCAGGATGATGCCGCCCCGCGCCCAGCCGACCTTCCACAGGCTGCGTGCCAGCTGGAGCGGATGCGTCGCGCAGGTCCACAGCCAGCGCACGGGACGCGGCACCTTGCCGCCGCCATCGGTCAGCAGCGTCGCCAGCAAGCTCAGCGCGTCCTGGCCTTCGCCGTAGCGGACGACCTCGATGTGCGTGTGCTCGTCAAAAAACGCGCCTGACGTGATCGCCACGCCCTTGGAATAGTCGGTGCCGCTGCCGCCGGACATCGCGCCGGTGATCGCCTCTGAATTCGTGCGCAAGTGGCCGCCCAGCGTCGCCGGCAGGTGCGGCAAATCGCCGACCTCGCGCGAGTGCATCAGCAGCGGCAGCGTGCCCATCACGCCCGCCGCGCACACGACCTCGCGCGCGCGCAGCGTGTGGTGGTTGCCAAACAGGCGCTTCAAGCCGATGGCCGGGCGCAATTCCAGGCTCCAGCCTTTGGCGCCGCGGGTGTCCGGTCCGCCGATGCAGGAGAGGCCGACGACCTCGCGCTCCGGCGCCACGCGCGCGCCCTTGGCGCAGGCCAAGTACAGGTAATTCGTGTCCAATGTGTTCTTCGCGCCGTGCTTGCAGCCGGTCATGCACGCGCCGCACTGGTTGCAGCCCGTGCGCTCCGGACCTTCGCCGCCAAAGAACGGATCGGCCACGGTCTTGCCGGCTTCGCCAAAATACACGCCGACGTCCGTGGCCTTGAACGTGTGGCCGCGGCCCATCTCATCCGCGACTTCTTGCAGGACGCGATCCGCGGGGCCAAAAACCGGGTTGGGCGTCGCGCCAAGCATCCGCTGGGCCGTCTTGTAGTGGCCCGCCAGCTCCGCCTGCCAATCTGCAACCATGCCTGACCATTGCGGATCGCGAAAAAACGGCAGCGGCGGAATCAGCAGGGTGTTGGCATAGACCAAGCTGCCGCCGCCGACGCCCGCGCCGGACAGCACCATCACATCGTCCAGCAGCGACAGCCGCAGGATGCCAAACCAGCCGAGCGCCGGCGCCCAGACGGACTTGCGCGCGTTCCAGTTCGTCTTGGGAAAATCCTCTGGTTTCCAACGCTTGCCGCGCTCGATGACCAGCACCTTGTAGCCTTTCTCCGTGAGACGCAGCGCCGACACCGAGCCGCCAAAGCCGGATCCAATCACGATCACGTCGGCGTGAAAGCCCTCAGCGTCCACCGGCAGCGTCGCGGGGTCAGGCACGAGCCAAGCGTCCGGAATCATGGCGCCCTCCCGGACGGCAGCGGCACGATGATGCCCGAGAGCGTCGCCCGCGCGCCGCGGCCGCTGTGTTCCTCAGGCAACCCAATCTTATAGTACCGGCTGGCGTATTCCCGCACCATGCGCTCGGCCGAAAACGCCGGCGCCGTGGCGATCGCAGCGCGCTGGATGGCCCGCCAGGCGTCGCGATCGCCGTAATAAGCCGGCAGCACGCGCTGCTCCAGGGATTCGTACAGCGCGTTGGCGTCGCGGTCGTCGTCGCGATCGTCCCAGTCCTGGCCGATCGCCCAGCCGTTGATGCCGTCGATGCAGCCTTCCGCCCACCAGCCGTCCAGGATCGAGAGGTTGGGCACGCCGTTCAGCACGGCCTTCATGCCGGACGTGCCGCACGCCTCCAGTGGCCGCACCGGGTTGTTGAGCCAGACGTCCACGCCGGCCGTCAGCTTGTGACCCAACCACATGTTATAATTTGGCAAAAATCCCACGCGCAAGTCGCCGCGCAGCTTGAGCGAGAGCGCGACCAGCTCGCGTACCAGCTTGCGGCCCTCCCCGTCATTCTGGTGCGCCTTGCCGGCGAACAGCAGCTGCAGCCTGCCGCGGCCCAGCTCAAGCAACCGGTCGATATCGCTGAAGATCAGCGTCGCGCGCTTGTACGGCGCCACGCGGCGCGCAAAGCCCAGCGTCAGGATGTCCGCGTCAAAACCGAGCTGCGTCTCGCCGTTGGCGTACTCGACCAGCTCGCGCTTGGCCCGGCGGCGCGCGCGGTCGAAATCGTCGGGATCGATGAGCGTAATGTCCCGCAATCGATCCGGTTTGAAGCGCCAGCCCGGCAGGTAGTGGTCATACAGCGCGCCCATTTCCGGCGCGACCCAGGTGTCAAAATGCACGCCGTTGGTCACCGCTTCGATCTTCACGTCGCGAAACAGCGTTGTCGCCACCCGCGCGTTGATGACCGACACGCCATTGACGGTGTCCGCCAGCGCCGCCGCCAGCCAGGCCATGTTCAGCTCCTTGTCGCCGCCCAAGTGCGCGACATCTGGCGGGATGTACTTGCCCACCACGCGCTGCACTTCCGCCAGCGAGAAGCGGTCGTAGCCCGCGGCGACAGGCGTGTGGGTCGTGAAATGCACGCGCTTGCGCACCGCCGCCACGTCGCCCAGCTCGCGCAGCATCGCCGCGGCAAAAAACGCCGTATGGCCTTCATTCAGGTGCGCGGACAGGTCCCCGGTGTAGCCCATCGCCTTGAGCACTTCGTAGCCACCCAAGCCGAGGATCGCCTCCTGACGCAGGCGGTTCAGATTGTCGCCGCCGTACAGCAGGTTGGACACCGGCCGCCAGACCGGGGAGTTGCCCTCGATGTCCGTGTCCAGAAACAGCACCGGCACCGTGTGGCCGCTGCGCCCTTGGACCAGCCGTTTCCACGCGTGGATGCGGACAGTCTCGCCCTCAAACGCCATCTCGACTTGCACGCCCGTGTCTTCCAGCACGTCGCTGGGCTCGCACATCGGAAAGTCCAGGTGCTGCTCGCCGTACGCGTCCACCGACTGCTTGCCGTACCCGCGCTTGTAAAACAGCGTCACGCCGACCAGCGGCACGCCGAGATCCGCGGCGGCTTTGACGTGGTCGCCCGCCAGCACGCCAAGTCCGCCAGAATATGTAGGAATCGCGGTCGTCAGGCCAATCTCAGCGGTAACATAGGCAATGTGGTGCATGCGGACTCCGGAAATCAGACGCGGCAGCCTAGCACACGGTCGCGGCCGGAAAAATACACGCTGACTGAATTCCAGCGTCACAACCTCCAGCACCGCGGCGTGCCACCGCAGGTGCACGCGTCGCGGTCCTGGTCCGAAATGCAGCAGGTCTGCCGATTGGAGTCTGACGTCGCCACTGCGTAAGCGTGCGTAGTTGCCCACTGACTCATTTTGGCGGCTCGATTGGCCGTCCGGCAAGCGCCAGGAAGTAGTACGCGCCGAGCCACGCGCCGATGCCTTTCCAGATGTCCGTCCACAGCTCCATGCCGGTCGCGTGCGGGCCGAACAGGCCGATGATGTGGCCGCCGCCCAGATAGACGTGCGCGACGCCGACCAGGAGAAAAAGCCGGCGATCGCGCGTCCACAAGGGCAGGGGCAGGTGAAAATTCATGGTGAGTTCCGGGCGCAATGGAGGCGTCAAGGTGCCGCGCTGGCGCCCGCAGGTCAAATGGCGGGCTTCTTGATCCACAAAATCATATTGCGATCAGTGGCTTGGCCGTCGCCCTGCTTGACATCCCAGCCGCACGCGCGATCGAGGGTCATCAGCCGCAGCGCCTCCGGAGCCAGCGCGTTGGTCGGCTGGCCACCGATGGCCCCCGGCGTGTCAAACGCAGTCAGCTGGACGGCAATGAAGCCGTTGTCGGCGTCGATTACCTCCACCAAGCGCATCTGCGACGGCCAGTCCGCCAGCGACGCCGTCTGGACTTCGAAGAACGGCCGCACGACGTCGCCATCGCTCGGCTGGTGCCGCCTGATCCGGTTCACGTGCGAGTGGCCCGCGAGATAAAACAGTACATTCGAGTACTTGGACAGCTCCATCCGAAACTGCGCGGGCGTCATCGTCCCGAGCTGGGATTGGCCAAACGGATCACCGCCGTCGCCGATGCCATCGGTCGGATGATGCGCCACGACAATCGCGAAGTGGTGCGCAGCTTTGGACGCTTCCAGCAGTGGGCGGATTTCCTGTTCAAAAACAGTGGTATAGACCACGCCGTCCGAACCGCCTGTGTGGGCATTGCTGTCCAGCGCGATGATGTCGACCGGCGCGCCCGCCACCGGCGTCACGCGGTACTGGATGTAGGGGCTGTCCGCCGCGACGCCGACCAGACCGTGCAGGTGCGGGCCAGGACCATCGGCGATCGCTTTGACTTCTGCAACAATTTCAGTGGCATATAGCGGCAGCCGCAGTGGATCGGCCGGCACTTCGCCCGTTGTCACCGGTGCGCCGGGCTGGCTGTAGTCGCGCGCGCCCATCTGCGCAGTCGTGCCCGTGGCCAGCGCCCGCTCCGACTCGTCCACGGCGTACACGCCGGTCACCAGCACGTCGTGATTGCCGGACACCCAGTACCACGGCACCGTCAGTCCGGCGGCCGTAAAGGCTTGTTTCTGCTCAAAAATCAACCCGGGCTGGCTGCCGTCATCGGCGCCGCTGTCGCACTCCACAAGCCCGCCGTTCAGCACTTTGCCAAACCACTGCATCTCGTTGCGCTGGGCGTCGTCGACGTTGTCTCCGCCGGTCAGCACGAAATCCAGCGGCTGCGTCGCGTGCAGTGCGTTGATCGCCCGCACGGCCGCGTCCAGCGTGTGACAGCCGAAGCCTTCCTGCGGCCGAAATGCGCCATCCGTGGTGCCCGGGGCGTCAAAAACGCAGTTGCGCGCCGGGGATTCGTCGTCGACAAGCTGCGTGTCCGTCAGGTGTACGAAACGCATCAGCGTCGTCGGGTTCGCGCCCAGCGCCGGCGGCGGTGCGTCGTCCTCGGTCAGCGGCTGGTGCGCCTCGCCGGCGAGCGACACCGTTTCGCCAAACAGCTGGTTCAGCAGCGACAGCAGGTCGGTCGGCACGCGCGGATCCGCGGTCGTCGGCGTCGCGGCCTGGTGCGCCATACCGCGGCGGCCTGCCGTGGCCAACAGCGTCGTGCCGTCGACCGTCGGCGACTGGGCGGCCGGCGTCGACTGGCACGCCGCCAAAATCGGCAGCAGCAGGAGCAGGCGGAAATGAGCGCGCAGGGGCATGGCGGCCTCGTGTCGGTCGTGCAACAGCGGCGCGACGGCCGCACGTTACGCCTTTCGCGCGGCAGTGGCTATGGCACCGTTGGAGAGACCGCTTGCGCGGGAGAAAGCGCTTGGAGCAAAGGTACTTCGGGGTCCGGCATCGGCTCGGGCTCTGGGCGCGCGTCGTCCATCTCCGGATCGCCCGCGTGCCAGCCGATCAGCCGCCGCGTCAGGTGGTAGCTCGGCAGGTTGAAATGCACGCCGATCGCCACGAGCAGCGCTGGCACGTCGTAGTTCGTCGTCACGGAAGCCTGCTGCTGGCGGTCGATCCGCACCGTCGACGTCGAATTCGTCAGGTCCAGCGCGCCCCCGTTGCTGCCCGCCGCCAGTTGGATGGATTCGTACTGCGTATCGCTGCGCGACAGCCGCACCAGCAGTTCGCCGTAACCGTGGCACCAGCCCGTCAGCTCCACCTGCGCGCCCACGGCTGCGTACAGCCCTGAGATGTCGTGGCGCGCCTGGTAGGCGATCGCGTCGTCCGGCGTGACCGGCCGGCCGTTCAGCGTCGTGTTCTGACTCGGATGCACGGTGTAGGACACGCCGGTGTTCAGGATCAGCCCGGCAATGCCGCCCAGCAGCCACCAGCGGCGACCGGGCTCGTCGAGGATCAGGTGCTTGTAGAGCATGTCCGCCTGAATGAACTCCAGGTTGTTGTTGCCCAGCAGCGCCGGCGCCATCGACAGGCGCATGAACGGCAGGTCCATCGCCAGCAGGATCTGCGTCACCGTGCCGATGTCCTGAACCTGGCCATAGTCGCCGGCGATGTTGATCGGCATGATCGCGCCGGTAGTGTCCCGCGCCACAAAATTCGTGCCTGTATACATCCAGTTGCCATGCATCCACGGCAGGATCATCGCCTGCTGCACGCCCACGGCACAGCCGGTCAGCGCCACGACCGCCACCGCGGTCAGCAGCCCCAGACGCCGCTGCACGCGCTACGCCTCGTCCAGGCTGGTGATGAGACGCGGCCGCGGCGGCTGCAGGTCGGTCAACGGCGCGGGCGGCTCACCCGGCCGCTCGGGACTGCCGCCTTCCAGCCAGCCCGAAATCGCCGCGTACTCCCAAATCATGTCCTCCAGCGCCGGCAGCACCTGGTCCGGCGGCAGGCTGTCCAGCGGGACGCGCTTGCACAGCGCCAGCGCCAGTTCGTCCTCGTTCAGCGGCATCAGACCGACGGCACAGGTCATCAGCTTGGCGTTCAGGGCAAAAAGCGCCGCGCCGCCCGTCTCGCCGCGCGCGTCCTGCCAGTCGCCCAACACAACCGCCAGCAGCAGCGTCGGCACTTGGTGGTGCGGGTCGGCGGCCTCCACGACCACGAGAATCGTCGCGTCATGCGCCGGGTGGACAAACGACAGCGCTGCCGCCGCCGGGTCCGGCTCGACGTCAAAAGTGACGTCGGCCATCGCGCTGGTCAGCGCCTGGTGAATGGCTTCGAGGGCGATGGTGGCGTCAAAGGGCATGGCGGTCTCCGTGGCCAGACTCTACACAGGCTGACCAAAAATGAACATCCAGCTTCGTCGGTCGACCGGTTGCACGTTGGACCGGGACCGCGCGCGTGCACCGGTGGTACGCCACGAACTGGCGGGTTTGAGCTGCGAATTCGGTTCGCGTGCCGGGCGCGAGCCGCTGGTTAGGGCAATAACGCCGAGGGCCTGGGTATTGGGCCGCCTGGAGCCGATTTCGCAATGCTGCGTCTCCCGCTCCGCACGCTCGGCGCCGGATATCCCAAAAAATCGATGGTTCCGGCTGACGCCGGGTCCCTCCGGCCGGCAAAGAAGTCCCTCCCCGCCACTGCCTCCAACTTGCGTTGGACGCAGTTCCACATTGCGGTCCAGCGGCTCGCACCGCCCCGCCCAACCTTCGGCGATGCTTGGGGTCCTTTGGTCCCGCGCGGCGCCTGGCCTGGTTGCTGTGGGCTGGCCGCATCTCCGAGCGCGCGCCCGGTTCCTCGGCAAGCATCGCGCCTGACACGCGCGACAAGAGGATGTTCGTCGTTCGCCGACTTTTGCCGCGCTGCAGCCAAAAGCCGCCGGCAAGATTCTTGCCGCTGCCGTCCGCGCCGACCTCCCGCGACCCGGCGATGCGCGCAACAAACCGGTGAACGAACCGCATCCGCCTGCCCAAGCTGCGGCAGAAGTGCTACACTCCCGCGCCTACGCTTTTGGAGGCGCCCATGACCTCGTTCCCGCACGCGCATCGCTTCGCCCAGCTTGAACCGGCGCTGACTTTTGACGACGTCCTGCTGGTGCCGGCGTTCAGCCAGGTGCTGCCGCACATGGTGCAGCTGCAGGCGCAGCTGACGCGCAATATCCGCCTGAACGTGCCGCTGCTGTCGGCGGCGATGGACACGGTGACCGAGAGCGCGCTGGCGACCGCGATCGCCCGCGAAGGCGGCATCGGCGTCGTGCACAAGAACCTGAGCATCGACGAGCAGGCAGCCCAGGTTCGCCACGTGAAGCGCACGGTTTCGACGATGATCGAGGACCCGGTGACTGTGACCCCGCAGGACACGCTGGCGGATGCGCTGCTGACGATGCGCCGCAACGACATCTCGGGCCTGCCGGTCGTGCAAGGTGGCAAGCTCGTTGGTATTTTGACGGCGCGCGATGTCCGTTTTGAGTCGGACGCGACCAAGCTCGTGCGCGACTTGATGACGTCCGCGCTGTACACCGCGCCGGTCGGCTGCACGTCCGAGCAGGCGCGCCAATTGATGCACGAGCACCGCGTGGAGAAGCTGCCGATCGTGGACGGGCAGGGCACGCTGGCCGGGCTCATCACGATCAAGGACATCGAGAAGAACGAGCGGCATCCCAACGCGGCCAAGGACGCGCGCGGGCATCTGCTGTGCGCGGCGGCGATCGGGACGGGCGCTGACTCGGATGCGCGCGCGGCGGCGCTTGTGGCGGCGGGCGTGGACGTGCTTGTCATCGACACGGCGCACGGCCACTCGCGCAACGTCATCGCGTCGGTGGAAAAGATCCGCAATCGTTACCGCAATGTGGACATCATCGCCGGTAACATCGCCACGGCAGCGGCAGTGCGCGCCTTGGCGGAAGTCGGCGTGGACGCCGTGAAAGTCGGCATCGGTCCGGGCTCCATCTGCACCACGCGCGTCGTCGCGGGCGTCGGCATGCCGCAGCTGTCCGCGCTGCTGGATTGTTCGCAAGAAGCGCGCATCCACGGCATCCCCATCATCGCCGACGGCGGCATCCGCTTCTCCGGCGACCTCGTCAAGGCCATCGCCGCGGGCGCCAACACGGTGATGATTGGCTCGCTCCTCGCCGGCACGGAAGAGGCGCCGGGCGACACCGTGCTGTACGGCGGCCGGTCGTACAAGACCTACCGCGGCATGGGCAGCTTGGGCGCGATGCAGCGCGGCTCCAAGGACCGGTATTTTCAGGATAAAACCACGGATCCCGGCAAGTTGGTGCCAGAAGGTGTGGAAGGCCGCGTGCCGTACAAGGGGCCGCTGGCGCAGACGGTGCACCAGCTGATGGGCGGCTTGCGCGCGGGCATGGGCTACTGCGGCGCAGCGGATCTGGACGAGTTGCAGCGCGCGCATTTTGTGCGTATTACCGCGGCGGGCCTGACCGAAAGCCACGTGCATGACGTGACAATCGTGCAGGAATCGCCGAATTATTCGCGCTAGAGGCCGCAGGTGACCATGCTGAAACCGTCGGTGATTTGCGTTGCCTGGGCGGTGGTGCTGTTGGCGATGCCGCAGGTGGCGCACGCGGCGCAGCGCTGGGGCATTCCCGCGGGCCAGGAGTCGGTGCTGGAAGCGGCGCTGCAGACCACCCCGGCGTGGCCCAAGGGCTGGCAGTTCACCGGCGCGCGCATTGATCACGGCTTTGTCGACGCGCGCTACAAGAATCCCGACGGGCTGGGTCTGGGCGTGCGCTTGCAGCACCCGGAGTTTGTCGGCGGTCCGCGTCAGGCAGGGCAATTTGAAATTGCGAGTGTATCCGCAGAGTTGCCAGACGACGTCTTGGCGCAGATCAAGGCGCAGCTGGCGAAAATTCCGGCGTTCACGTGGACGCCACTGAGCGATCGCGAAGGTGACCCGGCGACGGCGGTGCCGGCGGCGGCGACGTCGACCGTGAGCGCGCAGGGGGACGCGCTGCTGGCCGCCCACAAACCGGAGCACCTGGCGCGGCTGCTGGCGGCGGACCCGACGATCGACTGCGCCACGCGGCTGCACTGGGTGGCCGGCGTGATCGCGACGCACGATGGCGCGCTGTTTGACGTGGCGCGCGATCTGGCCCGGCAGGCGCCCACGTGTCCGCGCGCGTTGCAAGCGGTGGCCCGCTGGAGCGCGACGCTGGGCCAACCGGACAGAGGCGAGGCGATTCTGCGCGAGATGCTCAAGGGTGGTGACGACCCGCTTGTGGCCATCGACCTCGCGCTGCTGCTGCGCCAGGAGCTGCGGTGCGGCGACGCGTTGGCGATGGTGGGCAAGCTGGACCTGGCGCGGGTGCCCGGCATTGCGCAGGAACTCGCGCGGCTATCGCGGATTTTCATCGACTGTCCCGACCCGGCGCTGCTGGCGACCATGAAGGCCCGGGCGGATGCTGCGCCGCCGGATCTCATTGCCGCGTTCGTCGTCGGTTCCATCTTGCACCACGACGGCAAGTGGTCAGAATCAGACGTGTATTTGCTGCGCGCAGAGCCGCTGATGAAAGACGAGCCGCGCGAATACCTGTACCGCGCGATGAACGCGTTTGCCCAGGGCCAACAGGCGCAGGCGGAACAGCTGGTCAGCCACGCCGCTGCGATGGGCGGCTCCGATCCGGACGTGCTGTACTGCCGTGCGATGATTCTGGCTGAGCACGACGTGACGCAGGCGATCACCGACTTGCAGGCGTACGACAAGGCCATGGCGGACACGCTGGACAAGACGCAGGGCAAGCAGGAGCATGTGTCCGAAATTCTTGCGGAATTGCAGGCGTGTCAGGGCTCCAAGGATCTGCACCTGTGCCGGCAGCTGCGGCGCGCCAGTCACTGGACGGTCCGGTGTCTGCCCGGCTTCGTCATTTTCGCGCTGGCCGTATTCGTGCTGCTGCGGTGGCGTCGCCGCCGATGACGGGCGCCGCGGTGCCGATCGACTACGCGGGCTCGGCGCCTACGGCGTGGGCGGCGCAGCTGACCTGGTGGTCGCCGACCGATGCCGTCCAGTTCGCGCTCGCCGCGCTCGGCCTCCTGCTGGCGCTCATGGCCGCGCCGCGCGTTCTGACCACCGTGTTTGCGGCGCTGAAGCCGCACGCGCGCGCGGTAGTCCCCGCTTTGGCGCTCGCGCTCGTGCTTCGCCTGCTGGTGCCCGCGCGGCTCGTGATGCTGTTTTCGGGCTACGAGCTTGTCGATCGATCCGCCGTGCTGCTTGCGGTCCACCGCTACGGCGCCGGTTCGCAGGTGCTGCACCGCCTGCTGTTTGCGTTGCTCCCGCCGGACCACGCGACGCTTGTCGGGCTTCACCGCGCCGCGTCCTGGCTGGCGCTCGGTCCGCTGCTGGCCTGGTTTGTGCGCTGGCAGCCGCCGCGGCTGGCGGTGGCGATCGCCGCGTTCGCCCTGGCGACGCTGCCGCTGCTCGTGCGTGACGCTGCGACCGAAAGCATCCTCGTGGTCGGCGCGCTGTGGCTGTGGTCCGGGCTGCTGCTGCTGGAGACGGACCGGCGCGGCGACGGTTGGCGTGCGGTGGCGCTGCTGGCCGCGGCGGGGATGACGCGCCCGGAGCTCGCGATTGTCGCGCCGCTGCTGGGTTTTTGCCTGCTGCGGCGGCGCGGCGTCAAGCTGGAGCGCGATCACGCGTGGCTGGCGCTGCTGTTCGCGCTGCTGGTGGCGCCGCAGGTCTGGCACACGGTGGAACGCATGGCGCAGGACGCGGCGCAGGGCTCCAACCGCTTGGACAAGCTGTTCCCGCTTGGGCCGCTGGCGGTGGTGGGTAGCTTCCTGCCGTTTTGGCCGCTGGCGTTTCCGCTGGTCTGGACGCTGCTGGCGCTGCACGGGCTGCGCGGTCAGCCGTGGCGCCGCAACCTGCTGCTGGCGACCTACGCGTGGGCGTTTTCCCTGCTGGTCGACCTGCCACAGACGTCCGTGCCGCGGCTGGAGGCGCCGCTGGCCGCGCTGTGGCTGCTGCTGGGCGCTTGGCATCTGGCCGAGCTGCCGGTGGCGGCGCAACGCTGGGCGGCCGGTCTGGTCGTGCTCAGCACGCTGCCAACGCTCTGGCTGTTTGCGCCGACAAACGAGGACGATTCGGAGCGATTCACCCGCGTGGCTCTGGCGCAGCTGCCGGCGCGCGACGCATGCCTGGTGACGCTGCACGAGTCGGATCCGCCCGACAAAGGCAAGGTGCAGCGCGCGTTTCCCGACTACCTGCTGCGGCCGCCGCACCGGACCACGGCGCGCTATGCGATGCAGCAGTGGCAGCAAGCGGGCGCGCCGCGGTGCCCGGCCGGGACGTTCCTGTTGGTGGAGCACCGCTGCTGGGCGATCTACCGGCACCCGGCCGCGGCGCCGGCGATGCTGCCGATCTGTTCGGAAACACTGGCGAATCACCACTGGCTGCCGGTGCTGCAGGAGTCGGCGCCGAACCGGGGGCAGAACGAGTACGGCTGGTATCCGGACGTGGCGGCGTTCCAGCTCGGACTGTACCGGCTCGCGCCGTGACGTCGCGCAGAACCGCCGGGAACCTGTGACACCTCCGCAACGCAGTTCCCGCTTCCGGCTGATTTCTGATACACCGCCAGCCCTCCACGAGGTCACCATGCCGCACACGCCGCCCGCCGATGCCCTGCACGCCCAGCGCATTCTCATCCTGGATTTTGGCTCGCAGTACACGATGCTGATCGCGCGGCGCATCCGCGAGCTCAAGGTCTACTGCGAAATCTGGCCGTGCACCAAGCCGCTGGACGAGATCGCCGCCTGGGGCCCGCGCGGCATCATCCTCTCCGGTGGCCCGTCCTCGGTGTACGACACCGACGCGCCGCCGACGCCCGCGGTGTGGACGCTCGGCGTGCCGGTCCTGGGCATCTGCTATGGCATGCAGACGATGGCGAACGCGCTGGGCGGCAAGGTCGCGCCCGGGCACACGCGCGAGTACGGGCCTGCGCAGGTGTGCGTGGAAGTGCCCGACGCGCTGTTTGCGCATTTCGAGGTGGCCGAGCCGCAGCCGGTGTGGATGAGCCACGGCGACTCGGTGGCGTTGCTGCCGGACGGCTTTCACGTCGTGGCGCGCAGCGAGGATGGCCTGCTGGCCGCGATGGCGAACCCGATTTTGCGCTTGTGGGGCCTGCAGTTTCACCCGGAGGTCGTGCACACGCGCCGCGGCATCGACATCCTGCGCAACTTCGCGGTAGGGCTGTGCGGCTGCGACCAGTCGTGGACGATGGCCGGCTTTGTCGAGACCGCCGTCGCCGCCATTCGCGCCCAGGTCGGCGATTCGCACGTGCTGTGCGGCCTGTCCGGCGGCGTCGATTCCAGCGTGACGGCGGCGCTTTTGCACAAGGCGATCGGCGCGAAGCTGACCTGCGTTTTTGTCGACAACGGCTTGCTGCGCAAAGGCGAATCGGACGATGTCCGCAAGATCTTCGGCGAAGGCATGGGCCTGCCGCTGCACGTTGCGGATGCCCGGGAGCGCTTTCTCGGCGCGCTGGCCGGAGTTGAGGATCCGGAGCAGAAGCGGAAGATCATTGGTAAAACGTTCATCGATGTGTTCGACGAAGTCAGTCATGAAGCTGGCAGCTTCGATTTCCTGGCGCAAGGCACGCTGTATCCGGACGTCATCGAGTCGGTCAGTTTCAAGGGGCCGAGCGTGACGATCAAGTCGCACCACAACGTCGGCGGGCTGCCGGAGCACATGCGGATGCAGCTTGTGGAGCCGCTGCGCGAGCTGTTCAAGGACGAGGTCCGCGTGCTGGGCCGCGAGCTTGGCCTGCCGCCGAGCCTTGTCGACCGCCAGCCGTTTCCGGGGCCTGGCCTGGCCGTGCGCATCCTGGGCGACATCACCGCGGAGAAGGTGCGGCTTGTGCAGGAAGCGGACGCGATCGTGCGCCAGGAGATCGACAGCTGGGAAGGGCGTAAGGAATTGTGGCAATATTTCGCGGTATTGCTGCCGGTGCGGTCGGTCGGCGTGATGGGCGACCAGCGGACGTACGAGGCGACGGCGGTGCTGCGCGCGGTGACGAGCGTGGACGGCATGACCGCGGATTGGGCAGACCTGCCGCGCTGGCTTCTGGCGCGGATTTCCAGCCGGGTCATCAATGAAGTGCGCGGAATCAATCGGTTTGTCTACGATATCTCCAGCAAGCCGCCGGCGACGATTGAGTGGGAGTGACCGGACCGCGCATCGCTGGCTGAAGCCATTGAAATGCATCACAAACAATGTCATTGACGGCGTATTCTGCCGCGGCGAGACTTCCGCCGCGGGCCGATGTTGCCGCGCAGGCGGACATGGCTGACTTTGGTGGAACCTGGGTGCGAACGGCCTGTGGCTTGGCGGTGCTCGCGCTGGCCACGGCCTGTGGCGCGGCCGACAGGCCAGCGCCCGGTCCAGCTCCCGACGATGCGGCAGACGCCGCAGATGCGTCTGTTGCTGAAACTGTCGACGCTCGGGACGCCGCTGACACCCCGGACGCCGCGCCAGACGCGGCGGATATCCCGGACACGGCGGATATCCCGGACATCGCGGAAACCGCTGCCGACACCGCGGAAACCGTTCCGGACTCGGCGGAAACTGCTCCGGACACGGCGGAGACCGCTCCGGACACGGCGGAAACCGCTCCGGACACCGCGGAGACGGCTTCGGACACGGCGGAAACCGCTCCGGACACGGCGGAGACCGCTCCGGACACGACGGAAACTGCTCCGGACACGGCGGAGACCGCCCCGGACACCGCGGAAACCGCTCCGGACACCGCGGAAACTGCTCCGGACACGGCGGAGACCGCTCCGGACACGGCGGAGACCGCTCCGGACACGGCGGAGACCGCTCCGGACACGGCGGAGACCGCTCCGGACACCGCGGAGACCGCTGCGGACACCGCGGAGACCGCTCCGGACTCGGCGGAGACGGCTGCGGATGCCGATCCAGATGCTGCGGCGGACGCTTTGGACGTGCCGGACGCGGGCGCCGATGCAGCCGACGACGCGTTGGCGGCCGATGCTGCGGACGCCAGCGACACAGCCACAGCGTGCGACCCTGCGCCCTGCGACGACGGCAACGCCTGCACGACCGACAGCTGCGATGCCAGCGGCTGCGTAAACCTGGCCGCCGGCGGCACGTGCGTGGACGGCGATGCCTGCGCCGAGGTCGGCCATTGCGTTGGCACCAGCTGCGTCGCGGCCAGCGCGACCGCCGGAAGCCACGCCAACTGGGTCCGCACCATCGGCGCCGGCGGCTTGGACCATTCGCTGGGCGCCGCGGTCGACGGCAGCGGCCGCGTCTACCTGACCGGCCAGTTCAGCGCCACGGTCGACTTTGGCGGCGCCGCGCTCGACACAAGCCTGGGCAACAACTTCATCGCCAGCTACGCGCTGGACGGCAGCCTGCGCTGGGTCAACCCGCTGTGCAGCGCGTTCAGCATCAACGCCATCGCCGTGGACCGGCTGGGCAACAGCTACGTCGTCGGCGGCTTCGTCGGCGCGTGCGACGTCGGCGGCCAGTCACTGCAGGCCAGCGGCCCGGTCTTCGAGGGCCTCGTCGTCAGCTTCGACAGCAGCGGCGCGTTTCGCTGGCTGCGGCGCGGCAGTGACGGCATGACCGGCACATCGGTTCGCGCCGTCACCTGCGACGCCGAGGGCAACGTGTACTGGACCGGCGGGTTCTCGGGCAGCCTTGTCACGCCCGGTGGCACCTGGAACATCGGCGCGCAAGCCGGCGGCTATGTCGTCAGCGCGGACAGCAGCGGCGCGTGGCGCTGGGGCCACCTGATAGGCGGGGACAGCGGCTACACAACCGCGCTGACACTCGCCGTCGACCCCGCCGGGCGCGTCACGGCCGGCGGCAACTGGTATGGCACGGTCGATTTTGGCAGCGGCGGCAAGAGCGCGCAGTTCTCGGCTGACGGCTGGCTTGTCGGCCTCGAAGCCAACGGCGTGTGGCGCTGGGACCGCCAGCTCGGCGCCGAATACGTGGAGTACATGAGCTTGACCGCCGACGGCGCTGGCAACGTCTACGCGACCGGCTGCTTTGACACCATCGGCAACTTTGGCGCCGGCCCCGTCGCGCCCGGCGGCGGGTCGCATGTCTGGTTGGCCAGCTACGACGGCAACGGCGGCTACCGCTGGTCCAACCCGTTTGCCGCGTTCTTCCCCGGCATTGGCCTCGCCATCGACGCCACGCCGGGCGGCGACGTCGCCGTCGCCTTCAGCTACACCGGCGCCGGCGTCATTTCGGGCCTGATCCCCAGCGATGGCCTCGCGATCGCGGTGTTCAGCAGCAGCGGCGGCTTGTCCTGGGCGCGCGGCATCGGCTCGGCATTCGGCGGCAGCGTCGCCAGCGACCGCGCCGGCAACGTTTGGTTCAGCGGCGCGTTTGGCCAGCCCGCGGACTTCGGGACCGGCACGCTGAACCCGGCGGACAGCAGCTACGACGTCTTTTTGGTCCGTTACGGCGACGCGTGCGACGACGGCGATCCATGCACGCTGGACGCCTGCGACGCCGCCACGGGCTGCAGCCACACCGCGATTTCCCCTTGCGCGGACGCGATCTGCACGCCCGGCGCCGCCACATGCTGGGGCGACCTCGCGGTCAGCTGCGACGCCGTCGGGCTGGGATACAGCGGCACGCCGACGGCGTGCAGTGTCAGCGGCATGACCTGCACGGGCGGCACCTGCACGACGCTCTGACGCGGTTCAGGCTTCCCGGTCCGCCAGCACTTTGCGGTGCACGTCGGTCGTCAGCACTTCGATGCGCTGGCTCAGGTCGCGCACGGCCATCGTCAGCGCGGTGTTTTGCGCCATCAATTCAAGCAACTGCGTCGTCTGCTGTCCAGCCAGCATCTCGCGCTCTGCGCTCGCCGTCGCGATCGCTTCGCGGTGCTTGGCGTCCGCGTCCGCGTGTGCCTTGTCCCGGTCCGCCTGACGCGTCTGGGCGAGCAGAATCAGCGGCGCGGCGTATGCGGCCTGCAAGCTGAACGCGAGGTTGAGCAAAATGAACGGATACAGGTCAAAATGGGTAATCCCCAGCACGTTCAGGATGATCCAAATCGCCACGACCGCAGTTTGCGTGACCAGAAAGATCGGCGTGCCGAAAAACCGCGCGAAGGCCTCTGCCTTCAGCGAGAACCAGTCGTCGCCGAACACCGCGCCCAGATGCAGCAGCGGCAGGTGAAAGCGGAAATACTCCGGAGGCAGCTCGTCAGTCGGTCGCGCTTTGGCGGATTTGGCTTTCACTGTCATGAAGTTGTCCTTGCCGGGGCAGGGTCAGAGGCTGAGCAGGTACGCCACCAGATCGGCCTTGTCGGAGTCGCTCAGCGTGCTGCCAAACTCATGGCCGACATTGGACATTCCCTGCTTGGTCGTGTCCACGGTGTAGCCGCCGCGGACAAACGTCGCCGGGCGGTCCTTGGCTGCCTTGAGCAGGTCCGGCAGCGTCGGGACAGAGCCATTGTGCAGGTAGGGCGCGGTCGTCCACAAGCCATGGAGGTTGTTCGCGACATAGCCGGTCGGGTTGTGCACGTACTGCACCAGGTCGTTGTCGGCCATGAAACCGAGCAGGGCGGCCATGCCTGGGCCCGGGCCACTGCCGCCACTGCTGCCATTCGCCGACGCGAGGAAGCTGCCTTCGGTCGCGATCGTGCCGTTGGGATGCGCCGGATCGTCGCCGGGCAGCTTTTCCGGGCCGGCCAGCCAATCCGCGGTGTCGTTGGACAGGTCGTCGCGGTGGCAGGAGACGCACTTGGCGGTCTGGAACACCGTTCGGCCGCGCGCGACGGCGGCACCATCGGTCGGCGAAGGCGCCTGCGGCGTGTCGAGCACGCCAAAATAGCCGACCACCGCCATCGCAGCGTCCTGCGGCGGAAACGGCAGCGGGTCGACGAGGCCAAAAATGCTCAAGTACACCTCTGTCCGCAGGTCGATGCTGCTGCCGAGGATGTTCAAGTGCTGCATCTTGTGGAGGTCGCAGTAGACTGGAAAGTCATTGAAAACGCTCGGGTCATTCGCGCCGGAAATGTCCAGCGACCCCGGCTGGGTCGCCGCCCACTGCGCGAGCTGCGCGTCCGACGCGTACGGCTTGTTGCCCGCCTTGACCCACGCCTGGTGCAGCGCGACCTTGAACGCGCCAAACGCGAGATACTCAGCCGGCATGCCCGCCCAGATCCGACCGTCTGCCAGCTTGGCCGTGTGGCACGCGGAGCACGTGTCGTGCACAAGCGCCGGGTTCACGTCGCCGCGCTTCAAGCCAATCGGCAGGTCGTCGCCCGGGTCGACGAAGAAACCGAATTGGCTGAACTGCTCGCCCCACGTCGCCGGGTCGTTCTTCCACAGCGCGACCAAAAATGCCGCCGGTGGGTATTCGCCGCCATTTTCAGTGCCCCAGGTCGCCTCAAAAAACAGCCGTTCGCCTTCGTCCTGAGCCGCCGGCGCCTTGTTCGCCAGCGTCGCGCGAAATTTTGCCGTGTAGCCTTTGGGCGGCGCTGTCGCGGTGACGTCGACGGCGATATCCGCGGCAGCGTCGGCGGCGGCGGCATCCCCGGACGCGCTGGCATCGTCGCCTGCAGTCGCAGCTTTGGCGCCACAGGCGGCCAGCGGCAGGGCAAAAAGGCACAAAAACAGCGACAGCAAGCGCATGACAACTCCTAGAGCGAATTCAAAAACGCGACGAGATCGGCCATTTCCGCATCAGTCAGGCCGGACGGATCGCCATGATCCGCCAGATCGGAGCGCTTGTGAAGCGCAAACAGGTCGGCCGCGCGGCCATCGTGAAAGTACGGGGCGCGCAGGAACACGCCGCGCAGCGACGGCGTGCGCGCGGCGGTCAGCGTGTCGCCGGGCAGCGTCGTCATGGGCGACAGCGCGGCATGTTGCTGCAAATCCGTATAGTTGGGCCCGCTGTGGCACGTCGCGCACCGCAGCTGCGGCGAGGCAAACAGCAGCTGGCCCCGCGCGATCGCGGCCGCGTCGCCCGGCGGCGGCACCGGCGGCTGGACGATTTCGCGCAGGTACGCGGCAAAGTCGTCCGCGTTGAGCAACAGCGTGTCGCCGCCCATCAAGTTGGGCACAGTCGACTGCAATAACTCAAAAAGATTGGCAAATTCCGCGTCCCAGTGCAGGCCCGCCAGGCCAATCGGCGCGACACCCAGGTGCTGCGACCGGCGCAGGCGCGGCGTCACCGACCCCGCGTGCAGGTGCCAGACCAGGCCGTCATCGCCGCCATCGGCATGGCAGGAATTGCACGCGACGACGCCAAACGGCGTCAGGTGCGGATTGCTCGCGTCGTGAAAAGCCTTGCGCCCCGCGCGCGCGGAGGTCGAAAACGGCTGCGGCAACGCACGAACCCGCGTCAGCGCCGCGTCGGACGGCGCCAGGTTCGCGTCGATCGGCAACCGACTGATCGCATTGTCAAATGCGCCATCGATCCACGCCAGTCCGCGACCGACGTCTACCGCGACGCCGCGCGGTCCCGCCGCCGTCCCTTGGCGCTGCACCAAACGCGCGTCGGCCTGGCCCGCCGTCAGGTCCAGCTGCGCCACGTCGTTCGACGACAAATGCGCCACCAGCACGCGATCCGCGGCGATCAGCGCCAGAGCGCTCGGGTTGTTGAACGCGCGCCCCGTGCCGTCATACCGCGCGTAAGTCACTGGCCCGACGACAGTATCCGCGCCATCGAGCCGCAGCACCGCCGGGTTGATCTTCGGTTGGCCGTCGGTCAGCGTGCCGTAACCGCTGGGCGCCTGCGCCGTGTCGGCCGCGTTGTTCGCCACCAGCTGCAGCGCCACCAGCAGGCCGCCATCCGGCAACGGCAGCAGCGCGGTCACCTGATCGGGCGTCATGCCCGCGAGATCCTTGCGGTTATCCGCCTGGCCATCAGGCACGGGCCGCAGCGACTGCGTGCCGTTCGGGCCCAGCGACCAGACGCGCACGTCGGGACCGGCGAAATTCGCCGCGCGCACCGTCTCGCCCTGGACGGCCACCGCCCGCACGCGCCAGACCGCCGCCAGCGTTGTGATCTGCTTGAAATCACTGGAGACTTTGCGGACTTCGCCCTGCCACTCACAGCTGACCGCCAGCCAGCCCGCGGGCGCGCGCGCCAGCCCCCACGGCCCCGCGCACACCTGCGCGCGCCGCACCACCTGCAGCGTGTCGGGATCCACCGCGACCAGCTCGCCGCCGCGATACGTCGCCACGATGACCAGATTGTCCGCCAGCACCAGCTGATGCGGCTCGCCACCCACGTCCACGCGGCCCAGCAGCGCCAGCGTGTCGGCGTCGACAAAGCTCACGCTGCCCTGATCCGGATCCGCCACGACCAGACGCTTGCCGTCCGCCAGCAGCGCGATGCTCGACCCCGTCTGACCCGGCGTGCGGTCCACCAGCGGCGGCTGAGCTTGGCAGGCGCTAAGAAACGCCAAGAAAAACAGAAGAATACGCATTGGCGGCTGCGGTCAGTTCGGGTCCAGCAGGCCGAACTCGATCACGACCGGGTTCTTGTTGCACGCCACTTCCTGCCCGCCGATCGGCAGCGTCACCGGATCGCCCTTGGACGCGCCGCCGCTGTTGTCGAGATCCTGGGCGCAAAGCACCTGGTACTGGCCGGCGGTCAGCAGCTGGCTGACAAAAGACGGCGGCGTCGCAGCTTGCAGGTCCGCGTTGTCCACATTGAAATCTTGCAGCGAAGTCGCGCCGTCGTTCGGGCCCACGACCGTCACGTCAGCGGCGTGGAAGATGCTGCAGCGAATTGTGCCCTTGAGCGGCCCCTTGAGGTCCTTGCTCTGCAACACGACCGTGCTCGCCTTGAACGTCATGTTCAGCGTGCCCTGCGCGGCGAGCTGAATCGTCGGGTCGCCCAGCTGGTCGCAAGCGGCATCGGCCGACGGATCCTGCGGCGGAAACACCACGTCCGGCCACGCCAGGAACGGCGTGTCGGCCAGCGCGTGCAGCGGCGTCACGACCGCGTAGGCAATGGAAAAGATGCCTTTTTCGCCATGCGCGACCACGTTTACGACGCCACCGCCGTCCGGATGGTCGTAGTAGAACGTCGAATCCCACGGCAGCGATGAGCCCGCCGTCGCCGATTCCGCGTCCAGCATCACGCCCATGTTGTGCGACACGACTTGCTGAAACGCCGCGCCCGCCAGGATGGACGCTGGCGCCTTGGCGACCGCGATGCGCTGGTTGTCGAGCGTGACGACCTCGAAGCCCACGTCCACGAACTTCTGGTCCAGGTGCGGCGTGACGGTGAGCCGCAGCCAGTTGTGCGGAAACAGGCGAAAATCCGTGAAATTCTGCTTGCTTGTCGCGCCGGCGCCATAGGCGTGATCGACAAAGAAGTCGAAGTCATCCTTGCCCAGATGGAACCAGACGGTCCCGGCGATGGAGTCGAACGCCGAAGCGGACTGCACGGCCTGACCGATTTCGCCCGGCACCAGCGACGTGCGCGGGCTCGACGAGGTGATGTGCAGCGTGAAGACGCCTTGGTTGCCTTCGACCGCAAAGTCGAACGTGCCGCCCTGGGTCGAAACCACGTGGTACGCCAGCAGGAACCGCTCAGCCCCGGCGGGATCCTTGGCGGCATCGGCGGTCATTTTGGCCATCGCCGCACGGACGGTCTGCAGCCAGACCTTGCCAATCGCGAACGACGCCGGCACGACGGCCAGCGTGCGCCGCCCCGAGCCATCGGGCTTGGCAAAGCTCAGCGTAACGCGCGCCTGATCGGGCGTGGCGGGATCCGCGGCGGCCGAGATCCAATAGCCGGTCGTCACCTGACGCTCCGGAATGAACTTCCCCGCGGCACCGTCATCGGCAAACAGGCCGGACGCCAGCGCATCCCAGTCGGCAGGCAGCGGCAAGTGCAGCGCGACGGAAACCCACTCGCTGGGCGTCTGCTTGGTCGGATCCGGCGCCGTCGCGACGGCTGTGGCGCCATCGGCTGACGTGTCCGTCGCTGCCTGTGCGTCTGTCGCTGCGGGCGTGGACTCGCAACCGGACGCCGCGCCGACCAAAAGCCATACCGACGCACATGCGCAGAGGTGCGCCCTAACATCTGATTTTTTCATGAAATTGTCTCCTTCCCACCCGCGAGTCTACGCGAATTCCTGCCGCGTGCAATCGATTTATGCGTCGCCCGTCGCGGCCAAATCGCCAGAAACGTGTGTGTTCTGGATCCTGCCGCAGCCGTTTGCTACGCTGGCGACGTGATGGACCCCCTGCCGCCAGTTTTGCCCTTGCCATCTCGTCGCCTCGCCGGACAGCTGCTGGCGTTGCTGCTGCTGCTGGGCGCGCCCGCCGCGGCGTTCGCGATTCCTGGCGACCCGGGTGGCGGCTGTCCGGCGCCGTCGAACGCGCTCGTGTTCACCGAGCTTATGGTCGGGGGCGCCAGCGACCCGCGCTGGGTGGAAATCACCAATCCTGGCACGTTCACGCTGTCCATGGCGACGGTCACCTTGCAGATTTTTGGCGACAAAGGCCAGCTGCTGGCCAGCTTTCCGCTCGGCGCGACGCTGCCGCTCATCCAGGCGGGCGAAGCTTGGCCGCTGGGGCACGTGCCGGATTCCGGCCCGCTGAGTGCGCTGCTGAAAGTGAAGGTCCTGGAGCTGGGCGAGAGCTTTGCCCTGCCGATTTGCCACGGCAAGCTCGTGCTGACGGGTCAAAAAGGCATGATTGACACGTTCGAATACGACCTGTGCCAAGGCGCGCCCAAGCCAAAAGCCGCCGTGCTGGCGCTGGACCCCGGCTACACCGACCCGTGCCTCAACGACAACCAGAAGCTGTGGTGCGCGGTGCCGCCGTCGACGAGCCCATACGGCACGCCGGGCTCCAAAAATCCGGGCTGCGATCTCGACGGCGATGGCTACTTGTCCACCAACGGCGATTGCAACGATCTGGATCCGAGCATCCACATCGACGCTCCGGAGGTCTGCAACGGCAAGGACGACGACTGCAACGGCCTGACGGACGACGATCTGCAGCCGCCCGTCGGCTTTTGCCCCGGACTCGGCATCTGCGCGCCATCGACCAACCCGGACGGCACAGTCAACCCCGGCGCCGTTGCGGTCTGCGAAGGCGCGACCGGCTGGGTCTGCGACTACCCGACCGGCTTTGAGCCCGCGAAGGAGACGCTGTGCGACGGCTTTGACAACAACTGCGACGGCAAGACCGACGAGGGCTTGCTGAACGCGTGCGGCGGCTGCGGCGCGCCCCCTGTGGAAATCTGCAATGGCAAGGACGACAACTGCAACGGCCAAACGGACGAAGGCGTCGTGATCACCGGGCTCGCATGCGGCAGCACGGGCGTGTGCCTGCTGGCGCATGACCTCTGCGTCGACGGAACGCCGACCTGCGTGCAGGATCTCGCCTGGCAGGCCACCGAGACCTTGTGCGACGGCTTGGACAACGACTGTAACGGAAAGACCGATGAAATGATTGGCGAATCCGGATGCATCAGCGGCATCGGCGCGTGCGCAGTGGAAGGCGTCAAGAAGTGCGGGCTCGACGGCTCGGTCGTCTGCCTGACACCCGCCGCCGGCCAACCGAGCCAGGAACTCTGCGGCAACGGCCTGGACGACAACTGCGACGGCCAGACCGACGAGGGCTTCGATGTCGGCAGCCAGTGCCAGGCCGGCACCGGCGCCTGCCAGCTGATCGGCAAGAAGCTGTGCAGCGCGGACAAGCTCTCGACCGTCTGCAGCGTCAGCCCCGGACCAGCGGACGCCGTCGAGACCTGCGGCAACGGCTTGGACGACAACTGCAACGGCCAAACCGACGAAGCGGGCTGCGTCACGCCCGGCGGCGCGTTCAAGGGCTGCGGCAGCGGCAGCGGCGGCGGTGCGGCGAGCGCCTTGTTGCTGATCGGCGCGTGCGGCTGGCTGGTGATCCGGCGGCGTCTCGGCCGGCAAATTCCCGGCCTTTCCCGGTAGTCGCGCTGACCGAATGGGAAGCGCGTAGCCTCCGCAACCGCGGCGTGCGACCAGCGGTGCACGCGCGTGGTCCCAGTCCGAAATGCAACACGTCTCTTGGATCGAACGTGGTGTTCGGCTTGGGTCAGCATGGGTAGTCGCGCGGGCGATTTTGCGGCACAGTGCGCCTCCTCACGGCCCGCCGGGCTGGGAAGGAGCCGCGATGCACGCCTTGAAGACGACTTTTGCCCGGCTGCGACCCGCGGTCGATTTCTGCGCGCTGCGGATCGTCGAGACGCGCGGCGAGACGCTGTCGGTGCGCCAGGACGTGCAGGAGCCGCTGACGCGGATGGTCGATCGCGGCGCGATGGTGACGGTGATTCACCAGGGCGGCTACGGCTACGCGGCGACGAGCCTGCTGACCGAAGCGGGTTTGCGCGCGGCGGTCGACGAGGCGAAGCGGTGGGCGGACATCAGCCGAACGCGCTCGGTTTTTGACTACAGCTTGGTGCAGCTGCCGCAGCCGTCGGGCACGTACCGCAGCCCGCACGTCGCGAGCGCGCCGACATGGCAGCGCGCGGAGCTGCTGGAACTGCTGATGGCGGAGTCGCGCGCGGCCAAGCTGGACCCGCGGATCGTGGACTGGGGCGCGACGATCGCGCTGCTGGAGACCCGCCAGCTGTACATCAGCCACGCGGCGGCGGTGAACGGCGAGCCGGGCGTGGAGCAGGAGTGGCGCTTTGTGATGCCCGGCGCGTCGGTGACGGCTTTTGCCGATGGCGATACGCAGACGCGCAGCCTGGGCGGCCAGTACAACGGCTATTGCCAGCAGGGCGGTCTGGAGATCGTGCAGGCGTCCGGGCTGCTGGGCGCGGGGCGGCGTGTGGCGGAGGAAGCGCTGGAGCTGCTGACGGCGCCGAATTGCCCGACGGGCACCTTGGATCTGCTGCTGCTGCCGGAACAGATGCTGCTGCAACTGCATGAATCAATTGGTCATCCCCTTGAGCTGGACCGGATTCTCGGCGACGAACGCAACTACGCCGGGACGAGCTTTGTCACGCCCGAGATGTTCGGCAGCTACCGCTACGGTTCGGACCTGCTCAACGTCGCGTATGACCCGACGATTCCTCAGGAATTCGCCTCGTATGGCTGGGACGACGACGGCTCACCGGCGCAGAAGCACCTGCTGATCGAGAACGGCATCCTGCGGCGGCCGCTCGGCGGGGCGATCTCCCAAGCGCGCGCGGGCTTGCCCGGCGTCGCGAACGCGCGTGCATGCTCGTGGAACCGCGCGCCGATCGACCGCATGGCCAACCTGAACATCGAGCCCGGCGACGCCACGCTGGCCGAGCTGATCGCCAGCGTCGACCGCGGCGTGCTCATGGACACCAACGTCAGCTGGTCGATCGACGACTCCCGCAACAAGTTTCAGTTTGGCTGTGAGCGCGGCGTGCTGATCGAGGGCGGCAAGCTCGCCGGCGTCGTCAAGAACCCGAACTACCGCGGAATTTCTGCGACGTTCTGGCGCTCGCTCAAGCGCGTCGGCAATGCCAGCACCGCGCACACCATGGGCACGCCCTTTTGCGGCAAGGGCGAGCCCAACCAGATCATCCGCGTCGGCCACGCCAGCCCGGCGTGCCTGTTCGCCAACATCGACGTTTTTGGCGGAGAAACCTGATGCAGCAAGCATTTTTTGACCTCGCCGACTTCATCGACGCGCACCTGCTGCCCGGCGAGCGGTTCACCGCCTGGCTGGCGGCGGAGACGTCCGATTTTGTCCGGTTCAACCACGCGCGCGTGCGCCAGGCAGGGCGGGTGACGCAGGCGCACCTGACGCTTCGGCTGGTCGCGGCGCACAAACAAGTGGCGGTGAACCTGACGCTGACCGGCGAGCGCGAGGCCGATCGCGCGCTGGTGCTGCAGCAGCTGGACGAACTGCGGGGCCAGCTGGCGGACGTGGCGCAGGACCCGCACCTGCTGCTGTCCGATGAGCGCCATGTGGCGTGCGACGTGCTGAATCCGCCCTGCGATGCCGCGGCGATCGTTGCGGCGGTCACTGCGCAGGCCGCGCCGTACGACTTCGTGGGCTTTCTGGCGTGCGGCGCGATCGCCAACGGTTTCGCCGCCAGCTCCGGCTCGCGCCTGTGGTCGGAGAAGACGAGCTTCAACCTCGACTGGAGCCTCTACGCGCAGGCTGACAAGGCGGTGAAATGCGCGTACGCCGGATTGACCTGGGATGACGCGGCCTTTGCCACCAAGCTCGCCCAGGCGGCGCAACAGCTCCTGCTGCTGCAGCGGCCGGCCAAGACGCTGCCGCCGGGCGCCTACCGCGCGTTTTTCTCCCCCGTGGCGCTGGAATCGCTGCTCTCGATGCTGAACTGGGGCGGCTTTTCGGAAAAGCAGCTGCGCGTCAAACGCAGTCCGCTGCTCAAGCTGCAGGCGGGCGAGACGGCCTTTTCGCCGCTGGTGACGCTGACGGAAAACACGGCCGATGGCCTGGCGCCGGCGTTTCAGGGCGAGGGTTTTCTCAAGCCCGCGCAGGTGCCGCTCGTCACGGCGGGCGTGCTGACTGGCAGCCTTGTGTCGCCGCGGACGGCCCAGGAGTATGGTCTGGCGGCGAACGCGGACGGCGAGGAGACGACGCAGTCGCTGCACATGGCGCCGGGCGACCTGCCCGATGCCGACGTGCTGCAGCGGCTGGGCACGGGCATCTACGTCGGCAACCTGTGGTACCTCAACTTCAGCGACCGGATGAACGCGCGGGTCACCGGCATGACGCGATTCGCCACGTTTTGGGTGGAAGATGGCGCCATCGTCGCGCCGCTCAACGTGATGCGCTTTGACGATTCGCTTTACCGCTTGCTGGGCGAGCACCTGGAAGCGCTGACGGTGGAGCGCGCGCTGCTGGTCGACACCGACACGTACGGCGCGCGGCATACGGCGAGCAGCCTGCTGCCGGGCGCGCTTGTCGGGCGGGTCGAGCTGGTCCTGTAACCGCGGGCTATGCGCCTTTATCACGGGATTGTCATGGCGTGATGCGACGCGATTGCCCAACGGCCGCGAACGCCTTACCGTGAAAAAGACGTGCGGGGGGCGGTGAAATCCTGCGCAAGGAGGCGGCATGTTTGCGGCGAGCTTGTTTGACAGCATTTTGCCCGCGTATGGCGTCATCGCCATTACGCTCATGGTCCTGCTCGGTGCGGCGGTTGTCGTCGCGTCGCGCGTTCTGATGGCCCGCCGCGTGGCGTGCCCCAAGGACGGATCGTCGGCGGACATTCTCGTGGAATCGCAAAAACGCTGGCCGTGGTCCCATGAACGGCGCACGTCCGTCGCGCAGTGCTCGCATTTGCCCAACGGGGTCACCTGCGCGCAGCAATGCCTCGGCGCCAAGACCGACAGCCCGCCTGCGGCCTAAGCCAGCCCGCGCAGCCGCCACAGGATCGCGCCCGCGACGCGCCGCACCAGCGGTCGCCGCTGCCATTGCTGCCACGACAATTCCTCGGCCATCGCCGCGATTTGCTGGAAGAATCGCTCGACATCCTGCGCCTCCGCTTGGCCGATGCCGACGACGTTGGCCTCCAGGTTGCGCAGCCGCGACAGCGGGTCCATGTTGGCCGAACCGACCGTCCACCACTGGCCGTCGATGACCATGAACTTGGCGTGCAGCGTGCCGGTGTGCAGCGCAAGGACCCGCACGCCGCGCTTGAGCAGCCGCCCGACGCCGTGCTCGCTGCCCAACGCGACGATTGGCATGTCCGACGTCGACCATTTCGGCACGATCACGCGGACATCCACGCCGCGCCGCGCCGCCGCCACCAGCGCGCGCTGCAGCGCCCAGTTCGGCAAAAAGTACGCCTGGACGAGGTGAATGCTGTGCTCCGCGCTGCGCACCGCCTGCAGCATGCGCCGGTTGGCAAACGCGCGCCGCGAGCCGCCGAGGTTGAACGCGTGGGTAACCAGCGTCTGGCCTTCCACGCTCGGCGGAACCTGCTTGATCCGCGCCACCTTGCGCCAGTGCGAACGCAGCACGGACGCCATCTGCGCGGCGCAAGGGCCTTCCACGCGGGCGCTCAGGTCCAGCCACACCGGCGCACCCGGCGTCACCGCGTAGTATTTCGCGCCGACATTGCGCCCGCCGACGTGTGCAACCTGCTCATCCACGACGACCAACTTGCGGTGGTTGCGCCGCAGCCAGTGCTTCCAGGGCGTTCCCGTCGCGACGGGGTGAAAAACACGCCACTTCACGCCCAACTTCGTCATTTGACGCAGCAAATCCCCGGCGACGTCCATGGACCCCACGCCGTCGATCGTCAGCCGGACATCCACACCGCGCGCTACCGCGTCGCCCAGCGCCGCCACGAACTGCTGGCCCGCTGCGTCGTCGACGAGCATGTAAAGCTCAATCAAAATACTGATTTTCGCCTGTGCGATGTCGTCGAGGAGCGTCTGCCACGCGTCGTGCGGGTCCAGCAGCACGCGAATCCGGTGGTCGGGACGCATGTCCGTGTCGAGCGCATGGCGCCGACCGAGGACAGGAAAGATGGCAGAGGAAGTCCCCATGCCACAAAAGGTAGCACGAAAACGCCGCGGGACCGCACCATTCGGCCGCGGGCTGGTTGATCCGGTTCTGGAAACTGCGTGCGGCGGGAACTGCGGCGCTGGTCCAGCCGCGCCTCGAAACCCGATCGGGCGCACTCAAGCACGCGCACCCACGCCATTCCCGCCCGCGCCGACTCCTGTTACAACTGTCGCGGCCGGATGGCCAGCCGGAGTTCGCCATGGAAAAGCGCCGCAAGAAAGCGCCGGAAACGCCCGCGCAACTGCTGATTTTGCAGGATTGGACGCCGCTGGGCCGCAGCCTGGAGGCGCGGATCGCCGAAGCGGCGTGGCTGCACGACGGCGCGGATTTGCTGTTGAACGGCGACTTGCCGACGGCGGGCCATGACAGCGGGACGATCGCGGCACACGGCGCGCAGCTGCTGGCGGCGTGGTGTCAGGAACGTGCGGCGGCCGGCGCGCTGCCCGACGCGATCGTGCTGGTGGAGCTGGGGATCGGCACGGGCTTGCACCTGCGCGGCCTGCTGGAGTCATTTCGCCGCCTGTGCCTGGCGCAGGAGCGCGACTGGTACGCCCGGCTGGCGGTCTTCGCTACGGACGTGAGTCCGGCGGTCGTGCAACTGGCGGTGGATCGTCAGGTTTTTGCCCCGCACGGGCCGCGGGTGCGCGTGGGGCTGATGGACGTGCGGCTGCCGGGCGTGTTCCGCGAGCACGCGACGGCGGCGGTCTTTGACCTGCGTGGGCAGATCCACGGCCTGTGGGCGCACTACGTGCTGGACGCGCTGCCGGTGGATATTTACCGCAAGTCCTTGGAAAACTGGGAGATTGCCGCGCTGCGGACGGTCGTGCCGGACGTCGTGGCGTGGCAGCGGGCGGCGGGATTGACGCTGGCGGACGGTCAGGGACTGGCGGCGGATGGGACGCTGGAGTCGGCGCGGCGGCTGACGCCGGGCCAGCTGGCGACGCGCTTGGAGCTGCGCACGCTGCCGTTTGCCCTGGCCGACCACCCGGACGCGGCCGAGCTGCTGCGGGCGGCGGAGGCGCAGGTGGCGGCGCTGGGCGAGGCGCATCCGCTGCTGGCCGACGGCGTCGTGTTGCACCACCCGGCGGGCGCGCTGCGCGTGCTGCCGGCGCTGTGCGACGCGCTGGCCGCGACGGGTTTCGCGGTGCTGCGCGACATCGGGCTGACGTCGCCGGAGATCGCCGCCCAGTCGCGGCTGCCGCAGCGGTTTGGGACGACGCTGGCGATGCCGCTGAGTTTTGTGCAGCTGGACGGCTGGATGGCCGAGCGGCATCCGACGACTGTGTGGCAGGCGCCGCTCGACGATGGCCTGCGCGACCACGGCACGCGTTTGCTGGCGCGCGGGCCGCTGCCGGCGACCCAGGCGGCGTTCGATGCGCTGTTTTCCGGGCCGGCGCTGGATCGGGCGCGCGCGCTGGCGGGGATCGCCCGCGTGCAGACGGAACCGACTGCGGCGCTGGAGGCCTGGCGGCAGGCGGCGCTGGCGGAGCCCGACGATTGGCTGGTCCTGCAGGAAGCCGCGGAGCGCGCCCTGGAGCTGGATCAGCTGCAGCTGGGTATGGCCATCGCCGCGCGCGGGCTGGAGCTCAATCCGGTCGCCGCGCCGACGCTGTGGCGGCTGGCCGGCACCGCGCACGCGCTGCTGGGGGATGCGGCGGAGGCGGAGCTGGCGCTGCGGCAGGGGCTGGCCGTCGCGCCGACGGACCCGGGCCTGCACCTCGCGCTGGCGCGGCTGGCGGCGGATCTGGGCGAGCGGCCGACGGCATTTCGCCACCTGGGCGAGGCGCTCGCGGGCGATCGCACGGGCGCATGGCGCGCGACGGCGTTGTCCCTCCTGGACGCAGTGCTGCAGGCGGATACGGTCCAGCGGCAAGCGGAGGCGACGGCCTGGCAACAGCGGTTCGGATAGCGTTTAGTTTAGCAATTCCCGGGCCTTTTCCAGCACGTTTTCCGTCGTGAAGCCGAATACCTTGGCGAGCACCTTGTCCGGCGCGCTGGCGCCAAACGTGTCGATGCCGATGCTCGCGCCGTTCTCGCCGACAAGACGCTCCCAGCCGCGCGTCGTTCCGGCCTCCACGCTCAGGCGCGCGACGCCCTTGGGCAGCACGGATTGGCGGTACGCCAACGGCTGGGCGTCAAAAAGCTCAAACGACGGCAGCGAGACGACGCGCACGCCGATGCCGTCGGCCTCCAGCTGTGCCTGCGCCGCCAGCGCCAGATGCACTTCGGAGCCAGTCGCCAAAATCAGCAGCTTCAGTGTGGCTTTTTCGTGGCGCAGCACGTAGCCACCGCGCGCCACCGCGGCGATCGAATCGCCCAGCGCCGGCTCGCGCGCCAGCTCAGGCAGGTTCTGCCGCGTCAGCGCCAGGATCGTCGGCGCCTTGCCGCGCAACAGCGCCACGCGCCACGCGCCCGCCGTCTCCGCCAGATCCGCCGGCCGCAGCACGACCGTGTTCGGGATCAGCCGCATCGCCATGATGGTCTCAATCGGCTGGTGGGTCGGTCCATCTTCGCCAACAAAAATCGAGTCATGCGTGTAGACCGTCACGACCTGCAGGCCCATCAGCGCCGCCAGCCGGCTCGCCGGGCGCATGTAGTCGTGGAAAACCAGGAAGGTCGAGCCGATCGGAATGTGCCCGCCGTGGGCCGCCAAACCGTTGCAGATCGAGCCCATGGCGTGTTCGCGCACACCCCAGTGGATGTTGCGGCCGAGCCACTGCCCGTGCTGCAAGTGCCCGCCGCCGGTGATCTCGGTGAATGTCGAGTGGCCCAAATCCGCGCTGCCGCCCAGCAGCTGCGGCACCACGGCGGCGATCGCCGCCATCACTTTTTCGCCGCCCTTGCGGGTCGACAGCTGCGCGCCGACGTCCTGGGTCGGCCACGCCACTTGCCCGGTCAGCGCCGGCAAATCCGGCTCCAGCCGCGCCCGAAGCGCCGGCCCTTTGCCCGACTCCGCGCGCTTGTCCCACGCCAGCCGCGCCGCCTGACGCGCGGAATTCCCCGCGCGCACGTGCGCGTAAACGGATGGCTCGACCGCGAAAAACGCCAGCGGATTCAGGCCGATATTGATCTTGGTCGCCGCCACTTCGTCCTGGCCGAACGGCGAGCCGTGCGCCTTGTGGCTGCCCGCCAGCTTGGGCGATCCGCGGCCGATGACTGTGTTGCAGACAATCAGCGTCGGCCGCTGCGTCTCCGCCTTGGCCGCCGTCAGCGCCGCTGCGATGCCCGCCAGGTCCGTGCCTTCGACGTGCAGCACCTGCCAGTGATAGGCCTCGTAGCGCGCCGCGACGTCCTCGGTGAACGTCAGCTCGGTGCGGCCGTCGATCGTGATGTGGTTGGAATCATAGAGCACAATCAGCCGGCCCAGGCCCAAGTGACCCGCCAGCGAGGATGCCTCCGACGCCACGCCTTCCATGAGGCAACCGTCGCCGGCGATCGCGTAGGTCCAGTGGTCGACGTGCTCCGCGCCGTATTCCGCGCGCAGCCGCTCCTCCGCCAGCGCCATGCCAACCGCGTTCCCGATGCCCTGGCCCAGCGGTCCGGTCGTCGTCTCCACGCCGGCGGTATGGCCATATTCCGGATGGCCCGGCGTGCGCGAGTGCAGCTGCCTGAACTGCTTGATGTCGTCGAGCGTCAGGTCGTAGCCGTACAGGTGCAGCAGCGCGTATTGCAGCATGGACCCGTGACCCGCCGACAGCACGAACCGATCGCGATCCGGCCAGTGCGGCGCCTGCGGGTCAAAGCGCAGGAAGTGCTGCCACAGCACGAACGCCGCGTCGGCCATGCCCAGCGGCATGCCCGGATGACCGGAATTCGCCGCCTGGATCGCGTCGAGCGCGAGGCCCTTGATCGTGGCGATGGTGAGCGCGTCGGCGCTGAGCTGGGCGGGAGCGGGCATGGCGACCTCAGGGCGGTAGGGGTCGCAGTCTCGCACAGCCGAACGGCGAGGTCAGCCTGGGCGACGGCGATCGCGGCGGCTGTGGCAGAATTGACACACGTCGGCAGCGCGGCACCGATGCGCGCTGACCCATGTCCAACCCCGAACTTTTGCAGGCAGACCAGTTGCATGTCGAACGGGGACCGCGGGCGTGCATCTCCGGTGGCATGCCGCGGAGGACGGACGTTTGATCGCGAACTTCAGTCGGCGTGTTTAGGCCGTTTCCGAAGCGGCGGTTTCTTGCCATACTGCGCGTCCATCCCGGCCGGCATCGGCCAGCTCGCCCAGCGGACGCTCCCGTGACATCCCCCCAGCCGTCCGACACGCCCCAGCTGCCGCCCGCGACGACGCGCTCGGCGGTGCCGCTGATCCTGCGCCGCGCCGTCGGGCTGCTGCTGGCGCTGGCGGCGGGCTGGCTGATCGTCGATCGCGCGCTCGCGGCGTGGGTGCAGCACGAGGAGGCCATCGTACGCCAGATGGCGCGTTACGTGCCGCGGCAGGATCCGGACCGCCTGCAGTCGCTGCTCACGGTGGGCGAGCAGGACGCGCCGATGTCGGTCGTTCTGGCGTGCGATCTGGCGCTGCCGCGGTGCCGCCGGCAGCTGGCGACGCTTGTGGCCTGGCAGGCCCAGCCGTCCAAAGCGCTGCGCACCGACGTCGATAAAGGCGCGGGAAAACGCCGGCTTGTATACCTGCCGTGGCCGATGAACGCGTCCGGCACACTGCTGGCGCAGACGGCCCACGCGCTGGACGCCCAAGGGCTGCTGTGGGGCGCCGTGCCGATGCTGGCGCAGGACCCGGCGACGTGGAGCGCGGCGACGCTGGACCGGGCGCTGCACGCGATCGACGCGGATCCGCGGCGGCTGGCGCGTGTCCGCGACGATCCGGAGACGGTGCTGGCGGTCCAGGTGGAGCGTACGATGGCGGAAGCGCTTGAAATTCCGCGTGATTCCGGTCTGTTGGTGGCGGGTCTGCCGCTGGCGGCGACGCAGAGCGAGGGCGCGGCGCTCCTCGCGGCGCTGGAGACGGCGGAAGGCACGCTGGCGGAGAACCTGCGGTTTTTCGGCGGCGATGTGCCGCTCGCGCAGGCGCGCGGGCTCGCGGGGCTGCCGGCGCGCACGCGCGAACGGTTTGTGCGTTGGATTCTGGTAGGCAAGAAAGTCGCAAGCCTGCCGGGGACCGCCGGCGCGAACGGCCTGGATCCCGACGATGGCGACGAAGACGAGCAGGACGAAGCGCCATGACAGAACGCAACGATGCGGATTTTCACTGGCCGGCGCGCGACGCGCTGGAGACCTGGACGACGCCGGAGCGGCTGGCGCGCATCGACGCCGTGCTCCGCAAGCGCATCGTGTCGATCACCACGGTTTTTGAAGATGTTTTTGACCCGCACAACATCGCGGCCGGGCTGCGGACGTCGGAAGGCTATGGGCTGCACGACATCCACGTGATCCAGAACCAGTTTGGGATCCGCTCGAATTCGACGGTCGCGAAGTCGGCGGACCAGTGGCTGGAAATTCACGCCCATTCATCGACAATCGCGGGCGTCAAGGCGCTGAAAGAGCAGGGCTTTTCGATTTGGGTCAGCGACCTGCAGGCCACGCAAGCGCTCACCGAGATGCCGCTGGATCCGCGGGTCGCGCTCGTGGTCGGCAACGCCAAGGTCGGCATCAGCGAAGAGATGCGCGCGCTGGCGGACCGCCGCTACATCCTGCCGATGTACGGGATGGTGCAATCCTTCAATCTTTCCGTGGCATTGGCGATCTCGCTGGAGCAGCTGGTGCCGCGGCGGCGCGCGGAGCTCGGCGGCTGGGGCGACATGCCGATGGCGCGGATGTGGCCGCTGCGGCAGCGCTGGCTGGAGTTTGGCCAGCGCCATCCCGAGGCGCTGCGTCGCGGAGTACAACAGGAAAATCAATGACTTGGACGCTCGTCACCATTCCCGCCAGCCACTATTGCGACAAGGCGCGCTGGGCGCTCGACCGCGCCGGGCTGGCCTACATCGAGGACGGCCACATGCCGATCCTGCACTGGCGGGCGGCGCGGCGTCACAAGGGCACGCGCACCGTGCCGATTCTGGTTCATGATCAAGGGATTGCGGCAGATTCGACCGATATCCTGCACGTAATTGACGCCCACGTGGCTGCGGACCAGCAGCTGTTTCCGGCCGAGCCGGCGCTGCGCGCGCGCGTGGCGGCGTGGGAGGAGCGCTTTGACCGCCAGCTGGGCCCGGCGGCGCGGCGGCTCGTGTATTTTCACCTCCTGCAGGATCCAGCGTTGACGACCGACGTTGTCGGATCGGGAGCGCCGCGCCATGAACGGGTGATTTTTCGTGGGCTTTTTCCGCTTCTCGCCGGGCTGATGCGGCGCGGCATGAACATCACGCCAGCCAAGTCGGCGCAGTCGCGCGAGAAGCTCCAGGCGCTGTTCGCCGACGTCGGCGCTGAGCTGGCCGACGGTCGTCGCTACCTGTGCGGCGATCGCTTTACCGCGGCGGATCTGACGTTCGCGGCGCTGGCGTCGCCGGTGCTGCTGCCTGATGGCCATCCGGTCATCCGGACCGCGTGGGCGCGCGTGCCGCCGGCGATGCAGGCGGAAATCACGGCATTTCGCGAGACTCCGGCGGGGGAATTTGCGCTCCGGCTGTACCGCGAAGAGCGTCGCGCTTCGGGCCTGTGACAAGATGAGTCGCTCGCGTTCATCCTGAGTCGCCGCACGTATCGCTTGCCAGGCGGGCGTGCCAAGCGCCCAAGCTGACAGCGGGAGGCCTTGGTTCTTCTGTCACAAGTCCCTAGTACCTCGTCACACCGATTCTGACCGGTAGGCCCGCAGCAGTTTCGCCCTCGCTTTCTCGAGCGTGAACATCCAGCGGATGGTCGCACGGTTCTCGTTGCGCTCGCGCACGCACGCCTCCACCTCGCTCGTGAGCGT
>CAIYWC010000202.1 GCA_903929795.1 uncultured Myxococcales bacterium | reverse complement strand
GCTGGCCGCGTGAAGAAGACGCTCGGTGAAGCTCGATCGACCTGGTGGTCAGCCGTGCCAAGCACCTCGGTCGCGCCGGCGCCAGAAGCATCGGCTGCGCAAGTCCCGGCGGCGGTGCACGACACGCCCGGCGGCACCGCGGCGCAGTTCATCCTCGACCTGCTCGGCAAACAGCCCGACCTGGAGTGGCGCATCCGCGAGATCCTGGACGCGAGCGGCAACAGGTGGCGCGAGGCCAACGTGTACAACACGCTGACGCGGCTGCTTGAAGCGGGCAAGGTCAAGAAGGCGTTGACCGACCGGCAGGCGTGGTGGTCCATCGCCGGCGACACCACGGTCACGGCGGCAGTGGCAGTTTTAGCTCCAGCTCCAACCCCAGCGGCTGTCCGCGCACCGGCAGCTGCACCTACTCCGGTTGCAGCGGCTGCCGAAACGCCGGAGGCTCGCGGCGAACCGGCCAGCACCGCTGCCTCGTTCATCGTCGACCTGCTGACCCGCTATCCGGACTACGAGATGCAGGTTGCGGACATCTGGGAGGAAGCCGACCGCAAGTGGAAGCAGCAGACCGTGGCGAATACGCTGGAGCTGCTTGTGGCCAAGGGCGTCGTGTCGCGCGTCAAGGACGGGCGGAACGTGTGGTTTTCCACCGCAGGCTGACGGATGAACGACGACGACCGCATCATCCGCCATCAGCACTACCTGGAACGCGCCGTCGAGCGCACAGGAGGCGCTGAACTCGATTTCGCCCTGCAGCTCTACCAGGACCCGGCGCTGCTCACCGGCGTTCTGGCCGAGGCGAAGCTACCGGCCGGCGACGCCCGCGTGGCGCTGGGCCTGGATCCCGCAGGCAATGGGCCGTGGCTGGTCGTGACGCGCGAGGGCGAGTTCGTCACGGTCCTCGGCAAAGGCATGAGCCCAAACCCATCGCAGCACCGCCTGGCCGCAACGCAGGTCGCCAGCCTGGTCGCGCGGGTGCTCCGCCAGCGTCAGATGCTGACCCAGGCCGATGCCGTCGTCCCGCCCAACCGCCGCGCCGCGTTCCTTTCGCGCTTCTTCAATCACGGCTCCGACGTGACCCGCGAGGACTTCCGGCTGCTCGTGGCGTGGCTGCCAGTCATGTACGACACCTACAAGGCCGTGACACCCGGTTGGATGGACTACGTGCAGCGCATCCTGGGCGACCCGCACGGGTGGCTGAAGGCGCCGCTCAAGCGCTCACAGCCGCAGCTGAAGCGCTTGGCGGAAGCGCATTGGGCGCTCAGCGCGATGCTGCCGCTGATGGCCTGGGAAGGCCGACGACACGATTGCCTGGAGGAATGCGGAACGAAGGTTGCGCGGCTGTTTCCGTTGCACAAGCACGTTCGCGGTGAAGTGGCACCGGTCACGGTTCTGCCATTGCTGCTGACTGTCGACGGCCACATGGGCCCGTCCCTGCGCGCGGCGTGGGCGCTGGGGCGAATCGGCAAGCCGCTGCTGCCGGCGTGGAAGGAGTTTTTCCGCAACGCACAGTCCATCGCGGACTACCTGACGCCGCTGATGGGCCTCCTGGTCATGGCGATGCGGCACAGCTCGCTGCGGGCGGAAATCCTCAAGCTCCTGATGGCAAAACAGCCAGAAAACCGCTGGGGTCCAGGGCTCGACAGCTACCATGCTTGGGTCGTGACGAACCTCGAGATCTGGCTGCCGCACGAAGAGCAGCTGCTCGAACGCCACCTGTTCCACTGCCGCCAGCAGGGGTTTCACGTGGCCCAGGCGGTGGGCGGCGAGCTGGCCGCGCGCTACCCGACGCCGGAGAGCATACCGGACGACATGGCGCGGCTGCACGGCTTGTTCATCCCGAACGACATCCGCGACCGGGACATGCTGGGAATGGTGGTTTCCGGCTGCTGCTGGGTCGCTCGCGTAGAGGCCGAGGCGCTGTTCCCGCCCCAGGAAATGATGGAGGTTTGGCGCGCGAAGTGGGAGCCCGAGCACTCGTACATGCTGCTGCGCCGGCGGCTGGTGGACGTTCCCGTGCACAAGACGGTGCGGGTCGAGCCGAGGCAGGGCCGCAACGAGCAGTGCAACTGCGGCAGCGGGCGGAAGTTCAAGGTGTGCTGCGGGGTCTGAGTGCGATGCAGGCACCAAGGTGCCCGCGCAAGCTACCGGGGTAGCTACCGGGTAAGCTCCTGCGCGATCCGCAAGGAAATCGTGCCGTTGCGGAGCGTGCGCCGGACGCCGGACGGTCACGTGGTCGTCGCGTTCGAGTGGAAGGTGCACTACAGTGTCCGCCATGACGAGCGCCGCTCAAATCCGCCTCGAACCGGGTCGCGTCTACCGCACGCGCGACCTCCGTGCATGGACCACGAACCCGTCCAGGCTGGCGCAGCGGCTCGTGCACGAGGACAAGCTCCGACAAGCAGCACGCGGCCTGTACTACGCGCCCCAGCCAACGCGGTTTGGCCCTGCCCCTCCCAGTGATAACGCACTGTTGACTGGCTTCCTGGGCAACGACCGCTTCGTCAAGACCGGCCCGGCCTGCTGGAACGCTCTTGGGCTCGGCACGACCGCGATGTTCGCCGCAACGCTCGTGTACAACACGCAGCGGACCGGCGAGTTCACGTTGGACGGCCGCAAGTTCATGCTGCGCCGAGTGGTGTTTCCGGATCGCCCTCCGCCCGAGTGGTTCATAGTCGACCTGTTTCGGCATCACGACATGGCGGCGATCGAGCTGTGCGACCTGGAGACCGGCCTTCTCGCACAACTACGGCTTGGACGCTGGAATCGGGAACTGTTGCGGAAGCTGGCGGCGGATTGTGGCAGCAAGGCGACCGGCACGGTCATCGGGCGCTGTATCTCGACGGTCGCTGGCGCGACGTGACGCAGAATCCGGTTGAAAATCTTGGCCGAACGCCATATCTTGCGGCTGTTTCGCGATTCGCGAAACGCAAAACAACTCCATGCTGAAGCCGCAGGACATCTTTACCATCGTCGGCCTGCAGGTCTTGCTGAAGACCGGACAGGACGTCGTCACGTTACCACAACTAGCGATGTTCATTCGTCTTTCCATGTCCGAAACGCACGCTGCCATGGCGCGTCTGGAGCAATCTCAGCTGCTGGCCGCGACTTCGCTGGAGTTCCGAAAGCCCAACGGCGGGAACTTCTTGGAGTTCGCGGAACATGGACTGCGCTACGTCTACCCGGGCGAGTACGGCGCGCCGTCTCGCGGCCTACCGACGGCGGCCGCAGTCGTACCGGGCATGGTCGTGCCGGCCCAACCTCTCGTCTGGCCACTAGAACATGGCGGGGCGTTCGGAACTGCGCTGGCCCCTCTCTACCGGAGCGTGCCCGACGCGTGTGCCGTTGACCCGCACTTGCACGTGGCGATGGCAGCGCTGGACTGCCTGCGCGTGGGTCGGGCGCGTGAGCGGCAAGCTGGCCTTGCCGTGCTGAAGGAACTGTTCGCGCCATGAATGCAGCTCTCTACCTGGCGGACGTCGCACAAGCCCTGGAGATGATCGGCGTCGACGTCGTCTTCATCGGAGGCGCGACGATTCCCCTCTACCTGGACGCCGCAGGTGCGGCTGCCGCTCGTGCCACTGAAGACATCGACTGCATCGTGAACTGTGTCGCGCTCGCCGACTACGACGAGGTCGGCGAGAAGCTGCGGCGCGGCGGGTTTGAGAACTGCATGGACGAGGACGCGCCGATCTGCCGCTGGGTCTTGCGTCCTGCGTACGGGAACGCGCGCGTGCTCGTCGACGTCATGCCGGTCTCGGACCTGCTCGGTTTCGGGAACCGCTTCTACGTCGGCGCAGTCGCGTCTTCGGAGCCGTATGCTCTCGGCAGGCTCACCATCCGAATGCCGATGGCCGGCTACGCGTTCGCGACCAAAATCGCCGCGTGGCAGGGGCGCGGCAACAACGACCCGTTCGGTAGCAAGGACTTCGAGGACATCATCGCGCTCGCTGACGGGTGCAGACGGCTGCCTGAGTCGATAGGGATGCTGCCACCCGATGTCCAGATCGACGTCGCTGCGGAGGTTGCCCGGTTGTTACCGGCTTCCCAAAACCGCCGCGAAACGGCGAAACGCGCTACTTCCGCCGCTCG
>CAIYWC010000201.1 GCA_903929795.1 uncultured Myxococcales bacterium | reverse complement strand
GTGCGCCGCGCAAGGGCTGCCGGCATCCCTACGGAGGTGCTGCACCGGGAAGCCCTGCTGCGGGTAATCGAGGCAGACGCTGCAGACGCGCTCGCGATCCGTCACGCGATCGAACAGCACCTGACGCCGCTGGAACGACGGTTGTTCGACATCGTGATGGTCGGTGAGCCTCGTGGTCAGGATAACCGCGTCATCCTTCCGCCGCTGGCTACATCGGTCTGGTTCCGCGCCGCTCTCGAGTTGGGTGGTGGCTTTCGGGAGGGAGCGCCTCCTGAATTGCAGGTAATCCCTGACCTCATCGACGTGCTGGCTGGTGCCAACCCACGCCTCCCTGAGTACGCATCCTCCGTCCGCAAGGCCATCGGCTTCGTCAGGATGTCAGGAACTTGGCTAGAAGCCGATCGAGCGACGGCGCGAGAAACGAAAGAGCGAATTCGGGGTGCTGACGGTAAGCGTCGCTACGAAGCCGAGCAACTGGCAGAAGGCAACGACAACCTTCCAGCCCGCCCAGCGCGACCAATACCGCACGACGATTAGTCCTTCAGGCGCGCCAGTCATTGCTGCGCGACAACCGGCTGCTGCCGGCGACCGGAACCGCCAAGTCACGCATGACGTTTGTCCTCTATGGAGTGACCGCACCAAGCGGTCCACTTCACTGCCAGACGGCAGACCCGGAGAAACACCCATGCAGCAGTCCGAATCGAGCCCTTCGCCGATCGTTCATGACGTTGTGACCGTCGACGAGTTGGCTGACTACCTCCGCCTCGATCGCAAAGCCGTGTACGACGCCATCCGCCGCGGCGAAATCCCGGGCGTCCGCCGGATCGGCAAGGTCTACCGCATCAGCCGACACGCGGTGACCCGCTGGCTGGCTGGCACTGGCGCCGCCCCGCGGTTCCCGATCGCCACAGACACGATCTCGCAAAACCTCTCGTGATTCATGGGATAAGACCCATGCGACCACCAACCAGGCCGCGCCATCCCCACAACCAGGAGCCACCATGCACGCACCCGACACCGGGCCGCCTCGCGCTTCCGCGCAGGTGCTGCCGTTCTCCACCGACCCACGTTGTATTACGCAAAATATGTTTGACCCCGACGCCACACGCGTGATCCGCGAAGCCGCCGCCAAAGGCACGGCGCTCTTCGCGGTCACGTCGCCACCCGCGGCGCCCGTGCCTGAACCCGCCGCGGCCGTGCCCCGCCCCACGTTCGCGATCCCCAAGAACAGCCAACTGTGGCTGACGACAGAGGAAGCCACCGAGTACCTGCGCCTCGGCGACGTCAGCACCCTGCGCAGTGCCATCTACCGCGGCGAACTTGAACCAGACGGCAAGGGAGGACGGTCCTTCCTGTTCCGCCCAGAGACACTTGACGCTTACGCTGCCCGCGCGCTGGCAGCCCACCGGCAAAAGGAGGCCGACCATGCCAATCGACTACAAGACAGCGAAGCGGACGCGCCAGCCGGGCGTGACGCGCCTGCCGGACGGGCGTCTGGTGATCCGCGCGTCGATCCGGTTGCCGGACGGCACGCGGGCGAACCAGCGGGAGATCATGCCGGCGGGCACAACCGAGCTCGAGGCGGCAAAGGCGCGCATCGGGCTGACCGCCAAGCTACGGCACCCGCCGCCGACCCCTACGCCCCTCCGGCCAACTACCGACCTGACGTTCGAGCTCTACGCCAGACAGTGGCTCGCGCTACGCGTCCGGCACGTGACGCCGAGCACGGCTGAGACGTACCTCGCGGCCCTGGAGCGGTTCATCGTGCCCCGCCTGGGACACTTGCGGTGCACCGACATCAACCGGCAGGCGCTGGAGGCATGGGTCGTCTGGGCAGAAGGACTGCGCCAGGGGTCCGGCAAACCGTACGCGCAGGACACAATGCGCCAGTGGTTCCGCGCCCTGCTCACGATCTTGCGCGACATGGCGGCAGACATGGACCTACAGGACCCGACGCGGCGGGTGCGCGCGCCGGAGCGCCCGGAGCAGCAGCCGATCCGTGAGCAGAACACGCTGACAGGCGATCAGATGCGCAGCCTGCTCGCTGCCTGTCAGGAGAAGTTTCCACAGCGACTGGCGGAGGTCGCGGTGATGGCGCTGACCGGCGCGCGGGCGGGTGAGGTATACGGGCTGAAGTGGGATGCGGTCGACCTCGATGCCGGGCGCATCACCATCAAGCGCGCAGTCTCGCGGAGCGAACTGTTGGAACGCACCAAGACCAAGGCGCACCGAGTCATCCCGATGCACCCGGACCTGAAGGCGATCCTGAAGGCGCACAAGGAGCGGCAAGAGGTGTCTGACGTGGAGTGTCTGGCGCCCGGCATGGTGTTCCTGGCGGACAACGGCAAGATGCGCGATCCGAAGTCGGCCAAGAAGCTCTGGGGCGCTCTGTGCAAGGCGGCGGGCATCACCCAGCGGGTCGGACCGCAGGTGCTGCGCCGGTCGCTGAACACGTTGCTGCTGCTGGAGGGCGTGGACCGGGTGACGCTGCGCGCGATCCTCGGCCACAGCTCGGAGTCGATGACGCAGCGGTACGCGGGCATCGGCGACGCGGCTAAGGCGGACGCGATCCTCAAGGTCGGTTCCGCCACTCAGGAGCCGCCCAAGCGCCCCAAATTGGTGCTGCTCCGGGGTGGCTCGCGATAAGCGGAAGGGTGACTCCGGTCGGTGCATTTGCCCGGCCGGTGTCACCTGCTGGTGTCACCCACCCTGCCCTCGCCTCGTAACTGGTGGCGCGCCCAACAGGATTCGAACCTGTGACCGTCGGCTTAGAAGTCCAGAGGATTGCTTTTCGCCTGTCACGAATAGCGTATTATTTAGCGATGTTGCCGTCCTGCTGCGACACCCAGCGTCCGCCTGAAACAACAAATGTTGTACCCTGTGTTGTACCCCAGTAGACCGTCGGCTTCGCGCGAACGGCCCAAAATGACATCTGCCGGTCGGGCGGGAACGCCACGCCAATCGGGTGACTGCGGGCACGATTCGAACCAGCAGGTTCGACTCATCCGTTGTCCGCGTTTGTTCCCGTCAACAAGCCTTCTGCCCATGCGCGAATGGCCGTCGCGTCGGCCACAGCAACCCGCGCGTCTGTTTCGGTCGCCTCACCAGACGGCCCAGGGTACCGGGGCCCAACGCCGTGGATGGACAAGCGGATCGCAGGCTCCGCGACCTCGCCAGTCGGGCCCAGGGCGTTCAGGCGCTGCACCAAGAGTGCCAAGTCATGCGTCCGCGGCACCGGGAGCTCGTGCGCCTCCAGCAACGCCTTCAGCGCCTTCTCAGCGGCCTGCTGGGCATGAAAACAGGCGACGTGCCATTCGGGCGGCTGCAGGTCAAGAACGACGCGAGCCACGCGCAGGTCGGACGCCGAAAGCGCCCACCATGCTTGCACTTCCGCCCGATCAAGCCACTTCATCGAGCCGCACCGCTTCCCGCGCCATCTGACGGTCGTACCACGCACGCGACCCCTGCAACCGCTGCCAGTCCGCAGAGGTCAGCACGAGCACGTCAAAGCCACGGTCGATACCCCAAAGGCTGCGCCGGGCCGCAATCGCGATTGCAGTCTTGTCGGCACCTTCGGGTACCAACAACAGCAAGTCGATGTCGCTGTCGTCACGGGCCTCGCCGCGCGCCTGCGAGCCAAACAGCAAGACCTCGCGCACCGACGGCACAGCGGACCGGATGCGGCTGGCAATTTGCTGGCGTAGGGCGGTTTCGAGCGGCACGGCGGAACTCCAAGGCAGCGCAGGCAGCGTAACATGACGGCGGACCGCCGCAAGCGCCCCGGCCACGCCTACCCGGCGATCGCCTCCCAGGCCCGCGGATGCGCTTCTTCCAGCAGCGGCCGGATCAGCGGCAATGCCCGCGAGAACGAGCCGCTGGCGCCGGTCGGCAGATGCTCAAGCGCCGTCTCGATCGCGCCCGGGTGGTGCTCGGCCAGCACCGCCAGCAGCACGCTCGCCTGCAGCAAGTCCTTGTCACTCTTGGCGGTACGCGAGCTGCGCAATTGCGACACCGCCATCTTGTGCACGGCAAAACGCTCCGGCGTCGGCACGCGCACCTGGCAGCAGCCTTCCCGCGCCGCCAGCAGCGCCATATGCGCGTCGCCGAGCAGGTAGCGCAGGTACGGTAGGCCCATCGCGTGCGCCTGCAGCTCGGGCACGGGGACGATCGGAAACGTGTTGTCCGGCGACGGCACCAGCAGATCTACGTGGAAGCGACCGCGGCCCCGTGCCTTCCACGACGTCGAGGGCTTGCGCACGTCCAACTGCGGCACTTCGACGAACTCGATGCCCGAATCCCGTAGCATCTCCAGCAGGCTCTGCGACGGCGGCGTGGCAAACGCCAGAGCGTCGCGACGGGCAAGGTCGACGTCCTCGGTGGCATAGGCTGCAGCGCGGGCGCCAAGCTGGTTCAGCAGGACGCCAAACGCGTGAGAGCCGACCAGCACCCCGCCGGCGCGGAAGACGCCGTGGTTGTGCAGGCTGGCCAACGTCGCGAAAGTGCGGGCATCGGCGAGCTGGTACCCTTCCCTGCCCAACAGGCGCAGGTCCGCCGTCAGCGCCTTGGTCTCGTCGATGCGAGTGCGCAGCTCCGCCGCCGTGGCATCCGCCGTCGAATCGCCAACCGGACCGGCGACGTATTGCTCGCGCTTCTTGCCGTCGCCGTCGTAGAACTGTCTGGCGTAGAAGCGGAATCCCGCGGCGTTCTCGCGCTCAAGCAGCGATCCCGGCGTGCCGATGAGCACTTGGGTCTGCGTAGCCGCGTGGTTCTCCAAGTCGCTGTGCAGCACCGTGAGCGGGCGAGGATGCAGCGTGTAGAGCGGGCGAGACGCCATGTGGCCAACCGTCTTTTCTGCGACGGGAGGGCGCAGAAGCCGCCGACCATTCTGGTGAATCTGGGTGTATCCGTCAAGATCGCCAGATGACGGATACACTCAGCGCAGGCTCCGCGCAGAGCGATTCAGTTGCCCGCGGCGGAGTACCAAACGTGCCGGCCGTCCTTGAGTCGCGCTACCCTGCCCTGTTTGACGAGCCGATCCAGCGTGTTCGAGATCGTCTGCTCGGCCCACTTTCGCTCCGCTTCCTCATAGATGTCATTGACCTGCATCTCGTAGTCGGGATGGCGGGTCAGCAGTGCCAGCACGAACGCGTTGGCGGTGGTGGTCGGCTGCTCCAACGTGACCGCCTTGACGCTCTGCTGCGGCGTGGTGGCCGGTGCACGTGGTGTTGCAGGCTTCGCAGCTGCTACCGGTAACACCGCCTTGGCTGGCGCCGCACTCGCTGGTGCTGCACTTGCCGCCGACCACCAGACGCCGCCATTGACGGTCTTCTTCACCTTGCCGCCCTTGAACAGCCCGGTCAGCGACTTGCGCACGTTGGGCTCGGTCCACTTCTGGCCACCGGCTTCAACGATTTCAGCGATCCGCCACTGTCGATCGGGCTTGCCGGCCAGGAGCGCCACGACGAATTTGGTGGCGGTGCTGCTGAGCTGCTCAGTCGCGACCACGCCCGCGGGTTGTGGGACTGACTTTTGTGCGTGTGGTGCCTCGGTTGCCGGTGCCGCTGCTGCGACCAGCGCCGGGGTTGCGACCTGGGCTGGATGCGCCGTGCCCGCGTGCACGCCCGCGATCGACCACCACGCCTGCCGGTCGGTCAACGTCTTCTTGACCTTGCCCGCGTCCAGCAGCCGCGTCAGCGTGTTGTACACGTTGGCCTCGCGCCACCTGTTGCCGCTCGCGTCCAGGATCTCACGAATGCGCCACTCTAGGTCGGGTTGCTTGCCCAGCAGGTCGAGGACGAACTGCGACGCGGTGCCGCCGGGCGTGTCGTGCACCGCCGCCGGGACTTGCGCAGCCGATGCTTCTGGCGCCGGCGCGACCGAGGTGCTTGGCACGGCTGACCACCAGGTCGATCGAGCTTCACCGAGCGTCTTCTTCACGCGGCCAGC
>CAIYWC010000200.1 GCA_903929795.1 uncultured Myxococcales bacterium | reverse complement strand
CGACGCCAGCCGTTGCAAGCACTGTCACGCCGACCTAGTGCCCGAGAGTTCAGGCCAGATTGCGCAGGAAAACGACCAAACCGCCGCAGGATGCGGTCGGCTCATCGCCGCAGTAGGTGGCGTGCTGATTGCGGACTACTTGGCGATTTTCCCGTTCTTCTCTGGGATGTTCGGTCATGGAAGTGTTGGCGCATACGTCGCAACTGGCATCGTGAGCCTCATTCTCGTGCCGCTTGCTGCGATGGTGTCCGGCGGCGGACGTTAGCAACGGACGCGAGGAACGCCGCGAGCGCGGCAAGCATTGACGGCGAATGCGCGGGCCGCATAGGCGCGCTCGTGAGCCAAATGCAGCGGTCCCGGCGACTGGCGCGCGAAGCCGGCTGTGCCGCTCGGCAAGCACGGCCCGAGGAGGAATCTTGCGATGAAGAGGAATCGCGCTCTCGACTCCGAAAGTCTTGACGACCTCGACGGCGACGGCGGACCATTTGTGTTCCGGCTTCTGGTGATTCTCAGCGCACTCGTCGTGCTCGGCTGCGCCACATTCGACAGGCTGTGGGCATATCACAATTCCTTCCGTTTCTTGATGCTGTTTTCGGCGGCGGACCTGGCGCTTGGCGCAGCGATTGGCTATTCCGCGTTCTGGGTGTACCGGTTATCCGGTAGCGCTCCATCACGCGGTGAGCGCGTCCGACTGGGCACCGCGGTCGCGCTGTTTTTCGTGGCAGGGACCTATCTAAATTGGGCCATCTGGCATTCCGGTGACGCCTGGTGGTCGCTCGGCGCGTTTTGGAACGACCAATTCGTCGGGCTGAAGCGCGAATGGCGCCCCCGCGGCGTCGCGACTGGAGTGGTCTACGAATCCAGCGAGTGGTGGGAGTTCTTCAGCATGTGTGTGAGCTCGGCGTCCGCAGGAGTCACCACGAGCGCCGTGCTGACCGGATGCCTCGTCGACCGTCACCATTGCAAGCGATGTCAAAGCTTCTTCAAATGGCGCAAAATCGAGACCGTGCGGTTCAGCAAGGTCGACCGTTTCCGTCAAGCGCTGCAGGCAGCTTCTAAACAGCCGCTCCTTTCAGAGCCCTACTTTGTCGCCATCCGCGGAGCCACGTCTGACCGGCCAAGTCGTGGCGTCATCAACGCGCAAGGTTCCGTCACAATTTCAGTCGGCACTTGTCGCTGCCCGCGCCGAATCGCGCGACAGCAAGATGCCGGCAAGAAGTGGGTCCGCGAAGAAGAACTGCTCGACGACACCGCGACCGGGAGCGCCAAGTGACACTTGACGACACATACTTCGCGTCTTTTTGAGGCGAGGGAGAAACCGAGTCGCCTGATTTTGCCACGTTACACGGAATTCAGACTCAAAGACATGGGCTGCGGGCGGGTCACCGACGCGAAGAAGCGCAACGCTCCGATGTGAGAGAGCGAACCGGATGCCGCGAATTTAGAGCGTTCTCGCACACCGGAAACCAATGGCTTGGTTACGTTTGCCGGCGCCCTCGGACTGGCGGTCGGCTGCGCGCAGAAACGAACTGTCGAGCCACCAAGACCCGCCGCGGAGTACAAAGTAGCCTCCAGAACCAGTGCCTGTCGGGTTGAGCTGGGCACTCGCCGGG
>CAIYWC010000199.1 GCA_903929795.1 uncultured Myxococcales bacterium | reverse complement strand
GCAGCAGCAGGCCGCCGTCGCTGGACGTGTGCGGCGCGTCGAAGGCGACGTCAACCGCGCGGTTGTAGGGCTTGGCAAGGCGGAGTGTTTTGGTGCAGACGGTCATTGGCTCGAGCTCGTTTTTGTGCGAAGGTTCCTGTGTGGTAACAAGATCTTAGCATGAGCCGAGCCACCTTACGAGATCTCTTGGTGAATGATCCGGGCTAGTGCAGGCGCGGGTGTACTGGTCTGACCAGCTCTTTGGTGCCACCGACGCGCCCAACCTGCCGACGCAATCCGGGCTGCTGCCCGGCCGAGGCGGTGGCTATACCATCAGTGGGTTGCAGAACGGTGTAACGTACTATGTCATGGTCCTCGCGGTGTCCGACGGCGGCAACATCAGCAATGATGCGTCCTGGTCCGCCGTAACGCCCGGCCAATCGGCGCTCGTGCTGCAATCCGTCACGCCAGCCTGCCTCGCCGACAACACCGGCGACGCCGTCGTGACGCTAACGGGGATCGGCTTCACGGCCGACATGCTGGCGGAGATCGGCGGCCAGCAGGTGAAAATCGCGCAAGTCTCCGCCACATCCGCCCAGGTGGTACTACCGAAAAATACCATGCAGGGTGGCGCATATACCGTGAAAGTCTTCAACCTCGACGCCAAGTCCGGGCTGATCGGCACCGACGGTCTGCAAATCGGCCATTGCGACGGACCCAATTCCGCGTCCGGCCATGGCACCGCGGGGCCGACTGGCAACGCCGGCAGCGGCTGGGTGTTGGCCATGGCAATAGCGCTTCTCGTCTGCACGCGGCGCGTCAATCGCCCTCAGAACCGGTGGCCGAACGAGACAAGCGGTGTACCGAGGAAGCTGTCCAGGAGATAGTTGGTCACCGGACTGGCTGCGCCAGTAGCCGACCCGGACGCCCAGGCGGCAGCGAAGCTGATGCGCGACAGGGTGCACAACGTATCGACCGGCAGATTGGTGCCGGCACTTCACACTGCGGATCCCAGATGACGGCGATGGTGTCAACATCCACATGTACATTCCAACACGAAGCCCGCTGGCCCCGACCACCGGGACCCGCCGGGCCATTGCATCGCCCTCCACTCGTTCGTATCATGCGAACAATGAACCCGCGTCACGTCACCCTGTTCGTCAAAGTCGCCGACGTGGCCGGTTTCTCCGCGGCTGCGCGCGCGCTGGGCCTCCCGAAGTCGGTCGTGAGCTCTGCGGTCGCGGCATTGGAAACGGACCTCGGCGTGCGGCTCCTGCATCGCTCCAGCCGCAAGGTGAGTCTGACCGACGCTGGTCAAGCCTTCTACGATCGCGTCACGCCGGCGCTGGCCGCGCTGGACGAAGCGGCCTCGGCCGCGCGCGAGATGCAAACCGCGTTGCGCGGAACCGTCCGGCTGAGCGCACCGGTGGAGGCGGGAACGCGCCTCTTGGAGCCGTTGGTCGCCGATTTCGTCAAGGCGCATCCTGGGGTTTCGGTGGAGGTGCAGCTGACCTCGCGCTTCATCGATTTTGCCGAGGACGGCGTGGATTTGGCCTTGCGCGGCGGTCCCGTGCGGGATGCCTCGCTCGTGGCGCGGCAGTTGCGCACGCTGGATTCCGGCCTTTTTGCGGCGCCGTCCTATCTGGCGGAGCACGGGCTACCCGTCGACGTGAATGAGCTTGCCCAGCGCGATTGTGTGCTCTTTCGGGCCACCGCGGGCCGCGCAACGTGGGCGCTGACCGGGCCGTCGGGTGAGCGCGCGGTCGACGTGCACGGCCGCATCAGCGCGGATCACTTTGCTTTCGCCCTCCGGGCCGTTGTCGATAGCGTCGGCATCGGCCTGCTACCGCTGTTCCTTTGCGACGCCGAAGTTGCCGCTGGTTTGCTTGTCCGCGTGCTGCCCGAGTTTGGTGTGCGCGGCACGCCGCTGCATCTGGTCTACCCGTCGGCGCGTTTGCTGCCATTGCGTGTGGCCGCGCTGCGGGACTTCCTTGTCGCCGGTCTCCGTGAACTGTAGCTGCATCGTTCGCCATTTCCGAACACCCCGTTCCGGCTCGCGCCACTGGTTTGCGGGCCTCAACAGCGCGACACTTCCCACATTGCCGGCGTCCAAAGCTGGCGTTGGATGGGGAGTTGCTCATGGTCGACCTGTTTTCAAAGCGCCAGTTCGGCAAGAGCGCCAAAGTCGTCAATCGCCTCGCGGTTGCGCCGATGACGACCGCGCAGAGCCACCCCGACGGCCGCGTGAGCGAGGCGGAGATGGCCTGGCTGGAGCGGCTGGCGGCCGATGGCTACGGCATGGTCATCACGTGCGCGGCGGCGATCTCCACGGAATCCATCGCGTTTCATAACCAGATGAGCCTTGGCGACGACCGCTTTCTGCCCGGCCTGGCTGCGCTTGCCAAGCGCTTGAAGGCCTACCCGACGTTGAGCATTGTGCAGTTGTGTCACGGTGGATCGCGCGCCATCGTCGAGCTGACCGGCATGCCTGCGCGCAGCGCCAGCGCTTATGAGGTGCCGACGATTCCGGGCTTCATCAGCCCGCGTGCGTTGACGACCGCTGAAATCGCCCAAGTTGTCGAGGACTTTGGCAATGCCGCGGCGCGCGCCGCCCAAGCGGGTTTTGGCGGCATCGAGCTGCACGGCGCGAACGGCTACCTCTTCACGCAGTTCATCAGCAAGATGACCAACCTGCGCACCGACGCTTACGGCGGAAGCCTCGAAAACCGCGCTCGCTTCGCCCGCGAAGTCGTGCGCGCCTGCCGCTCCAAAGTCCCCGCCGACTTCGTCCTCGGCTTTCGCATGACGTTCGAGGGCGGCAGCTTCGACACCGGGCTCGACATCGACGAGAACATCCAAATCTTGAACTGGCTCGTGGAAGACGGCATCGACTACGGTCACGTCTCGCACATGACGCTCGCGGCGCCCAGCCAGAAGTATCCCGACCGGGTCGCACTGGCGCACATCCGTCACGGCGTGGCCAAGTCCTTGCCGCTCATCGCTGCCGGCGGGGTGATGTCTCGCGCTGATGCCACGCGCGCGCTGGAGCTGGGCGCGGACGTCGTGGCCATCGGCCGAGGTGCAATCGGCAACGTCCGGGTGCCGGCGCGCTTTGCCCGCCACGAACCGCTGACGCCCACGCCGTTTGATGTGACGGAATTGGCCAAGCTGAGCGTCAGCCCGGACTTTGTGCACTACCTGACCACCGCGGGACCGCTCGCGTCCTTGAAGATCGTGCAGCCAACTGCGGCACCGCGCCTGTGACGGCAGCGGGCGCTGGAGAAATGCAATGGGAAACAATAAGGTATGCGTCGTGGCTGGTGTCGGCTCCGGCAATGGCAGCGCGCTCGCACGACGCTTCGCCCAGGAAGGCTACGCGGTTGCCATGCTTGCGCGCACGACCACGACAACTGCGCCGCTGGCTGCCGAGCTGCCCCGCGCCCGTGCCTACGCGTGCGACGTGACCGACTCGGCCTCCGTCGCTGCGACCTTCGCCGCCATCGCTGCGGAACTCGGACCGGTGACGACGCTTGTCTACAACGCCGCGCTCGCTGCATGGGGCAACATCGCCGACACCGACCTGGCCGCATTTCAGGCATCGTTTCAGGTGAGTGCGCTGGGCCTCCTGCTCGCCACCCGCTGCGTCGCCCCGTCCATGCAGGCGGCTGGCGGCGGCAACATCGTGGTCATCGGCTCGCCGGCGTCGCGTCGGGGCGCAGCGGGCAGCGTCGCATTCGCAGCGGCCAAAGCGGCGCAGCGTGGCTTGACGGAATCCATAGCCCGCGAGCTCTGGCCCAAGCAGATTCACGTCGCACTGCTCGTCGTCGATGGTGTGCTGGACCTGCCTGGCGCGCGAAGTCGGATGCCTGACAAGCCTGACGCGTTCTTCATCGCCGCGGAAGCGGTGGCAGAAAGGGTGGTGCACCTGGCGCAGCAGCCGCGTTCGGCATGGTCATTCGAGGTGGAGGCGCGACCTTTTGGCGCGGCGTGGTGAGACCCGTACGGCTGGCCGCCTCGGTGCCCGATTGTTGCCGCGCTTCGCTGCCGCGGTGGTGCGATGACAAGCGGGTGTGGGCAGCACTTCGCACTCCAGGCACCCGTTGACCACGATGGTGTCGAGATTGCGCCAGGCAAAGCTTGGCACGAATACAAGGAGGCACCGATGAGCTGACTTGAAAATCGTGAATACAACCCAGCGGGTGCAAATCCCGTCCGGCCAAAGCTCAGCCAGCGGGCCGGGAGCGAGTCTTGCGTGGACGTC
>CAIYWC010000198.1 GCA_903929795.1 uncultured Myxococcales bacterium | reverse complement strand
GACGTCCACGCAAGACTCGCTCCCGGCCCGCTGGCTGAGCTTTGGCCGGACGGGATTTGCACCCGCTGGGTTGTATTCACGATTTTCAAGTCAGCTCATCGGTGCCTCCTTGTATTCGTGCCAAGCTTTGCCTGGCGCAATGTTGACACCATCGTGTTCGTCTGGGATCCGCAGTGCGAAGTGCCTGCTGCTGCCCGACTTCAAGGCGAGCCGCCGACGGTTCGCGTGACGACAGCCACAACCGCGACGTCAGGTGCCGGGTCTGGTTCACCGCGTGGTTAACCTTGGTTATCAGTGCTGATAATTGCTGGATCCGGCGAACCTGCGCGAGGGATGTCGACGCGGGGGCGATGCGCAAAATCCGTTGCCGGGTTCATAGGTCTCGATGAAGTCAGGTGCGCGCCTCTGCCTACGCGGCCAGCACGCAGCCGGTCCACACGTTGCGCATCCTGTGGCGTCGGCTACGCTGTTGCCAGGGCGTGCACGTCGGCTACTGGCGCAGTATTCCCTTGGCGGTCTGGATGGCGACGGTGTTTGGTGTCATCTTATTTGGGCTGGCCGCGCTGGCTACGCTGATGCTTTTCGAGCTGCAAATTGGTGTGTGGTTCGTGGGCGTGTGCGTGTTGAGTGCGCGTCGGCAGATGCGCAAGCGCCTTGTGGGATGGCGGGCGGAATACGCGGAGATGCACGAGGGCGCGACCGCGCTCGCGGAGTTGGCGGGCGCGCGGGTGATGTCGGCGTCGTACGAAGATGCGTGCGCCCATTTCGAGACCATGCGGGAGCTGATGGAGCGGTTGGTCGCCAGCATTCAGGCGGCGGAGCGCGGGCTGCTAGACGACCCGCTGTATCCGTCGCGCCAGTACATGACGGAGGCGCCGGCGGATCTGCTCGAGCCGGTGGAGGCGTGGGTGCGCCGGTGGGAAGGGCGGGCGTAAGCGCCGGCTTGGACGCTGGTTATGGGCAGGTCGTTCTGCCGTCATCCGCTTCTGGTTACGTGGCAGGCCCGCGATGTCGGGGTCCAGCCCGATCACGGCCCCGCTCGGGTACTCGGTGCCGGCGATGAGCTGCTTGAACGAGTCATCCAGCGCGCTAGGGTCGATGGCATTGATGCGGAGGACGACGGTGCCAAGGTTCTCGATCGGGAAAGTCTGCGCGGCCGTGCCCGGCGCCTTGACGAAGCCGAAGTCGACCTCCGGCACCGTGGCAATGTCCGCCACGCCGTACGTCGTCAGAAGCTGAAGCAGGAAGTCTGGGATGGCGATCGGGTGCGACAGGTCGTTGCAGACGATGTGCAACGTGGCGGTGCGCGGCGTCTTGTCCGCCGGCGGCGTGAAGCGAATGACGATCCTGTCGATCGTCTCGCTGAGGGAGCCCTGCGGCACGACATCCGGCAGAGCATCGCGGCGCACGGCGTCTTGCCGTCAGGGCCAAAAGCACGCGAAAGCAGGCGCGGCCTCGCGCGCGGGCGGCGTGTAGTCCGGGCTGACGCTGCTGATGCTCGCAACTGGACGGGCGGGGCGAGAATTCACCTTAAGAACAGACCGCATAGCCACGTGGAGCCTATGGGTTGGCCTTGAGCCGAACGGCCTGCCGAAAAGACGCTTCCAACTTGGCATTATCCAATTCGCCTTTGTATTTCCCTGCGTGGGCTGCTAAGGCTTGCCGAAATGCGGCGTTGAATTCTTCGATATTCACCCAGGTCTTTTCCGCCATATGCAGCGGCCATTCATAGAATTCATCGTGGGACTCCAAAAAACGCTTAGCGTCGATGTGATAGTCTTGACCTACGCCGGGCATTTTTGCCTTCATTCCGGACGAAGTAAGCTCCCAAATACCCGTCAACGTCGCTGTCTTTTTTGGCATCTCGTTTTCCCCGTGCGCAGCCGAAAGACAGTGCGATGGCGTTGCTTCGCCATTCGCCGCATCCGTCGAGTTCCTTGGCAGCGCAAGCCATCCGCGACTCCGCTTGACAGGCAGTGAAGGACACCCGGCGGCGCCGTCAAGGCCGGGGCCACGCTTTGCGTCTGCAAATCTGACAGGGACGTGCACCGACCCGCGCCTTCACCGCACCCGCGACCGCGCCACCCGCAGCCACGTACGCAGCTCCTCGCTGGAGTGCCGCGCCAGTTCATCCGCGACACGCTGCAGCAGCTCCGCCCGCTCCAGCCGCGTCAGCTCGTCGCCCACCAGCTCGGCCGCATCGACGCTGAGCGCACGTGCGAGCCGCCACAGCACGTCCAGCGACGGGTTGCGTTCGCCGCGTTCCATCTCGCCCAGGTACTTCGGATTCACGTCGGCCAGCTCACCGAGGTGGTCCTGCGTCCACGTGCGGGCGTTGCGCAGCTGCTTGAGATTGTGGCCGAAGTGCTTGAGGTCGTCGGTTGTTGCCATGCCGGAAGTGTCGGCGCGGCATCGTTGTGATTGAACCTTCGATACACGGTTGATAAACGCTAAGAAGCGGGTGTATCGTCACCCTTGACGGGTCAATCGCACCTTGGAGGAAGCGCCGATGCAAAGTGGAGCCACGAAGCTGGAATTGTCGCGACTGAGCGCGGAGGTCGCCAGAGTGCCGGCCGATCAAGGTCGCGTCGCTGCGCATACCGACGTCGCGTCCGGAATCCCCGAGGCGCTCTGGCGGCTGGACACGCCGCTCCACGGTAGCTCGTCACCTAGGCCAGCGCAGCGGGCAACTTCATCGTCCCGGGCGAGACGCGCTATTGCAGCCTTCGCGATTCCTGCCGCGATCCTGATTCTTGGCTTGTTCGGCCCGAGGACAGAATGCCTGGCTGCTGAGCCCAAGGTGGCGCAGACGTTCGAGGTCTTGGCAATCCAGACGGGCGCGACGATTGCCGACCCACGCGTTATCGCCAAGCACTTCGACGACGCCTGCGAGGAGTACGACGGTGCCGAACTGGCTGGGTGCCGAAAGGTCCTGGCGCGCGCGAGGGCCAGCCTGAACGGGAAGGGGATGTTGCTGCGGAACGTTCACGCCGGCATGGCGCCGTATGATTTCAAGAAGCAGCTGCAATACTTCGCCTTCGACTACATCCTTCTGGGCGACGTAGAGTCGATGAAGGGCGACGACGCCGTGCCCGATTTCTTTGTCACGCTCGGCACTTTGCTCAAGCCTTTCTTCATGTCACCCGACAGCTACAAGAAGGATCCCGGCAAGGCCGTTGCCCAGCACGGTCAATGCGCCGTGTCCTTTGCGTCCGCCGACGAAGCTGAAGCATGGCACAAGAAGCACTCGCACGACCTGCTTGCCGAGATTTTGGTGAAAGGCAGCCGTCCGTTTAGCGAGGCGGGCGGGCGAGTCAAGGGCTATGCTCTCCAGCCAGTCGGCGTTCGCGTCTACGATAGCGTGACGTCTGAGATTCTGTGTTCGAACCCTCCGTCGGCCGCACGCTTGGTAACGGAATCATGGGGAAACTACGGCACGGGTCGCGCGGAGGCGTACACCCCGTCGCCTACTGGCCCGAGTGGATTTGTTCGCCTCGTGTTGCCTGACGCGGGACTTCCCGGCATCGGACTTCTGGTGGATGGCAAGCTGGCGATGCCGATGAAGCGATCGGAACGCGTCCAAGGTCATGCCCCGGGCACGCCAGAACTCCTTGTCAATCTCAGTGCCGGCAGCCACCTGCTCGAAGTTGTTGAAATGCGTCAGCAGAAAGGGCTCTTGCGCGTTGCAGCAGCGCGTGCAGCGATCGAGGACGGCCGCGAACTGGAACTTGACGCCGTCAAACTCTACCCCTTGTCCATCGCCGCGCCCCGCGAGTGGTCGAGCCGCAGCTTGGACGAGGCGTATGCGTCTGGCGCCCAGCACCTGGAGGGCACGCAACGGCTGGTGAAGGCGCAGGACCTGGTTGCCAAGATGCGACTTCAGGAAGCGCGTCCGATTCTGGAGACGCTTTTGACGGATTTTCCCGGACAGGACGACAGGCTTCATCAAGAAGCCGGGCGGGAGCTGGAAAAAGTCATTGGGCACGGCCAGCCGTCGCGGTGAGGCCGATTCGGCACATGTCGTCGGCGCAAGTTCGTAACGGGCGGACCGAGAAGCGTCTGCAAGGGGCCGGAATGCTAATGAAAATGGCGAGCCTTCTTACTTTCGTGCTGCTTTGCGTTGTTGGCTGCGGCGTGCGCGAGAACGGCAAGTGCGCGAAGCCGACCGACTGTGCATCCGGCCTGACCTGCGCGAAAGACAACACGTGCCAAACGCCCGAGGTGGTCCTGGCGCGCGATGTCGCCCAGAAGAAAGCAGCCGACGACGCCGCAGCCAAGGTCGCTGCCGAGCAAGCCCGACGTGCAGAGCTGCGGGAGAAGTGCAGCCAATCGCCAGAGTGCCGTCGGTTCGGCTTCTGTACGCCTGACAATCGACCCGCTGGAGGCTGCTGGTTGGGTGCCGATTCCGACGCTGGGTGCAGCGCGCCGGCGCCAGTGGCCAACCCTGACTGGAGGGGCGACAATGCATTGAACTGGTGCAAAGTCGGCGGACTATGCGCTTCGCGAGATGGGGTTTGCGTCGCGACGCCGACCGGCTGCAAGGAGTCCGAGCTCTGCACGTACTTTGGCCACTGCGAGGTCCTTCAGGACGAAAGTGGAATCCCGGTGTGCACGACTCAGCCCGGCCTCAAGCGCGAAATCCAGATCGCCAACATTGCTCTGAACACGTCACACGCGCGTCACTTTGACGCTTCCATCGAAGAACACCGCAACATCGAGCTGAAGACCGGACAGTATGATCTCGCCGCGACCCTGCTCAATTTGAGCATGCCCGTGTTCGCCAACGAGCGAGAGCGGCAAGCATGGGAAAGATATCGGAAAGGCTACGATGCTGGCGCGGTCGGCGCTCCCAAGACGGTCATCGGGCGCTACGAGATCGAAGGCGTTGGAGACACCGTGTACGACAGTCAGACCAAGTTGACCTGGCAGAGGACGGTGCCGGAGACGGCACGCACCAGGAACGAATCCAAACGCTATTGCCAAGACCTGGAGCTCGCCGAGAAGTCGGACTGGCGGTTGCCGAGCAAGGTCGAATTGGAGAGTCTGCGTCGCGAGGGTTCCCCAGCCATCGATCAAGCGGCGTTCCCGCAAAAGGGGATCGGCTGGTATTTCTGGACCGCGAATACGGTGACCTCTCCCGCGGGAGCAGCGTTCATTGTGAACTTCGCAAACGGGTTCAACAGCGACGACGGCAAGCTCATCGTCCTCGACATTGTTTCGGACGGCCCAACGTCGACAGAGCTTGTGCGCTGCGTTCGCCAAGGCTGATTCGCGGGCGGTTCTTCATCGCGTTCAACGGCTAACGGGACACCGGGCACGAAAAGGTGGGGATATGGAAAGTGCGAAGGGGTGTCTTGGTTGTCTCGCCGTGATCGTGATATTGGCGCTGGCACTGGTGTGGTTCTACCCGATTTCCGACTCCCAGGCGCGAAGCAACCATGAGTACTTGGAGCAGCGCAAGATTCGAGGCGCAGCAGAAGAGGAGCTTCGCCACGAGAAAGCCGAACGGGAACGTGCCGCGGACGATTTTGTCCAGCGTGCTCGAATTGAACAGGAGAAGGAACGGATAAGGTCTGGCAAGTAATTGCTTTTCGCGCACTTACGTTCAGCCGGAAAGTGCACCACGGGAGCAGGTCGAAGCTCGGGACCGAGAGGCGCGGCGATTTTCTACAGCCTGTGCGAGACCTGCAAGCGGCTCGACGTCGACCAAGAGCAGGACTGAAGGTCGTGGCGCGCACGGACATCGCGTGGTGGGGACGTGCCAGCGCGAGGTCTTACGATCTGACGGGTCCGCTTCACCGCTAAAAACAAGGTCGGCACGCGCCGACCTTGCCCTCCACCTCCAGCGCAGTGCGCACGTCTGTGGTGGCGTCCTTGTAACGTCCGCCGCGGCCGCATCGTTTGCGTGCAACTACCGCAGCGCGATCCCTACGCCGCCGTTGACAGCGCCTGGATGAACTCGCTCGCCTCCTTGACCGTCAAAAACCCCGCCGACTTGCCGTACCGCTGCTTGGCCAGCTCATCCAGTTCGGGCCTGCCCATGCCGTTCGACTTCGCCAACTTGCCGATGAACTCCGCCTGCTTGCGCGTAAGGCGGTTATTTGGCGGCGCGTCCGTCTCTGGCGGCTGCTCCACCAGCTTCGGTCTCGTGGGCGCTCGCTGCGGCGGTTCCTCAGCGGCGCACACGTGCATGCCGACGCCCAGCAGCGTCGCCGCTTTCTTCAGCGCGTCTGTCGCGGCCGCCTTCAGGTCATCCGCCAAGCTGACCACCTTGCCCTCGCGCGTGCGCGTGACCTCCGACCCGCCGAACGCCTGCTTCACCAGCTCTCCCAGGCGCAACTCGCCCAGCACGATGACCTCGCCCTCGCGGACGTCGTGCTCCAGCACGCGGAAGCTCCAGTCGCCCCCCAGAGCCTCGTTGAGCCGCTGCACGATGGCGTGCCCCTCGATGTACTGGATTGCCTGACCGTTGCGGCCGGGACGGCTCTTGATGTCGTTGAACGGCCGCGTCAGCAGCAGCAGTTTTTCCTGGTCCATGCGTCACCTCGAAGAAGAAAGGCAAAGGCCAGCGCCGGAACCTCCGACGCCAGCCCATGCCGGTTGCTCACCTGCTCACTTGCTCGCGACAATCCTGGCGATGCCGCCTTGCTGGTCGCGGATGTTGCGCAACCACATCGCGGCAAACGCGTGTAGCTCGCTGTTGACGGCTTCGCAAAACCGCCGCTCCCCGGCTTTTTCCGCGTACCCCGCCGCCGGCCTCACTTCCGCCGCGCCGCCCGGGCCGTCGCCTTCTGCGCCGCGCGCTCCTCGGCTTCCCGCAGCCGGTACGAATTCGCTTC
>CAIYWC010000197.1 GCA_903929795.1 uncultured Myxococcales bacterium | reverse complement strand
GCCGCAGGTGCTGCCGGCGCTGGACGCGGACATGGCGGAGCACGTGGCGCAGCGGCTGCGCGAGCGCGGCGTGGCGCTGGTGCTGGGCGATGGCATCGCCGGGCTGCAGACGGACGCCGCGCAGGTCGTGACCGGCGTGCAGCTGGCGAGCGGCAAGGTGCTACCGGCGGGCATCGTCGTGCTGTCGATCGGCGTGCGGCCCGAGCTGAGCCTGGCGCGGCTGGCCGGTCTGGACATCGGCGCGGCGGGCGGCATCGCGGTGGATGAGCGGCAGCAGACGTCGGATCCGCACATCTTCGCGGCGGGCGACGCGGTGGAGGTCGTGCAGCGCGTGACGGGGCAAAAAGTGCGGATGCCGCTGGCGGGTCCGGCGAGCAAGCAGGGGCGCGTGGCAGGTGCCAATGCGGCGGGCGGCGACCTGCGCTTTCCCGGCGCGCTGGGCACGGCGATCCTCGGAACCATGGGCATTTCCGCAGGTCGCACGGGCCTGACGGAGCGCGACGCCAAGGCGCTGGGCCTGAACGTGCTCGTGACCTACACGCACAACTTCGACCACGCGAGCTACTATCCCGGCGCGCTGATGCTGCACATCAAGCTCGTCACCGACGCGGCGACGGGCCGGCTGCTGGGCGCGCAGGTCGCGGGCGAAAACGGCGTGGACAAGCGGCTGGACGTGCTGGCGACGGCGCTGCAGGCGGGGATGCACGTCGACGAGCTGGAAGAGCTGGATCTGGCGTATGCGCCGCAGTTTTCCTCGGCGCGCGACCCGGTGATCATGGCCGGGCTTGTGGCGGCGAACGCGCTGCGCAACGGCCTGGATGTGATCACGTGCCCGACCCTGCGGGCGCGTGTGGCGGCGGGGAAGTCGATCCAGCTGCTGGATGTGCGGACGCTGGGCGAATTCGCCGCGGGCCATCTGGAAGGCGCGCGCAACGTGCCGGTGGATGATTTGCGCGACCGGCTGGGCGAGCTGAACCGCGACGCGGAGACGGTCGTGTACTGCAAAGTCGGCTTTCGCGGCTACCTGGCGGCGCGGATCCTGCAGCAGAACGGCTTTGCCGACGTCAAGAACCTGACGGGCGGGATGCTGGTCTGCCCGAGCTGAACCCTTTTGACCCGTACCGGCTCGGATACCCATGGCCCGATAGCCACATCCAAGGAAGGTAAACCCATGAAACCGATTGAACTTCACGCCGACAACTTCCAAGCCACGCTGGCCAAGCCGGGCATCGTGCTCGTCGACTGGTGGGCGACGTGGTGCGGTCCATGCCGGGCGTTTGCGCCGATCTTCGAGAAAGCGGCTGCGGCGCACACGGACGTGACGTTCGGCAAGGTCGACACCGACAGCGAACAGGCGCTGGCGGGACAGTTCGGCATCCAGTCCATCCCGACGCTGATGATTTTCCGCGACGGCATCCTGCTGTTCTCGCAGCCGGGCGTGGTGCCGCTGGCGTCGCTCAACGACTTGATTGCCCAGGCGCAGAAGCTCGACATGGCCCAAGTGCGGCGGGACGTGGAAGCCCAGCGCGGAACCGCGCGCGTCGCCTAACTCAATTTTCAGGAGAACTTTCATGACCTTGTACATCGCAGGCAGCACCGTCTTGGGCGCGGGCTTGGGCTTTCTCTACCAACGCGTCGTCGGCTGCCGCAGCGGCGTCTGCCTCATCACCAGCAACCGCTGGGTCGCGACGGTCTACGGCGGCGTCATGGGCTACCTGATGGCGCGCTGAACCTATCGCGAACCGCATGGCTCAGACTGCACATCGGTCGTCTCGGCCAAGCTCGGAGGGTGTCATGCCAGTGAATATGGGAAGTCTGGACCGCATCGTGCGCGCCGTCGCCGGCGCCGCCCTCGTCGCGCTCGCCGCCACCGGCACCGTCGGCGTCTGGGGCTACGCCGGGTTCATCCTGCTCGGCACGGCGGCGATCTCGCGCTGCCCACTGTACCTGCCGCTCGGTCTCTCGATTTGCGCCAAGCCAAAGTAACTGCTACGGTTTGCGCGCCAGCACTTGCACGACCGCGCTGTGACCGTGGTGGCCTTGGCCTTCGTGGACGTCGCGTTCAGTCTCGACAAGGATCTGCGGATGCAGCCCCGCGAGTTCCGTGCGCAGCGCGTCCGCCGTCATCAGCATCTCCACGACCGGCGGCCCGCCCGTGCCGAACTCCAGCTGGCGCGGCGTGTACGCCTCCAGCAGGAACATACCGCCGGGCGCAAGGCCGCTCACGCACGCGCCGTGCACCTGCGCGCGCAGCGACTGCGGCAAGTGGCACCAGATGGCGACGATGGCATCCCAGGCGTGCGGCAGAATCGGAAACTGCGCGAGATCGGCCACGACGGTCACCACGTGAACGTGCGCCTGCTCGGCCAGCCGCTGCAGCTTGTCCAGCCCGACGTGCGACATGTCCACCGCCGTGACGGCGAATCCTTGCTTGGCAAGGAAGACCGCGTTGCGGCCTTCGCCTTCGCCAATGCACAGCACGCGGCCGCCCGGTGGCAGATCGCCGACGCGCGCGCGCAGGAAGTCGTTCGGCGCCGTGCCGTAGTAGAACGTGTCGATGTCGTAGCGTTGGTCCCAAGCGTTCATGCGGGCCTCAACCGGCAGCGGGTTACCGGCACGCGGGATTGTGCACCGAACCGGTCCACCGTGCGAGCCGCAGCCGCTATTCGTAAAGAAATGTGTCGATGCGGCAACATCGCCAAGCTCCGGCTCGTCAGCGTGAATAGACAGCCGACCCGGGCGTTGCAACCACAGCGGCGGATGTGGGTTCGTCGCGTGGGTTGTTCATTGGAAGAGTCGGCGGCGCGATCGCCCCTGTTCAGCACGCGGGCGAGCGCATGCGTTGCCGAGCCGCGGGAGTCATTGACGTGAATACTGAACCATCTTTTGCCGGAGCCGCGTCGGGTCCGCCGCCGCAGGTTCCCGCTGTCCAGGCTGCCCGTCCGTCCGGCAGCAAAGTCGTGCCGATCGTCGTGACGTTGGGCATGGCTGCGGTGCTGGCCGCCGGCGGCTACCTGCTCTGGCGTTCGGAATCGCGGACGGACAAGGTTGCGCTCGCCGATGCGCCCAAGCCGGTGACGGTGACGCTGGCGCAGGCACGCGATTTCCGCCCGTCGCGGCTGTACGTCGGGACGCTGGAGCCGTGGCTGTCGGCGAACGTGGGGCCGCAGCTTGTCTCGGCGTACGTCGACACGCTGCTTGTGCGGCCAGGCGCGGTGGTCAAGCGCGGCGAGGTGCTGGCGACGCTCGATTGCCGCGATGCCAGCGCGGCGAGCCAGGGCGTGGCGATGGAGGCGCGGGCGATCGACGCGCGGCAAAAGGCGCTGGCGATCGAGTCGGCGCGGCTGCGGTCGCTGGTGGCGGGGCAGTTCGTTTCCGCCAACGAAGCCGAGCAGAAGACCGCGCTGAGCTCCGCCGAGGACGCGCAGCTGCAGGCGATGAAGGCCAAGCTGGCGCGCACGACGCTGAACGTGGACGACTGCGTGCTGCACGCGCCGTTTGACGGCGAGATCGCGACGCGCGCTGTCGATCCGGGCGCGTTCGTGCGGCCGGGCGTGGCGCTTGTGACCGTCGTCGATCGCAGTACCGTTCGGCTGTCGGCCGACGCACCGGAGGTGGATTTTGCCGTCGTGGCGCCGGGGCGCGCGGTGCGCATTCACCTGACGGCGACGAACGAGGACCTGCTGGGCACCATCGCGCGGCGCAGTCCATCGGCGGATCCCTCGACAAGAACTGTGCATTTTGAGGTGGATCTGCCGGATCCGGCGCGCGGCATGCCCGTGGGCACGACCGGCGAGGCGCAGATCGACGTCGGCGCGCCGCAGCCGGCCACAGCGCTGCCGATTTACGCCGCGGCGGTGCGCGGTAAGACCGCGACTGTGTTCGTGATTGAGGACGGCGTGGCCAAGCTGCGCAAGCTGGCGGTGCTGGGCGAGATCGGCGGCACGCTGTTTGTGGACCCGAGCTTGAAGCCGGGCGCGCACGTCGTCGTCGAGGGCCGGGCGATCCTCAACAATGGCGATCGCGTCAGCGAGCAGGTGGAGAAACCGCAGGCTGCGAGCGCAGTTGCACCCGCCGATGCGACCGCGACCGAGGCAGCGCCATGACCGGAATCTCGCTGCGCAACCCCATCGCGGTGCTGATGCTGTGCATCGCGGTCATCGTGTTCGCCGGCGTCGTGACGCCGCGGATGAGCGTGGACACGTTTCCGGAGCTGACGCCGCCGGTGCTTGTCATCGGCACGCTGGCGCCGGGCCTTGGGCCAAAAGATGTTGAAAAAACAATCACCTGGCGCTTGGAAAAGTATGTAAGCGCGACGCCCGGCGTCGACCACGTCGAGAGCGTGTCGCGCAACAACCTGAGCATCATCTACGTCTGGCTGAAGTGGGGCACGGACCTGAACTCGGCGCAGACCCTTGTGCAGCAGCAAGCCGCGTTCGCGATGGCGGCTGTGCCGAAATCCTTGGGCGTGCTGCCGCCTTTCGTGCTGCAGTACGACCCGTCGAACGCGCCGGTCGTGCAGGTCGTCGTCACCGGCGCGGGCTACACGGGGCCGCAGCTGTACGATTACGCGTTCAACGCCATCGAGCCGCTGCTGGAAGGCATCCCCGGCGTGGCGAGCGCGGCGCCGGACGGCGGTCGGCAGCGGCAGATCAACGTCGTCGTCGACCCGGTCAAGGCGCAGGCGCGCAAGGTCACGTCGGCGGATGTGGCGGCGGCGGTCGGCAAGTCCAACGCGCTGCTGCCGTCAGGCGAGTTCATCTCGCCCAAGTTCGATGCCAACGTCTACACCAATGCAATCCCCAACAATGTCGCGGCGATCGGCAAGGCGCCGGTCAAGGTCGAGGGCGGCAAGGCTGTGCGGATCGAGGACGTGGCGAAGATCGAGGACGGCGGCACGCCGGCGACCCAAGCCGTCAGCGTCAATGGCCAGGACGCCGTGTACTTGAACGTGCTGCGGATCCCCGGCGGCAACACGATCGAGATCGTCGACGCCGTCAAGCACGTCGTTGAAAACCTGAAGGATCTGCCGCCCGGGCTGTCGGTGAAGGCGTATTTTGACCAGTCGACATTCGTGCGCACGACCTACCACGGCCTGAAAAAGGAGATCATTCAGGCGCTGTTCCTGATTGGCCTTGTCATCCTGCTGTTCCTGCAGAGCGTGCGCGGCACGTTGATTGTTTCCGTAGCGATCCCGCTGTCTTTCGCCATCACGCTGATTGTCCTGTACGCCGCGGGCCAGACGCTCAACGCGTTCACGCTTGGCGGGCTGACGCTGGCGATGGGCCGGCTTGTCGATGACGCCGTCGTAGTGCTGGAGGCGATCCACCGTCAGCAGCGGCTGGGCAAGTCGCCGCTGGCGGCCGCGCGCGACGGCGCGAATTCGGTGGCGCTGCCGGTGCTGGCTTCCACGCTGACGACGATGGCGGTGCTGTTGCCGGTGCTGCTGCTGGCCGGGCTGGCCAAGAAACTCTTTGCGCCGCTGGCACTTACGGTGGCTGTGGCGATGATCGCGTCGTACGTCGTCAGCATGGCGGTGACGCCGGTCGCGTGTCGCTATTTTCTCGGGCACGCCGAGCATGGCCGCGTCGGCAAAGCCGTGGAGGCGGTCATCGACCGGCTGGCGTCGCGCTATGCGCAGCTGCTGGCGATCGTGCTGCCGCACCGCGTCGCCGTGCTGCTGGCGTCGCTGCTGCTCGTCATCGCCAGCGGCTGGGCGGCGGGACGGCTACCGAGCACGTTCTTCCCGGCGATCGACGAGTCGATGGACCAAATCTATGTCCGCTTTGCGCCTGGCATTTCGCTGGAAGACGCCGCGGCGCAGTTGAACGCCATGGGCCAGACGCTGCGCGCGGAGCTGCCGCCGGGGACCGTCGAGATGGTCGTCGCCAACCTTGGGACGCCGCAGAATGCCCGCAGCGCGATTGTGAGTCCCAACACCGGGCCGCACACGGGTTTTCTGCGCCTGGCGTTCAGCGATCCCGAGCACCGCACGCTGTCGCAGCAGGAGCTGGCGGACCGCGCGCGGCAAATCCTGACGCGCAGCTACCCCGGCGTCGAGACGCTGCAATACCCGGGCGGGCTTGTGGCCAGCGTTTTCGCCAATGGTTTCACGGCACCGGTCGTCGTCGAGATCCGCGGCGAGCGACTGGAGGAGCTCGACGCGCAGGCCAAGGCGGTGACTGAGGTCGCGCGGACGGTGCCGGGCGTGCGCGACGTGCGGTCGTCGCTGCAGCTGGACTACCCGGAGATTCGCGTCGAGACCGACCGCGAAAAGGCCGGCCTGGTCGGCGTGACCCTGCGCAACGCGGCGCAGTCGACGCTGGAGGCGACGCTGGGCAACATCAACATGCCAAGCGTTTGGATTGATTCGGCAAATGGCCAGTCTTACTACGTCGTGACGGCCTACGACGGCAAGCACGTGCTGGACATTCAGGCACTGGCGCAGCTGCCGGTGCGCGTGAGTCCGGGCGGCCAGGCGGTGTCGCTGGGCGCGTATGCGGAGATCCGCCGCAGCCTGGGGCCGATCGTTGTCGAGCGCAACCAGCTGCAGCGCGCCGCGCATGTGCTGATGCAGACCGAGGGCCGCGACATCGGCAGCGTCGGCTTGGACCTGGAAAAAGCGCTGCACGCGGACTCGCGCACGCGCGCGATCAAGTTCGATTTTGTCGGCCAGGTGCAGCTGATGCGCACGACGTTCTCGGGCCTGGGCCTCGCGCTCGGGCTGGCGGTGATGGTCGTCTTCATGATTATGGCGGCGCAGTTCAAGTCGCTGCGGCTGCCGTTCGTGATGCTGTTCACCATTCCGGTGTCGCTTGTCGGCATCGTGCTGGCGCTGATGGCGGCCGGCCAGGGCTTCTCGATTACCGCGCTCATGGGCATCCTGATGGTCATCGGCATCGCGGTTTCCAACGGCATTTTGCTCGTCGACGACGCCAACACGCGCTTCAGCGACGGCGTCGGTGCCCGCCACGCCATCCTCGCCGCGGCGCGCTCGCGGTTCGTGCCGATCGCGATGACGAGCCTCGCGACGATTATCGGCCTGATTCCAACGGCTTTGGCGCTGGAGCCGGGCTCGGAAGCCAACCAGCCGCTGGCGCTGGCCGTCGTCGGCGGGCTGACGTCCTCGACGCTGCTGTCGCTGTTCCTCGTGCCGGTGATGTTCGTGCTTTTTGCCAAGCGCGCCGTGCCGGAAGAGGCTGAGCTGCCCTTGGCGGAGGTCCACGCATGATGCGCAAAATTCTGGTCGGCTTGGATGACAGCGCCATCGCCACAAAGGTTTTGAGTTCGGCGAGCGAAATCGCCGAACGTTTTGACGCGGAGTTGCACCTCGTGCACGCCTTGGATGTGCCGCCCGAGTTCCCGGCAGCTGCAGCCAACGCCGATCCGCATGACGCCTTGCCCGCGCACTTGGCAGCCCAAGCGACGGCGCACCTGGCGGCACTGGCAAAAGGCAATGTGCGGGCCCTTCGTCACCCGCCGATCGTCATTGCCGGCGATCCGTGGCACGTGATTCAACAGGCGGGTGACAGGCTTGGCGCCGACCTCATCGTCATCGGCAGCCATGCCTTCAGCTGGCCCGACCGCATCCTGGGATCGGTCGCCGGCCATCTGGCCAACCAAGGCCACATCAACGTGCTTGTCGTCAGACCAGCACGCGATGCCGCGGAGTCAAAGTCCTCATGAGCTGGAAACATCTCCTTTCTTTCTGTGCGGTTGCTTCGCTGCCGACAGCGGCTTGGGCGCAAGCGCCGGCCGGTGCTGCGGTCGAAGCCGTGTCGCTTGAACACGCGCTCACGTATGCACGCACGCATCACGTGGACCTCGCGGTGGTCAAAGCCCGCGTTGCGGCCGCGCGCAGCGATATCGATGTGCCGCACACCCGCTGGCAGCCAACCGTCGGTGCCACCGCACAGGCGTTCGCGTACACCGCCAACAACACAACCGCGAGCTACGTCGGCTCGCCCGAGGTCGACGTCGCGCGCATCAGCAGCACGCGCACGGTCGCGGGCGTGGGCAATTTGGCGCCTGAACCGGCAACGCTGCTGGCGATTGGCGTCCGGCAGCTGATTTACGACGGCGGCCTGACCGCGGCGGAACAGGCGCTGACGGACGCGGTGCTGCGGGCGGAGACGGCCTCGGCGCGGTCGACGTGGCTCGACGTCTCGCTGCAGGTGGAAGAGTCCTGGTTTGCCGTCCGGACCGCGCATCGCCTGCTTGCCGCAGCCGAACAGGCGCGGACGCGCCAAGGCGCCCATCGGGATCTGGTCAACGCCTTTGTGCAGAAAAAACTCAGGCCAGTTGCGGACTTGACCCGTGAGGATGCCTTGCTGGCGCGCTACGACGTCGACGTCCTGCAGGCGCAGGCTGGCCTGACCGTGACCCGGGCGCTGCTGGCGGCGGCGATGGGCTCTGAAGCCGACGAGGTGGATGCGGCGGAGAGTCCGCTCACGCTCCCGCCGTCGCCGAGCTTGGAGCTGGCAGTGCAACGCGCGATTCGGCAGTCGCCCCGCCTGCAGGCGGCGGCCGCGCGGCTGGAAGCGCAACAGGCGCAGACGCAGTTGGAGGAGGTCAAGCGCCATCCGCAAGTCCATGCAACGGCAGGCGTATCTGGTCAAGCTGGCGGCGCGACGCCGTCCAGTGGCAGTGCCGCGGCCTTGGGCGGCTGGCTGCCGGAAGTGCCAAACTGGTTCGCGGGTGTGGTGCTGAATTGGCCGATCTATGACGGCCATCAAAACGCGCTGATTGCGTCGGCATCGGCGCGTGAGGCGGTGCTGGCGCGCGAAGTCGAGGCGCTGCGCGAAGCCCGCCGGGTCGCCGTGCGGCGCGCGTGGTCCGATGTACAAGCGGCGCTGGAGCAGCTACCTGCCATCCAAAAAGCCCGTGATGCCGCGCAGTTGAACGCGACACAAGCGGATGCGCGACTGCACGCTGGCCTGGCCAATGGCCTGGAGGTTGTCGACGCCGAAACGCGGCTCGCTGAGGCCGATATCTTGATTGCAACAGCCGATTTCCGCGCCGCGCGGGCGCGTGCCATCCTGGCGCGGACCATGGCCGAGGACTGGTACGGCAGCGAAGCCACCGCGCCGTAAGCCATTGATTGATGGCGCGTTGTGGCGGCGCGGCCCAAGTCTCCTACCCTGAACGCAAGCTTGTTGTGGCGGGACCGTGCGGCACCTGCTGGGATTCAGTGCGCCGGACGGAGTCGCGATGCAGCCCAAGGCCATGAAGTCCGTAGACAAACCGGCGGTGGCCGATGCGACGCAACCTGCAATCGTCGCGGCGTCGATTCCGGAAACTCTGGCGACGCTGCACGTGGATCCAGAAACCGGCCTGACAGGTGCGGCAGTCGCGGCAGCGCGCCAGACTGCCGGATTCAACGAGGTGGCGGAGCAAAAGCGCCACCCGGTGCGGCAGTTTCTCGGCAAGTTCTGGGGCATCTCGGCGTGGATGCTCGAGCTCATCCTGGTGCTGTCGGTTGTCCTGCACAAATACTCGGAACTCGCCGTGGTCGGTGGGCTTTTGCTCGTCAACGCGGTGCTGAGCTTTGTTCAGGAACAGCGCGCGACCGGCGTCGTGGACGCGCTGCGCAAGCGCCTGCGGGTGAGCGCGCGCGTGCTGCGCGACGCCAACTGGCAGGTCCTGCCGGCGCGCGAGTTGGTGCCGGGTGACATCGTGCGCGTGCGACCGGGCGACGTGATCCCGGCGGATCTCAAGCTGTTAACGGGCGAGCTACGTCTCGACCAATCGGCGCTGACCGGCGAGTCTCAGGACGTGGCGAAGGCGCCCGGCGAGGTGCTGGCGTCGGGCTCCATCGTTCGTCACGGTGAAGGCAATGGCGTGGTGCTGCTGACGGGCGCGAGGACCTACTTCGGCCGCACGACCGAGCTGGTCCAGCGCGCGCGGCCCAAGCTGCACATTGAAGCCGTCGTGACGATGGTTGTGCGCGCGCTTTTCATCATCGTCGGCGCGCTGCTGGGTGTGGTGCTGGTGCTGTCGCTGGTGCGCGGCGTGGCGCTGCTGGAAATGCTTCCGCTTTTGCTAGTGCTGCTGATGAGCGCGGTGCCGGTCGCGCTGCCGGTCATGCTCACGGTCAGCATGGCGCTGGGCGCGAAAGAGCTGGCCAAACGCGGCGTGCTGGTCACGCGCCTGAGCGCGGCGGAGGACGCGGCGACGATGGACGTGCTGTGCGTCGACAAGACTGGCACGATTACCCTGAATCAGCTGGCCGTAACCGGGGTCATTGCCTTGGAAAACGCCACAGAGGCCGATGTGCTGCTGGCTGGCGCGCTTGCGTCGCAGGACGCCAACCAGGATCCAATCGACCTGGCGTTCTTGGCCGAGGCAAAGAAGCGGCAAATCGCGCTGCAGGGCGTCAAGCTGCTTGCGTTTTCGCCATTTGACGCCAAGAACCGGCGGACGCAAGCGGTGGTCGAGGAGGATGGCCAGCGGCGGCGCGTGATGAAAGGTGCCGTCCGGACGGTGGCAGAGGCGTGTGGGCTGGACGCTGCGGCGATCGCTGCGCTGGAAGCGCGTGTCAGCGCTTCGGCGGCGAAAGGCTATCGTTCACTGGCAGTTGCGGGCGGGCCGGAGACGGGCGCGCTGGAAATGCTGGGCCTCGTCACGCTCTATGACCCGCCGCGGCCGGACGCGAAGCAGCTCATCGCCCAGCTGCGCGACCTCGGGATCGCCGTGAAGATGCTGACCGGCGACGCGCTGGCGGTCGCGAGCGAGATCGCCCAAGGCGTCGGGCTGGCGAATATCCTGCGGGCAGCTGACTTGAAGACCGCGGGCGCCTCGACTGCCGATGGCTTCGCCGAGGTGTTTCCGGAGGACAAATTCGCCGTCGTGCAGCAGTTTCAGGCCGCGGGCCATGTGACAGGCATGACCGGCGACGGCGTCAACGACGCGCCGGCGCTGCGACAGGCGGAGGTCGGCATCGCCGTGAGCACTGCGACCGACGTCGCCAAAGGCGCCGCGAGCGTCGTGCTGACCGAGCCCGGCTTGACCAACATCGTCGCGCTCGTGGAACACGGCCGGGCAATCTACCAACGCATCCTGACGTGGATCATCAACAAAATCAGCCGAACCATCCTCAAAGCCGCGTTTGTCGCCATCGCCTACGTCGTGACCGGCAAGTTCGTCGTCTCCGCTTTTGCCATGCTGCTGCTGACGTTCATGACGGATTTCGCCAAGATCGCGCTCGCCACCGATCGCGTGCAACCGTCCGCCAAGCCGGAAACCTGGAAGATCGGCGGCGTGCTCGCGGCGGCGGTTGTTCTCGGTATCGCCATGGTCGCTGAGACGCTGCTGCTGCTATGGTTCTGCTGGACGCGATTTGGCCTAGCGACCAACGACAAGGCGCTGTACACGTTCAGCTTTCTGACGCTGCTCTACTTCGCCGTATTTTCCATCCTCTCCGCGCGCGAGCGTCGCTGGTTTTGGAAAACGCTGCCCAGCAAGCCGCTCATCGCCGCGCTCACGGCGGAAACGCTCACTGGCACGGTGCTGACGCTGGTCGGGCTGCCGGGGCTGCTGCCGCTGCCGTGGTGGCAGCCGCTGGCGATTTTTGGCTATGCGCTGGTTGTGTGTCTGGTCGTGAATGACGGGCTGAAGGTCGCGATGAACCACTGGCTGACGGCGCCGAGCGCACGTCGCATTCCGCAGGAGACAGGAAAATGACCATGGATTGCAAGCAGTTTCGCGTCGAGCCAGACGAGAAAGTCGACCTCGCGGCGCGTCCGACCGAGGTGAAGCCGTTTTACGACTCGCACAAAGCCTATCGCCGCCGCATCGCGGAGCACGTCGCGGAACTCACGGAGCAGCAGAGCCTGCTGTACAGCAACAACACCCACTCCTTGTTGTTGATTTTCCAAGGGATGGACACGGCCGGCAAGGACAGCTGCATCAAGCACGTGATGTCCGGCGTCAATCCGCAGGGCTGCCGGGGTGTCCAGCTTCAAGCATCCCAGCGCCGCCGAACTGGAGCACGACTTTCTCTGGCGAACGACGCAGCGCCTGCCAGAACGCGGCCACATCGGTATTTTCAATCGGTCGTACTATGAGGAAGTGCTGATCGTCCGCGTGCAACCCGAGATTCTGCAAGCCGAAGGCCTGCCCGAAGAGGTGGGGCACAGCGACCATCTTTGGCAGCAGCGCTACCGATCCATCACCGACCTGGAGCATCATCTGCACCACAACGGCAGGCGGATCCTCAAGTTTTTCCTGCACCTCTCCAAGAACGAGCAGCGCAAACGCCTGCTGCGGCGCATCGATGATCCGGAGCGCAACTGGAAATTCAGCGTTTCCGACATTGAGCAACGCAAGTCCTGGACGCCGTACCAAAAGGCGTATGAACTGTGTCTGAGCGCGACGAGTACCGGCCATGCGCCGTGGTATGTCGTGCCGGCGGATGACAAGCGCAACGCGCACTTGATTGTGTCGCAGGTCGTCCTCGACGCGCTCCAAGCGCTGCAGATGGCCTACCCGCAAGCGGACGAAGCGCGCGAGTGGGAGCTCAAGGCGATTCGCAAGCACCTGGTCAAGCGGGAATGACGGAGGCGACATGTGGAACGCAATCGGCCTCGGGTCTGCGTGCCATGACCAGTCCGAAACGCTCAGCAGGAACTCGGGAGGGCACGGTTGCCGACGGACATGGCGATGATGCCACCCGATCCCCAACGGAGTTCACCTGTCGTTTCAAGGCGTCGGTGAGTGATCACGAGCCATGTCCGACGCGACTTCCGGTTCGCCAGCTCCAGCACCGGCGTGCGTGACGGCTCGCCGTGCGCCCGCGGCCCAGCACGAGCCGGTCCACACGTTGCGCATCGTGTCGCGCGTCAGTCACGGGGCGTCGTCCAGAGCGTCGAGTTGGGCCTCTGTCAGAGTCAACGAGCGGAAGCATCGCGCGCAGTGTCGTCGGGACGCCGCCACACACTCGCCAGCCACGGCTGCTGCTCAAACGGCTGGCCCTCGGGCCGGTAGAAGTGCTCGATCTCCACGAATCCTGCGCGCGTCATCAGCGCGCGCCAGCCCGGCCAGTCATGCCACACGCCGTACCGCTCGCCTTTCCAGCCTTCCGTGTTGTCGCCACGCGGATTGGAGCTGAACAGCACGCCACCTGGCTTGAGCGTCGCATACAGCTCCGCCAGCACCCGCGGCAGTTCCTGCGTGGGCACGTGAAACAGCACCGCGTTGGCGAAGACGCCGTCGAAGAAGCGGCCCGGCAATTGGAGGTGCAGGAAGTCCTGATGCCAGACCTCGCAACTGCTATCCTGCCGGGCCATTGCGACGAACCGCTCCGTGCCATCCAGCCCGATGGCGCGATGCCCAAGCCGGCTGAAAGTTCGCAGGTCGCGCCCCGGACCGCAGCCCAGGTCGAGGATCGTCCGCGGCGTGGCGTCGCCCTCCTGCACGTCCACAGCCCGCAGCAACGCGCCGATGTTCTGGCTGACATCGTGGTCCCTTGTGCCTTCCCGGAAGATCTCAGCGCGCCCGTTGTAGTTGGCCAGCGTTTTGGTCGTGATGTCGGCCAACGTTTCCGGTTTCAGCCTCATGTGGATCGGGATCCTGCCGGGCGCCCATGTCCCGGGACGGGCATATCTACAACTTGCGCGCCGAAAGGTCGATGTCTGAACTGACACGCGCAGCTGCCGACTTTGGTCAAGCGCCGGTGGACCGTCATAGGAAGTACCGTCGGGTTAGCCTGCCGAAGTTCCCGCCTTCATTGAGCTCCTTGGCAGCGTCGGACTGTCCAACGAGCCCGTCAAGGCCTAGATTCGCCCAGATTCGCGTCATTTTCAGGTGTTCAGGCGCACGACGCCTGCCGCGGCGAGCATCGACGTCGACCGGATTGGCGCGATCGCCGGAGTACTTCATGTTGGTTTCGCACAAGTCGTTGTTGACACCATCCTCGTCGTCTGGGATCCGCAGTGCGAAGTGCCGGCCGTGGCGCGTGGCCAGGCACCGGCTCAACTCCTGCACATTGCCGCGGGGTCGGTGACGCGCAGTGCGCGCAGCGAGTGCGTTTTGGCGCCCGTGGCTCCCGACGCGCGGAATGTGAGTTCCGGGCGCGGGGCGCGGCTTGGGGGGCAAGGTTGGCATTGGCTGGCTCCCCCGCGTCAAGTACCCCGCACCCTCCGCGACAATTAGAAACCCGCACGTCGCGACGGCGTAGCCGAGCGCGTGTTCAGCGATGGCGAAGCTCATCGCCCGCGCGATGCAGCCGCGAAGCGGCGGCGAGCATGCGGAAAAAAAGACGCGTCGGCGCAGCCGCGCAATGGTTCCGCGATGGCGCAGCACATCGTCACACGCGTCCCAGCGGCGCCAGCCCGCGCTGTGGACCCTGGAGCGAAGG
>CAIYWC010000196.1 GCA_903929795.1 uncultured Myxococcales bacterium | reverse complement strand
GCGCCGGTCGTGGTGCTTGCGACCGGTGCCCACCGCCAGCTCGATCTTGACCTTGGATCCCTGAAAATACACGCGAATCGGCACGCACGCCGACCCCTTGGCCTGCAGCGCGTCGGCCAGCCGCTCGATCTCGCGCTTGTGCAGCAGCAGCTTGCGTGGCCGGTCCGGCTCGTGGTTGAACTGGTGCGACCACGGGTATTCCGGGATTTGCATGCCAAAAAGCAGCGCTTCGCCGCCGACGACGCGCACGTGCGCCCCGGAAATCACGCACTTGCCTGCGCGCAGCACCTTGACCTCTGAGCCGTGCAGCTGGATCCCGGCCTCCAGGCGCTCGTCGATCTCGTAGTCAAGCTCAGCCTTCTTGAAGCTGGCGACCAGCCGGAAGCCTTCCTTGTCAAACTTTTTGGTCTTTTGCGGCGTCGCCATGGGCCGCGCAGTGTCGCGCAATCGCGGCGGAACGGGAAGCTTCTTTCGCGTGCGTCAGAACCGCTCATCGGGCCTGAGGAATCGCCACTGTCCGGGGTTCAGGTTGCCCAGCCGGACCTCGCCCACGCGAACCCGCAGCAGGCTGTGGACATGCAGCCCGACCAGCTCGCACATCCGGCGAATCTGCCGCTTTTTGCCTTCGCGCAGCACGAACCGCAGGCGATCTGGTCCCAGCACGTCGATCTGCGCCGGCTTGAGCGGCTTGCCGTCCAGCTCCAGGCCGCCCCGCAGCAGCTGCACCGCGCGATCGCCGATCCGTCCGGTGACCCGCACCAAATACTCCTTTTCAATCCCAGAGTTCTCGCCGATCAGCTGGCGCGCCAGCCGGCCGTCCTGGGTGAAGATCAGCAGGCCGCGGCTGTCGATGTCCAGGCGGCCCGCCACCGCAAGACCTTGAAAATGCTTGTTTTGCAGCCGTGGTCCGGCGAACTGCGGATCCTGATTCTCCGGCACGATCAGCTCGATCGCCGGGCGATAGCCATCCTCGGGCTGCGCGGACACCCAGCCGACCGGCTTGTTGAGCAGGATCGTCGCCAGCTGTTCCTGTTGCCGCTGCGCTTGGGCGTCCAGCTCAATCACCGCCGACGGCAGCGCCTTGGCGCCAACCGCGACAAGCTCGCCGTCGACGCGCACGCGCCCGTCCGCGAGGAACGCATCCGCCTCGCGCCGCGAGCACATGCCGCGATCCGCCATCAACTTTGAAACGCGCACACCGACCGTCTCCACCAGTGCCTCCACGGCGATACACGCTGACCGGAGTGCGAACTCAAGCGTCCGTCACCAGCGCAGGGCCTCCGGAGGAGCACGCTCGCGGGCCAGTCCGAAATGCGACGCGTCTACGCCCCGGGCGGTTTGAGCTCGCACAAAGGCGATCTGGCGTAGCGTAGCCGTCGCGTGCGCCACTGCGCAAGGATCCTGCAAGCTCCGCACGTTTTGCGCTTGCGAGGATCGGAAACCGATCTTATCCTCGACGCCGGATGCTCGTCCAAAGGCGACGTTCTTTGTTTTTTTGGCCCGCTCTTTTCGCTGAGGCAACATGTCGCGTCACTCCTTTTCCCGTTCGCTCTTTCTGGTCAGCGGACTCTCGCTGGCGCTTTTCCTCGGCGCGTGCGGCACCAAAACGGCAGCGGCTGCGGGCGATGACATTTCGATCAGCGGCGGCGTGACCGGTGGCCTGCAGGACATCGCCTCGCACGACGTCGCGCCCGGTTCCGTCGCCAACGGCGCCGCGTGCACCGAGGACTCGAACTGCCAGTCCGCTGTGTGCGACGGCGGGCTGTGTGCCAAGACCTGCAACGCCTCGACCGAATGCGCCACCGGCCAGGGCTGCTTCACGGACGACAACGCGCGCTCGTATTGCCACAAGACCACCGCCCCGACCGGCGTCGGCCTCGCGTGCTACATGGACCAGACGTGCCCGGACGGGCTGACTTGCCTGGGCGACCCGGGCTCCGTCCGCGCCGTGTGCTCCACGTCGTGCACCACAAACCTGGACTGCGCGGCATCCATGGAATGCCGCATCGACGTCACCGACCCGACCGGCAAGAACCAGATCTGCTCGCCGCGCCGCTTCTGCTCGGCGTGTGTCACCGACGACGAGTGCGGCGACGGCGGCGTCTGCGTGGACATGGGCCTCGGCGCCCGCTTCTGCAGCAAGCTGTGCGATCCCGGCTCGTTCGAGTGCCCGCGCTACGCCGATTGCACCGTCGTGACCGACCCGATCGCCGGCGACCGCAACGTCTGCACCCACCGCTCCGGCACCTGCGACGGCGACGGCACGCTCTGCCAGCCCTGCGCTGACGGCCGCTGCGACACGACAAACAATTTCGAGTGCCTGACTTTTGGCCAATCCGGCGAGTCGTTCTGCACCGACACCTGCACCGCCGCGGCGGATTGCGGCAACGGCTACAAGTGCACGCTCGTTGACGCGACGACCAAGCGCTGCGTGCCGAGCACCAACCGTTGCGTCGGCAAGCTGACCGAGCAGTATAAAATTGGTGACATCTTTGAGGATTACGCGATGCTCGGCCGCGTCGACACCAACGGCGACGGCAAGCTCTCGGACGAGGCGCCGCAGCTGATCAAGCTGTCTGATTTCGCGGACAAGCAGGTCATCGGCATCACGATCTCAGCTGGCTGGTGCGTGCCGTGCCAGGACGAGACAATGACGTTTGCGGCGACGATGAAGAAGTACGGCGACAAGGCGATGATCTTCCAGATCCTGATCCAGGACGCCAACGAGACGCAGAATCCGCCGCACATCGACCTGGATTTCAGCCTGCAGTGGATCAAGCAGTTCAACGTGGTGGGCGTCAGCGGCATCGACCCGAACGGCACGCCGAACCTGTGGAACGTCCCGGGCTCGATCCCGCTGAACATCCTGATCGACGCCAAGACCCGCAAGATTCTCGAGAAAGAGAACGGCGCCAGCGCCGACGGCTGGAACACGTTTTTTGCCAAACACATCCAGTAATTCAGGGTGTTCATGATCGCGACGATTCGTAGCCTGCTGGCTGTCCTCGTCGGGAGCGTGGTGTTGCTGACTGCAGCGGGCGCCCAAGCCCAGTGTGCGAGTTGAAGCAACCCAACGCTCCCGGTGGGAGACAGTGACGTAGCATCCAGTCTGTACAACGGTGCCGGAGACGTCTGGCGCGCGCGCGTTGGCGCCATTTTCGGCACGTCCGGCGCGACGCAGCTGTTCAGCGGCAGCACGGAGATGGACAAGAACGGCCACCAGTACAACCAGCGCGACATGCGCATGTCGATGCAGCTGGGCAGCCTGAGCGCGGGCATCGACGCGCCGTGGGGCACGGGGCTGTCGCTCCTTGTGCCGTACGCCGCGCTGCAATATGACGATTGGCTGACCGATGCGTCCGGCAAGCCCACGCGCGCCAACGATTTTGGCGACACCGAAGTGCGGATTCGCCAAAACGTGCTGCAGCCGTTCGGCCTGAAGCAGCCGGCGGGCTGGCTGAAAATTCCGCGTATTTTCGCGGTGATGGGCGTGGCGATCCCGAACAACGGCGCGTACTCGACCGATGCAATCCACGACCTGTCCATCAGCCGCGGTTCGTGGTGGATCATCGAGGAGTTGGAGGCGCACTTCGACCTGCCGGCGAATTTTGGCGTCTCGCTCACCGGCGGCATGCGCCAGGCGCTGGATTACGCCAACAGCGGCACGCCCGACCCGAACGGCATCGGCTGGGGCAATGAGTACCGGGGCTCGATCGCCGGGCGCTACATGCTGGACATGCCGGTGCTGGAAGGCGTGGCCAACTATTTCGTGCCCAAGCGCCTGTTTTTCATGGTCAATGGCGAATATCTCTACCGCGCGATGGCTACCGCGGTGGAAGGCGACGCGCCGCGGTCGCCGTTTGCGGACTCCGGCAGCCAGACCGTGAGCGTCACGCCGACGCTGATGATTGGCTACAACGACGCCTGGTCGCTGACAGGCTCCGCGCGCGTGCCTATCTACCGTTTTGTCAATGGAATCCAGCCAGTACAGTACACCAGCTGGTTCTTTGGCCTGAATTGGGCGTGGAGTTCGACGCCGAAGGCCCCGGCGCTTGGCAAGAGCGCGCTGGCGGGCCAGGCGCCGACGACGCCGGAGATCGAGAAGCTGCTGGTGCCGGGCAAGGTGACGCTGATCGACTACTGGGCGACCTGGTGCGAGCCCTGCGGTCGGCTGGGCGTCAAGCTGGAGCATGAGCTGCCGGCCAAGCCGGGCGTGGCGCTGGCGCGCGTGGACGCGACCGCCTGGGAAGCCGAAGATTGGGCGAAATTCCTGCCAGGCGCACCGGGAATTCCGGTGCTGGACATCTACGATGCGGCGGGCAAGCTGATCGTGCGGCTGCAAGGCGATGACTGTTTTGGCTACGCGACCTATCTGCCTGGCGAGCCGACGTCTACGCGCTAGAAGCCCAAAAGCACAGGCTCGCGCTGGAGCGGGACCCCGCACGCGGCGTGGACGCGCGTGGCGACTTCGTCGGCAAAAGCCAGGACTTCCACCGCCGTGGCGCCGCCGCGGTTGACCAGCGCGAGCGTGTGCTTGGTCGACAGCCCTACACGGCCCGTGCCAAAGCCGCGGTGCATCCCGCTGTGCTCGATCAGCCACGCCGCGGACAGCTTCACGCGATCGCCCGCGCGCCACGTGGGCATCGCATCCGCGCCCGCGAGCCGCGCGCGCACCGCGTCGGCGGTCTGCGTGTCCACCAGCGGATTGATGAAGAACGAGCCCACGCTGTGGCTATCCGGATCCTCCGGGTCCACGACCATGCCCTTGGCGCGCCGCAGCTGCAGCACCGTCTCGCGCACGCGCTCCAGCCCGACCGCGCCCGGTGGCAGCACGGTCTCCGCCAGCGCGTCGGCGAGTTGCGCATACTTCAGGCACGGCGCGGCGTTCACGTGCAGCCTCAGCCACACGCGCGTGACGATCCAGCGACCCGGCGCGCGTTTCAAGGCGCTGTCGCGGTAGCCGAACGCGCACTCCGTCAGCGAGAGTGCCCCGGCTCGTCCGCTTGCCGTGTCCAGCACCTCGACCTGCGCGATGACCTCCGCGACGTCCTGGCCGTACGCGCCGATGTTCTGGATCGGTGCGGAGCCGAGCAGCCCCGGGATGCCCGACAGGCACTCGATGCCGCCAAGCCCGCGCGACACGGTCCACGCCACAAGCGCGTCCCACGCCAGCCCGGCGTCGGCCGCCACCGTCTGCGTCTCAGCGGTCTGGCCCACGACGTCCAGGTTCGTTCCCGTCGGCTGCAGCACCACACCTGGCAGGCCCGCGTCCGCGATGATGACGTTGCTGCCGCCGCCCAGCAGCCACCACGGCACGCGTCGCTGCGCGGCGAACGCCAGGCCCGCGCGGAGCTGCGCGGCGTCGCGCCAAGGCACCAGCCAGCGCGCCGCACCGCCCACGCCCAACGTCGTCAGCCCGGCCAGTAGCACGCTCTCACGCACGCCGTCAGGCTCCATGCGCCAGCCTCACTTCCGCCAGCAGCTCCGCGCCGTATGTCTCCGCCTTGTGCGCGCCGATGCCCGGAACGGCGAGCAGCTCCGCGATCGACTGCGGCAGAGCCGCCGCGATGTCCAGCAGCGTGGCATCGCGCAGAATCACGAACGCCGGCACGCCCTGCGCGCGCGCACGGCCCAGCCGCCAGGCCTTGAGCCGGTCCACGACCTCCGGGTCCGCCGTCACCGCCGTCGCGACCGCCGCCTTGCCGCGCCGCACCGGCTTGGCCTTGCTGCGGGCGGCCGCCGCGCTCTCTTTTTGCTCCGACTCGATCTGCACGTCCGCCAGCCAATCGTCGCGCTCCGCCAGCGCGCCGGGGGTCAGCTTCACCGTCGCGTAGCGAATCGTCTGACCGGTCTGGTTCTCGAACGCGTCCTCGCTCAGCTCGACCAGCCCGGCGCGATCCAGCGCGGCCAACAGGCGATCGAACAGTTTGCGATCCAGCACTTCCGCGAATTCCTCCCGGTGCAGCTTGGCCGTCCCGATCGCGCGCCGCGGCACGGCCGCAAGCAGGCGTGCCAGCAGTCGCCGCTCCATTGGGTCCGGACCGCGCGACCGCCGCACCACCGATTGCTCCGGCGCGCAGTGATCGCAGCGCCCGCAGCTCGTCCGCGCGTCGCCGTGGTCGCCGAAATAGCGAATCAGCGCCTGCATCCGGCAGCCCGTCGCGCGGGCAAACGTAAAGACTTCACCGATTTGCGCCTCGCGGTGCAGGCGCTGCTTGGTGTACGCGACCGACCAGTTCACCGTCTCCGGCCGCGGCCGCACGACGTCGTCCAGATCCAGCGTCACCGCCAGCTGGCCCCACAGCTTTTCCAGAGCAGCTTCAGCCACTTGCAGCTCCAAGCCACTGCGCCGCAGCAGGTCGTCGCGCTCCTGGCCTTGCGCCGGGATCAACCCGTGCAGCCGCTCCAGCACGCTGAGCGGCGGGTAGGCGCGGTCAAAAAAGTGGGTGTGCATGTGGCGATCTGCTGAACTCCACAGGGTAATCGCGTACGACGGCTGGCCATCGCGGCCCGCGCGGCCGATCTCCTGGTAGTAGCTCTCGATCGACCCGGGCAGCCCGAGGTGAACGACCGTCCGGATGTCCGCCTTGTCCACGCCCATGCCAAACGCCACCGTCGCGACAACGATGTCCAACTGACCGTTTTGAAAGGCATCCTGCACGGCGCTCCGCCGATCGGCGCTCATGCCGGCGTGATAGCCGTCCGCGCGCACGCCCTTGCCGAGCATCGCCACCAGCTCGTCGACCTTCACGCGGCTCGGCACATACGCAATCGCCGGCAACCGCGCGGGATCGCTCAGGATCGCCACCACTTTTTCCATACGCCCGGCCGGCGGCATGTCCACCATCTCCACGGCCAGGTTGTCGCGGCGAAACCCGCGGATGAAGCGGTTCGCGTCGGGGATGCCCAGCTGCGCCACGATGTCGTTCTGGACGCGCACGGTCGCCGTCGCCGTCAGGGCAATCGTCGGCGTGCCGGCGGCGCGCAACTCCGGCAGGCGCTCGCCCAAAAGCCTGTAATCCGGCCGGAAATCGTGGCCCCACATCGAGATGCAGTGCGCTTCGTCCACGGCGATCAGGTTGGGCGGCCGCTGCATCAGCCGCGGAACGAACCCCGGCACGCGCAGCCGTTCGGGTGCCAGAATCAGGAACTCCAGCTCGCCCGCCACCCAGCGCCGCAGCGCGTTTTGCGAGTCCCCGCGCGGCCTTCCCGAGTGGATGCGATCGGCCGCGATGCCGTTGGCCAGCAGCTTTTGGCACTGGTCCTCCATCAACGCGATCAGCGGGCTGATGACCAGCACGCCGCCGCGGCCCGGCACCTGCGCTTGGCGCGCCAGCCCAGGCAGCTGATAACACAGCGATTTGCCGCCACCGGTCGGCATCACCAGCAGGGAATCCTCGCCGCGGGTCACGGCCTCACAGACCTCGCGCTGGTGCGGCCGAAAGCGCTCCAGGTGGAAGCGTTCATGCAAGAGGGCGTCGAGATCGGGGAGCACGGAAAGCGTCATGGCGGCGCCAGTGGAGCGCATCTGCGGGGCGACTGCAAGCATCGTTTACACACTCCGACCGAAGTTTGAGAGCAATCCCTTTCGATCCGCGGCGTGCCACCGGAGGTCCACGCGCGCGGTCCCCGTCCGAAATGCAACAGGTCTCACCCAAAGTGCTTGGTGTGGGAGATCGCTCGGCCTGTTTGGGTCCCACGCCCGGAATCGGCCCGGCAAGTCGTGTTCGGCCGCTCGCGGTTTTTGCCGCGGCTGCTACACTGCCGCGCCATGGATACTGTGCAAAAAGCGGACGTCTTGGTCATCGGTTCAGGCATTGCGGGGCTGAGTTTCGCGCTGCATGTAGCCGAATTTGCCTCGGTTATTCTCGTGACCAAGCGCGGTTTGAGCGACGCGAACACCGCTTGGGCGCAAGGCGGAATCGCGGCGGTCCTCGATCCCGCCGTCGACAGTTTTGCCACCCACATCACGGACACGTTGACCGCCGGCGCCGGGCTCTGTCGGCGCGATGTTGTGGAGATGATTGTGGAACATGGCCCGGCAGCGATCGCGCGGCTGATCGAACTGGGCGTGGACTTCGATCGCAACCCGCAAGGCGCGCTGCTGCTGGCGCGGGAAGGCGGTCACAGTGTGCGGCGCGTCGTGCACCACGCGGATTCGACTGGGGAAGCCATCGAGCTGGCGCTGGTGGACCGGCTGCGGCGGCATCCCAACATCCGCATCCTGGAGAACCACCTCGCGGTGGATTTGATCACGCGCGGGCGGATTGCCAAGGGCCAGCGGCAGTGCCATCCGGGCGGCAAAGGTGATCGCGTGCTGGGCGCCTACGTGCTGGACACCGGCGCGATGCGGGTGGTCCCGCTGGCGGCGCAGGTCGTGTGCCTGGCGACCGGCGGTTCGGGCAAGGTGTACCGCTACACGACCAACCCGGACGTGGCGACGGGCGATGGGCTGGCGATGGCGTGGCGGGCGGGCGCGCGCGTGGCGAACATGGAATTCTTCCAGTTCCACCCGACCTGTCTGTTTCATCCGCAGGTGAAAAACTTCCTGATTTCAGAGGCTTTGCGCGGAGAGGGCGGCGTTTTGCGCAACGCGGCCGGCGAGGCGTTCATGCCGCGCTACCACGCGCTCAAGGACCTGGCGCCGCGCGACATCGTGGCACGCGCGATCGACACGGAGCTCAAGCAGTCCGGGGCGGACAGCGTGTTCCTGGACATGACGCACCTGCCCGGAGATTTCCTGGAGGAGCGATTTCCCACGATTTTCGCCACTTGCATGGGTCTGGGCATCGACATCCGCGCGCAGCCGATCCCCGTCGTGCCGGCGGCGCATTACCAGTGCGGCGGCGTGCAGGTCGACATGCAGGGGCGGACCAACATCGACCGGCTGCTGGCGATCGGCGAAGTGTCCTGCACCGGGCTGCACGGCGCGAACCGGCTGGCGTCGAATTCGCTGCTGGAAGGCGTGGTTTACGCGGAGTCGGCGGCGCAGCACACGCGCGCGCTGCTGACGGGACCGCGCGACGCGACCGAGCTGGACGTGCCGGAATGGGACACGGGAAGCGCGGGCGACGCCGATGAAATCGTTGTGGTCAAGCAGAGTTGGGACGAGATTCGCCGACTGATGTGGAACTACGTCGGCATCGTGCGGACCAACCGGCGGCTGCTCCGGGCGCAGCGGCGCCTGCGGCTGATCGAGCAGGAAGTTCGGGAAGATTATTGGCGTTTTCACCTGACGCCGGATCTCGTGGAGCTGCGCAACATCACGGCCGTGGCGCTGCTGATCGTCGAGAGCGCGCTGTCGCGGCAGGAGTCGCGCGGCCTGCACTGGAGCGCCGACTATCCAGAGACCGACGACGAGCATTGGCTGCACGACACAGTGCGCCAGCGTTCGCCATCGGAATGACGGCTACAGGCCCTTGAACGGCGCGAGCACCAGCCCATGTAGCGTCGTGACCGCCTGCGGGTCGCTGCTCGTGAGCTCCACCGCGGTCCGATCCTCGGACGCATTGGCCGTGACGCCCTTGACGGCAAACGCGCACAGCGACTCTTCGCCGTAGCCGTGCACCCGCGCGAACGCCAGATGGCAGCGCATGTACGCCAGCACCGCGACGACGCGCTTTTGGCCGACCTGCAGCCGGATGCCGTTGGGCAGGGACGTCAGCTGGTCGCTCATCAGCGTCGGGCAGCTCAGGCGGTCCGCCGGCGGGATGCCTTCACACGCCGAGTCCTCAAATTTCGCGAGCAAGGTCGCCGCCGCTTCGTGTTTCTTGGCCCGCGCGACGTGCTGCTCCGCGTCCGACAGGTGCGTCGTCGTCGGGTTCACCTCGACCAGGATCCCGGGCGCCACGTCTGCGCCCACCGGACCGCCAAAGCCCACCGCGGTGACGCGTTCGGCGTTGGGCTCGTACTGCGCCTCGTCCGCCCGCGCTTCCTTGCGCTCCTTGGCTGCTGCGGCCAGATGGCCTTCCTCCGTCGTCTCACCTACCTTGACATCCGGGCCGCTACAGCCACCGAGCGTCCACGCCGTCGCACCCAGAACCAGCCATTGCATTCGCATCACTTACCTCCAGTTATGGACAGGTAAGCACGCGGCGGGCTGCGTGGGGCGCGCCGGGTCAATTTGCCGGTTGACGCGTGTCAAATCGCCGCCGGTCAGTAGCTCGGCTCTCGCAGCCAGGTCGCGTGCCAGTCTTGCGGCAGCAGCTGCGCCCGGAAATGCCGCGCGCGCTCCGGCGTCTCGTAAATCGCCAGGTAGCGCAGGAAATGGCCAATCACCATGCGCACATAGTTGCGCGATTCATGCGGGCCAATGTCGTCGATCAGCTCGTCCAGCGCCAGATGGCGGCTCTCCGATTGGCGCAGGACGTGCTCCATCAGCATCGGCCCGCCATTGTAGCTGGCGATCGCGAACGGCAGCTGCCGGCCAAATTTCTGATACAAAGCGCCGAGATACTGCCCGCCCCAGCGGATGTTGTACTGAGGGAGCATCAGCATCCACAGTTGGTAATCGTCGTGCGCCTCGCCGGCGAG
>CAIYWC010000195.1 GCA_903929795.1 uncultured Myxococcales bacterium | reverse complement strand
GGAGTTGGTCGAATACGGCCACGGCCTGAACGGTTCCGGTCACGAGATCTACCAGGGCTGGGAAGGTCCGCATTCCAACAAGCGCAACCTCATCTATTTCGCCTGCAACATGATCGGCATGTCCGAGGACGACGGCGCGGGCATCATGATGATGCTCAACGACTTCAACTACTGGCATTCCTTGCCAGAACGCGTGACCGCCGGCATCGTGGAGCACACAATTCTCCAGCTGGCGATGCGCGAGCAAATCGAGTCGCTGGATGTGGTGAAGAACCACGGCGTGAAATTCGTCAAGGACGCCAACGGCAAGATTCCCGTATATTATGCCGGTAATTCGCAGGGCGGCATCTACGGTCAGGTCGTGCTGGCGGTGTCGCCGTTCGTGCACCGCGCGCAGCTGGGCCAGGCGGGCATCAATTATTCCACGCTGTTGCACCGCTCGCTGGATTTCAGCGACCCGTTCTTTCCGATCTTGAAGGGCGTGTGGCCGTCGGTGACCGACCAGGCGATCCTGCTGTCGATGATTCAGCTGCTGTGGGACACGGTTGATCCGGTGTCGTATGTCCATCATATTTCAGCGGATCCGCTGGCTGGCACCCAGGCGCACCAAGCGCTCATCGTCACGCACCCAGGCGATTTCCAGGTCTCGCCGATGACCGACCAGATCAACGTGCGCAGCGATAACGGCTTCAAATTGATGAAGAATTACTTCAAGCCGGTGTCGGGCTTGACCGAAACGGAATACCCGTACACCGGCTCCGGCGTCGTGTCGATTTGGTTTGGCAACTCCTGGGCCAAGCCCGGCAACTGGCCGCCGGGACCGGAATACGGCGGCCCCTGCAAAGTGACCAGCGATTGCCCGACCTGGCCCGTCTACGAGTGCGAGGGCGACGACCGCCCGGGCGCGGCGGACGGCTCGACCGTGTGCTACCTGGACGACCCCCACGATCGCGCGCACGGCCTGACCGCGCACAACGACCAGCTGCTGTGGTTCTTCCACACTGGTGAAATCAAAGACTTTTGTGGCGGCGACGGCTGCAATCCGGAGTAGCTCATGCGTACCGATTTTCTGCGTCGCCTGCTGGCGGCGGGCGTGCTCGTGACCCTCGGCGCGTGCGGCAGCAAGGCGACGACAACCGCCGACGATGTCACCGCGGGCCAGGACGACGCCGCAGCGGACGTCGCGGTCGGGACCGATGCGGTTGACGCGGCAGGTGACGTCAGCGACCCCGCGGCGGCCGACAAAGCCGCGATTCTGGGCGTGAAGCAGACGGGCACGTTCCAGCTGCCGGGCTTGTCGGCGCCGGTGCAGATCATCCGCACGGAAAGCAATGTCGCGCACATTTATGCCAATAACCGCAAGGACTTGATGCACGCGGCGGGCTTTGTCCTGGCACGCGACCGCTACTTTTCGATGGAGTTGGCGCGGCGGCTGGGCCTGGGCACGCTGACGGAGCTGTTGGGCGACGCGGCGCTGTCCACGGACCTCGACTCGCGCGCGACCGGCAGCGCGTTCGTGGCGGACAACATCTTGAAGCGCCTGACCCCTGCGCAAAAAGACGTGTTCGACGGTTTCGCGGCAGGCATCAACGATTACATCGACATGGCAGTCGCGGGCAAGCTTCAGGTCCCGTCGGAGATTGACCTCGCGGGCGGGCTGCTGGGCGGCACGCCGGCGACGCTGATGGTGAAATGGGACGCGCGCGCTGTGGCGGGCGCGGCGGCGGCGATCTTCTACAACCTGGGCTTTGAGACCGACGATATCGGCCGGACGGACAACCTCGCGGCGCTGGCCACGGCCTGGCAGGGGCAGCCGCTGGCGGATCTGCGCAGCAAAGGCGCGCTGGCGGACATCGAATACCTGGTGCAGCCCAACCGCGCGGTGAGCTCGGCGCTGGGCTTGGGGCTGGACCTGGACGGCAAGCCGGTGACGCAGACGACGCCGGGCAAAGTGCCGGGAACCAAGCAGTGGCGGCCGATGGACCTGCCGGGCGGGATCACGCGGTTGCCCAAGGCGCTGCCGACCGACCTGAGCGCGCGCATGAAGGCGCGTTCGGCTGCGCGCGAGCTGCGCAACGGTCACGACCGCACCAACGGCTTTGGCTCCAATGCCTGGTCCATCGGCGCCAAGGCCACCAAGGACGGCCGGGCGATCGCGTGCGGCGACGGCCACCTGCCCTTGTCTGTGCCCAGCTTGTTCTACCAAATCGGCCTGGATGACGAGCTGTTCGGCGGCGGCAACGAGCACACGCTGGGCTTGATGATCCCCGGCTTGCCGATTCAGGCGGTCGGCACCAATGGGCACGTCGCGTGGAACCAGACGCAGCTGGTCGGCGACATCACGGACTGGTACCGCGAGGAGCTGACGCTGGACGCCAACGGCGCGCCGCTTGCGACAAAGTTCCAGGGCGCGGACGTGCCGCTGACGCACACGGACGAGGCGTACACGATCGCCAACATCCCGGCGCTCAGCTCGATCGGCCGCACGCTCACGATCACGCGCTGGGTGACCGGCGGCGGGCGCTGGATTTACGGCATCGAAGGGCCGGCGGTCGACGAGACCTACAAGCCCGCCAAGGGCGAGACGCTGGTGAACGTCGACGGCAAATGGGTCGTGCCCAAGGACACCAACGGCGACGGCAAGATCACCGCCATCAGCTTCGCCTTCACCGGGCTGTTCAACCCGGATCTCATCGGCGCGGTCGACGGCTTTGGGCATTCCAATGACGTCTTTGAACTCCGCGATTCTACGCGGCATTTGATGGGCTATTCGCAAAATATTGCGGCCGCCGACGCTGACGGGCACGTCTTTTACACCGGTTACCAGGCCGTACCCTGCCGCGGTTACCTGCCGCGCGACAAGGACGGTGTCTGGCTGCCCGACGCGAGCCCGAAGATGCTGATCGACGGCACAAAATACCCGAGCTTCACGATTCCGCAGCTGGCGGACGGCAGCATCGACGAGTCGCACAGCGTGACGCCCAGCACGGACATCCAGTGCGTTGTGCCGTTTGACCAGTATCCGAATTCCATCGATCCGGCGCAGGGTTACATCGTGACCGCCAACAACGACCCGGGCAACATCGCGTCGGACAACAACCTGTTCAACGACAAGTGGTACATCGGCGGGCCGTGGTCCAACGGCTACCGCGCTGGCACGATCTCCGACAACCTGCAAAAAATCGTGGCGGCGCAGTCGGGCGATATTGCCGCGATGCAGGCCGTCCAGGCGAACAACCAGTCGCCGACGGGCACCGAGTGGTCGCAGTTCCTACTGGACGCGATCGATGCGGGCAAGGCAGCGGCGGCGAAGGCGACCAAGACGGCGCCCGAGCAGCGGCTGGCGGACCTCTACACGGCGCTGACGCCGACCGAGCTGGCCGATGCGCAGGCGCGCGTGCTCGCGTGGCAGACCGCGGGCCATCCGGCGCTGTCCGGCGTGGAGACGTTCTACCACACGGTTGCCGCGGGCGAGCTGGAACATGCCGTGGCGACTACGATTTTCTCCGCCTGGTACGGCCACTTCATGGACCTGGTCTTCAACGACGAGCCGATGAGCGTCTGGGAACCCTGGGGCGGCGACGCGCACACCCGCGCGCTCACGTTCCTGCGCGACGGTCGCGGTCCGGGCAATCCCAAGGGCCAAGCGTCGTGGAATCCGGACACGCAGGAGAGCGCGTTTTTTGACCTGCTGGGCACGCCAGCGATTGAAACCAGTACGGAAATCGCGCTCATGGCGCTCAAACAGGCGCTCGAAGCGGAGAACGCGCGCTTTGCGACGACCGACCACAGCCAGTGGCTATATGGCCTGCGCCACGGCGTGCATTTTGACTCGATCCTGTCCTCGTTCCTCGGCAGCAAGCCGGAATATGCCGCGATTACCAATGCTTTTTCGATCACGCCGGACCTGCTGCCGCTGGCGACCGGCATGAAGGCGGGCGACCCGCGGCTGCTGCAAAAGCAGTTCCCGCGCGGCGGCGATGCGTTCGTGGTCGACGCGGCGGGCGGCATCAACGCCGCGGATTACAGCTCCGGGCCGGTTTTTCGCATGGTCTGGGCGCTGGGCAAGAAGGACGGCAAGCCGTGGATCGATGGCGCGAACGTGCTGCCGGGCGGCCAGTCGGGCCTGACGTCGCTGGCCGATGGCTCACCGAATCCGCTGTTTTCGGATCAGGTCAAGCTCTGGCTGGCCAATCAGGCGATCCCGATGCGCTACGCGCCGTCGGCGGTGGTCCAGGGCGCGATCGGTCGCGAATTGCTGACGCCGTAAGCGGACATGCACGTCGTTGTCATCGGCGCGGGCGTGATGGGCTGCGCGACGGCGTGGCGGCTGGCCCAGGTCGGCGTGCGCGTGACGGTGCTGGAGCGCGCGCTGCCGGGTGCGGAGGCGTCGAGCGCGGCGGCCGGCATCCTGGGCGCGCAGACGGAAAATGACGCGCCGGGGCCGCTGCTGGAGCTCTGCCTCGCGAGTCGCGCGCTGTGGCCGCAGTTCGCCGACGAGTTGCGCGTCGCGAGCGGCGTGGACGTCCACCTGCTGCAGCTGGGTCTGCTGGAACTCTGTACAACGCCTGAGGAAATCGCGCTGCGGCACCAACGTGCGCAGTGGATGACGGCGCGCGGACTGCGGGCGCAGTGGCTGGACGCGGACGCGGCGCGGGCGCTGGAGCCGGCCCTGGGTCCCGCGGTGCTGGGTGCCCTGCTCTTGCCGGACGACGGCCAGGTGGAGCCGCCGCTGCTCGCGCGGGCGCTGGCGCTTGCGGCCGGGCGCGCGGGCGCCGAGGTGCTGACCGGCCAAACGGTGCAGCGCGTCGCAGTGGCCGATGGCCGCGTGAACGGCGTGCAGACCGATCAGGCGTGGCTTGCGGCGGATGCGGTCGTGATTGCGGCGGGCGCGTGGACCGATCTCGTGCCGGATCTGGTGCCGCGGCGAACGGCGATTCGGCCGCTGCACGGCCAGCTGCTGCTCCTGCACACCGGCGAACGGCTGCTCCACGCGACGCTGGCGGGTCGGCATTCCGGCGGGCGCCACGGCTACATCGTGCCGCGCGCGGACGGTCGCGTGCTCGTGGGCGCGACGACTGAGGCGATCGGCTTTGACAAGCGCGTGACGGCGGGCGCGATGGCCTGGCTGCTCAGCTTGGCGCTGGAATTCGTGCCGCAGCTGGCCGACGCGCGGGTTGTCGACCAGTGGAGCGGGCTCCGGCCGCAGTCGGCGGATGGCCTGCCGCTGCTCGGGCCGCATCGCGCGGTGGAAGGCCTGATTTTCGCCAGCGGCCATCACCGCAACGGCATCCTGCTGACGCCGGTGACTGCTGAGGTGACGGTCAACGCCGTGCTCGGACTGCGGCAACGTCTGGAACTGACTGCCTTTTTGCCGTAGCCGACGCCGCGAACGCCTTTGCCGATGGCGCGTTGACAGCCGGGCCGGCGGGTGGGATCGTCGCGGCGCGCCACACCGGCCTTGCCCAAGCCCATGATCCTGCAAGTCAGCGTGCAAATGTTTCTTGTGATTCTCGTGGGTTGGCTGGCGCGCAAGCGCGGCTATCTCAGCGAGGAGTCGACGGCGGCGCTCGGCCGTCTGGTCATCGACGTGACGTTTCCGGCGCTGATTTTTGTGCAGGTGCTGCGGACAATGAGTCCGGCAGTGCTGCGCGCGCAGTGGTACGTGCCGTTGCTGGGCGCGGCGTTTATTCTTGCGGGTCAAGCAGTTGGCAGCCTGCTTGCGCAATTCTCGGCGCCCAGGGCGCAGCGGCCGACCTTCATTTTCGTCGTCGCGCTGACCAACTGGGTGTTCCTGCCGCTGCCGATTTGCCAAGCGCTGTTCGGCGAAGCGGGCACGCAGGCGGTGCTGCTCATGAACGTGGGCGCACAGGCCTTGCTGTGGACGCTGTGCGTGTGGCGGCTGGGCAGCCACGCCGAGACGCGACCTTCGGCGCGCCAGTTGCTCTTGAATCCCGGGCTGTTGGCGACCGCTGCGGCGCTGACGCTCGTGCTCTCGGGCGCGCCGGTGGATGCTTGGGCCAAAGGCGTGGGCGAGCCGCTGGGGACGGAGCGCGCGGTCAAGACCGTGTTCGACGCGCTGGCGATGGTGGCGACGTTGACGGTGCCCCTGTCGATGCTCGTGACCGGCAGCCAGCTGGCGCAGGCGGTGGCGCGCGGCCTGCGGGTGACGCAGACCGGCCTGGGGGTGCTGCTGGGGCGGTTGGCAATGACGCCGGCCCTGATGCTCGCGGGCGTGCTGCTTGCCCGGCAGCTGGGCGCGCAACCGGCAGCGGTGCCCGTCCACGTCGCGTGCCTGATTGCTGGAATGCCGGTTGCCGTGAGCTGCGGCGCGTTTTGCGAACGTTATGGCGGCGATGTCGCGCTTGCCACGCAGGTGATCTTCACCTCGACCGCGCTCGGGCTGGTGACGGTGCCTGCGCTGGAGGTCGCGCTCCGGATGGCCGGCGTGTAGGCCCCGCCGCGGGGGGCAAAAACGCCGACGGCGGCCAGGTCTCCCCAGCCGCCGTCGCCGCGCAATCGCTGTGGCCTACATCATGCCGCCCATGCCGCCCATGCCACCCATGCCGCCCATGCCGCCGTGGTCGTGGTCATGGCCGCCGCCGCCGCTTTCTTTCTTGGGCTTTTCGGTGATCATCGCGTCAGTCGTGAGCATCAAGCTCGTGACCGAGGCGGCGTTGATCAGCGCCGAGCGCACAACCTTGGTCGGGTCGATGACGCCGCTCGCGAGCAGGTCCTCGAACACTTCCTTGGCGGCGTTGAAGCCGTACGCGCCCTTGCCTTCGCGCACCTTGTTCACGACGATCGAGCCTTCCCAGCCCGCGTTCGCGGCAATCTGGCGCATCGGCTCTTCGATCGCGCGGCGCACGGCGTTGACGCCGAACTGCTTGTCGCCCTCGATCTTCAGGTCCGCGATCGCCGACTGGGCGCGCAACAGCGCCACGCCACCGCCCGGCACCACGCCGGAGTCCACCGCCGCGCGCGTCGCGTGCAGGGCATCTTCGACGCGCGCCTTTTTCTCCTTCATCTCGACTTCGGTCGCCGCGCCCACGCGGATGATCGCCACGCCGCCGGACAGCTTCGCCAGCCGTTCTTCCAGCTTCTCGCGGTCATAATCACTCGTGGTTTCAGCGATCTGCGCGCGCAGCTGCTTCTTGCGGGCGTTCAGCGCATCCGCCGTGCCGCCGCCGTCGACGATCGTCGTCGCTTCCTTTTCAATCACGATCCGCTTGCAGCGACCGAGCTGGTCCGGCGTTACCTGGTCCAGCTTGAAGCCCAGCTCTTCGCTGATGAACGTCCCGCCCGTCAGCACCGCGATGTCTTCCAGCATCGCTTTGCGCCGATCGCCGAAGCCAGGCGCCTTGACCGCCGCGACCTGCAGCGCGCCGCGCAGCTTGTTCAGCACGAGCACCGGCAGCGCCTCGCCGTCGATGTCCTCCGCGATGAGCACGATCGGCCGCTGCTCGCGCGCCGCCTGCTCCAGCACCGGCAGCAGATCCTTGGCCGAGCTAATTTTCTTTTCGTAAATCAGGATGTACGGGTCCTCGAACACGCACTCCATCGCCTCGGCGTCGGTCACGAAGTACGGGCTGATGTAGCCGCGGTCGAACTGCATGCCGTCGACGGTGTCCAGCGTCGTCTCAACCGAGCGCGCTTCCTCAACGGTAATCACGCCTTCCTTGCCGACTTTCTCCATCGCCTCGGCGATAATGTCGCCGATCGTGTGGTCGCCGTTGGCCGAGATCGCCGCCACCTGGGCGATTTCCTTCTTGCCTTCCACCGGTCGCGACAGCGCGTTCAGCTCCGCGACGACCTTGGTCACCGCCAGATCGATGCCACGCTTGATGTCCATCGGGTTCGCGCCCGCTTCAATGACCTTGCGGCCTTCGCGGTACAGCGCCTGCGCGAGCACCGTCGCCGTCGTCGTGCCATCGCCCGCCACGTCGCTTGTCTTGCTCGCCACCTCGCGCACCATCTGCGCGCCCATGTTCTGGAATTTGTCGGCCAGCTCGATTTCCTTGGCGACCGTCACACCGTCCTTGGTCACCGTCGGTGCACCAAAGCTCTTTTCAATCACGACGTTGCGTCCTTTCGGACCGAGCGTGACCTTGACGGCGTTGGCCAGCGCGTTCACGCCAGCGAGGATCTTGTCTTTGGCGTCCGAGCCGTAAATGATGTCTTTGGCACCCATGTCAGTTCTCCTTAAAATCGCGTAAAATCAGTGGTTTAGTCGAGGACAGCGAGGATCTCGTCTTCGCGCATCAGCAGCACGGTCTCGCCATCCAGCTTGACCTCGTTGCCAGCGTATTTGCCAAACAGGACGCGCTCGCCGCCTTTCAACTCCAGCGCGAATTGCGTGCCGTCGTCGTTGACGCGCCCTTTGCCCACGGAAACGACAATGCCTTCCTGGCGCTTTTCCTGGGCCGCGTCGGGCAGGAAAATGCCGCCAGCGGACTTCTCCTCGCCTTCAGCGCGCTTGACGACGATGCGATCGAACAGCGGTGTAATGCTCATGTTTTCTTGGACTCCCAGCTCAGTAGGCCGATGTGGTTGGAGACGCAGCGCGCACGTACGTCACAGTTTGCACGTGCCACGCATTGCCAGCAGCGCGGTCAAGCTAGGACGCGCGCGCCGGCTGTCAAGTACCGGCAAACCGCAAGCACGCACGCGTCACGGCAGGTCGGCATGCGGCGTCGGCAGCGGCGCATTCAGCGGCAGCAGCACGAGCGCGTAGCGCATCAGGTGATTCGAGCCAGCCACGACAAAACAGGCTGGGATCAAAGGGAAATCGCGATTCGCCAGCAGGTGCCACAACACGATCAGCCCCGGCGTGACGATGCCCAGCAGCAGCGTACCCGACGCGAGCGTGTGACCGCGCTCCAGGAGCTGCACGTGCAGACCCGCCGCGCGCAGGCCACGCAGCGTGCGCCGGGAACCGTGAAGCAGCCGGGTCGCCGCCAGCGCCGCATGGCCGCCCATCACGCAAATCGCAGTCGCCAGATAGACTTGCAGCGTGCGCGGCAGCGTGTCCGCCGAAAAGCCAATGAGCGCGACCAGGCCAAGGCCGCCCAGCAGGCAGTGCGACGTCGCCTGCCAGAGCTGCGTGACCGGCATGGGCGCACCCGCCGTGACCGCGACCAGCGCGCGCAGCCCCAACGCCGCAAGCGTGACGATGGCCAGCAGCGCCAGCAGGCCAAAGAGCACCACCAGCTGTGTCGGCCAGAGCACGCGCTCGGCGACCTCGCGGATCTGCCCCGCGCGGTGCAGCGCCAGCAGGCTGCCCCCCGCGCCCAGCAGCGCGCACGCGATCAGCGGCCACCAGAGCTGTGCCAGCCGGGCGTGCCGCCGCGTGCCGCCGAGATCCAGCCAGCGACCGGCGACGCTCAGCGCCGCGCCGCAACCCAGCAGGCCCGCGCTGGCGGCGAGTCCGGGACGCAGAAGCTGCAGGTCGCCAAAATCGGGCAGCATCAGCAGCAGCAGCGTAACCAGCAGCGTCGCGGAACCCAGGCCGATCAGGCTGAATTCGCTGGCAATCAGCCCCGCGCGCGCGTGCACTTCCGCGTTGGCGCGCAGTTCGCGTTGCGAGGCGCGGCTCATGTCACCGCACCCACAGGTACAGCCCCCAAGCGGCACAGCTCGTGGCCAGCGCTGCGAGCGCCAACGCGATCAGCCAGGTCCGCACGTCCGGCGGGTCCAGTTCAAGCGGCGCTGGTTTGAGGCGATCAAGGCGCATGCTCCAAGCTTGGCACGGGTTTGCCCCGCGCGCCAAGCCCGCGGCGTGGCAAGCGGCCGATCCCCGCCAAAAAGCAGCCAATTCGGTTGACGCACGCCGGCCGGTTAGGCAACATCAGGAGGCGCGCAACCACATGCGACGATCGTGCGGAACCACATGGCCCAGTCCATCACGGCGCAGACGTTTGTCACGACCCCGAATCCGGACGTGCCCAGGGAGCAAAAATCCCGCGTGGCCTATGGCATTTTTGGCCACCTCGGCTCGCCCATCACCTACGTGATCGCCATGGCGCTCATCGGCGTTACGCCGTGGAACGCGCTGTGGGTGTTCATGGCGGTATCCCTGTTTTTCTTGACTTTTACGCTCTGGGCGGAAAAACGCGGGGCGTCGATCCAGCTCCCCAAGCCGACCCGCAAAGAGCTGTGGGACGGCCTGTTCATGGTCTTCGTCAAAGGCGTCGGCGTCGGCGGCGGCTTCGTCACACTGGGCTGGTGGGCGCTGTCGCACGTGCCGCTATGGGGCAAGCTGTACACCAATTGGTGGCTGATCGCCGCCGCGACGCTGGGTACGGACCTCGCCTACTACACGATCCACCGCACCATGAGCCACAGCATCGGCAGCCATCCAGTGTTGCGTTACTACCGCATCAAGCACGGCGCGCACCACGTCGTGACGCACCTGGACTTCATGCGCGGCAACCAGTCGTCGCTGGTGGACACGGCGATCAGCCAGTTCCAGCCGTCGCTGATCCTGATTTCCTGGGTGCTCGGCATGGATCTGGCCCCGACGCTTGTCGCCTACGCGCTGATCCTCACGCTGCAGGCCACCGACCACACGAGCGTGACGTACAACATCGGCTGGCTCAAGTACATTTTCATGGACAACCACGCCCACAAGTTCCACCACTGCAAGCGCGGCAACCTGATCAACCACGCCGCGGCGTTTTCCATGTGGGATCGCTGGTTTGGCACGTATTATGAGAACTGGGACCTCTCGTCCAACTACCTGCACCACCACGGCATTTCGCTGCCGATCAAGCCGATTCGACCGGCGACGCAGCGTTCCGCGGCGCCGGCACAGGCGGCAGCGGCCTAGCAGCCGCCCACAAGGCACCATGCAAAGAGGATACGCGCTGGTTACCGGCGCAAGTAGCGGTATCGGCGTGGAAATCGCCCGGCAGCTGGCTACGCGCGGTTATCCGCTGATTCTGGTGGCGCGGCGCAAGGAGCGGCTCGACGAGCTGCGCGCCGCGTTGCAGCTGGCCCACGGCGTGGACATCGCCGTTTTTCAGCAAGATTTGTCGGCGGACGGCGCGGCGCAGGCGCTGTACGACGCGGTACAGGCGCGACAGCTGCCAGTGGCGATTCTGGTCAACAACGCCGGGGTCGGGATGGCGGGGGCGTTTCTGGAGATGGACATGGCGCGCGTGACCCGGATGTTCGCGCTGAACATGACGTCGCTGACGCACCTGACGCAGCTTTTTGGCCGCGACATGGTGAAGCTGGGCGGCGGGCATATCCTGCAAGTTGCCTCCGCTGCTGCGTTTTTGCCGACACCGTACGTTGCCGCATACGCTGCGACCAAGTCGTACGTCCTGGCGTTTACTGAGGCGCTGCGCTTTGAGCTCAAGGACACGGGCGTCTCGATAACGACGCTGTATCCCGGCATAACGACAACGGAATTCAACGAGCACGCCGACGCGAAGACGCCGGGCGCGATGGCGCTCTCCATCCTGAGCTCGGCGCAGGTGGCGGATATCGCGGTGCGGGCGCTGTTCGCCCGTCGCCGCGCGGTCATTCCTGGATTCATCAATAAGATCAACGCGTTTTTTAGCTCGATCTTGCCGCGTGGCCTGATCATCTTCGCCGCCGGGACGATGATGAAGCGCGCCAACAAGCCGTAGCGTCAACCACCTTCGGAGCTGCCGATGCGCCCGTTCGCCCTGTTGCTGCTGCTCCTGCTGCCGAACCCCGCGCGCGCGCTGGAGTGCGCGCTGGTGCCGGGGAGCGCGCCGATGGCCGCGCTGCCGGGCTGTGTGCACGGCGCGCCGGTCCGCCAGGGCGACCTGGTCCTTGTGCCGCGCGTCTGCCACCTGACGGTCAACGGCGCGCAGGTCGAGCGCCGCACGGTCGACATTCGCCACGGCGATACAGGGGCGCGCGTGAGTCAGGTGTCGCTGCCGCCGGGGACGCTGCCGCCCGAGCAGTTCGTGCCGGGTGCCGTGCTGCCAGGCGAGCCGCCGCTGCTGGTCTACCCGACGGGCATCGCGGCGATCGACGCGCGGGCGGGCCACGCGGAGGTGTCATTCGAGGCGCAGGGCAAGCTCGTGGGCGTGGCGCGGCTGGGCGATCTGCTGCTGGTGGTGGAGGCGCAGGCGCCGGACAAGGTGTTCGCCAACGGCAGCCTGGCGCTGACGGTCATCGATCAGGAAGCGGGTGAAGTTCTTGGCGATTTGCAGCTCGCGGGCACGGCGCTGGACGCGCTGGCGCTGCGGCCGACGCAGGGCAAGGGCGCGGAGCTTGCGCTGCAGCGCCAGGAGAAAGGCAAGCCAGTGGAGCTGGTTGCGCCGCTGCGCGATGCGGCGGGCAAGTCGGTCGTGAAAAAAGGCGCGCTGGCGGCGCACGTGGTGCCGCTGAATCCGCTTGCGCTGACTCCGGCGGGTTGTGCGCTGCTGCCGTCGGCGTCCAGCGCGCTGGTGGAGCGTTCGCCCGTAGCGGTGCACGACGGCAAGATCGACCGGGATTTGCCCAACGGGCTGGCGATCGTCGCGACGCCGCCGGCCGACGCGTGTGCGGTGCTTGGCGCGCTGGCTGCAAGCGGCGCGGAGCCAGTGGGGATGGCGTGGCTGGATCGCGTGGGCAAGCCGCAGCTGCAGGCGATGCGCTGTAAATAGCTGAAACTAGGAAAAAATTCGCGTCTCGTTCTTGCGCGGCAGCCCGGCAACGAGCACTTCCAACGAGGTCGCAAAACCGGTGGCGTCGCCGCGATCAGTCTTCAGCCGCGCGAGGATCCGCAGCGGGCTCGGCGTCAGCTTGTTGGTCGTGTCCTCGACGAGCCCCTTGCGGCGGCTGATGCTGACCGTCATCGTCTTGGAAATGCGCGCCCCCGGCTGGGCCGGCAGCAGCTTCTCCGGCGGAGAATCCTCCCCGCCGTGCTCCACAAGCTGCAGCCGCGCATCGTCCGTCAGCAGCGTGACCGTGACCACGCGCGCATCGCTCGTCGCTGGCAGATCCACGGAAAAAGACACGCGAATGGGCTCGCCTTCCTGCAAAAGGGCGGGCGACACGGAATCAATCACAATGGACTTGTGCATACGCGGGGACCTCGGGTGCGGCCGGCGAGCATCAAGCAAAACTGCGCGTTTCGTCAAGTAAAATCGTCGAATGAGGCTTGCGTGTCGCGATCAGCGATCAGTGCGTAGGGCCGCGGCGATGACCCGGTCCAGCAGCGCGCCGTACGTCAAGCCCACCGCGCCTGCCGCTTTGGGCAGCAGCGACGCGGGCGTGAGCCCCGGCAACGTGTTTGTCTCCAGAAGCACCAGTGCGCCGTCAGGCTGCAGGATTTGGTCCGTCCGCGAATAGCCGGCACAGCCCAGCGCCCGATGCGCGAGCGCGCCATTGCGCTGCGCCTGCGCGGTGGCCTCCGCCGGGATCCGCGCCGGCACAATCTCCTCGCTGCCGCCGGTCTGGTACTTCGATTCGTAGTCGAAAAATGCGCTCTTGGGCACAATCTCGACGATCGGCAGGCTCTCCAGCGAACCGTCCGCGCGCTCCAGCACCGCCGCGGTGATCTCGACGCCGCTGACGAACTGCTCGCACAGCAACGTGCCCGCGTCCGCGCCCAGCCGCTGCAGGCTCGCGACCACCGCCGCCTCATCACGCGGAATCTCCACGCCTACGCTGGAACCACCCGTCGGCACCTTGACCACGACCGGCAAGCCCAGCTGGGCAATCAGCTTTTTCGCCGCGCCTTGCGCTCCAGCCAGCGTGCGCAGGCCCGCCGTCGGCAGTTCAACCGCGCCAGCGACCGGCAGCCCCACGCCCGCATACACGCGCCGCGCGACGGTCTTGTCCATCGCCAGCGCGCTCGCCATCACGCCCGAACCGGTGTAGCGCAGGCCCGCCAGCTCCAGCACCGCCTGCACCTTCCCGTCCTCGCCGTAGTTGCCGTGAAAACCGAGGAAACACAGGTCGACTTTGCCACGCAAGTCCGCGACAGCTTGCAGCAAATCCAGTCCGTCGCCGACCGCGATGCCGGCGTCGCCCATGGCCGTCAAGTGCCAGCGTCCGCCGCGATCGACAAAGACCGCCAGCGTCTCATGGCCGGCTTCGCGCAGTGTCTGCAGCACGCCGCGCGAGCTCCACACGGAAATATCGTGTTCGGAAGATGGCCCGCCGTGCAGGACCGCGATGCGCAAGCGCTTGTGATTCATGGACAACCTCGGATTTGGCTAGGTCAGCGGCGCGACGACGAGCTGCGCCTTGCAGTGGTGACAGGTCTGGTCCAGCGGCCAGCTTGGCGGCTGCGATTCGACGTCAAAAGCGCCGTGGCACTTGGGGCACGTCACGTGGCCCTCCAGCAGCTCATCGGTGCGAATCCGTACGAAAAACGAGACGATGGCGGCGATCAGAAAACCCGGCACCAGGATCCAGTGGATCGGCGGAATCGGCAGCGACACAACGGCGAGGCCAAACAGCAGCGCGGAAGTCCTGGTCGCCCGCATGAAGCGCGCGCGGTCGGTCAGCGAAGCGATGTGCAGCGTCGCCTGCGTCGTCAGCCCGCCCTGCCCGCGCACTTGCACGACAACATCGCGAATTTGTTCATCTCCCGGCGCGCGACGCGGCGGCGGCGGGGACGACTGCGGCGGCGTGAATGCGTTGGTCATGGGGCGATACACCTTCCTGGGCGACTATGCTAGAACCGCTTGGACGGCATGCCAAGAAACAGGCTTGTCACGCAGTTGGACACATTTCAGAAACAGATCGCTGGTAGTTTCGGCCCGCGGCAAGGGTCGCGTTCCACTGCCCGCACGCATGTCCCCACCGGACGCGCCAACATTGTCCCTCGGGACGAGCCAACAGGAGACCACCGTGAGCGTTTACAAAGCCGAATACATTTGGATGGACGGCGCGGAGCCGACCCAGAAGCTGCGCTGCAAGACCAAGATCGTCAAGAAGGGCAAAGAGCCGCCGATTTGGGGCTTTGACGGTTCGTCGACCAACCAGGCGGAAGGCCACGCGTCGGACTGCGTACTCAAGCCCGTCTGCATCGTTCCGGACCCGATCCGCGGCGGCGACGACAAGCTTGTGATGTGCGAAGTGCTGAACATCGACATGACGCCGCACCCGACCAACACGCGCGCCAAGCTGACCGCGGTGGCCGAGAAGTACAAGGCGGCGGACATCTGGTTCGGCATCGAGCAGGAATACACGTTTTTTGAAGGCATCAAGCCGCTGGGCTGGCCGGACAACGGCTTTCCCGCGCCGCAATTCGGCTACTACTGCGGCGTCGGCGCAGATGAAGTGTTCGGCCGCGACATTGTGGAAGAGCACATGCAGGCGTGTCTGGACGCCGGGCTGCTGTTTGAAGGCATCAACGCGGAAGTGATGCCGGCGCAATGGGAATTCCAGATCGGCGCGGCGGATCCTGTCACGGTTTCCGACCACATGTGGCTGGCCCGCTGGCTGCTGTACCGCATCGCGGAGAACTACGGCGTGTCGGCAACGCTGGCGCCCAAGCCGGTCAAGGGCGACTGGAACGGCGCGGGCGCGCACACGAACTTCTCCACCAAGAAGATGCGTGAGTCGATCGTCGCGTGCGAAAACGCCGCCAAGGCGCTGGGCGAGGAGCACGAGCTGCACATCGCCAACTACGGCTACGGCATCGAGGATCGTCTGACGGGCAAGCACGAGACCTGCAGCTACAAGCAGTTCAAGTACGGCGTGTCCAACCGCGGCGCGTCGGTGCGCATCCCGTGGCAGGTCGCCGTCGACGGCAAGGGCTACATCGAGGACCGCCGCCCGTGCGCCAACATGGACCCGTACGTCGTGACGCGGCTGATCACCAACACGGTCTGTTCGCGGGAAAAGTAGGCCCGACCGTCGCCGAATACCTGGAGGCGACAAGCGTGCCGCGCTGAGGGCGGGCGCGCTAGCTCGCGAGCCAGAACCACCGGCAAAACCGTCGGTTGCGGAACGCAGCGCTCAAAAAGGCGCGCTGGCGGCTGGTTCAGAAAGTGCTGAAGGCGTCGGGGCCAACCTCGGCGCCTTTGGCGTTTTTGGGGTATGGGCGGACCACGCCGCCCGGGCGGGAGGGATGCGGGATATTCGCGTTCCGGCGATTTTTGCCGCGCGTCGCCGCAAGATGTCACACGAACTCGCCGCTGCCCTGCCCGCCCCGCAGATCGATTCCGCCCACCGCGCGTCCCACCTGCAGCCCATCGCGACGATTGGGCCGGGAGGGGCCAATGGTCGGCAAAAAAGCATGTGAAAACAGTCACGTTCGCATCGGCGTCGCCTGGCGCGGCCAGCTGATCCACGACGAGATCCTCGACCGGCGGCGCGAGGTCGCCATCGGCACGCGCGCGGATTGTACCGTCCAGCTGGCGTCGGCGCGCTGTCCCGACGCGCCAGAGCGCTTGGATTTCCTGCTGTTGCATGACTCGCGCTACTGGCTGGCGCTGCCGGAAGACCCGCGAGCTGCCATCAGCCTGCGCGGTGCGCCGGAGCCTCAACCGCCGCAGCTGAGCCACGGCCAGCGCGCCGTGCTCGTCGACGGCCTGCCTGGCGGATCTCTGCAACTCGGGGATTTGACGCTGCTCTTTCAGTTCGTGGCGGCGGACGCCGCGCCGCTGGTGACCCGGGAACAAGTCGTGCTGCGGCTGGGGCTCGTCCACGACGAGCGACTGATTTGCGACCGCGTCTTCGATGTCGGCAAGCGCTTGACGGTGGGCCACCAAAAGCGCCTCGACCTGGTACTGCCGGACGACGACTATCAGGGGCCGCCGGTCACGTTTTTGCGGTCAAGACGCGGCGATTTTGTCGTCGCGGCGCCGGATGGCCAAGCCCTGCGCGTGGCGCTGGGCTCGGGGCCGATGGACATGGCGCAGCTGCTTGCGCAGGGCAAGGCCAGGCTGGTGCGCGGCGTGGTGACGTGTCCGCTGCCCGTCGGCGCGCGCGGTCGGCTGACGCTGGGCGCGCACACGCTGCTGTTTCAGGTCGTGCGGCAATCGGTGACGGTGCCGATGCCGCGGGCGCGTGGCTGGCAGGAGCGCCTCGCGGCGCCGTTGCTGCGGGAGCCAGCGTGGACCGCCTCGCTGCTTGCCGCGGTGCTGCTGGTGGGCGCGCTGGTGGGCCAGGCGCTGCTGTACGAGCGGCGCAACGGCCAGTTCGTCGACAAAGTAGTACCTGCTGAATTGGCTGATAACCACACGATTGAAATTGAGATTCCGCATGTGGAGGAACCGCCGACCGTGCCGGCGAAGCCGGATCCGGGGCAGCCTGAGCAGCCGGCGCCGCTGCAGCCGCCGACGCGCGCCGATCCGCGCAAGGCGCACGCGGACGCGCACCCGGAACGCACGCAGGCGCACGCGCCCGGGGACGAGGCGCCGCGCAACGCCCGCGCGCTGGCGGGGACGATCGCCGCGTCATTGCAGGATCACAACGGCGCGGCCGTGAAGCTGTTCCAGGACGACCCGACCGCGGATACGCGCGCGGCGACGACGTTTGGCGGCGCGCAGGAGGACCAGACTGGCGGGCCTGGCCAGGGCGGGCTGCAACTGGAAAATGGCCCGCGCGAAGGGCGCACGGCGGAGCGGATTGTCGCCAAGCGGACGAGCCTGGGGCCGCGCGAGCCCGACGTCATCCGCACGCAGCCGACGGCGCCGCGCGAGCCGATCTGCAAGCTGTATCCGCCGGAAGGTCCGGACGACGGCTCGGGTGAAAAGGAGCTGATCGCCCGCAAGATCGCCGGCCGCGCCCGGCAGGTCAAGGCGTGCTACGAGGCGGTGCTGCGCGAAAACCCGAATGAAGGCGGGAAGATCCGCGTCAATTTCACCGTCGGCACCGCAGGGACCGTGACCCAAGTGCAGGTCGTGGGCGCGGTGGGGATGCTGGCCGAGTGCATCGAGGCGAAGTTCCTGGCGATTCGCGGCCTGCCGATCCTCGCGGAGCCCAAGCCGTTCAACCAGACGTTTTTGCTGGCGAATGACTGATGAGCGGTGTCAAAATTCGCCCTTCACGCCCAGCGATGGAATGATCGGCAGGCCACCGAACCAGCCGCTCTGGGTGTAGTCATAATTGTAGGTCACGTCCTCTGGGCTGCGGTAATTATAGACATTTTGCACGTCCAGGTAGAGGTCCAGGATCCAGTGGTCAAACGTAATCTTCTTGTCCACCCGCAGGTCAAGCTGATGAAACGCCGGCAGACGCGCGCAGTTCACGCAGTTCGACGCGACGGCGTTCCACGTGTCGTTCTGCTCGTTCCAGACCGCGGTGCCGACCGGCGTGTACGGGTTGCCGCTGACCAGCCGGAAGCGCCCGCCGACCTCCCAGCCGCTGCCGATCTTGTAGTTGGCGACCGCCGTCAGGATGTGCGTCTGATCCCAATCAAACAGCCGCTCCGGCTGACCCGGGCCATCGGAACGCACCGCGTGCTGCAGCGTATAAGCCAGCCAGCCGAACCAGCGCCCGGACATCTTGTGGCGCAGCATCAGCTCCATGCCCACGACCTGGCCGGTGCCGCCGTTGATGTACGGCACGTCCGGGAACAGCCCCGGTGACAGCACCGTCAGATTCCACAGCCGCTTGTAGAACAGCGTGACATCGACGCTGTCGGACGCCGTCGGCAGCCACTCCGCGCCGGCAGCGACCTCAAAACTGCGGCTGCTCGTCAGGTACGGATTGCCAAAAGTATTGACGATTTGAAAGACTTGCGGTCGCTGCGAACTCATGCCGGTCGCCGCTTTCAGGATCCACTGGTCGCTGAGCTTGCGGCGCACGTTGAACCGCGGCAGCAGCGTCACGTCCGGCGCGTTGCCGACATACCCGTCCAGCCGCATGCCGGGCACGAATTCCCACTTTTCATCGGGTTTCCAGACCATGTCGAACCACGCCGCGGGCGAAAACATCGGCAGGCTGTCCTTGACGAACACGCTCATGGCGTTGGCCGCGGCGTTGTCCGTCGCCGGTCCCTCCTCCGTCGCGCGGCCCTGGGGCGCGTAGGCGTCAAACCACATTTGCTGATGTTCAATATCCAATCCGGTGCGTAACTGCACGGGACCTTTGCCAAAAGTGAAATCCTGCCGCAAGGAGAGCTGCATCGCCTGCAGGTTGAACCGCAGCAAACTGGCGATCGCCGTGTCGGACTCCGCCCAGATGCCGCCGAGCGTAGTTTTGGAGGTCCACGTCCCGCCGTCGTGGCGCAAGATGCCAATGCCGCCGGCAAAACGCGTGACGCTGGAGATCTTGCCCGCGGTGTTCGGGTCGATGCCGTCCGCCGGGTCCTTGGACACGAGCGCGAGCGCGTCGTCCGAACCCAAGCCGAGCACCGTCAGCGAGGTGTGCTTGTCAAAGCGATGGTCAAATTTCACTTGATAATCATAATACCGCGGCGCAAGCGTGAATGGTAAGTTCACAGTTGGAAAAAAAGTATTCATAACGAAAGGCAAAAGCGTGTCGATGTACGACCGACGGCCGGCGATCGACAGCGTCGTGTTGGGCCCCAGCGGCGCCTCCAGGAACAGCCCGACGTGGAACGCGTTCGCCTCCAGGTAGCCATGCCAGCGCGGCTCGTCGGTTGGCGTCTTCAGCCGCGCATTCAGCACACCGCCGAGCTCGCGGCCCCAGGACGCCGGATAGCCGCCGGGCAGGAAGTCAACCGCCTCCAAAATGTCTGTATTTACAACGGAATACAGTCCGCCGAAGTGGTAGATAATCGGCACGCGCACGCCCTCGATGGCCAGCAGCGTCTCCGAGGGCGCCGAGCCGCGCACCACGATCTCGCCGGTCAGCGGCGCCGGCCGCGAGACGCCCGGCAGATTTTGAACGACCTTGAGCGCGTCGCCGTAAACACCTGGAACCTTTTGGATTTCCTCCGCCGACATCGATCGCCGCGTCATCTCGCCCGGCTCCGGTGGCGCCTCGGCCGACGCGCGGTACACGTCCGACACGCGCTGGGCCCGCAGCAGCACATCGTTCGTCTCGCCGTCCTTGACTTCAACCTTGCGCGTTTGGGCGTCAAAATCGCCCGCGGGCAGCTGCAGCAGCCAGATCCCCGCGACCAACAGCCCGGACCGAAAACGGCCGTCGGCATCGGCGACAATCTCCACGTCGCGCGCGCCCTTGGGCCCCCGCGCGAGCAGCAGCGCGCCCGCCAGCGCACGACCCGTGCCACGCTCCACGATCCGCCCGGTCAGGCTGGCGAAGCCCGACGGCGACGTCTCCAGGTCGCGGCGGTCATAGCGGCCCAGCGAGGGCGTCACCGGCCGATGCTCCGTGTCCGGGTCGAACGCGAAGCGAAAGCGGATGCGCACCGGCACCGCCTTGTCGCCCTGCAACGCCGGCTGAAACGTCAGCTTGCGCGCCGCAGCCAGCGCCGACTGGTCAAACGCCGCGCCCGCGCTCTCGATCACCGTCTGGCCCGTCACGTGCCCGACCGCGTCGATCTGCAGCTCCAGCACCACGGCAGCCTGGACGTGCGGCACGCCCGCTGGCCACGCCGCCGCCTCAAAATGCCGCAGCTCGGGCGGCTGTACGTCCGCCGGTTGCGCCGCGGCTGGCAGCGCCAACGCGCACAGCAGCGCTGTCAGCATCGTCTCCAGGTATCGCCGCCGCATCGTCGCCTCCCGCGACTGAGTTTGCCACAACGCCCTGCGCGGCACGAGGGGCAGTGGACAGCGGCGCGCGACGGGCCGAACATGCTGACCTGTGTCGGACACCAGATTCTCCCGGTTAGACTTGGTGCATTTCGGACCGGGACCGCAAGCGCGCACGTCCGGTGGCACGCCGCGGATCGACAAGGTTTGATCTCGCGCTTCGGTCGGGAGTGTATAAGCTGGTCGGGCAAGCGCGAGGCGGTCAGGATGCGGCAACGGACAATGACCAAGCAGCTGACGGTGCTGGCGCTGGCGGTGGCGTGCGGCAAGCCTCCGCATTCACAGGAGAAATCGGTGGGAACGCCGACGGGGCCGGTGGTCGTGCAGACGGCGCCGCAGCTGGCCTTTGCCCCGCCGTGCGCGCTGCCGCAGATCGTGGCGACCGGTCGCGCGACGGACCCGGCGCTGGCAGAGCTGAGCGGCGTGGCGGCGAGCCGGCGCCTGCCGGACGTGCTTTGGGTGCACAACGACAGCGGCAACAAGGCGCGCGTGTACGCGATTTCAGCGGCCGGCAAGCGGCTCGCGTCGTGGAAACTCAAGAAGGTGCCGAGCACGGACTGGGAGGACATCGCGGTCGGCCCCTGCGGCGCTCTTGGCGCGGCGCGTGAGTCGGTGTGTCTCTATCTGGCGGACACCGGCGATAACCACAACGATCGAAAAGAACTGCATATTTTGCGCTGGCCTGAGCCGCACGCCCTGCCCGCGCCGGGCGAGGATGACACGCTGAAGGTCAAGTGCGAGGTTGAAGTCTTTCCGTTCGCGCTGCCGGCGGGACCGGAGGATATCGAGGCGATGATCGTGCTGCCGGACACCCGCGTGGTGCTGTTCAGCAAGCGCAACGACGCGACTTCCAATGTGTATCGCGTGACGCTGGGCGACAAGCCGGCGGTGGAGATGCTGGGGACGCTGGATCTGCGCGACGAGCTGGCGGATCACGGCGAGGCGCTCCGGGTGACCGGGGCGGACTTGCACCCGGATGGGAAGATGCTGGCGCTGCGGACCTATGGCCGTGTTCTCGTTGCGGATTTAGGCGCCCTGCTGGCGGGACCGGCGGATGCGACGCGCGCGGGCCTGTCGCGCGTGGCCTGGCAGCGCTGGCCGGTGCCCGATGAGCCGCACGGCGAGGCGATCGGCTGGGCGCAGGACGGCGGGCTGTGGATGCTGTCCGACATGGCGCTGCCGGTGATCTGGCACGCGACCTGTCAGCCGTTGCCCGCCGCGCCTTCGCCGACGAGCCGGTAGATGCGCGCCTCGTCCGAGAGGCCTTTCAAGTTGACGAATTCCGGCGCGCCGCAGCGCAGATCGCCGATGAAGCGCTCGCGGACCGCGTCGGAGATGATGACTTCCAGCGCCTTGGCGACGCCGCAGAGCCGCGCGGCGATGTTCACCGTGCCGCCGATGACCGTGTATTCGCGCTGGGCTTCGCCGCCGAGATCGCCGCGCAGGAATGTGCCGTGGTGGATGCCGATGCCGATGGGCGGCGGATTCCAGAAAGAAATGCCCTCGAAGCAGCTGGCCCAGCGCACGATTTCCTGGGCCGCGCGGCAGGCCTCGGCGGCGTTGTTGGCGCCTTCAAAGACCGCCAACATGCCGTCGCCGCTGAACTTATCGACGTAGCCGCCGTGGCGCACGACCATCTCCGTCTGCTTGGCGAGCACAGCGCTGATGGCGCGAAAGACCATCGTCGGATCCTCGTGCAAGCTCGTGGCGGTAAAGCCGCGCAGGTCGGAAAACAGGATGGTCGCCTCGACGGTCTCGATCTCGCCGGTCGCCTTGCCTTCGCGCACGGGCTGGGACACGTACTGGCGCACCAGCCGCAGCAGCCGCTGCACCTCTTTTTCCGCGCGGTGACGGTGCACAAGGTTGGCGATCCGCGCGACAAGCACCGGCGGCGTGAACGGCTTGGCCATGAAGTCGTCGCCGCCGACCGACAGCGCCTGGATGTGGCGCTCCTCGTCGTCCCGGCCGGTCAGAAAGATCAGCGGCGTGAACCGCGTCGCGTCCTGCGCCCGCAGCAACCGGCATGCCGTCAGCCCGTCCATCACCGGCATGTCCACGTCCATCAGGATCAGCTCCGGATCCTCGCGCAGCGCGATGGCGACAGCTTCCTCGCCGTTGCTGGCTTCCGTAATGATCACGCCACATTTCTGCAGGTAGCGCCGGACGACGACGCGGATCGACTGGTTGCCATCGACCACCAGAATGCGGGCGCCATGCAGCTCGGCATAGCGCGCCAGCAGGTCGGGGTTCTGATCAAGGGTCGACACAATTCCTCCCGGGATGCCATGGAAGCGAGAGGCGAGCCTACTGCCGATTCGCATTTTAGCCAATCGCCGCGCTTGCCGCGCAGCCCGCGCCGGTGATACGACGCGGTTGCAGGAGGCAAAATGCCGCACAACGCAACTCAGGGCGCCGGAAAGCGGCGGGCGATCCAGGTCGCAATCGGTGGCCTGATCGCCGCGGCGGGCATTGCCGTCCTCGGCTTTTTGCTTCACGGCGACGGACAAATTCCGCATGTTGCTGCGCAGCTGTCGGCGCGCGACACAGTGGGACTGGTCGCAGTGGAGTCGCCGGATCGCTGGGTGCAGGCGTTTGATCGCGCGGCGGCGGGGCTGTCCGCGGACGAAAAGCGCAGTCTGGCGCCGCTCCTGTCGCGCGAAAACCGCGCTCATGTCTTGGGGTTTGACCCAGCGACGGCCGGCGGCTGGCAGCAAGCTGGCCTGGATCCGGAGCGCGGTCTGGCGGTGACCTTCGCGGCGCCACGGACTGCGACGGGTCTTGCGGCGCCCTACGTATGGGTGGCAGGCGGGCCGCCGCACCTCGCGCAGGCGGACGGGTTGAAGTGGCAGTCGCTGGCGAAGTGGTCGGTTGCGGCGCTGCCGATCGCCGCACAGGCGTCGCCACCGCCCTGGAACGCGCCGGATGGCCCGCGGCTGGACCGCGATCCGGTGCTGCTGGCGGCTTTTGCCGACCTGCCGACGGGCGCGCGCACGGCCCTGTACGCACACGCGGATGGGCTGCGGGCCGCGCTGGCGCCGCTGTTGGAGGGTCAAAAACGCGCGGCGCTGGAGCACGTGACCCGGCGGGTGCGCGGCGTGTCGTTGGTGATTGCGCCCGATCGCACCGGGGGGCGCGTCGTGCTGTCGGCGGATGGCATCGAGTCCTTGCGGCAGATCTTTGGCGACCAGGCTCCGCACCGGCCGTTCTCGCCGTTCCTGCCGCGCGATGGCGTTGTCGCGTTGCGCATTTCCATGAATTTGCAGGAGATTTTTGATGGCCTGATGACTTGGCTGCCGCCGGAGTCGCTCAACGCTCGGCTGGGGCTGGCCAGCGGTCGGCTGGGGCTGCTGGCGCTGACCGGGCTGGATTGGACGCAGCTCGAGCGCGCGCTGACCGGCCAGGCCGTGCTGGCGCTGGACCTGAGCGCACCGCCGACGCCGGAGACGCCAGTGGCCTGGCTGGCGCTGCTGAGCGTGCGCGACGGCGCGGTGGCGGACGCGGCGCTGGCGCATTTGGCGCAGCGGAGCACGCAGCGCGGCACGCCGGTCGTCGCGGTGCAGGTGGCGGGGCATCCGGGCTGGCAGGCGCAGCGCCCGGCGGTGGTGGCGGTGCGGGTGGCGGAGACGCTGGTGCTGGCGCCCAATCTGGCGGCGGCGGAGCGCGCGCTGCATCAGCCGCAACCCATGACCGAAACAGCCGATTTGGATGGCGACGTGGTGCTGGGGCTGGCGTTTCGTCCGGTGCTGTCGGGCGCGCAGGCCACGGATCCTCCCGACTGGCGCGCGGCGCTGGCGCACCTGGAGCCGCTGGCGCTGGCCGTCCGCCGCGACGCGCACGGGCTCAAGCTGGAGGCGTCGTCGTTGCCGCTCTCGTCGCTCCTGCACCTCGCGGCGTGGTTTTTGCGGCCGGTACCGGGCTGAGCGACCGCTGCCCTACTTGGTTTGGATCGTTGCGGTACCGGGCGTCACGTACCGCGATTGCGCGATCGCGCCGGTGAGATAGGCGTCGTAGCCCGTGTTGCCGCGCAGGTGCCGCTCGAAAAACGCCGCGACGTAGGACCGTGCGAGGGCGACGACGGTCCCCTGGTCGAGCGTGGCCGGGTTGCAAAAGCCGCACGAGAGGCAGTTGTTCGTGTCGTCGAGAAAGCTCATGTGGTTGGCGCCCTTGACGGTGACCGCGAAGGACGGCGCGGGGACGGCCGCGTAGAACGTCGTGAAATTGTTGGCTGCGGGCGCGCACGGCTGCATGCCGCCTGCCGCGTCGGTCGTCTCGCCGACAAAGCCGGTCGCAATGGCGAGCGAGCCGATGGCCGCGGCGACGCTGACACATTGCGGTGGGTTGCAGCCCATTGGACCGCCGCCGTCGACCGGATCCAGGCCCAACGCGGCCTTGAAGCGCGGCTCCACCGTCGCAGCGAGGAACGTGAGCTTGCCGCCCAGCGAATGGCCGACGATGCCGGCGTTCTTGTCGTCGACCTTGCCAGCCAGGACGCCGCCCTTGGTGGCCGCCCAATCGAGCGCGCCGGCCAAGTCCTTGGCCTCCGTCGGGTTGTCATTGCCCAGAAAACTCGTGGGATAATCCACAGTCATCGCGACGTAGCCAAAAGTCGCCAAGCGGCGCACGTAGCCGTAATACTTGTCCGGCGTCAGCTGAAAGCCATGCGCAACGACGATGACCGGATAGGGCCCCGCGGTTGGCCCGCTCTTGGGATACGCGCAGTGAACGGCCACAGAGTCGCCGGTCGCGGCGATCTTGGCTGTGTCGTCGAACTCCGCATAGCCATAGGGGCCATCGAAATTCGGATCGGCCAAAACACCAGCGGCATCGGACGCGCTCACGTCTGCCACCGCATCCGGCGCGGCATCAGGCGCGACATCTTGAATCGCGGCGTCGGTGCCCGCTGCGGCATCCGTTGCGGCAGCGTCTTCGGCTGCGGCATCGGTCACGGCGGCGTCGGCCATGGCGTCGGGTGCCACGTCAGACCCGGCATCGGCCGCGGCGTCGGCGACGACGCCATCTGTCGTGGTCACGTCGTCGGCGGCAAGCGTTGAGTCACCGGACGCGCCGGTATCATCCGCCGCAGCGCCCGCATCCGGTGTCGCGGGACTGCTGCAGGCGGCGAGAAGGCAAAAACATGCAATCACAGGATAATTTTGGAAGCTATTTGCCACAGTTCACCACATTCACCGACTTGCTGGTGTCGGTCACAAATTGAATGTCCATGTCGGTCACATCGCCGCTCAGGCCCTTGTTCAGCAGCATCACGTACAGCGCACCACCGCTCGCGGGCAGGCACGCACCCGCCAACGTCGCGGATTGCCAGCCGGATCCAAACGCAGCGTTCTTGACGCCCGGAACCAGCGCATCCGCTGCGGTTTGGTCCACCCCGACCATGACCAGCGCGTCCTTCTTGATCGCCAGCTGCACGTCCGGCATCCCGCCCGGGCTGCTCATCGTCTGACCCTGCTGCGCGCGCCACGCGAGCGTGACGCCCGTGGTCCCCGCCGGGATATTCTTGACGAAAAACTGGAAATACCCGGGCACGCCGTCGTTCAGACCCGATCCCGCAGGCACCTGGTCGGTGCCGGCGATGGAGACAGGCACCTGCTCCGCCGACGTCGCCATGGAGAACTTGGCCCAGGCCTTGGCCCGCTGCGAGTTGATAATACCGTGTGCTTTCAAGATATTGTTCACCGTCGCCCCGGTCGCCGCGTCCACTTTCTTGGCCTCGGCGAGGATCAGCTTGCCGGCGCCCGGCAAGTCCGTGGACGACGTGAAGCTCTCCAGCGCGTTCAGGATGATCTGGTCGGCCTGCTGCTGGCCCAGCGCGTTGCGAATTTCCCACATGCACGAGCCAATAATCTTGCCGTCCGCATGGACCTCGCTGGTCAAATCGTCAGGGCACTTGCGGCTCTGGCTCAGGTCGCGGACGTAGGAATCCCCTGCGAAAGTAAGGGCATAGGCACCGATAATCGGATTGTTGCGCCGCGAGCATGAAAAATAATCGGCAAAACCTTCATTCATCGCGCCGGGCAAGTTGTCGAGGCCAAAAGTGTCGACCAGCACACCGGAAAGGCGCGTCGTGCCCACCATCGCGTGCGTGTATTCGTGGTAAATGACCGACGCGTCATAGGAGAAATCGGTTGCGTCGTATTGGCCAAAGATGATCGCGCCGTCGGCCAGCGGCGGAAAACCATAGGCCGCCAAGGCTTCCGCCGGCATGAACGCGGAATTTGGAAAACCCTGCCAGCCGATGCCATTTCCCACATTCACCGTTCCGTTGAAAGTGACGTTGACCACCGCGGTAATCGGATTGTGCGTCAACGCCAAGCCAAAACCGTCCTGATAGAAGTCGTGGATTTGGTTCACGTGATAATACATCATCAATTCCGCAAACTTGTCCTGCACGTCGCTGTCGTCTGCCGGCGGCACGATGCTCAAATAGCTCTGGTCCGCGTCGCGCGTGGCCGTCGCCGATTCCACGCACACGTTGCCGATTGGGTAGCCGCCGTAGGTCAGCCCGCCGCCGCCGTCTTGCTGCAAACAGTTGGAAACCGCGGCGAAATCGCCGGCCAGATGACCATCCGGGTCCGACGGGTGCGCGAGCGTCACAAGCGTCGTCTGCAGCTGGTCGGTCTTCGGGTCGTTCACGTAGACCTTGGCCTGGTCGAGGCGGCTCACCGCGCCGTTGTCTGCGCCGCCATGGCCCGTGGCATCCGCACCGGTCAAGCCCGCATCGTCGCCGCCCGCGGCGCCAGCCGCGCCTGAGCCGCCATCGCCCGCGGCCGTCGCGCCACACGCTGTCACGGCAAAGCAAGCCACGCCGCCGATCGCCAGAGCAATCGCGGAAGGCCAGAACTTCTTGTTGGAAAACATAGCGTCCTCGCGGCACAAAAGGCCAAACGGGTCGGTCCAGAAACACTCAATCCAGAACCCGGTTCGGCAGCCGCGTCACGTCGCCGGTCACGGCATCCACCGCCAACGTGCGCAGATCCTGCAGGCTCGCGCCCGGCACATGCACGACCCACACGAGGCGCGCGCCCCGGTGGCCGACGATCACCGCCTGCTCCGCTGCGGCCGGCAGCGCCCGCGCGAACGTCGCGCCCGCCGCACTCTGGGAAGCCTTCGCCGCCGCCTGCTCGCGCGTCACGACGCCCGCCGCCAGCTGCTGCACCGGCACCGCCTCGCTCAGGACCCGCAGCAGGTGGCCGTTCGCATTGTCAAACGTCAGCGTGACTTCGGCGTCGAGCACCCGCAGCTCCTGGCCGCCCACGCGCGCGATTTGCTGGTACCGCAGCACCGTCCGCTGGTTGCTCACGGTCGGCGCCAGCGACCGCAGCTGCCCCGCGGACACGCCGAGCAGCGCCTCGTTGGCGCGCAGAAACCGCTCCCCACGCTGTGCCGTCGTGTCGCCCAGCAGCGGCTCATCGAGCCCGAGCAGCATGTGAATCCCCGGCTGGCGCGCCTGCCATTCGGCCTCAGCGTGCGGCGAGCGGGCGTGCAGCGCGTGGAAGGCCTGGAGCGCCCGCTGGTGGATCGCGCCGTTCGGCGAGGGGCCCGCGAACGCCGGCAGCGCGGACAGCAGCAGCGACGCAGAGAGCAGACCGAGGAGCCGGGAATGGAAGCGCAGACGCATCAGGACCTCAACCGGGTGGGCCGCACCGACCCGGCGCGTGGCAATAGGATGCGGATTCCGCAAGGCGGTGTCACCCATCCGCGGCGAAAAATGCGGGTCTCTTGACAATTTCTCAACGGGAGGTCGCCGAGCGGACCTGCGCGGCTACGGCGCGTCGTCGTCTTCCGCAGAGAGCGGCTCCGTCGCGCGGCTCCAGGCCTCGGGCAATTCGCCCGTGCGCAGGCGCGACACGAGATCGGCGGCGCGCACTTCGCTGTCCACCAGGCCAAACGTGACGAGAACCGGCGCCGGCAACTCGCTGTAATCAACGGACAAGGACTGAAAATGCGGCTTGTCGCCCAGCCACAGCGCGCCCAGCGCGTAGATGCGGCCCGGAAGCGGCGCGCGCTTGAGGATCCACGCCGCGGCACACGCGAGGTCCGGCTGGCGAGAAAGTTCAATCGTCGCCCAGACTTGCGGCGGAACTCGCCCTTTTGGACCCACGCTTGGCCCGCGCACGCGGTCGGCCGTCAGCAGCAGCGCGATAGCGCGTTCGCGCGTCCATTTCTCCAGCGGCCGCTCCCAATCCGCAGCGTTTTCGTCGGCGGGCAGCACATCATGCAGCCAGGTCGCGGTCGCCGCGCACGGCAGATCGTCGGCAGCAGTCCGGGTCAGGTGCTCCGGCGCTTCCACCGCAGCTGCAGCCGGCGCTGCGTTGATCTGGTTGAACCGGTCGACCCGCGGCTGGACCGCGGCCTCGCGCACGCTGGCACGCGCCCGCCCATGCGATCCGCGGCAAGCCGACAGCGCCAGGGCTGCGACAAGCAGCGCCATCACCCAAGTGCGCGTTCCGGTTTTTTGCACGATTCGCCTCGGCATCCCGCCCTGCTCCCTTCGCCCGTGGCGTCCAGTATATCCGTGGCGCGCTCCTGTCGACATTTTCGGCGCTATCTTACGACTTCGCCGGCGCAGCGGCGACGGGTTGACTCGCGCGCACGATGCGTGGGCCGTCGATCGGATGGTCCGCGGGGTCGACGTGAATCAGGATCTCCGCCTGCGGATACGCGTCGCGCAGCGTCGCCTCGATCGCGTCCGTCACCACGTGCGCCTGGCGGAGCGACATATCCGCGTCCAGCTCCACGTGAAACTGCACGAACGCCAGCGTGCCGGCGCGCCGCGTGCGCAGATCGTGGATACCGCGCACGGCCGGATGCTCCAGAATCGCATCCGCTAGCGCCTGACGTTCGTTATCCGGAAACTCGCGATCCATCAGCAACTGCACGGAATTGGAAGCAATTTGCCACGCGGAACGCGCCACGAGCACCGCGACGCACAGCCCGAGCAGCGGATCGATCAGATGCCAGCCCAGCCAGGACGACGCGACAAGCGAGGCGACCACGACCGCGTTCATCAGCAGGTCAGACTCGTAGTGCAGGCGATCGGCGTTGACCGCCGTGGAGCGCGTCGCCGCCGCCACTTTGCGCTGGTACCGCACGAGCCCCAGCGTCGCCGCCGACGCGATCAGCATGACCACGATGCCGATCAGCCCCAGCTTCAACGGCTGCGGGTTGCGCAGGCGCTGGACCGCCGAGACCGCCAGCCAAATGGCGCTGCCCAGCACCAGCGTCGCCTGCGCCAGGCCCGCCAGCGGCTCCAGCTTGCCGTGGCCAAACCGGTGTTCGTCGTCCGCCGGCTCCAAGGAAGCGTGCACGGCCACCAGCGTCACGCCCGACGCCAGCGCATCGGTCGTGGAATCCAGCAGGCTCGCCAGCAGGCTCACCGCGTCGGTCCACCACCACGCCGCCGCCTTGAGCGCGATCAGCGCCAGCGCCACGAGCACCGACGCGCGCGTCGCACGCCGCATCATCAGGTGCTGCGCCAGGATTTCCGGCGTCAAATTTGCCACAAGAGCCATCGGCAGTAATCCCGCAATCGCCTGATTTCAGCTACATTTCACGTCAGAGGCGCGGGCGACCCGACGTCCGACACCGCGCGCGCGGATGCCTCGGGCTCGGCCTTGCGACTCGAATCCGCCGCCGCTTCGACATGATGCACGAACTCGCGGGTCATGTCGCGCAGCAGGCCGCGCACCGACTGCTCCAGCCGCCGCCGCTGTTCGTCGGGCAGCTCCGCCAGTTCCGCGTCGATGAGCGCCGGCAGCAGCTCGTAGCCGTGGCGGTCATACGCGTCGTGCGCAGCCCGCAGCAGCCCGGCCAGCTCGCGCTTGCGGCATTCCAGCAGGAATTCGCGCACGCCTTCGTCCACCAGCTCCTGCACGGTCGGCAGCTCGCTCAGGTTCGGCGACGCCGCGGGCTCCGCCAGCAGGTCGTCCAAGTCGATGCAGTGAATCGGCGGTTCGCCCGGCGCCAGATCGCGCGAGAAATGCACTTGGTGCGGCGCGCCGAGATCGATGACCAGCAACGGCTTTTCCCGCCGCGGCAGCTTGTCCAGATCCACGGTCGGCAGGCGCGCGCCCGTCGCGACGACCAGCGCATCCAAAGTCGGCAGAATTTCCGCAAGGTTGGCGTACGGCAGCCAGTCGTTGGACTTCTCCGGCGGGACGGTCCGGTTGATGTGCACCACCTTGAACTGCCCGGCCTGGCTCAGGACCGCGGACGCCTTGCGGCCGATCTCGCCCATGCCCAGCACGCCCACCGTGTGCTTTTCGTGGTGCGGCAGGTGCGGCAGGTGGCGCCGCGCCGCCTCCATCGCCAGCCCGTGGACGCCACGCGTGTGGTGGCGCCAATGGGTCAGCCGCTGCACTTTGCGCACCGTCCGGCCCACGGCGGTTTGCAGCGCATTGTGGTAGCCGGACGTGTGGCCCGCCTGGCGTGCACCCATCAACGCCCGGTTCAGCTGGCCGGCGATCTCGCGCTCGCCCAGCACGAACGACTCCAGGCCCACCGCGACGCGCAGCAGGTGCTGCACCGCCGACCGGCCGGTGTACACGTACGGCGCGGGCAGCTGGCGCACATGCGCCCCGTCATTGCCCGACGACAGCCAGCGGTCAACCATCTGCGCCCGCAGCAGCTCGCCCGCCCAGCGCGGCGACTTGGACGCGACGATCCACTCCACCCGGTTGCACGTCTCCAGCACCACCAGGCCCTGGGCATCGCAGGCGTCGCCCAACATGCGCGTCAGTTCGGCGCGCTGCTCGCCGTCCAGCAGCAGACGGTTGCGCCAAGTCGCCGACGCCACGCGAAAATCGCAGCCCGCGACCACCAGCGGCACGTCCGCGTCGCCCGCAATTTGGCGGCCAGGCTGCCGCGAGGCAACTCGATGCATCATGTGGACCTCCGTCCTGTCGCGCCGTGGCTGTCAGCGAGCAAGCGATCCACGGCGGCCAGGCCAGACGCGGCGCAGTCGTTGATGCTGATGCCGTCCAGATAATTGCCCGCCAGCGTCACGCCGGGCATCGCCTGCTGCAGCGCCGCGCGGGCGTCGCTCATGCGCGCGCGGTGGCCAACCCGGTATTGCGGAATCGCGTCGTGCCAGCGAATGACCTGGTTGAAATCCTGGGTCAAAGCCGAACCCGCCGTCTGCGGAAACGCCTGCTCCTGAGCGCGCTGGACCAGTGAAAACAGCTTCTCATCCGGGAGTTGCGCAGCATCTGGATCGCGTGCGCCACCCAGAAAGCCGCTGTGCAGGTAGTGGCCTTCCGGCGCGCGGCCGGCAAAAACGCTCGACGGGAACAGGATTCCCAGCGTGCGCAGACCTTCGCCGGGCGGAATCAACATCCCAAAGCCCTGCGGCGCGACGTGGGTCTTGTCCTCGCCGCCATAGTGCACCACCGCGACGCGGCACAGCTGGACGTCCGCCAGCGCCGCCCGAACCTGCGCGAGCGCCGGATCGTGGGGCAACAGCTGCGCGCTGATCTGCGGCGGCGCCGCCAAAACCACATGCCGCGCGCGGACTTCCGACGTCGCCGTCTCGTCCTTGGTCGCGTGGCAGTGCAGCGTCCAGGTGCCATCGGCCTGGCCGGTCACCTCGTTCACCACGGTCGCCGTGCGAACGGAATCAGGTGGCAGCGCTGCGGCAATCGCGAACGGCAGCGTACCCAGGCCGTTCTTGAAGTTGAACAAACCGCGGCGCTTGGGCCCCGCCGGCTTGGGCTTCTTGCTGCCCAGCAGCGCGCCCATCACGACGCTCCCGGCCTCAAATTCCCATTGCCAGAGCTGGGGAAACGCGTCGCGCGCGCCCAGCTGTTCGGCATCGCCCGCGTAGATCCCCGAGACAAACGGCGCGACGAGGTACTGCGCAGCCTCCGGACCCAGCCGCCGCCGGGCGAATTCCAGCAGCGTGTCCGTCTCGCGCGCATCGCCGAACACGAATGGCTCGGCCATCATGCGCAACTTGCCGGAAAGCGTCATGAATTCGTTGTTCTTGAAGAAGTCGCCCGGACCGCGCGGCAGCCGGCGCGCCAGGCGGTTGCGGTAAATGTAGCGGTCGCCCGGCGGCATGCCGGTCAGCACTTCATCTTGCAGCTTCAGGTCTTCCACCAGCTGCCAGATCGCGGTCGCGGAGCCCATGAAGCTGTTCGGGCCCCATTCAAAAAGGTAGCCGTCGCGGTGCTCGCTGCGGATCTTGCCGCCAACGGTGCCGCGCGCCTCGAGCAGCTTGACGCGCAGGCCGCGCTTGTGCGCCGCCCACGCAGCCGCCAAGCCCGTGATGCCGCCGCCGACGATCGCGACGTCTACCGTCTCTGGCGCCGCAACGGTCATGGCACGCCCTTCAACGCCTGCACCGCCGTCACAAACGTCTCCACGCCGGCGATGGGCGTCTCCGGAATGCAGCCGTGGCCCAGGTTAGCGATCCAGCCATGACCGCCGGTCGCCGCATGCATCGCCTGCACGCGCCGCTGGATGTGCGCAGCGGGCGCGAACAGCTCAATCGGATCGAGGTTGCCCTGCACCACTGCGTTGGGCGCCAGCTTGCGCACCGCGCTGAACTCGATGCGTCCGTCCAGGCCCAGCGCGTCCGCGCCCAGCTTGAGCGTGCTCTCCAGCAGCGGGCCGCTGTGCCGGGCAAACACGATGATCTTGCCGCCACGCGCCTGAATCGCCTTGACTATCCGCTCCGTCGACGGCCGCACCACTGCGTCGTAATCCGCCGCGCGCAGCTCGCTCGCCCAGGTGTCAAACAGCTGTACGGCATCCGCGCCGGCGTCCAACTGCATCGACAGGTAGTCGATGACTGCGTCCGCGAGCTTGTCCAGCAGCGACTTCAGCAGCTCCGGCGCTTGCCAGATCATCGCCTTGATGTGCTCGTATTGCTTGCTGCTTTTGCCTTCGATCATGTAGCAGGCCAGCGTGAACGGCGCGCCCGAGAAGCCCAGCAGCGCGTGGTTCGGCAGCTCCGCGCGAATCAGCCGCAGCGCGTCGCCGACATAGCCCAGCCGTTCAGCCGTGTGCGTCGTCAGCTTGTCGACGTCCGCCTGGCTGCGCACCACCGGACCCAGCACCGGCCCACCTTCGGGAAACTGGACATCCATGCCCATCGCTTCCGGAATCGTCAGGATGTCGCTGAACAGGATCGCCGCATCCATGCCAAAGCGCCGCAGCGGCTGGAGCGTGACCTCCATCGCCAGCTCCGGCGTGTGGACCATCTCCAGGAACGAGTGCTTCTGGCGCACCGCGCGGTATTCCGGCAGGTAGCGACCGGCCTGGCGCATCAGCCAGAGCGGCGGGCGGTCCACGGGCTGGTTGCCCAGCGCGGCCATCATTCGGGAACGACAAGACATCTCGCCAGCCGCCAAGGGCTTGGCAATCAAACCAGTATTCATGTTGACTCTCTCACGCAGACACGCCGCAAATCGCGTCGACGGTGGAACTATACCCGGGTTGCAAAGGCAAAAGTCACGGCGCTGTCATGGCCGCGACCGTTGCGTAACACGCTTGTCAGGGCGTGGTCGTCTGTGGCTGGTATTGGCATTGGCGAAAGCACACTTGGCCCGTCACCGCGCCGTTTTGGTCTTTCACGTCCTGGCAGCCATAGCCCTCGGGGCACTGGCCCGTCGGATCGGTTGAGCACGGGAGGTAGCAGTACGGCCCGAGCTTGTTGCCCGCGGCGTCCTGCGAAGCCTGACAAATCGCGGGCTTGCCGCCGCACGCCGTCACGTTCTGGTCCTGGTCGTCGCATTTGCCGCAGTACGGCAGCGTCGGCGTCTCGCATTGGCCCGTGCCGGCGTTGCAGACCAAGCCAAACGAGCACTCGAAATTCATCGTGCAGCCCTTGACCGCGCACTGGCCGTTGACACATTTCAAGCCCGCGTCGTGGCATTCGCCGTCGTCGACGCAGCCGGCGACGCACATGTGAGTCGTCAGCAGGCAGTGCGGCTTGGCGGACGTGTCGCACTCTGCCGAGGTCAGGCAACCGCCGGGGATTTTGCAGTGTTGGGCGACGCATTTCGCGTCCGTGCTGATCGGCGCGCAGTCCGGGTCGCCCGTGCAAGGCGTCACGCAGTGGCCCAGCGAGCACACCGTCGGCGCGCCTTCAGGCTGCGGGCAGGACAGGTCATCCGTGCAGCCCTTGACGCAAGCGCCATAGTCCGGGTTGCAGATGAACTGGAACGGGCACGCTGCGTCGGTCTTGCACAGCCCCGATCCCGGCGCGCAGGAGCCGTTTTTCGGCACGCACTGCATGCTCGCGCTCCCGGCTACGGCCTTGCACGTGAACGCTTTGGGGCAACCGGCATCGCCCAGGCACGCCTGGCCGCAAAAGGTGCCGCCTTTGTCGTACGGGATGCAGATCGAGCCGTTCTCGGCGCCCGCGCACTCGTCGTCGATCGTGCAAGGGTCGCAGACGTTTCGCGAGGCTTTGCAGGTCTTGGAGCACTGGTCGCAGTACATGCCGCTGGCACATTCGCCCGTCGTATCGCAGACATGGACGTCATTGGGCCCGACGCACTTGACCGGGGCCACGTCCGCGCCCGCGCCGTCGCCGCCGGCATCCGCAGTTGCCGTCGCGTCCTGGCCCAAGCCTACGACCGCATCGCCGGTGGCGCCCGTCGTCGTTGTCTTGGCGCTGCAGCCCGCGATCGCCAACGCCATGAGGATGACCACTGTGCGCATCTGAACCCCGCTCACCTTCGCCGTTCGGCTATTGGCCTAAGTGCACGCCCTGCGCGTCGTGCATCGCCAGCGCATACAATATGCCGCCGTTGGACACCGCGAAAGCCCGGTCGCCCAGCACCTGCGGCACCGCCGTAAAGCCCCACTCCAGCAGCGCGCGCGACACCGCCATGCCGTTCGCCGCGCGCACCAGGTCCATGCCTTGCTCGGTCGGCACCCACAGCGTCCCGCCGCCCAGATCCGACCACGCCAAATGGCCCGACGGATTGCCCGGCAGCTTCTGATGACTCAGGATCTTGCCGGTCTCCAGCTCGACCGCGTACAGCGTCCCGGTCGCCGCCAGCACGTAGACGCGCCCGGCGTGCACCAGTGGCGGCCCCATGCCTTCCAGGTCGCAGTGCCACACTTCGTGACCGTCCGCCGCGCGGAGCGCGAACAGACCGCCGGAATGACTCGCCGCCAGCAGCCAGTCGCCGGAGGTCGGATCGTCGGGCTGCACCGGCCGCTTGACGAGCACCGGCGTCGTGTCCACGTCCGCGTACGGGCTGCGGCTCGGCCGGGAGAGGTCCACCTGCCACGTCAGTCCGCCGTCGCGAGCGCCCAGCGCCACGAGCTTTCCGCCCGGCATGCCGGCGTAGACCAACGAGCCGCCCGGCAGCACGCCGGACTGACCTTCGATCAGGAATTCCCGCGTAATTTCCGCATTGTAACGCCACTCCGGCTTGCCCGTGGAGCGATTGAGCGCCACGACAGCGCCCGGATCGGCCGCCACGTACAACCGCTGCGCATCGGCCGCCAGCGGCGCCTGGACCGCCGCCTGCAGGCGACTGGGCTCCGGCCACAGCGCGTGGCCATCGACCGCATCCAGCGCGTAGACCGCACCGGCGCGTGTCACCGCATACGCCGCGCCATTGTCGACAACCGGCCGGCTGTCGACGCGTTCGGTCATCGGCGCCGCCCAGAGCTCCTCGCCCGTGCGCGCGACGTACGCCCGCAAGCCCGTCGCCGACGCCGCGTACACCCACGTTCCGTGCGGCGACACGACCACACCACCGTGCTCGCGCGGCTTCCACGCCATCGGCGCGGGCGTCGCCATCTGCGCGCGCCACAGGACCTGCAAGTCCTGGGCGTGCAGCGCAGCCGGCAGCAGCAGCACGACCAGCGCGTGCGCTGCGATCGTCAAACCTGGTTTGCGCCGCAGCATCAGAGGCTCGCGAGCTTGGCACGCGCGTCCGCTGCGACCCACGCCAGCGCACCCGCGGGCGGATCCTTGTCGCCAGGCCGCGCGAGCTTCATCGCCGCTTCGTATGCCGTCTTCGCCTTGGCTGCATCGCCCGCCTTGGCTCCCAGCGACGGATTGAGCAAATCGCCCGTCCGCAGCTGCGCCAGCGCCTTGTCAAACGGCTGGGCCGAAAGCGCCGCCACTTTGGCCCACTCGGCCGCAGCCTCCGCGTTCTTGCCCTGAGCGGCGAGCGCACCGGCGCGCTGTTGGCGCAGCGGCAGTTCCAGCGCCTGATCGCCGCCCAGCTTCGCCAGCGCCGCGTCGACGGCCGTCAGCTGCGCCGCGTAGTCGCCATTGATGGCCTTCGCCCCGCCGACGACGACGTTGACCCATGGCGCGATCGATTCGTCGTCAACCTTCGCCAGCGCCACGACGGCGTCCGCCCGCGCTTTGTCGTTGTCAAACGAGTCCTTGACCGCGGCTTTCTTCTTGGCGGCAGCTGCCTCAGCTTTTTCCTTGTCCACCGGTGCATCGCCTTCCGCCGGCTTGGGTTCTTCTTGCGGCGGGATGACAGAGCGCGCGGCGATTTGGAAGACCGCGCTCGTCGAATCCGCGCGCGAGTTGGCACGGGACTCCGCGATCAGGCTGGCGACGCCGATGCCGCCCCAAATCAGCGAGACGGCGCCGATTCCGCCCAGCACCGGCTTCCAGTGCGCCTCCACCCATTCGCTGAGCGACCAGAGCTTTTCCTCAACGATTTCGGGCGCAAGGAGCTCAATGTTCTGCGCTTTTTTGGACTTGCGCGGTCGCCGAATGGTCGCCATTTTCGTCTCTCCGATGGGCTGCCCGCACAGGCGCCGCGGAAGGTTCCGGACACGCCGCGCGGGATTTGCAGGCCGCGTGTGGTAGTGCGAGACTGGCAACTTGTCAACCGGGTCGGGCGCCCGCCGCCGGTGACGCCTGCCCGAGGGCGGTCGCCCTTTCGCTTTCATTTGAAGACCTTAGCCATCGCGGCGCCTACTTGCCGCGCACTTGAGTTTGCTGCCATGCCAAAATTTCCGATCTCGTCGCCTACCGCGAATTCCCTGCGTCCATCGGTATTTTCGACCCTCACCGCGCAATTCAAGCTGCTGCCGGCGCCGCCGATTCCGCTGCAGCTGGGCGACACGTACCGGGAGCCGTGCGCCGCCGCGCACATCGATCGCGCCGCGCAAAAGCTGCCCAAAACCAAGGCGTACGCGTACTCGAACCCGTGGGGGCTGGAAGAGCTGCGGGCGGTTGTCGCGCAACGCTGTGTAAATGATGGATTTCTTGGCGTTACGGCCGACAACGTGCAGGTCACGGCGGGTGGCTCGCAGGCCATCAACGTCGCGCTGCAGACGTGGCTCCAGCCGGGCGACGAGGTGCTTGTGTGCGCGCCGTACTGGCCGCTGATCAAGGGCATGATTACCTCGCTGGGCGGCGTGCCGGTCGAGGTGCCGTTCTATCCCGGCATTCGCAAAGGCATTCCCGTCGCCCAGCTGCTGACGCCGTTTGTGACCGAGCGCACCGTCGCGCTGTACATCTGCACGCCGAACAACCCGTGCGGCACGGTGTTGTCCGCGGCGCAAGTCTCGGAAGTCGCTGCTTTTGCTGTGAAATATGAGCTCTGGACGATCGCGGACGAGGCCTACCACCACTACGTCTACGACGACACGCCGCACCCGTGGCTGGCCAACGAGCCGGGCATGGCGACGCGAACCGCTTCCATTTTCACGACTTCCAAGAGCTACGCGCTCGCGGGCCTGCGCACGGGCTTCCTGATCGGCGACGCCTCCTGGCTCGACGTCTCCCGCCGCGTCAGCACGCACCAGATCTACAGCGTGCCCATCATCTGTCAATACGCGGCCTTGGGCGCGATCGCCGAGGGCGCGCCGTGGATCGCGGAGACCAAAGCGGCGTACAAGCGCGTCGCGGAAATCGTGCGCAACACGTTGCAGGCGGACTTCGGCAACGCCGACGGCGGCGGCTACGTCTTCCCCGATTTCACCAAGGAATTGAACGGCAAGCCGATGATCACGTGGATTCAGGAGCTGTTGCGCGAGGGTGTGTGCATCAGCCCTGGTGACGCGTTCGGCAAGGATTTCGAGAACTTCGCGCGCATCTGCTTTACTTCGGTGCCGGAAGATCAAGTTGTGCTGGCCATCGAGCGCCTCAACCGCTCGCTGGATCGGCTGCGCGCGGGCCGGGCTCTCTGACCGCAAGGACCACAAGTGTTCAGGATTGCGCATATTTCCGATTTGCACGTGCTGGATCTCGCCGGCACGCAATGGCACGAGTTTCTCAACAAACGTGTGACAGGTGCGCTGAACCTCGCGGGCATCCGCCGCAACGCGCATCCGGTGTCGATCGCCGAGCAACTGGCCGACCGGCTGGCGGCAGGCGACATCGATCATGTGATTTTGACAGGCGATTTGACCAACCTGGCGCTCGATTCCGAGTTCAAGCGCGTCCTGCAGGTCGTCGAGCGCATCGGCCCGCCGAGCTTTGTGACCGTGATTCCCGGAAACCACGACATGTACACGCGCGGCGCGCTGCGGCACCACCGGTTTGAGAAATGGTTCGGCAAGTACCTGGTGGACGACGCGGATGAGCACCATTCGGCGCTGACCAAGGGCCGCCTGCACTACCCGTTCATGCGCGCGCCGGCGCCGCACGTGCGCGTGTACGGGCTGTCGAGCGCCATCCCGACGCCGCCGTTGCTGGCTTTTGGCCATGTCGGCCGGCCGCAGCTGGACCGCCTGCGCCAGCTTGTCGCGCAGGAGCCGCCGGAGGTGACGGTGCGCCTCGTGCTGGTCCATCACAACCTGCATCACCGCGTCGGCGCGGCGGAATACGTCGCGTCGCTGGTGGATCGCAAGTCGTTTGCGCGGGTGATGCACGAGATTCGCGCGACGGCGGTGCTGCACGGCCACACGCACCATCCGCACCAGGGCCACCTGCCGGCGCGTAAGGCCAAGGTCATGGCCCAGACCGCGCAGCTGGACGAAGCAGTGCAGGAACACGCGGAAGTGGTCGCGCTGGGCGGCGACATTCCGGTCATCGGCTGCGGATCGTCGACGTGGAGCAAAAAAGGTCGTGATCTCGCGCGGTTCAACGTCATCGAGATCGACGCGGCGCGTATCCACGCCATCACGTCCTTGCGGTGGAGCGCGGATCGCGGCGTGTTTGAGCCAGAACACACGGATTTGCTGGACAAATCCCTGCTGGAACGCAACGCAATCAACCTGTAGGAGGCGCCGATGGCCGTCCTCGCCAAATCCAACAGCGCGCTCGGCAACTACTTTCGGCACTCGTCGGGCGGTACGCAGTCTGCGGTCCTCGCGCTGCCGCTGCTGCTGTTTTACGGCGCGGGCATCACGCTCGTGCCCGAGGCGCGCAACGGCGTCGACCTCATCTCCAGCGCGCTGTCCCGGCTGATGGCGCACGCGGCCAATCCGACCGCGATCTACGTCAGCTTCTACGGCGGGCTCGCGCTCGCGGACGTCGGGCTATTCCTGTGGCTGCGGCGCCAAAATCGCTTGAATCCCCAGTGGTTGTTGCCGCTGCTGGCGGAATGCCTGCTCTACGCATTCGTCACCGGGATGCTGTCCTCCATGGCGACGCGGTCGCTGCTCGGGCTGGCCACGGACACGCGGGACGCACGGCATTTCGGCCTGATCGCCGGGCTAATCGTGAGTGCTGGCGCGGGGTTGCACGAGGAGCTGTTCTTTCGCCTCGGCGGCATCGGCGTCGTCGGTCGGCTCTGGCTTGGCCGCGATTGGCAAAAACCATCGCTGCGCCTGGTCGCGCTGGTCTGCGTGTCCAGCGTGATTTTTTCGCTGGCGCACTACCTGGGCGAGCCGTTTGCGGTCACGTCGTTCGTGTTTCGCGCCGTTTCCGGGATGCTTTTTGCCGCGCTGTTTCTGACCCGCGGCTTTGCGGTCGCCGCCTGGACACACGCGCTGTACGACGCCTGGGTGATCGTGGTCCTGGGGAAATAGCCAACATTTACGAGATGTTGCGCGCCGACGCGTACTGCGCATCGCCCTGGCCCGCGCGCACGCCCGAGAGGCGAAAGATCAGCGCTTCCAAGCGGGCAAAGAACTGCACACGCGTCAGCAGCGGATTCAAGAGCCCGCTGGTGATGCAATAGTACCGGTCAAACGGCGCCAGGTGGTGCTTGTCGTGGTGCGCCACGCCCAGGATGAGGTGGGCCCGCTGCAGACCGCGCACCCACGCCGGCGGGGTGTCCTCGTGCGACCACTTGTGAAACTGGTTGGTACCAAAGACAAAAAGCGACATCGAGCCACAGAACATCGCGGCAAAAAGCCCGGTCTGGCTGCCGAAGTTCGCCGTCAGCCCCAGCGCAACGACCGGCGCCGTGGCGATACAATTGTTGCCGTTGGTCTCGACAAAATCATGCAGCGTCATGCCCTTTGGGTCCACGTGGTGCTCGCGAAAGGGCTTGATGAAATTCTGTCCGACCACCGGCGTCTGCTCCGTGCCGTAGCGGTCAAAAGCCCAGTGCGCCATGCCGCTGCCAAAATCGGCCGCCAGATAGCCCGCCAGCGCCGCCAGCGCCAAGGTCACTGCCGACTGCCAGGTCGCCGCCGCGTGCCAGACCCGCTGCGCCAGCCAAAGCTCCAGCGCCGCGAACGCAGTAATTCCCGCGATTTCCAGCAGCCGGTGCGGCGTCATGCCGTGCGGTTGCGCGTGTTCAGCCATGGGTCACCACTCGTGAATTCCGCCCATGTTGTAGGCCTTGTGGTAGCCCATGCTGCGCAGGATCCGCGCGGCCATGTCGCTGCGACCGCCGGAGCGGCAATATAACACGATCGTCTCCTCGGGCTTGGCGAACCGCTCGATCTGCTCGCCAATCACTTGCACCGGCACGTTGATCGCACCCGGCAGCGCCCCGCCCGCGTTCTCCTCGGGCGTGCGCGCGTCAATCAGCTTGGCACCTTCCGCCACCAGCCGGTGCGCCGTCTGCCGGTCAATCCGAATATCGTCCATCGTCCGCTCTCCTTGGCTCGCCGTCACGGCGTGTAGCAATTGCAGCACTGGTCCTTGATTTGGCCTTGCGGGCACGCGATCGCGGTACACATGATGCCCGGACACGTGCCACAGGTGCCAGACTTGCACGAAAGACCCGAAGGACAATCCTTGGTTGTGGTGCAGCCGGTCGTGCTGCCGCACTTGCCGTTGCTGGCGACGTTGGTGCCGGCGTTGTTCGCTTCGCAGCCGTTGTTGTAGGTGTTGCCGTCGCAGCCGCAGACTGGCAACACGATCATCGGGCATGGCGTCGGGATGCCCACGCAACTGCCGGTGCCGCTGCACGTGCCGGTGGTCGCCGCGCGGCACAGCTGGTTGGCGCCGCAGCTCGAAGCGACGCCGATGGTGCACGCGCCGGCCGCCGGGCAGCTGCCGTCGGACGCCTTGCCGACGCCCGCGACCTGGCGCAGGCAGTCGTTGCCGTACGTGACGCCGTCGCAGCCGCAGACCGGTGACAGGTTCTTGGGGCAGCCGACCGGCGACGCGAGGCAGTTGCCGAATGCCGAGGAACCGCAGCTCAGCAGTTCGCAGAACTGTCCGGAATTGCACAGGATATCCGCAGGTCCGCCGCATGAGCTGGGACTGCTGCACGCGCCGGTGGTGTTGACGCTGACGCCGACGCTGTTGGCATTGCAGCTGTTGCCGTAGGTCTTGCCGTCGCAGCCGCAGACCAGCATGGCAAGCGCGGGGCACAGCTGCGGCTCGGACGCGCAATGTCCGATGGCGCCGCACTGGCCGTCCGGCGTGGCGCAGAACTGGCCGCTCGGGCACGCCACCGATGTCTTTCCACCGCAGTTGCTCGGCGCGGTAATATCCGAATCCGATGCAACATCAGGCACATCTGCGTCCGGATTCACGTCGGGCGCGATCTCGGCGGCAACGTCGGGGAAAGCGCCATCGGGCGCATCAACTGCGGTCCCGTCAGGTTCGGCGACAGCGTCGGTCCCGGCGGAATCCGCCAGCGCGCCATCTTGCGCGGCGTCGTCCGCCACGATCGGAGCGCTGCCCGTCGTCGAACCACACGCTGCGAGCGCCAGCGCCAGCGCACCAGGAACCAAGCTTCTTGCCGCAAAATGTCGCATGGGAACTCCCCCGCGCGGCGCATGCCCACCACCGCGCGATGGCGAAAGGATAGGAGTTTGGCCACCTGCGCGCAACGTCCGGGTCACGGCAACAGGACGTCGCGCTTGACCGTCGCGTGCAGCGTCATGTCCGCGGCGTGCTCGGCCATCGCCACGCGCTCGCGCGCCACGTGGTCGCCGATGACCTGGCGAAACGCCGGATGCGCCAGCCAGTGCGCGCTGTCGACAAGCACCGGCAGCATCCCGCGGTTGAGCTTGTGACCACCGCCGGCGCCGGGCTCAAAGTGCGTCCAGCCGTGCGCGATGCACGCGTCCATCAGCCGGTAGAACGCCAGCTCAAAGTGCAGAAACGGCCGTTCGATGTCGCAGCCCCAGTAGCGACCGTAGAGGTGCTGGCCCTTTTGCAGGCTCAGCGTACCCGCAACAAACTGCCTAGATTCCTGAGCCATACAGGCGAGAATGCGATGTGGTAGATTACGTTGCAGGTGCTCAAAGAACGCCGGCGTCAAGTAGGCTTCTGCGCCGTGCCGCGCCACGTTCAGTTCGTAGAACCGCCGCAGCGCCCGCCAGCCGGCGGCGTCCAGCTGGTCACCGCGCAGGGTCTGGATGTCCAGCCCCAGGTCCGCCACTTTGCGCCGCTCCTTGCGGATATCCTTGCGCGCCGGCGCCCGTAGCGACGCCAGAAAATCCTCGAATTTCAGCCGGTTGGGATTATTCCACTCCGTCTGCACCGTCTTGCGTGGGATCCAGCCCAGCCCTGCGAGCAGCTCCGCCTCATGCGGCTGGCAAAACAGCACGTGCGCGCCCGACGCACCCACCCGCGCAGCCACCGCCTGGATGCCCTCCGCCAGCAGCGCGCGCAGGCGATCGGGCTGCGGATGCCCCGGATGCACAAGCAACCGCGGCCCGGTCGCCGGCGTAAACGGCGGCGCGACCGTCAGTTTTGGATAATACGGCACGCCGTTGCGGTGGTAGAAATCGGCCCATGCCCAGTCGAAAATGAACTCGCCGTAGGAATCCGTGCGCAGGTACAGCGGAGCCGCCGCCACGAGCGCATCGCCGTCGTAGACGCCCAGCGGCAGCGGCTGCCAGCCCGTCTGGCCGCCCACGCACGCGGTCAGCTCCAGGCCATACAGGAACGCGTGCTCCAGGAACGGCCAGTGCTCGCCGATCAGCGCGTCCCAGGCCGCGGGCGCCAGCGCGCCGAGGCTATCGTGCATCCGAAGTTCCATGGTGCCCTACTCGTCCAGCTCAAAAACCAGCGGTTTCTCTACGCGCACGCGCACGGTCTGGCCATGCAGGCGCGCGGGCGCGAAACGCCACGTGCGGGCGGCGTCGCGGGCGGCGCGCAAAAAGCTCGGATCGCAGCCCGTGCACCGGGCATCCACGTGCGCCACGCGCCCCTCCACGTCCAGGACCAACGTCAACAACACTTGGGCGGACAGGCCCAAGCGCTGCGCATTCGGCGGAAACGGCGCGTCCAACGGCGTCAGCGGCTGCGGCGGGACGTCCACGTCGCCCAGACCGTACACCGCGTCGCCCGCGCCGGCGCCCGCACCCGCCGCGGATGCACCTGCGCCCTGGCCATCCGCGCCAACAGCGGCAACTTCCGCTGGGACCGCCGCACCCGCAGCCCCAGACGCCGCCGGAACAGCCACAGCGCCGGTTGGCCCAGCAGCAACGGCGATCCCGCCAACGGCCGCGCGCGCGCGGGCTTGGGGCCGTGTCTTGGCAGAGGCCGCGGCAGGCGGTGCGGAGTCGGCGGGTTGCGGGGCGGCGTGCGCCGCGCGGGGACGCCAATCGATGTCGCGCGGTTCCGCCCAAGCTGACGATGCCCGCGGCTCCGGCGGCGCAGGTGGCGACGCGTGAAAGGGCCGCGGCGGCAAGCGGAGCACGGCCAGCGCAAGCACGGCGGCGAGCGCAAGCGAAATGGCGAGGCCGGTCAGCAGGTTGCGGTCCACGTGCGACGTCATGCCCGGCGACGCAGGCGGAGCAAGAGACCCAGGACGAGCGCGCAGGCCGCAGCAACGAGCGAAGCGCTGCCGCCGGCCCCCGCCTGACAGCCGCCCGCTTTGCCAACCGCCGCGCTGGTCGCCGAACCGCTCACGCTGCTATCGGCCGCGTTCACGCCATCCCGGCCAGTTGGGCCTCCGCTGTCCGGCGCTCCGCTATCGGGCCGCGCGGCATCGGCAGAAACGGCGTCGGCACCACAGCCGGTCGCAGGGCCCGGCAGGCACAAGCCTTGCGCGCAGTGGTCGCCGACCGTGCACGGGTCGCCGTCTTCACACCTGCCATCCGTCGGCGTATGCGCGCAGGCCCCGGCGACGCAACTATCCGTCGTGCAAACATTTTTGTCGTCGCAGCTGCCGCACGGCACGGTCGGCGCGCCCATGCACGCCGCGACCTTGGTCATGTACGTGTCCCACGGCCAGTACGCGCCGGGATCCTTGTGCGTCTGGTTCGGCAGCTCCACATGGCCCTTGATGTGGTCGCGCGTCGCCGGAATCTGCCATTTTTTCAGGAGGTAACAGCACAGTTGCGCCGACGCGTCCAGCATCGGCTCGGTCACCCAGTTCGAGTCCTCGATCATCCCCTCGTGCTCGATGCCGATCGTGTAGCTGTTCGACGCCAGGACATGCCACGCCTTGTCCTTTTCGTGGACCATCTGCGTGATCTCGCCGGTTTTGGACACGATGTAGTGCGCGGAAACCTGCGATGCCGGGTCGGCAAACCAGTCAATCGCGCTCTGGTACGTGCCCTCGGTGGTGTGGATGACGATGATCGTGACGTCGCCCGGCTTACGGCTCATCGCGTCGAAATTCGGGCTGGTGATCCAGGTCGCCAGCGCGTACTCCGCCGCCGTCAGCGCGTGCGCCGTCGCGCCATATGCCGCAGCTGGCCGCTCAGCCGGGGCATCCACGCAAGCCGTCAGATCCAGCACCAGCAGAATCAGCAGATATTTCAAGCGCATATCACCCAATCCGCCCGCTGCTCGCGCGGGCTACTCAACTGGGATCCTCGCCGGGAGGTGGGCGTATTCGCTCATCGCCGGCGAAGCCCAGAGCTTGCCGGTCGCGTCAATGACGAAGCCTTCGGCCTGTTTGTCGTGCGCCAGCAGCGCCAGACCCGCCTTGGGTCCCAGCACAAACACCGCGCGCGCCATCGCGCCCGCCATCGTTGGATCCGTCGCGATGACCGTCGCCTGCACCGTCCCCTCCGCCGGCATTCCGGTGCGCGGATCGAGGCCATCGTGGTAGCGCTTGCCGTTCTTGATGACAAATCGGTCGCTGTCCGAGACCGTCACCGCCGCCTGGCTCGTCAAATACACTTGCAGCGGTTGCTCGTCGGGCATGCGCGTGTTCGGCGCGGTCGTCAGCCAATGCCGTGTGCCCACGCGGCCTTGCGCGAACTGGTCGTTGCCGATGCGGATGCGAAAGTCGTTCAAGCCGGCCTTGCGCAGCACCTCCGCGCTGCGCTCCATGGCAAAACCGTGCAGCACGCCCGCGAACGTGACGCGCGTTCCCGGAATCGGCAGGCGCACCGCGCGGTTTTGCGGTTTGAGGATCACCTTGTCGCAGCCCGTCATTTTGCGCCGACCCGCGATTTCATCAGCCAGCGGGCGGACAAAGGGGCGATTGCCGAAGTTCCACAGAAAGTCATAGGAGGCAACCGTCGGATCATACGCGCCATTTGACCGACGACACAGGTCCAGCATACGCGTCAGGAGCGCAAAAGTCTCCTCACTGACCATCGCCTCGTCGCTGCCGCCTGCGCCGTTGATCGCCGCCGCCTCGGATTCGCGCACGTGCAGGTCAAACTTGTCGTAAATACGCATGATTTCGCGCAACGCCGCCTGGGCCGCCGCGCGCCCGGTCGCAGCGTCCTTGGTGTACACGCGCGCGGAAGTCTGCACGCCGTGCACCAGCTGGCTCTCCTCGACCTGATCGACGTCTTCCGGCGCGACGGCGGGCGCCAGCGTGGGCGCGGGCGGCGGCTGGCTTAGCGCCAGTTGCGGCCAGGACAGGACAAGAGCGGTCAGGCAGGCGTTTTTCATGGTCATCCGGCGCGGTTCCAGCGCAAAAGCGTTCGCAGAATGACGGAGGCGCTGGCCTTTGTCGAGGTCTGCGCCGGACGATGCCTTCGCCCCGGCCGCTACCGCCGTCAAAACACATCCTGAGGCGATGGCCACGGCCGCTTCGGCGCCCGCTTGGCGCGCACATCGCCCCGTCCCAATAGAACCTGAACCGCCGCGACCATTCCCTCCACCGTCATCGGGAACATCGGGATGATGTCCGCCACAGCGCGAATCGTCGACTCTCCCCAATAATTTTCAGGGATTGGATTGAGCCACACGCGCTTGGGAAACGCCGCGGCCAGATCGCGGAGCCGATCGATACCTGGAACTTCATCCGTTGTGCCGTATTCAATGGAACCGTAAGGTGAAAACAGCTCCCGCGGTGCCATCCAGGCGTCGCCCACCATCACCAGGTTCGTGTTTGGCGGCACGCTGCGGGTCAGCTCCGCCAGCGGCTTTTTCTTCAGCAGCGCCATGTCGCTGTACACCTCAGCGTAGACACAGTTGTGAAAGTAGTACGCCTCCACGTCGCGCAGCCCGCCGCCCTGCTTCATCGCCGAGAAAAACGCTTGCACGCTGCGGACATGTGGATCCATCGAGCCGCCTGCATCCAGCATCAGCACCACGCGCGCCTGGTTGCGCCGCTCCGGCCGCTCGACGATCTCGATGTCGCCGCCATTGTCCGCCGTTTTGCGAATTGTTTCAGGCATATCCAGCTCAAGCCGCCGGCTCTTGCGCTCCAGCCGCCGCAATCGACGCACGGCGACCGCCAACTGCCGCGTGTCCAGCACGACGTCGTCCCGGTAGTTGCGAAACCGCCGCGCACGTGCCGCCGCGATCGCCTGCCCGCGCCCGCTCGCGCCCTCGCCCACGCGCATGCCGGTCGGGTGCTGGCCGCCCTGGCCAAACGGGCTCGTGCCGCCCGTGCCGATCCAGTGCGACCCGCCGTCGTGCCGCTCCGTCTGCTCTTTCAACCGCTCCTCGTACAGCTTGCGCAACTGCTCCAGGTCGTAGTGCGGCAGCGCCTCAAGCTCCTGCGGCGTCAGCGGCGGCTTCGCCAGCGGGTCATCCAGCCACGACTGCAGCATCTGGCTCACCGGCGCCGGCAGCACAGCCCCTTGAAAATACGCGGCAAAAGCTTGATCAAACCGGTCGTAATCCGCCTCGTCCCGGCAGACCAGCGCGCGCGTGGTGCTGTAGAATTCCTTGAGCGACGGCCCGATGAGCCCGCTGTCCAGGGCCTCGGTCACCGTCAGCCATTCGCCAACGCCGACCTTGAGGCCGGCAAGTCGCAGAACCGAATGAAATCCTTCAAACATTCCGCCATCCTAGCGCCGCGGCGAGGCAGCGCGCAGCACCCGTTGCGCGTCGTTTTCCTGCTTGAGCAGCACGCCGGCAAACGGCAGCGTCGCCTCCAGCTTGGCCGCGTCGATGCCAGACAGCCGCAGGCTCGACAGCCAGTCGATCAGCTCTGAAGTCGTTGGTTTCTTGCGCAAATCCTGCACCGCCCGGATCTGCACGAACTTGCGCAGCGCCGCCGCCAGCAGCTTCTCATCGACGTCCGGATGATGCACCCGGCAAATGCGCGCCAGCTGGGTTTCATCAGGAAATTCAATGTAGTGAAACACGCAGCGCCGCAGGAACGCGTCGGGCAGCTCCTTTTCGGCGTTCGAGGTAATCAGCACGATCGGCCGCTCCGCCGCGCGAATTTCCTTGCCCGTCTCGGCGATGGTGAACCGCATCGCGTCCAGCTCATGCAGGAGATCATTGGGAAATTCGATATCCGCCTTGTCAATCTCGTCGATCAGCAGCACGACGCGTTCGCCCTTTTGGCTGCGCTCAAACGCTTCGCCCAGCGGCCCGAGCTTGATGTACTGCGCGATGTCGCGCACGTCGTGATCGCCAAAACGCGAGTCATTCAGCCGCGCTACGGTGTCGTACAGGTACAGGCCATCCTGCGCCCGGGTCGTCGACTTGATGTGCCACGTCAGCAGCGGCAGCTTCAGGCCCTCCGCGACCGCGTAGGCCAGCAGCGTCTTGCCGGTGCCCGGCTCGCCCTTGACCAGCAGCGGCCGACCGAGGCCGACGGCGACGTTGACGATCGCCTGCAGCGACTCGTCGGCGATGTAGGTTTCCGTTCCGGTCCAGGCCGGCAACGAGGAATGGCGCGAGATGGACATGAACACTCCGGCGCGGCAAGCGGCGCGCGAGGCAGTGTACACAGCGGACCGGGGTTGCGCTACGCGGCTCGCCACGGCGCGGGGCGTTTGCTAGGCTGCGGCCGCCTGCCTGGAGCGTCCGCCGTCATGCCTGCCCTTGCCACCGCTCTGTCCCGTCGCGCGGTTTCGGCCCAAGGCGGCCTCGTATTCGCCGTTTGCTTGCTGCTTGCGGGCTGTGCTGCGGCCGCACCGACTGCCGTTACGGTCGCGTGTGCCGCCGATCCACCGCTTGCCGGCGCGGCCTGGGAAGTCCTGCACGACAGCGCCCATGCGACGCTCCACGGCGCCCTGTTCAGCACCTGGGGCGCAGCGGCAGACGACGTCTGGGCGGTCGGCGCAACGGCGACCGACAAGGCCGATTTTGGCCCGCAAGTGCTGCATTGGGACGGCAACGCGTGGACGCGCTTCAAGTCTGGCGCGACCGGCGAGTTGTGGTGGGTCACGCCCGGCCAGGCAGCCGGCAGCCTGTGGCTGGTCGGCAGTAGCGGACAGATCGTGCGGCGCGGCGCGGACGGCACCTTCGTCGTCACACAAGCTCCTGATAAAACGCAGCTTTTTGGCATCCACGCCGTCACTGACAGCGACGTGTACGCCGTGGGCGGCCCCGGCTCGTGTCCCGGCACCGGGCCCTGCGGCGTCATTTGGCACTACGACGGCGCGGCTTGGACTGCGGCAGCCGGCGTGACCGACGCGCAAAACAGCGCTGCCTCCTGGTTCAAGGTCTGGGGCAACGGCCAGGACCTCTGGGTGGTCGGCAGCGGCGGCCACATCTTGCGCCGGCACGACGGCAGCTGGACGGACGAACCCAGCGGCGTCACCGACCCCATCTTCACCGTCTCTGGCAACGCATCGCTGGCCATCGCGGTCGGCGGCTTCGGCGCGGGCGTCCTGTTGGAGAATTCCGGAAGTGGCTGGAACGCAGGGACAATCGTCGGAACGCCGCCCGCCTTGAACGGCGTCTCGGTCTCCAGCAACGGCAACGCCGTCGCCGTCGGCTTCAACGGCGCGGTCTGGCGCAGATGCGGCGGCGTCTGGGGCGCAGACGGCGCGGCCTCCGGCACGATTCTTGATGATTTACACGGAGTTTGGAAAGGCGAAAGCGGCGACGTCTACGCCGTCGGCGGCCAGATCTCGGCGCCGCCCTATGCCTTTGGTTCGATGGTCCACTTCGGCGCCGCGACAGAGGACGCGACGGTGCGTCCATGACCAGCTGCCAGCCCACGCGTGGCCGTCGCCCTGCAGACGCGCAATGTCCCGTTCGAATTGCTATCTTTCAAGCGTCCAGTTGACAACGGCCGCGCAGTCGGGACGCTGCAAAGCCGTCCGGATTTCACCGTCGCCTCATAGCTCGGCCTCCACGCTCAGGAATTGCCATGTCCCAACGCTTGCTTTTCCCCCCGCGCGCGCTCGCGATCCTGCTCGCGGCCGGGTGCACGACCGTGACCAAGACCGTCGAGGTCGACACGCCGTGCGCGTCAGGCACCATGTGCACGTTTGCCGGCTCCACGCGCAGCGGCTACAACGGCGACAAGCTTGACCGCCGCGCCAGTTGGCTCAGCTTGCCGGTCGACCTCGCGTTCGACTGCGACGGCCACGCGGTGATCGTCGATTTCAACAACTACCTGATCCGCCGCGTTAACGCCGACGACACGCTCGAGAACGTCATCGGTGACGGCTTTCCCGGCGACGGCGACCCCGCGCAGAGCGACAAGACCGCCGCGGGCGCGCCTGGGCTCACTGTTGAGCTCAACCACCCGTCAGACCTGTTCTTTGCCGCGACCTCAACAACGATCGCCAACAAGTGCGACGGCGTCCTGACCGCTTGGCATAATCACCGGTTGCGCGTCTGGGATCCGTCCAGCGGCGCGGTCATCGCCCATTGCGGCGCCAATCCAGGCTTTGCCGGCGACGGCAAAGTCGTGTCGCCGACGACGCAGTTCAACCAGCCGTCGCACACCGTTCAGGACCAGGCGGGCAACGCGTACGTATTGGACTCGCGCAATTGGGCGATTCGGCGCATCGCTCCGGACGGCACCATCACGACGATCGCCGGGCAAAAGCCCAAGCTGGGCGCGCAGACGTGGTCGGGCTTTGACCCCGCATCGGACACGGCGCCGGTTGCGCTGCTGGGCAAGCCGCCCGCGGGCAACTCGCCGTTTTTGTTCTTTGACCTCATTGAATTCAGCAACCCGACCGTGCCCGGTGGCGGTCTGGCAATCAGCGCCGACGGCAAGACGCTCTACGTCGCGGACACCGGCAACAACCGCATCCGCGCGATCGACCTGGCTGCGGGAACCGTTGTCACCATCGCGGGTTCCGGCGCTTCTGGCTGCACGGACCTGGCCAAAAATCCAACCGCCTGTCAGCAGGACGTGACCGAAGCGGTCGCTGGCGGCTTTGGCGGCGACAACGGCCCGGCGAACCAAGCCTTGCTGAATCGCCCGCACGACCTCGCATGGGGCCCGGATGGCCGCCTGTACGTCGCAGACACCAACAACAACCGCATTCGCGCCATCGCAATCGACGCGACCAGCGGCAAGGTCGGCAACATCACGACGGTCGCCGGCAGCGGCGAGGGCTTGTTCGGCGAGACCGAAGTCGGCGACGGCCTGCCCGCGACCCAGGCGCGCTTGGCGAACCCCACCGGCATCGCTTTTGACCCCGCCGGCAACCTCTACATCGCCGACATGTATCACTCGCGCATTCGCATCGTGCCGAAATAGCCACACGCGCCGCGTTCAAGGAGTTTCCGATGGCTGTTCTTTTTCCGACTGAGCCGCGCGCGCGCTTGGCGCTTGCCTGCGCGCTCGCGTTTGCGCCCGCATGCACCACGACCAACACGGAAACGGTCGCCAAAGACTACACGGTCGCCGCGCCGGTCACGCAGCCGCCCAGCTGCGCCGGCCAGAAGGGCTGCATCACAACCGTCGTCGGCACCGGCTACCACGCCTTTGGCGCGGACAACGTCCCGGGCTGGCAAAGCGACCTCGAGTATCCGCAGGACGCCGCCGTCGCGCCCAACGGGATGCTCTTTTACATCGACTGGAACTGCCACCGCATCCGCTCGCTGGACTTCACCACCGGGCTGACCACGACGGTCGTCGGCAGCGGCCTCATCGGCGACGTCGGCAAGGGCGAGATCCCGACCGACGCAGCGCTGAACCACCCGACCGGCATTGCGTTTGACGCCGCCGGCGTGCTCTGGATCGCCGCCTGGCACAACTCCAAGATCAAGAAAGTCGATTTAACCACGAATATTCTTCAGGAATTCGCCGGCACCGGCGGACGCGCTTTTGGCGGCGACGGCGGCCCCGCGGCCAAGGCCGTGTTTGACCTGCCGTCCTCGGTCGATTTCGACGCCAACGGCGACATGTTCATTTCCGATCAGTCCAACCAGCGGATCCGCAAAATCGACATGAAAACGACGACGATCAGCACGGTCGTCGGCTCGCGCTGGGTCACGGACACCGGCCGCAAGAGCGGCACGCCGCTGAAGCTGCCCGACGGCAAAACGTTTGGCACGTTCGCGTGCAAGTTCGGCGGCACCGGCCAGGGCCATGAGGACGCGCTTGTGCCGTGGGCCGTGGACCTCTCGCCCGCATCGACCGCGTCCGTGTGCCAATACGACGCGACGCAGGCCGATCTGTGCAAGAAGGCGCCCGACGGCACGCCGACCAAGCTCAACTTGCCGGCACCGGACCTCTGCGGCGGCTACGATCCCAAGGATGACGGCGGACCGGCGCTGACGGCGTACCTGGCTGGTCCCAAGCTGCAGTTTTCCTATCCGGCGAGCCGGATGGTGATTCGGCACGGCAAGATGTACATCGCGGACACGTATAACCACCGGATTCGCATGGTGGATCTGTCGACCGGCGCGACGCCGACCATCCAGACGGTCGTGGGCAACGGCACCGCGGGGTACAGCGGCGACGGCGGCGATGCCCTGGTCGCGGAGTTGAACGGCCCCACCGACGTGGACGTGATGGCGGACGGCTCGATCCTCATCGCCGACAAGGACAACCACTGCATCCGCATCGTCACGGGTGGAAAAATCTCCACGTTTGCTGGCACTTGCGGCACCAAGGGCTTTGGCGGCGACGGCGGACCGGCCGAAAAGTCGTTGCTGCACGAGCCGTTCGGCATCGGCATCGGCCCTGACGGCACGGTCTACATCGCCGACACGCTCAACGACCGCGTGCGCGCCGTGACGCCGAAATAGCGCTGGGCGATGACCCTGGGCCGGACAACTGGCAACCCATGCGCTAAGCTGTAGCCCTTGCTGCGGAGAAAGCCCATGCGCCACACGATGCTCGCCCTGACCGCCCTCTTCGCTGCGCTGACGGCGTGCAATTCCGCGCCCGACACGACCATTCAATCCTGGCAGACCGTCTGGGACTTGGATTACCTGCCGTCGCAGGGCATCAACGGCGCGCTGCTCTCGGTGTGGGGCGCGGCGGACAACGACGTCTGGATGGTCGGCGGCGCCCAGGAAGTGACGCCGACCACACCGGTGACCATCCTGAACTGGAACGGCACGTCGTGGGCGCGGCTGAACCTGAAGGTCCTGGGCACGCTGTGGTGGATAACCGGCGATGGCAAAGGCATTTTCTGGATGGCCGGCAAGGACGGGCTCGTCATTCGCTGGAGCCGACCGGACAACGCTTACTCGCGCCAGAACATCCCGAGCAAGCTACAACTGTGGGGAATTTTGGCATTTTCCGACACCGACGTCTGGGCTGTCGGCGGCGAACCCGCGCAATGCTCCGGCACCCAGGTCTGCGGCGCCATCTGGCACTACGACGGCGCGACCTGGACCTCGCCGACCGGCTTGCCGGCGGGCTGGAACACCACACCATGGTTCAAGGTTTTTGCCCGCGGGCCGAACGACGTGTTCATCTGCGGCATGAGCGGCCACATTTTGCACTGGGACGGCAGCGCGTGGAAGGACGACGCCGTGGTCAGCTCGTCGCTGTTGACCGGCAGCTGCAACGGCAGCCTATGCGTCGCCGTCGGCGGCGCGGGCGGCACCGGCGTGATCGCGGAGCACGACGGCACGAAGTGGCGCCAGGTCATGAACGGCACGCCGATCGACATGCTGAACGGCGTCGCGGTGCGTCCCGATGGCTCGGCCATCGCGGTTGGCTACCCGTACCAAACCGCGATGGGCATCTGGCGGCGGACGGTCGACGGCGTCTGGAGCGCGGACCCGGAAGCGCCGCAGACCTCCAGCGTACCCACGCCAGACCACGACTTGGACACGCGCCAGGCCTACCACGCCGTCTGGATCGACTCCGTCGGCGACGCCTGGGCAGTCGGCGGCGACCTCGCGCAGCCGACCTTCAGCCGCTCCATGCTCGCCCACTACGGCGTGCCAATCCCGGCGCCGGTCACGGCCAGCCAGTGAAACGCGGTCCGCTGGCGCACGCTTGACACCGCCGGCTGTCCAGACGACAACGCGGGCAGCACCAACCGGAGTCCGCCATGAAGTCGCTGCGCCAATTGACCCGCAACCTCGTCGTCTGTCTGACGTTTCTCGCGCTCCTGCCCGCGTGCGAGCGCAAGCCGATGGACAAAAATGACCCGATGGCGCAGGCGTTTGCCAAGCCCGAGCACGTGGACCTGGACATCGGCAAGATTGAGGCGGTGCCTGAGGAAAAGCCGGTGGAAGTGGCGCACACATGGGCCGCGGCGATCAAGGAGCAGGTCCGGCTGGCGGAGGCCGACCTGCAGACGTGCCGCAACGACTATCTGGTGCCGTTCCAGTTCGAGAAGATGCGGCGGCGCAACGTGGAATTCGTCAATATCACGGAGATGGATGAAGTCTGCATGGATGGCAGCCCGGAGAAGAAAAAGCGCGGACCCCTGAAAATTCTGCGCAATTTGGCGCAGGAGCACATCGGCAAGAACGCGCAGCTGGACCGGTTTATCGCAAGCGGCATGGAGCAGCTGGAGTTCTTCCGCGTGTTCTCGTTCATGACCAAGAAAGTGGGCGCGCCGGAAATTCAGCTGGTCACGGACCTGGCAAAGACGAGCGCCGACCGGGTGCGGACCGTGGGCATGGACGTGGACAAATCCGCTGGAATTATTGCGCAATGGCCCGATGGCACCCTGCCCGACGACGATCCGGCGGTGGTGGCGAAGGCGCTGGACGCCGCGGCGTTCAAGGCGCAGCTGGTGGACCACTACGCTTGGCTTGTAGACGATTTCCTCAATGCTTACGACCGCTTTGCCAACAAGTCGTGGGAAGGCTATGACATGCCGAAGATGACCGCGCTGCGGACCTGGGTGGCGATCCCGCGCAAGCGGCTGCAGCAGGACCGGGCGCGGCTGGCCGCGCTGACGGCCGACGCCAAGCAGAAGGCTGAAATCGATGGCTTTTTCAACGCAGTCGACGCGTCGCTCAAGGCCATCGAGGCGGGCTATGACCGCTACGAGAAGACGCCGAAAGACGAGCGCGGCCAGAAGGACCCGAACCGCAAAAACGTCGAGTCGACGCAGAAGGCCGCGCAGAAATTCCTCGTGACTTGGCGGGCGCCGGCCAAGTAGCCTGCGCCGATGCCGGTTTTTCGCCTCCAATCCAGCGATTTCACCTTTCCGGATCCGCGCCGCGCAGAGCCGTCGGGGGTGATTGCGATCGGCGGCGACGTACGGCCGGAGCGGCTGATCGCCGCGTATTCCAAAGGGATTTTTCCCTGGCCGTGCGAGGGCTATCCGCTGCTGTGGCACTCGCCGCCGGAGCGCTTTGTGCTGCGGCCGAGCGAAGTGCGGATCAACCGCTCGCTGGGCAAGGCGATTCGCCGCCGGCCGTTTGAGATTCGTCTGGACTCGGCGTTCGCGCAGGTGATCGCCGGCTGCCAGACCGCGCCGCGCCCGGGTCAGGACGGCACGTGGCTGACGCCGGAGCTGCGCGCGGCGTTCACGGAGCTGAACCGCCGCGGCTGGGCGCACAGCGCGGAGGCGTGGCAGGACGGCCTGCTCGTGGGCGGGCTCTACGGCATGGCGATTGGCGGCATGTTTTGCGGCGAGTCCATGTTCGCGCGCGCCGATAACGCCAGTAAAATCGCGCTTGTGACGCTGTGCCAGCAGCTCGCGCGCTGGGGCTTCACGCTGCTGGACGCCCAGGTCGAGACGCCGCATCTCGCGGCGCTGGGCGCACACCGGATGCCGCGTGCGGCGTTCCTTGCCGAGTTGGATCACGCGGCGGCGATGCCGATTCCGCCGGGGCCGTGGCGGCTGGACGAGGCGCTGAAATATGGGCCGGTGCTTTGATTACGTGCCAAGCAGCTCGTGAATCACGCCCATCCGCAGCCCGGCCATCGACACCGTCCACAGCGGCAGGTCCAGCAGGTCGGTCAGCGCCTCGTAGATGAGCGTGCCGCCCAGCAAGATGTCCGCCCGGCTGGGATCCATCCCGGGAATCCGCAGGCGATCCGCGAGGTTCGGAGCGGCTTGCAGCGCTTGGACCACTTGCCGCAGCGCCACCGCGCTCAGCTCCAGCCCGTGCACGTCCTGGCGCGAGTCGCCCGCCTGCACGCACGCGATCCGCGCAACCCATTGAATCGTCCCGGAAGTCGCCACCGCCCGCAGCTGCGGCCGGCCGCGAAAGGCGTCCACCACCGGCGTCAGCATCGCGCGGATCTGCGCGCGGGCGTGGGCCACCGCCGCCGGGGACACCGGATCCGGTCCCAGCCAGTCGCGCGTCACGGTCAGCGCGCCCAGCGGCTCGCTCATGGTCTGCACCGCGCGGCCATCCAACCCGAGCACCAGCTCCGTCGAACCGCCGCCCACGTCCGCCACCATTGTCTCGCCGTCCAGCTCGCCCAGACCCGACAGCGCGCCGAGAAACGCCAGCCGCGCCTCCTCGTCGCCGGTCACGATCTCGACGCGGAGGCCCGCTTCCCGCTGCGCCCGGGCGATGAAGTCCTGGGCATTGCATGCCGCCCGCAGCGCCGCCGTCGCCACCACGCGCACGCGCGCCTTGTGCTGGCCGATGACCTGCGCGAACAACCGCAGCGCCGCCAGCGTCCGCGCCGCACCGACCTCCGACAGCACGCCATTCTCATCGATTTCGTCGCGCAGCCGCGGCGTGTCCTTGAGCTTGTCGAGCACGGTCACCGCGCCGTCCGCCCCGCGCCGAGCGACGAGCAGACACACCGAGTTCGACCCGATATCGACAACCGCAACCGTAGACATGGACTCCTGCACGGACCCGCAACCGGGAGGCCATTTTGCGGCAAAGGCAGCGATCCGTCCAGCGGCAAGCGCGGCAAATCGCCGGCGCGTCTGGAGGGCTTCCGTTTCGCGACATTTCCCGGCAAGATTGCGGCCAATGAAGCACGAGAGATCTCCCAGCGCGGCTGCGACGAGGGGACGACGAGCGGTCGCGGCGGCGCTTTGCCTTGCGACAGCCGCGTGTGGCTTGGGCGGGATTGGCGGTGACCTGCCACCCGCTGATGCAGCACAAGTCCTTGACACTACTGCGGTTGACGCGGAATCCGCCGACTCGGCCACCACCGACGCCTTCGCCGATGCGGATACCGCTGAACCGGGCACGGACGCGGCAGACGCGGTGAGCGTCGCGGACGTCGACACGTGGGCGCCCGACGCCGCCGCGGATGTGACGCCGGACAGCGGCTGCACCTCCGCCAGCCAATGCGATGACGGCAAGGCGTGCACCACGGACAGCTGCGTGCCCGCGACCGGCTGCAGCCACACGCCTTGGAGCGCGGACGCGTGCAAGGACGGCGACGCGTGCACCGTCGACCTGTGCGACGACGCGACCGGCTGCGTGCACATCGCGCAAGCCGCAACCGCGTGCGACGACGGCGACGCGTGCACCAGCGACGGCTGCGCCAGCGCCAGCGGCTGCACCCACGGCGCCGTCTCCTGCGACGACGCGAACAAGTGCACGCAAGACGTGTGCGACGCCAAGATCGGCTGCAGCCACATCCTGCTCGCCGCCAATTTCTGCGACGACGGCAGCGCCTGCACGACCGACGCGTGCGACGCCGCGCTGGGCTGCACCCACGCGAGCATCGACTGCAGCGACGCGAACGCGTGCACAATCGACAACTGCGCGGTCGCCACCGGCTGCGTTCACGCACCGCTCGACCCGACCGGCTGCAGCGACAACAACGCGTGCACCCAGGACTTCTGCATTCCGCCCGGCGGCTGCGTCTCCACGCCGTTCGCCGCCACCGCCTGCGACGACAACAACGCGTGCACCCAGGACGCGTGCGCGAGCGCGACCGGCTGTACCCACCTGGCCTTGGACGGCACGCCATGCGACGACGGCGACGCGTGCACGAGCGCGGACACGTGCGCGGGCGCGAGCTGCGGCGGCCAAATCACGCGCTGGCTCCAAGCATTCCCCGTGCCGACCGGCACCGGCCAGTGGGTCGGCGTCGCGCCGCGCAAGGACGGCAGTCGGGTGCTGATTGGCTGGCAGCAAACGGCGAGCAACCCGGCAAAATTCCAGCTGATCACCCAGCGCATCAGCCGCGTGGGACAGGCGATTGGCGCGGTCCAGCCGGATGCGACGCTGGACAACCTGGTCATCGACGACGTGGCGACCCACGGCACCGACGTGCTGGTCCACGGCCATACGACCGACAACCTGCTGCCGTGGCAGCCGTGGTACGGGCTGCTGGACGACAACGATCAGCTGGCGCAGTCGGGCGTCTACGAACCCTACAATTCCTTTTGGAATAGCGGTGTTCCGCGCGCAGCATTTGGCACGACCATCGTGCCCTCGGACGGGACCGCGCCGTTCACGCGCTGGTACACCGCCGTCGACAGCCTGAACACCGGCGCCATCGCCAAGCACCAGTTCTACACGATTGACCCGGGCAGCAAACCGATGTTCCACAGCCTCGGCGACGGCAACGAGACCTGCGCGGCGGTGCTCATCCAGGACGGCGTCCTCCTCGGCACGTGCGAAGGCACGACAACGACTGACTATTTTCGCGCGACGTTCAACGCTGCCGGCAAAGTCACCGGGCTCGTGCGCACCCTGCCGTCCTCGCCATCGCCGATCACCGGGATCGCCGCCAGCGTGCGTCCCGACGGCCACGCGTGGTACATCGGCCGCCAGGCCCCCGGATTCAGCCCGGTGCTCGTCAGCACCGACGTCGGCAGCGCGGTCGCACAGTTCAGCACACTCAACATCGGCTCCTCCAGCCTCGTCTTTGGCGCCTTGCCGCAACCGGACGGCAGCGCTTGGCTTTTGGGCACCACCGGCGGCATGGCTGCGGTCTGGCGGGTCGACACCAACTTTGCCGTCGTCGCCACGCGGACTTACGGCCCCGGCGCGTGGCTGCACGGCACAGTCGACGCCGATGGCCTGTGGCTCGCCGGCGCGGCAGGCGCGTTGACACTGCCGTGGCCATCCACCAGCCCGGGCGGAATCGCCGCGCGCACGGACGTCTGGGGCTCGGCCACCTGCAACCCGACGGACGCGTGCGTCAACCTCGCCAGCTGCGACGACGGCAACCCCTGCACCGACGACTGGTGCTCCGGCGGCGCGTGCGGCCACGTCGAGGCCACCGGCTGCGAGGACGGCAGCGCGTGCACCAGCGGCGACCTCTGCTTCAACGGGGTATGCAAATCCGGCGCGGTCGGTTCCTGCGACGACGCCGACAGCTGCACCCTCGACGCGTGCGGTGCTCAGGGCTGCAGCCACACCGCGGTTGCCAACTTCAGCGCCTGCGACGACGGCAACTTCTGCACCAAGACCGACCACTGCTACGGCGGCGCATGTGTCCACGGCAACGTGGATTTTCCGGGCGTGAACTGCGAGAACGGCGGCACCTGTCTGGCGGACGGCCGCTGCGTCCAGGCGTGGGCGACCAGCATCGTCGCCGGCAACGACCACACTTGCGCGATCACCGCCAGCAGCCACGTCTACTGCTGGGGCGACAACAGCAACCACCAGCTGGGCAACGGCGACGTCGACGCGTCTTGGGTGCCCTTGCGCGCCATGGTCAACAGCGCGGTCGCCGGTCCCACGGCGATCCGGATGGGCGCCGGCAACGGCTTCAACGTCGCGTGGGTGGACACGAGCCTGGGCGCGGTCGGCTGGGGCCGGAGCGACCAGTTCCAGGCGGACGTCGACCTCGGCGGCAAGTTGCTGACGACGGCACCAGTCGCGGTCGCTTCCGGCCTCAACAACTTCGCGAGCATCGGCCTTGGCGACAACCACGGCTGCGCGCTGGCCGCGAACGGCACGATGCAATGCTGGGGACAATCCAACTTCGGCCAAGTCGCCGGCGCGTCCGCCGTCGGCCAATCGGCGGTCCCGATCGCCGGGATGACCGGCATCCTGGCCATCGGCGTCGGCGGCAACGATTCGTGCGCGATCCAGAGCGACGGCAGCGTGAAATGCTGGGGCGAGTGGGCCAATGCCTGGCACACAGGCGTCGTGGGCGACGGCGGGTCCGCCAGCCCGCTCGAAGTCCTCGGCGTCTCTGGCGCCAGCGCGATCGCCGTCGGCAAGCGGCACGCGTGCGCGACCATCCCGTCGCTCCCGATGCGCTGCTGGGGTCATAACGACCTCGGACAGTTCGGCAACGGCACACCCGGCACGCCGGCATTCGCCGGTGGCACCGCCGGGACGTGGGACAAACCCACGCAGCTTGCCGCGGGCGACGACTTCACCTGCGAGCTGCTGAACGGTAGCGTCAACTGCTGGGGCGACGGCAGCGCCGGCCAGATGGGCAATGGCACGACCGCCGGGAATGCGAGCCCGCTGGTGGTCCCCGGCATGGAACAGGGCTTTGTGCAAATCACCGCCCGCGGCCAGCACGCGTGCGCACGGCGCTTCGACGGCGCGGTCTTTTGCTGGGGCACTGGTGGCATTCCCGGCATGGTGGCAAGCTCAGTGCCAGTCGCGGTCCCCGACTCCTTGCCGTAGGTCACACGCCCGTGCCGACACCGTCGCTCTCGCTCATTTACCTCTGCCTGAACGAGCAGCAAGCGCTGCCGCGAACGCTCGAAGAGGCGCTGGCGTTTTGCCACGCGGCGCTGCCAGACTGGGAAATCCTTGTGGTGGACGATGGATCGACGGACCAGAGCGCCGCGATCGTGCGCGCGTACGCCGCCCGCGAGCCGCGCGTGCGCCTGCTCCAGCACGCGCGCAACCTGGGCATGGGCGCGGGGCTGAAGACGGGGATCACCGCGTCCTCCAAGGACTATTTCTGCATGCTGGCCGCGGACGGGCAGATCCCGGCCGCCGAAGTTGCCAAGATGCTGCCGCTGCTGGATCGCGCGCCGATCGTGCTCTCGACCTATGGCAACCGGCCCAACAACGCGATTCGCACCGTCATTTCCCGGAGTTTTCGCCTGTTCATGCGCGCCGCAATCGGCGTGGACTTCGCGCTGGAGGGCACGTACCTGTTTCCGGTCCGCGTCGCCCGCGAGCAGATCGGCTTGCAAGTCATTGCCGCGAATACGTTTTTTTTCAGCTTTGAGCTGATTGTCCGCGCCAAGCGGCTGGGCTACCAGACCGCGGATTCGGTCATCGCGAGCTTGCCGCGTCTGGATGGGGGCGGATCGCGTGTGGCTAATCTCAAACAAATCAGTAGAGTTGCCGATGAAGTACTGAAGCTTCGCGCGCGGCTTTCCATTGAAAATCCCTGAAATTTGGAGTGATGGATGCGCATTCTTCCGGTGGTCTTGCTGTTTTTTTCCCTGCCGGCGCTCGCGGACGAGGGCATGTGGACGTTCAACCGGCCGCCGCTGGCGCAGCTCGCGGCCAAGTACGCTTTCAAGCCGACGCAGCAGTGGCTCGACCACGTGCGGCTGGCGTCGGTCCGGTTCAATTCCGGTGGATCAGGATCCTTTGTCTCGCCAACGGGTTTAGTCCTGACTAATCACCACGTAGGTGCCGATTGTATCAACAAGTTGGGAAAAAAAGACGCTAATCTCATCGAAGATGGCTTCTACGCGCGCAAGGCCGCGGAAGAGCTGCGCTGCCCGGATCTCGAGCTCAACGTCCTGGTGGCGATTTCTGAAGTCAGCAAGGACGTCAAAAGCGTCGAAAAAACAGGGATGTCGGCGGCCGATATCAACGCTGCGCAAAAGCGCAAGATGACCGAGATGGAGCAGGCGTGCGCCAAGCAGACGGGCGACCGCTGCGACGTGGTGGCGCTGTACCAGGGCGCGGCGTTCGACCTGTACCGGTACCACAAATACACCGACGTACGGCTGGTTTTTGCGCCCGAGGGCCAGATCGCGTTCTTTGGCGGCGATGCCGACAATTTCACGTACCCGCGTTTTGACTACGACATGGCACTTTTTCGGGTCTACACCGATGACAAGCCCTTGCATCCACAGGATTTTTTCGCATGGCCGACCCAGCCGTTGGCCGACGGTGAGCTTGTGTTCACGTCGGGCAATCCGGGCAACACGTCTCGGCTGCTGACGGTGGCGCAGCTGGAGACGCTGCGCGACCTTACGCTGGCGTACCGGTACGAGGATCTCCAGCGAATGCGCAAGGTTCTGCAAGACTACGGCCAGCGCGGCGCGGAGTTCGAGCGCCAGGCACACACGCCGCTGTTTGGCACGGAGAATGCGCTCAAGGCGATTGGCGGCTATCTGGCTGGTTTGCGCGACCCGGCGCTGATTGCCCACAAACGCGGCGAGGAATTAACAGTTGTTTCAACTGGTTTCGCGACAATCGCTCAAGCGCAGACGACGCTCCGCGCGTTTTTTGTGCCGTGGTACGAAACCGAGAACAACACGTTTGGTTCCAAGCTGTTCGGGATCGCGCGCGGGATCGTGCGGCTGGCGGAGGAGCGCCAAAAGCCCACGGAGCTGCGGCTGCGCGAATACCGCGACTCGAACCTGAATTCGCTTGAGCTGGCGCTGTTTTCGCCCGCGCCGATCTTCCCGGAGCTGGAGATTGCCCAGCTGACGTCCGGGCTGGCGGACTTGCAGCGGCGGCTGGGCGCGCAGGACCCGACCGTTCTGGCGGTGCTGGCGGGCAAGACGCCCGACGCGCGGGCGCGGGAGCTGGTCGCGGGCTGCGGGCTGCTGGATGTCGCGGCGCGCAAGAAGCTGGCCGGCGATCGCGAGGCGCTGGCGGCGTCCCACGACACGCTGATCGCGCTGGCCAAGCTGTTGGACCCGCAGGCGCGGCAGCTGCGCAAGCGGTTTGAGGACGAGGTCGAAGGACCGGTCAAGGCGGCGCAAGCGCAGATCCAGGCGGCGCGCAACCAAGCCGGCGCGCTGGAGACGTACCCGGACGCGACGTTTACGCTGCGGCTTTCCTTTGGAAAAGTCGCTGGTTATGAGGAAAATACCCAGAAGATCGCGCCGTGGACGACGTTTGACGGCCTGTTTGCCAAGTCCGACGCAGCCAAGGGCGCGCATCCGTGGGATCTGCCCAAGAAATGGACCGCCGCGCGCGGTAAGCTCCACGGCGACACGCAGCTGAACCTCGCGACCACAAACGATATTATCGGCGGCAACTCCGGCAGCCCGGTCGTGAACCGCGCGGGCGAAATCGTCGGCCTGATCTTCGATGGCAACATCCAGTCGCTCGTCGGCAATTTTGGCTACGACGACCGCTACAACCGCGCCATCAGCGTCGCCGCGCCGGCCCTGCTGGAAGCGCTGGACGTGGTCTACGGCGCCAAGGCGCTGGTGGCCGAGCTGACCGCGCCGCGCTAACCGCCTACCACCCGATCGCCGCCTCTGCTACACTCGCCGGCCGCGCCGCGCGATTGTCTGCGCGCCAGCCAGGAGTTTCCCATGTCCGATGTCCCAGAGTCCGCCGCGTCTTCCCTGCCGCAGAATTTCCTGCAACTCATTGAAGGTCTTGAGTTTCAACCGCTCAAGGCCGCCGAGGACGAGGTTCGTGCCAAGCGTCTGCACCGGCTGCGACACTCGGCCGCGCACCTGATGGCGGAGGCGGTGTTGCAGGTGTTCCCCGACGCCAAGGTCGCGACCGGCCCGGCGATTGAGCATGGATTTTACTACGATTTTGACCTGCCACGGCCGCTGACCCCCGAGGATCTCGACGATCTGGAGCGGCGCATGAAAAAAGCCGCCAAGCGCGCCAATCGCTTTGAGATCACGGAGCTGCCGATCGCGGACGCGCGGGCGCGGTTCGCCGCCACGAACCAGACGTACAAAGTGGAAGTCATTGACAAGATTGCGGAAACACAGAATCCGGCGACTGTGACGCTGTACCGCCAAGGGGCGTTTTGCGATCTCTGCGCGGGTCCGCACGTCCACAACACGGTGAGACTCAAGCATTTCAAGCTGTTGCGCTCGTCGGGCGCGTACTGGCGCGGTGATGCGACCCGGCCCATGTTGCAGCGCATTTACGGGACGGCCTGGGAAACCCAAGAGGATCTCGACGCTTATCTGAATTTCCTCGAGGAAGCCAAGAAGCGCAACCACAAGCGCCTGGGCGAGCAGCTGGACCTGTTCCACTTTCACCAGGAGGCGCCGGGAGCGGCTTTTTGGACGCCGCGCGGCTTCATCGTGTTCCAGTCGCTGCTGACGTATTGGCGCGAGTTGAACCTGAAGCGTGGCTACAAGGAAATCTTCAATCCGATGTTGTACAAGAAAGATTTGTACATCAAATCAGGACATTACACGCACTACAAAGACGACATGTTCATCATCCACCAAGAAGAGACGGAATATTGTCTCAAGCCGATGAACTGTCCGGACACCTTTCTGTTCTTCACCAGTAAACGCCGTAGTTTCCGTGAGTTGCCGCTACGCATCGCCGAAGGCGGCATCTTGCATCGCAACGAGTTGGCCGGCGCGCTCAATGGCCTGTTCCGCGTGCGGCAGTTCATGCAGGACGACGCGCACATTTTCGTGACACCGGATCAGGTCGAGTCCGAGATCTTTGCCGTTCTGGACATTGTCCGCGAAGTCTATGGACTTTTTGGCCTCACCTACGGCTTCACGCTGTCGACGCGCCCGGAAAAATTCATGGGCGAAGCGGAAGTCTGGGTCCAGGCGGAGAGCGACCTGAAGGCGGCGCTGGACAAGGGCGGGCTGGCCTATGCGATCGACGAGGGCGGCGGCGCGTTCTACGGCCCGAAGATCGACATCAAGATCGACGATTGTCTGGGCCGCAAGTGGCAGTGCGCGACGATTCAGCTGGATTTCCAACAACCGCTGAATTTCGACATGAAATACACGGCTTCCGACAACACGCCGCAGCGGCCAATCGTGATTCACCGCGCGGTTTTTGGCAGCATCGAGCGCTTTATCGGCGTGCTGCTGGAGCACACGGGCGGCGCGCTGCCGACGTGGATGAGCCCGGTGCAGGCGATCATCGTGCCGATATCCGACAAGGTGCTGGACTACGCTTTTGCGCTGTGCAAACAGGCGACCGACCTGGGTATTCGCGCGGAAGTTGATGATCGCAATGAGAAAATGGGCTACAAGATCCGCGAGGCGGAGATGAAGAAGACGCCCTTCATGCTCGTGGTCGGCGAGAAAGAGGCGGCGGACGGCACGGTTTCGCTGCGCACGTACCGCGACGGTCAGCAACCGACGACGCCGGCGGCCGAGGTGCTGGCGACGATTGTCCAACGCGCCCAAACCCGTGAATTTGACGTCACTATCACGCCGCTGCGGACTTTTGACGTGGACGACGGCCAGGCCGCGGAACCCGATGAATACTGAGCTGAATCTGACGCACAAGCCGTTCGCTGCGCTGACGCTGGACGAGCTGTACGACCTGCTGTGGCTGCGCGACGTCGTATTCGTGGTCGGCCAGGGCATCACCGCGGAGAGCGAGGTCGACGGCGAGGATCGCGCGTGCACGCACGTGATCGGCCGCGACGCGACCGGCAAAATCGTCGCCACAGCGCGGCTTTTTGAGGGCAAGACGCCCGTGAAAGTCGGCCGCATCGCCGTGCACACCGACCTGCAGCGCGGCGGGCTGGGCTCGGCGCTGATGGCGTACGTCAACGGCATCCTCGGCGATCGGCCGGGAATCATGAGTGCTCAAGCGCACTTGGACGCGTGGTATACGCGGATGGGCTGGCAGCGGGTCGGCGATGTGTATGAGGAAGCCAACATCGCGCACATCAAAATGATCCGCAATGCCGGCTGACGCAACCCACCAACCGGCAACGGCGAGGCCCACGCGATGTGCGGGATTTACGGCAGAATCGGCAGGCGCGACGACGCCTTGGACCAGCGCGCGACGCAGAGCCTGCACCACCGCGGGCCGGACGCGGCGGGGCTGTGGATCGACACCCAGCGGCCCGACGATGCCGTCGTCGCGCTCGGGCACGCGCGCCTGGCGATTGTCGACCTCACCGACGCGGGCCGCCAGCCGATGTTGTCGCCGGATGGCCAGCTGGTGCTGGCGTTCAACGGCGAGATCTACAATTTTCTGACGCTGCGCCGCCAGCTGGAGCGGGCCGGCCGAACGTTCGCATCGCACAGCGATACCGAAGTAATTTTGCACCTCTACGCGCTGCATGGCGATGCGATGCTGGAGATGCTGGAAGGCATGTTTGCGTTAGGGCTGTGGGATCGCCAAAAATCGCGGCTGCTGCTGGCGCGCGACCCGACTGGCATCAAGCCGCTGCACTTCCGGGTGACGGCGAACTCGCTGACATTCGCCAGTGAAATCAAGGCGCTGCTTGTGGACCCGGCTTGCCCGCGCGAGCCGGACGTGGCCGCGCTGGCGGGCTATCTGAACTACCTGTACGTGCCGCCGCCGGCGACGGCGTTCGCCGGGATCGCCCAGCTTTTGCCCGGCCACAAGCTCGTCTGGCAGCACGGCCGCCAGCAGACCACGCGCTATGCCCGGTACGCCGTGACGCCCAAGCTCTTGTTTCGCAACCTGAATCAGGCAACCGACGCGCTGGAGACGCTGCTGCAAACGGTGCTGGCGGAGCACATGATCGCCGATGTGCCGGTGGGCGCGTTCCTGTCGGGCGGCATCGACTCCGGTCTGCTGGTGGCGATGATGCAGCGGTTGCGGCGGCAGGCAGGGACGGTCGGTCCGCTGCAGACGTTCACGGTCGGCTTTGGCCAGGAAGGCGCGGGGCTGGACGAGACGGCGCGCGCGGCGCAGATCGCCCAAAAGCTGGGCGTGGCCCATGAAATCCTGCGCGTGGACGCCAACATCGCGGCGGACGGCCTTGCGCACGTGGTGCAGCAGTTCGATGCGCCGTTTGCCAACCCGACGGCGCTGATGATCGACGTGCTGAGCCAGCACGCACGCAAATCGGTGACGGTGGCGGTGACGGGCGACGGCGGCGACGAGGCTTTTGGCGGCTATCCCCGGTACCGCGCGACGTGGCCGCTCTGGGCGTGGCAGCGGCTGCCGGAACCGGTGCGCGCGCGATGGCTACCGGAGCTTGTGGCGCACCTGCCGGAAGGCCGCGACGACCAGCCTTTTGCCCGGCGGCTGCGGCGATTCCTGACGGCTTCTGGCGGCACTTTTGCCGCGACGTACCGCGATTGGCTCAGCCAGCGCACCCTGCCCGCCCTGTGGGAGCTGCTGACGCCGGACGCCGTGGAACGCATCGCGGCGCAGCGCCACGGGTTGCCAGATGACCTGGGCCGGACGCTCGCGGTGCTGGCAGAGCTGCCGGCCGACACCGCGCCGCTGGATGCCGCTTGCTACGCGGATGTCCACGGCTTTTTGCCGGACAACGTGCTGGCGCTGTCGGACCGCCTGTCGATGCGCCACGCGCTGGAGCTGCGCGTGCCTTTTGCTGACCGGCGTATTCTGGATTTTGGCCTGCGGCTGCCTGTGCTGCTGAAGTCGACGCCCGCGGCGCTGCTGGGTTCTTCGGGCAAGCACGCCGCCAAGCGGGTGCTGCGCGCGGTCGCAAGGCGCCATGTGCCGCCGGATGTGGCGGCTTTGCCCAAGCAGGGCTTTGTCGCGCCGATGGGCGCCTGGCTGGCGGGGCCGCTGCAGCCGCTGGCGCGGGACGCGCTGTCGCCGCAGCGGTTGCGGGCGCGCGGGCTGGTCCGCCCGGCCGCGGTCGCGCAGATGCAGGCGGAGCACGCGGGGGGGCGCCGCGACCACACCTGGCACCTCTGGTCGCTGGTCGTGCTGGAGGCGTGGTTCCAGGCGCGGATCGACACGCTGGCGCTGCCGGATCGCGCGGCGGTGCCGCTGACGGTCACCGTGGTGTAGGCAGGGAGTGCGCTCGCGCCGACCTGGCCGCTCCGCTCAAGCAATCACCGCGACGCCGTCGATCTCCACCGCGGCGTCGCGCGGCAGGCGCGCCACCTGCACGGTTGCGCGCGCGGGGAACGGCGGCGACAGGAAGCTGGCGTAGACCTCGTTCACCACGGCGAAATCCGCGAGATCGCGCAGGAAAATCGTGGTCTTGACCAGCGCGGAGAAGTCCGTGCCCGCCGCCTCCAGCACCGCCTGCAGGTTCAGCATCGCCTGAATGGTCTGGACGCGCACGTCGCCTTCCACAAGCTGGCCAGTCGACGGGTCGAGCGCGACCTGGCCCGAGAGATACAGCGTCTGTCCAACGCGAATCGCCTGTGAATACGGGCCGATCGCCGCCGGCGCCGCGCTCGTGCTGATAGCCTGCTTCATCGGTTCCCCCGGTTGTCGTCGTCGCTGTCCCAGCCGTCGCCCCACAGGTCGTCGTAGTTGACGCTGTGGAAGAATTGCCCGCGGTCGATGCGCCGCAGCGCGTCCTGGTAGCCGTTCCACGCTTGGTCGATGAGCGCGGCGGCGGCCTGCGGCGCGACGAACTGCGCCTCCGCGTGCCACTTGGACAGGGCAAAATCCACGTGCCCGACCGTGTCCGCGTCGATGTCCGCCGCCGTCAGCAGCGCCTGGAGCCGCTGGACCTCGACCTGCAGCAGCCGCGCGCACTGCGCCATGTTGCGGAATTGGTAGGCGCCATCCGCGTCCAGGCCGAGGTGGTAGAGCGCGAAGAGGGCTTTGGGCGTCGGCTGCGGCATGGGCGGCGAAGGATAGCGCGCGCGCCGCCCGGTGTCATCCTGGGGATGGTGCGCCCGGCTACTTCACCGTCGCGACCGACGCTGCGCTGCCTACCGCGGCGTCGTGCGGTCGCTCCGGGCACTCGCGACCGCGGCGACGCCTTGCTTCTCCAGCGTCAGCTCCGCCAGCGCGTCGTGAAATTTCACCTTGGACAATAGGAGCTTCTCCTGCTCCGCGACGATCGCCAGCGTGCCGGAGCTCACCTTGTCGCTCATCTCCTTCATCTTCTGCGCCAGGTGCGTCATCAGCGGCCCGGCCGTCTTGACCGCCTTCAGGCTGAACAGCTGCGCGTGCAACTCATCCATCCGATTGCGGTATTCGTCCGCCCGCTCGCGCAGGCTCTCAATCGTCTCGGTCGCCCGCGCCATGTCGGCGTGGAACTGCAGCACCTGCTGCAGGCCCTTGACCGCGTCCGGAGCGTCTTTCGCCGAATCCAGCCAGACTTTCACGAGATCCAGCCCCACCGGCGTGCGCAAATCGACCGTGCGCGTCATCGGCGTGGCCTCCTCGATCTCGATGGTCTTGCTCTCGTGGGCGCCAATCTCCAGGCCAAACAGGTGCGAATCGCCAAATTTCTCAACAATCTTGGGCGACTTCGTGATATTCCAGCCGCGCGCGACGTTGTGGCGAATCAGCACGCTCGTGGCCGTGCCCAGCCGGTTGGTGATCTTCAACTTGGTGGTCTTTTGGTGCATGACCTCGGCGGTCAGCACGCCGCGGCTGAGCTTGACAAGCTTGCTGATGCGGTCGCCGGTCGAGCCGTCCCGATCCACAACTACCTGGCGATCCAGGGCAAAAGGCACCACCGCGGTCGCGCCCGGCGGAATCGGGTCCGTCAGGCCCTCGCCGATGAACCGGCCGCTGCCATACACCGTGACTGGCCCGGTTTCGAGCGTCGACGTCGTTGGATTGATGAAACGCACGGAACGAAAAGCGTATTTCGCGTCGCCGTGCGTGCCCTCCGCATCGTACAGGTAGACGACTTCGCCGTTGGCCGCGCCCTGCACCACGCTGACCATCGCCGACGTGCCCTTCAACACCGTCATCGGCGTGCCCGACTCGAAGTGGCTTTCGCCCACCGGCGCACCGTTGTCATCCGGCGCCTTGGCCGCGTCGGTGTTTTTCTGTGCCACCAGCCGCACGCCGGCCTTTTGGCCCGGCACCACGCCGCGCGCCACCGCCTGCAGCTGCGCCGGCGCCACGCCGCGTTCAATCAGCTGGTTGCGCAGCAAATTCGCCCGGTCCAGCGCCTTGTCGTTGGCATCCGCCTCGCCGCCGTTGGCATAGCCCTCGATGACGACATTGGCCTTTTTACCCTTGAGCGACTCTGCCAGACTGCGCAGCCGCTGCTCCTCGCCCGCCGCCTGATCTTTGCCGGCCATCTTGTACTGCTGCACCGGCGCCGCCACCGGACCCGTGTGCGCGTAGCCCTGCCCGGTCATCAGGTCGCCGAGCGCGCCCGCCGTCGCGCGTCCGGACCGCGCTTCCGCCTTGGCCATCTCGCGGCGCATCGCCGCATCGCGCGGCGCCTTCGCATTGGCAATTGTCTCCGCCGCGACGTCCGGATGGCCGTCCTCGCGCAGGATCTCCGCGTCGTCCAGCTGCGCCAGTACGGACTCGTCCGCCGTGGCCAGCACCAGACTCCCGCCCAGCGGCGGCGCCTTGGCAAACGTGTCCTGGCTCTGCAGCGTCTCGCGGTGAACCAGGCGGATGCTATGCAAATCAAAGCGGAAAGACAGCGCGGAGCTGGAGCCCACACCGACTTTCACCGCGTTCCAGTCTTCGCCCGACGTGTTGTCCACGACCGCCCAGCCCTGCAAGTCGACCTTGCCGGCGTCGCTGACCATCACGCGGTAGCTCGGCTTCCAGGCCGGCGCCTCGGTCACGTACGTCAGGACAATCTCGCGGTGCGTCTTGTCCGGCAGCTGGATGGTCATTTCCACCTGGCCATCGGGGCTTTGCTGGCCGGGCGCCGGGAAGGAAACCGGCAGCGGCAGCCCGGTCTTCGCGTCGGTCACGGTCAGCGACTTCAGGAAGTCGTCGACCTTGTCCGCCGGCACTTTCAGCGTCAGCTTGTCGCTATCGACGCTGGCTTTGCGCTCGTAGTAGGCGATGCCGTTGCGGTAGACGACCACGCGGCCGAGCGCGGCGGAGTCGGCTTTGACGAAGCTGGCGTGCTGCGTGCAGGCGTTGGCGAGCAGCGCGATGAGCGCGGTGACGGCGAAGAGGGGACGGCGTTTCATGGCGATTTCTCCTGAGCACCGAGGGTGGGTGGTGGTGCTGCGGAGTCAGACGCGCGGGCCTGGGCGGGGATCTACCCGGGCCTGCGTTTGTCCACCCTCAAAGTCATCGTTCGGTGATGAGGCTGGGTTTGCATCCGCCCAAGCCGGTTTCGGAACGCGTATGGACTTGGCGGCGCTCCACGAGAAAGCCGGTGGCGCGCCCCGGACAGCTCACGGCGAGGCTTTGCGCACTTCCGTGCGCGGGCGCGCCGGGCAAGCGACGGCGTTCGCGGGCGCGCGCCGGGACCTGGGCCGACCAGCCCACGGCGCGGCGCTCCCGCCGTTCAATGGCACTCCGACTTTGCGCGGCGGTTCCCACCCGTCATCGGGTGGGGACCTGAAACATATTCGCACCCCGCCGACTTTTGCCGCGGCCCAGGCGAAAATGTCACACTCCACATGCTGACCCACTGGCGACATCCAATTCTGGGCGGCAGGCGCGTTGCATTTCGGACTGGACCGCGCGCGGGCTCGCCCGGAGGCAAGCCGCGGATGACCGACGCTGTGACGTTGGAATTCGGTCAGCGTGTGTAGCCCAGCGCGTTGGTTCCAAGGTCGCAGTTCAAGCCGGGCGCGCGGGCAAAATCGTTTCTCGCTGCAAAGTCGTTTTGGCGCGCAAAGTCTTTCCAACGCGCAGGAACCGCAACCCCCCGCGAGCAGACCGCCAAGGAACGGTGCCAAGCGACCGAGAAACGCTGCACAACAGCCAAGGAACGCTGCGAAACCATCCCGGAACGGCGCGGAACCGCCAAGGACAGCCGCAAGGCCATCCAGGAACGCCAAGATCCGTGTTGCGGAGGTGCGGTACCGATCCGCCGCTGGAAGCGGCGACCATCGGGGCCCTGTTCGCCGATAGTGGCGCGCGGAATTCAAGCTCCCCGCCTGGCATTGCTCCCTGCGGAGGCGCGGTTCAGCGCCGATTTCCTTGTGAAACCACCCGAATGCAGCCCAGCCGGAAGAGGGCCTGGGAGAAACCGCCAAGGTTTCTTGCAGATCCGGCGCGCCCGCGGCGCCGGCCCCGCCTCCGCCTACCCCGCCACGCGCGCCAGCTCCGCCTCGATCTCCTGCAGCCGGCCCTGCACCGCCGTCAGCCGTGGCCCGCCGCCGCGCTGCGCCAGGTAATCCACGCAGGACCGCAGCCCGCCGACAAGCCGCACCAGGTCGCCCATCTGGAACAGCGTGTCGAACGCCTCCTCAAACGCCTCGGTCGTCCGCCGGTCAATCACCGTCGCGCGCGGGCCTTTCTCCGCAAGCGCGCGCGTGCCCAGCACACAGCCGCGCACGATCTGCGCCCGCGCCACCGCCATCTGCGCGCCGCTGCTGCGGGCAACTTCCACGGCCTTCTCGCTGTCCATGTCTGCGGTTTCCAAGGCTTCCCGCGCCAGCGAAATGTTCGCCAGCACGCGGTACACGCTCGACAGCAACTCCGGATTGGCCAGCTCGCGCGCCACCTCGATGGCGTTCACCATCCGCGCCGCCGCGTCCTGCCACTTGCCCAGCGCCAGCTGGGTCTCGGATTGCAGCACGGCGATCTCCAGCTGCCGCGCGCGGTCGCCCACCTCGCTCGCCAGTTCCGCCGCCTCCGACCACATGTGCATCGCGCCCTTGATCTTGCCCGACGCCGCCATGACCTCGCCCTGCACCATCCGCGCTTCCGCCAGCCCCCAGCGCTCCTGCACCTGCTCGCACAGCCGCGTCGCCTCGGACACCGCGTCCATCGCCGCCGTAAAGTAGCCGCGGCCGGTCTGCACCCGCGCAATGTGGCACAGCGACCGCGCCACGACGCGCAGATCCTCCGCCCGCCGCCGCAACGCCAGCGCCTTGTTGAAGTGCTGCAGCGCCTGCGCGTACGCGTCCTGACCGCCGCGGATCAGGTGGACCATGCCCAGCTCATCGTTCACGTCCGCGATCCAGCGATGCGCGCCCGCCACGCGCAAGTGCCGCAGCGCCGCCTCCAGGAATTCCTCCGCGACGTCGTAGCGCCCCGCGCCGCGCGCCACCTGAGCAATCCGCAGCTGCGCCGTGCCGGTCCGCAGGTCGTCATCCAAGCAGCGCGCCATCCGCAGCGCCTCAATGAGCACCGTCTCCGCTTCCGGATACCGCCCCAGCCGCAGCAGGCTGCCACCGTGGGCCAGCCGCAAATCCGCTGCCAAATCAGCGTTGTCGGCGTGGGCACTGCGCGCGCCGGCGGCAAACAGGGCGATCGCCCGGTGCACCTGGCCCACCGTCCGCGCAGCATTGCCCGCATCCAAAAAATGCTGCGCCGCCAGCCGGCGCCGGCCGCCCTGCTCGTACAGCTCGGCGATGCGCGCGTTCTCCGCCACCGGATCCTGCCGCGGCCGCCGCGCCATCCACTGCGCCGCCAGTCGCGCCAGCAGCCGCCGCTTCTCGTCGTGCATCTGCTGCACCAACAGGCCCGGATCCGCGGGATGAGCGAAGGCGAATTCCAGGTCGCGCTCCACGGCCGATTGTTCGACAAATTTCAGGACATCCAGCTGCTGCAGCTGCAAGAGCAGCGCCTTCAGCGCCGTCCGGTCGCGCTCCGCGAGGATGTCCGGATCGTCGGGTCGGCTGCCGCGCAGCACGGACAGCAGCCCGCCAAACCAGACGACCTGGCCAAAAATCGCGCCCGCGTCCACCACTTCGCGCAGGTGCTGCGGCAGCCGCGCCAGCCGCCCCGGCAGCCCGTCGGTCTCCGCGTGGGCGCGCGCCTGCTCCGCTTGCCACTCGCCGCGCCAGGTCCACAGCCCGCCGCGCTCGACAATCTCGCCCGCCGCCGTCATTCCGCGCAGCGCGTCCACCAGCTTGCCCGGCAGCCCCGCGGACGCCTCCACCAGCCACACCGCCAGCGTATCGGGCGCGTTGCTGACGCGCTGCAGCAGCTTTTGCGCCAGCTGCAGCGTCGTCGCGGCGTCGAGAGGCTGCAGCGCCACATGCACACGTCCAGCCCCGGCTCCGGCGGCTCCAGCGCGTCCACGAGCAGCGCAACCGGGGACGACGAAAGCGCTTTTTGCATCGCCTGCACCAGCGCCGTCAGTTCGTCCAGCTGCAGCGTCTGGCCCGCGTCCACGTACACCACGCACGGCCCCGCGCGCCCACGCTGGCGCAGCAGCGTCGCGACGAACTCCATCGACACCGTCATCGGCGCTTCCACCGCGACGTCGCCGCTGATGTGCTCGCCCGGCGCGTGCAGCCCCAGCAGCGGCGCCACGACCGTCATCGCCACCGCCGCGCTCGACTCGCCCAACAGCGCCGCCACGTGCCGCCGCACGCGCTCAAACGGCTGGGCGTCGCGCAGCAGGTCCGGCCCGCCAATCAGCTCCAGCAGCAGCCGACCCGCCAGATTCGGCGGCCCCACGAGCTGTTCCTCCGCGCCAATGCGGTACCAGCCGATGCCGCGCTTCTCCGGCGCCGCCGCGCGCTCCACCGTGCTGACCAGCCGCGACCGGCCCACGCCGCTCGGTCCCGACAGCCAAATCACTTGGAATTGCCGATTATTGAGCGCCGCCCGCAGCGGATTATAGACCGCCTCGATGTCCGCGCGCCGCCCGACAAGCGGGATCGCCGCGCCAAACAGCTGCGACTCGCGGTGGCCGTCGCGGAATTCCGTCCACGTGTGCCGCCCTGGCGACGCGACCAGCGGCGTGCCATCCACAAGCGTCGGCTGCGAACTGCTGTCCGGCGCCACGACCGCGGACTTCACCTGCAGCGGTTCCCGGGCAATTTCACCCCAGCCCAGCGGCGTGGCGATCGGCACCTGCACGGACGGCGGCTCCAGCGCGGCATTGCGCGCCTGCACTTCCGCCATCATCGCCACGGCTTCCGGCGACTCAAAATCCAGCTCGATGATGCCGGAAATCGTCTCGATATCGTCGTCGTCCAGCGCGATCAGCTCCGCGCTGGCAATGCGCGCGGGCGCGGGCAGTTCGGTCACAGGCAAAGCCGGCGTGAGTTGGGACACTTTGCTTCGCTTTGCCGCCATCCGCCTGACCTCATCCAGCGTTCCCGCCGCGCGCTGGAAATGATAGAAGCGGTGGCTCTGAACGGCAAGACGCCGCGGATGACCCAGCCGATGAATGACGCCTTGCACTTGCACCGGATTCTCCACCGCCTGGCGACGCTGTGCCAAACGGACCTGGGCCATGCCCGCGCCGCGCACCTGCAGCCGGCCAGTCACGCGGCGGAAGCGGAGCTGCGGCTCGATCGGATCGCCGCGTGCGACCTGCTGCTGCAAGCGGCCCAGCGGGTGCAGCTGCCGCAAGTCGTGGATCTGGCAGGGCTGACGGAGCGGGCGCGGCGCGCAAGCGCGCTGGATGGCCCGGAGCTCGTGCTGGTGGCGCGGGTGGCGCGCGTGGCGACCCGGCTGCGGCGCGAGGCGCAGGCGTGGCCGGACGCAATGGGCCAGCTGAAAGACGACGTGCGGTCCCTGCCGCCGCTGGATCTGCTGGCGACGCTGCTGGGCGATGCGCTGGACGACGACGGCCGGCTGCTGGACGCGGCGTCGCCGGAGCTGCGACGTTTGCGCCATGAAGTCGTGCAGTTGGCGACGCGGCTGCGCAAGCGGATCGCCGAGATGGTCAAGGAGGCGGATGACGACGGCATCTTGCAGGACGAATATTTCACGCTGCGCGACGACCGCTATGTCCTGCCCGTCAAGTCGTCGGACAAGCGCGTGCTGGGCGGCGTGATTCACGGCACATCGCAAACTGGGCTGACGGTGTACGTGGAGCCGCAGGAGATGGTCGACGGCAACAACCAGCTGGCGCTGGCGATGGAGGCCGTGCGGCGCGAGGAGCGGCGGATTTTGGCGGAGCTGAGCGCGCTGGTGGCGGACGAGTCGGAGCTGCTGGCGGCGGCGTCGCGCGTGCTGGCGGACCTGGACCTGTGGCAGGCGGCGGCGACGCTGGCGGCGGAACTGCGGGCGACGCGACCGGAATTCGCGCTGGACGGGCGGATCCTGCTGCGCCAGGCGCGCCACCCGCTGCTTGTGCTGGACGGCGCGAACGTGGTGGCAAACGACGTCAAGCTCGACAACGGCGCGCGCTGGCTGGTGATTTCCGGGCCGAACGGCGGCGGCAAGACGGTCGTGCTGACGGCGCTGGGGCTGGCAGTGCAGATGGCGCGGCTGGGCCTGCCGGTGTGCGCGGCGGAGGGCGCGCTGCTGCCGTGGTTCGACGCGGTCGAGGTCGTGCTGGGCGACGCGCAGGACATCGAGCGCGGGCTGTCGACGTTCGAGGGCCACCTGCGCGCGGTGCAGCACGCGCTGGCCCAGGCGCAACAGGCGCACGCGCGGGTGCTGGTGCTGCTGGACGAGCTGGCGGGCGGCACGGAGCCGCTGGCGGGCGCCGCGCTGGCGACGGCGATTCTGGAAACGTTTGGTCTGGCAGGCACTTACGGCGCGGCGACGACGCATTTTGAGGCGCTCAAGCTGCTGCCGCTGCGCGATCCGGCGTTCCAAAATGCCGCGCTGCAGCTGGATCCCGGCACGCTGGCGCCGACCTACCGGCTGGCGCTCGGCGAATTCGGCTCGTCCAACCCGCTGGCGCTGGCGGCGCGGGTCGGGCTGGCGCCGGCGATTGTCGAGCGGGCGCGCGAACTTGCCGGCGGCGCGGGCGGTGAGTCGGCGCAGCTGGTGGACAAGCTGCGGGCGGAGCGCGCGCTGGTGCACGACCAGCTGGCGGAGCTGGAGAACCAGCGGCGGCAGCTCGACCGCCAGCGCGCGATGCTGGAGGACCAGCGGCAGCGGGAAAAGGCCGCGGCGGATCGGCGCATCGAGCGGGCGGCGGCGGATGCGCTGGCACAAGTCGTTGATGTGCAACGGCAATTGGACGAGGCGCGCCGGGCGTTGAGGGAGCAGGATCGCGAGGCGCTCGCGGCGGCGCAAAAGGCGCTGAGCCACGGTCAGACGGAGCTGACGCAGCTGCGCCACGGCGTGGCCCAGCCGGTTGGACCGCAGCGCAAGCCGTGGACGCCGCTGCAGCAGCGGCCGGACGGGTTCGTGTGGCACCAGGGGCTCGGGCGGGTTGTGCAGATCCTGGAGGTAGACGCGATCCGCCAAAAAGCCAAGGTGCAGGCCGGGCCGCTGACGGTGAGCGCGGCTTTTGCCGACCTGCGCGTGGCGCTGCCGGCGGACCTGCCGCGGGTCGCGCAAAAAGTGCCGCAGTCGAGCCTGCCGGCGCACGTGCCGGAGCCGGTCGACGACGAGACGATGACGCTGCGGATTCCAGAGCGGACGGTCGACCTGCGCGGGATGCGCGTGGAGGAAGGCCTTGAAAAGCTGGCGGTTGCGCTGGACCAGGCGGTGCTGCACGGGACGCCGGGGCTGTGCATCGTCCACGGCATGGGAACGGGCGCGATGCGGGAAGCGGCGCGCAAGTCGATTCGATTTACCAATAATGTCAAGAGGTTTCGCGCGGGTCGCCAAGGTGAAGGCGGCGATGGCGCGACGTTTGTGTGGTTTGCCTGAGCGTTACGGCCGCGCAAACCCGGCGAGGCATTGCCCCGCCGTCAGCGGCCCATCGGAGCCCGGCCAACGCACCAGCCGCGTGTTCACGACCTCGCCGTGCGCGTCCCGCACCAGCTCCGGCCGCGACGGATCGACCGCCAGCCGCCGCACTTTGCCCGCACGCTGGGCGATCAGCACCACCCGCGAACCATCGATTCGCTCCACCACGCCGACCAGCGTCACGCCGTCGTCAGGCCGGCCATTGCTGTTGAGATCTGCAGTATTCTTGAAGAAAATCAAGTCGCCCGGCAGCGCGGCGCCGGTTTGGACCAACAGCCCGCGGTGCTGCAGCAGCTCGTACAGCGCCGGCGCGTACGGGCGATTGCGGTCCACTTCCAGGTCCTGGCCCGCCGCGCGCAACACGTGCGCCACGAACGCGCGGTCCTGCAAACCGGGCGTGCCCAGCAGCGCGGAAGCCGCCTCCACGCGCTGGATCCCGCGCAGATCGGCCTCGGTGCGCGTCGACCCGGCGAGCGTCGGCTGCTGTTCACGCGGCGCTTCGAGCACCGGCTTGACGGGCTCCGGCTCCGGTCTGGGCGCCTCGACGATCGGCTGCGCCACGACCCGCGGCGGCGGCTCCGGGCGCGGCGATGCCTTGGGCGGCTGCGGGGTCTGGACCGTCTGCTGGGGCGGCTCGGGCTTGGGCGGCTCCGTGCGCGCGACGGGCGCAGGCTCGGGCGGCCGGGGCGCGGGCGTGGGCACGCGGGCGCGCGGGTGGGTCGACCAGCTATCGGTGTTCAGCGCGCCGGCGCCAAATGCATAGGAATCGCTTACTTGCGCTGGACGGACACAGCTTTGGGCCAGCGGCGTCAGGACACAGCCAAGGGCGGCCAGCGTGGAGCGCATGCGTTTCGCAGCGAGTAGGCGCAAGGTGGCGATCCGGCGGCGGGAAGTCCCCGCGCGGTTGAGGATGGCGCTATCGGTTTTTTCGTCAACTTTGTCCTATACTGGCCGGCAACGCAGGCGTGAATACGCTGTCGCCCGGTGCGTTGGACGACCGGGCGAACAAGCGAAAGGCCATAAACTTGGGGAGGATGCGAGCATGGGCAAGAGCGTCGGTAAGTGGGTGCAAGGTCGTTCGCGCGCGTTGGCGTTCAGCCTCTTCGCGTTTGCGCTGCCCTTGACGGGCTGCATGGTCAACAACAGCTCCGCGCGCGGCAGCGTCATCGTCCAGTGGGCGACCGGTCCGGGGACGACGTGCGCAACGATCGCCAGCGTCAACGTCGTGGCGACCCGCAACGGCGCCGACTACGGCACGTTCACCAACGGCCGCTGCACGGACGGCGCGATGACCATCCAGGTCGGCGAAGGCGCTTATACGCTGCACGTGGAGGCCATCGGCGGCGACGGATCGGTCGTGGCGGCCAGCCCGGCGGAGACGATCACCGTTCAGGCGTACAACACCGTTCAATCGGACATCCTCGTACTCGCGCCGACCAGCACCGTCACCGGTAGCAGCATCCAGGCCTCGTGGACGGTCAGCGGCCAGGCGGCGGCGACGGCGTGCGGCACCAACGGCTTGAAAACCGTGGTCTTGAGCGTCTACGACGCGACGCAGACCAACGTCATCGGCTCGACCTCTGTCACCTGCGCAACCGGCGGCGCGGTCGTCGCAAACCTCGACCCGGGCACATACTACGTGCTGCTGGACGGCTACACGCCGAGCGACGTCACCGGCCATCCTTCCTGGGGCACGCCGGCGTTCAAGGGCCCCTACACGCTGCCCGCCAACAACGACACAACCGTCGGACCGTTCGACATTTCCCCGCTCGGCGCGAGCGCAGGCGTTGGCGGCTTGACGTTGAGCTGGACCGTGTTCGGCGCGTCGCCCGCGGCCGGCTGCGCCAAGTACTCGCTGGGCAAGCTGAACGTGACGGTGCTCGGCAGCGACCAGACGACTGCGCTCGCGACGACGCAGCTGGACTGCAAGACCGGCCAGGCGTCGTTCAGCAACGTCGCCGCCGGACCCGTGTACGTGCGCATCGACGAGGCCAATCCGCCAGACGCGAACGCGTACGGCAACGTGAACCTGACCGGACCGGTCACGATCCTCGCCAACCAGACCGCAAACATTTCCGCGGCTATCGACATCGCGCAGCGCACGATCATCGCGATCCCCGTGGCGTTTTCGGACGGCGCGTCGTGCGGCAGCCACGGCGTCAGCAGCGTGCAATACCAAATCAGCGGCAATGGCACGGTGCTTGTGCCGTTCAGCGACGTCGACGCGACAAAGCCGTGCGACTTGACCAACGCCACGTTCAAGCAGCAGGTCATCGACCTGGACAACTCGCCGCCGGCATGCGCGGTCCCAGGCAACGTCGCCGGGATCGTGGTCTGCAACGCCCATGGCATCACGAAGCTGACGGTCCAGGCGCATGGCATCCAAAGCGGCGCGGTCGGTTTTGCCGCGAAGATGGATGTCACGCCGCTGACCGATGGCACGCTGACCGAAGTCCAGCAGGCGCTGCTGCTACAGGCGTGCGGCGCCGGCGATCCGCTCTGCCAATAAGCACGCATTGACGTGGCCCCGCACTTCGGGCTAGCGTTGCAGCGCTCGCGATGCGTCTCTTCGGAGACGCCGGATGGCAAGGCGATTCGCATCTCCTTGACATCACGAGGGAAGCCGGGGAAGGCCAACCAGCCTCAGCCGGCACGGACCCGCCACTGTAGGCAGCCTAACGGCCAACCACAAAGCCACTGTCCACCGCCGCGCAACCGGCGGCGACGGGAAGGCGGTTGGACCCGCGCTGCGAGTCAGGAGACCGGTCGCGCGCATCGTCTGCCGCCGGCGTGAACACGCGGGCGGCTGCGTCCCCGGGGCTTGGGACGCGAGGCTTGCATGCCGGTTCGCGTCGCGCTTTTGTTGTCCTGTCTGCTTGCGCTCGCGCCGATCGCCGCGCGTGCTGCAGATTTGCCGGAATCCGCGTCGCCGACCGCCCTGCCCACCTGGCGTCTGCCGCCCTCGCGCGTGCACGGACGCAAGCCGGAGCTGCCCGCCGCCGAACTGGACCCGACTGCGGCGGCGAACGTCATCACCGGCGACGACCTGCGTGACAATCACCTTTCGGTCGCGGAAGCGCTGGATTCCCAAGCGGGTTTGCATGTCCAGCAGCTGAGCGGCTTTGGCGCGCCGGCGCTGCTGACCGTGCGTGGCTGTTCCTCGGAGCAGGTGGACGCGTACATCGACGACGTGCCGCTGCAGTCGCTGGACGGATCGCCCTTGGATTTGGCGGACTTGCCGTCCGGACAGATCGAGCGGCTGGAGATTTACCGCGGGATGACGCCCGCCGCGCTGGGCAACCAGGCCATCGGCGGCACGCTGCGGCTGACCTTGCGCCAGCCCGACGGCGTGGGCGGCGAATTCAATGCGGGAATGGGCAGTTATGGCGCACGCCAGACGGAAGCCGCCGCCGCCTGGCACGCGGACACGCTGCGCATTTCCGGCGGCATCCGCTACGTGCACGCTGACGGCGACTTCCCTTTTCGCTTTGACAACGGTACGTTGTACAACACGGCCGACGATTCCACGCGCATCCGCCAAAACAACGCGCTCGATCGCCTGGGCGGGACGGTCGGCGGCCAGTGGCAGATCAACCGGCGCTGGACGCTGCAAGGCCGCTGGTTCGGTGCGGGCTTGAGCCAGGGCATTCCCGGACCTGCGCTGTTTGAGTCCGCGACGGCGAATCTCCAGCGGGATCGCCAACTTGCTGCGCTGTCGCTGCTGGGCCAAAATGTCTGGCGGCAAGACGACCGGGTGCGCGTGTCGCTGCAGGGCTCGTGGCTGGGCACGGACGTGAACGATCCGCGCGGCGAGCTGGGCGTGCCGTGGCAGACGGCGCAGACGATTCGCACGGTGGGGCTGCAGACGGTTTGGCAGACGCCGCTGGTGGGCGCGCTGAGTGCGGTGACGCGGGTGGCGGCGATGGCGGGCGACGTGGCGACGCACGACGTGCTGAACGGGACGGACCAGCCGACTTCGACCCGGCAATCGCTGCAGGCGGGGCTCGGGCTGCCGCTGCACTGGCCGGAGATCGGCGTGCAAGTGGTGCCATCGGCGAGCGTGGAGATGCAGCACAGTCGCCGGTCGACCGACGAGAGCTACCCGTTCACGGCGCGCGATGTGACGGTGGCGGAAAACGCGCTGTGGACGACGCGGCTGGCGGCGTCCTGGCAGGCGCTGCCTTGGCTGGCGCCGCGGGCGTCCTGGACGCGTGGGACGCGGGCGCCGACGCTGATGGAGCTGTACGGCAACGACGGCGTGGTCCACGGCAATTCGACGCTGCTGCCCGAGACGGCGATGACCTGGGACGTCGGTCTGGCGGCGCGCTACGAAGCGGAGCGCTGGACGGTGGCCGTGGACGCGAGCGCGTTCTACAAGCAGGTCGACGACCTCATCCAGCTGGCGGCGGTGAACGCGCAGGAGGCGCGGTTTGACAACACCGCAAGCGCGCGGCTGACCGGCGTGGAAGTGCAGGCTTCGACCCGGCTTTTTAAGCAGCTGCGGCTCATCGGCCAGCACACGACGCTCATCGCCGAGGACACGTCCGGCCGGCCGGCGTACGACGGCAAGGCGCTGCCGATGCGCCCGCGGACGCGTTGGTCCCTGCGCGCGGACTGGCTCAAGCGGACGGGACCGCTGGCGTGGCGACCGTTCGTCGCCGGGCAGTGGCAGGCGGGGCACTTTCTGGACGCGGCGAACCTGGTCGTGGTGCCGGCCCAGACGCTGGTGAGCGGCGGGCTGCGGCTGGAACACAAGCCGTGGCAGGTGTTTTTGGAGCTGCGGGTGGACAACGCGCTGAACGCGCCGATCGTGGACCTCATCGGCTACCCGCTGCCGGGCCGGACGGTCTGGCTGCAGCTGGGCTGGCACATGTGGCGCGACGATGAGACGCCGCAGCCGGTGGAACTGCAGGCAAAACCTGGGGAAATTGCGGAGGTATCGCCGTGAAGTGGTTGATCCTGGCGTGTGCGTGGCTCGCCGCCTGCGCCGATGACACGAGCGCCGCCAAGCCCGCCGGTGCGTATGAGACCGCCTTGCCCGCCGCCGGCAATCGCCTCGCCGTGCTCGGTTCGGACTACAAAAGTTCGGCGCTGTCGCTCTTGGCAGCGGACACACAAGTGCGCGTCGGCGCGGCGGTCTGGGACTCTGGCTCGCAAGTTTCCGCAGCCACGACGGCGCTTTCCGGCGATGCCGCACTGGCGCAAACGCCGTGGGACGACGGTCGCATCGTGATCATCGACCGCGGCAACGCCGTCATCACATTTTGGCAGCCAACCGACCGCAGCATCAGGCAAATTCCGGTGAGCACCGGCTTTTACAGCAACCCGCAGGACGCGATCCCGATCGACGCCCACAAGATGTACGTCGTGCGGATGAAGCGCAATCCGGCGCCGACGCCCGATCCGACGGACCTGGATGAAGGCGACGACGTGCTGATTGTCGACCCGACCGACGGCAAGCTGCTGGGGCGCATCGACCTGGCGCCGTACGCGAGCGAGAAAGGGCTTGTGGCGGCCGGGAGTCGCGCGTCCAAGCCGGGAATTCGCTTATGGCTGCCGCTGCAGTCGCTCGCGGCGGATTTTTCCCACCAGGGCGACGCGCGGATCCTGGAGATCGATCCGGTGACAGATTCGATCATTCATACGGTTGACATTCCGAACATCAAGAATTGCATTGCGATGAGCTGGCAGCCGGACCTCCAGAGTTTCGTCGCGGTTTGCCCGGGCGCGTACTCCGACAAAGCCGACCAGGGCGCGCACGCCGGCGTCGTGCTGATCACGCCCGGCAACGCCACGCCGTCGGCTCAAATCCTCTTTCACGCCAGCGACTTTGGCGGCGCATCGACGTTGGGGCGCGACGTCGCCTGCGTGGCCGGCGGCCACTGCCTCGTCGCCACACCCGGCGATCCCGACTCCAGCACGCCCGACCGCATCTGGCGGTTCGAGACCGCCGGCGGCAAACCGGTGCAGGTCGGCCAAGGCAGCGGACCGTTCAGCATCAGCGGCATGGTCGCGCCCGACGGCGGAACGCGCATCCTGCTCGGCGACCGCACCAACGCCAGCGGCGACGTTCGCGTCTTCGCGCTTACCGCCGCGGACACGAGCGAGCTTGCGGCGACCAGCAGCAATCCCGGCAGCCTCGGCGCGATCGACTTTGGAGTCTTCTGATGCGCCCATCTATCATTTTGTCGCTGATGGTGATGAGTTGCACGCAACTTGTGCCGCCAACCGCTCAGGATACTTCCACAAAGTCTTCTGACAACCTGCATGCTGTCGTCGATCAACGCGGCCATGCCGTCACGCTCGCCGCGCCTGTCCTGCGAATCGTCTCGCTCTCGCCGGCGCTGACGGAGACGCTCTTCGCGGTTGGCTGTGGCGATCGCATCGTGCTGCGCGACGGCTGGAGCGATTTTCCGCCCGCCGCGCGCGCGATTCCCGCAGTCCAGGGCTTTGCGCCCAGCGCGGAGGCGATCCTCGCCCTGCGGCCGGATCTGGTGCTCAGCAATTTCCCGCCGCCCGCGCTCGCCGCCGCGCTGGATGCCGCGCACGTGCCGTGGCTGGCGTTTGCGCCCAAGCATGTCGCGGAGGTGGCGCAGACGCTGCGCGCGGTCGGGCAGGCGTGCGGGCGCGCGCAGGCGGGCGAGGCGCTGGCTGCAGCGTTTGGCGAACGAATTCAGCTGATTCAACGGCATGTGCAAGGTCTTGGAGCACCGTCAGTTTTCTACGAGATGGACGCTGGCATCGGCGGGCAGCCGTACACGATCGGCGCGGCGACCTTTGGCCATGAAGTGCTGACGCGCGCCGGCGGCCAGAACGTGTTTGCGTCTGAACCGCGCGAATGGTTTCAGGTATCTCCGGAAGCTGTACTGACCGCGGACCCCGACGTGGTGCTGCTGGGCGACGCCGATGTCCAGGACCAGCCGCAGTCGCTGCAATCGCTGCGCCGCCGGCCGACGATGGCGCTGCTGCGGGCGGTGCGCGCCGGGCAGGTGTTTCCACTGCACGCGGATCTGGTCGCGCGGCCGGGTCCGCGGCTGGCGCTGGGCGTGGAGGAGATCGCGCGGCTGCTGCACCCGCTGGCGCTGCTGGATCTGCCGATTCTTGAGCCGCTGTAGGGAGTTGCCGTGGTTTTGTCCCATCCGACCCGCGCCTGGCTGTTGGGCTTTGTCGTGCTGCTGCTGGCGGCGGGCGTGACGCTCTCGCTGGGCGCGGGCCACACGCCGGTTTGGACGCTGCTGCGGCAGGCGCACGACGGCGACGCGGTGGCGCTGGCGATTCTCCGCGACGTTCGCCTGCCGCGGGCGGTGGCGGCGGCGCTGATCGGCGCGTCGCTGTCGATCTCGGGCGTGCTGCTGCAGGCGGCGACTCGCAATCCGGTTGCAGATCCCTACCTTGTGGGCACAAGCGCGGGTGCGACAACTGCCGCGGTGCTGGCCGCGCCGCTAACGGCTTGGCTGTGCGGGCTGCTGGCGCTGCCGTTTGAGCAGGTGCTCCCATGGCTGCAGCCGCTGGCGGCGTTTGCCGGCGCGCTGGCGGCGGTGTCCCTGGCGTTCGCGATCGCGCGCGCCGGTGGGCCGCTGCGGCCGGAGCGCGTGCTCCTGGCAGGCCTGGTGCTGACGGCATTCGCCGGCGCCATGACCTCGTTTTTGCTCTACCAATTCAGCGATATGCGCCTGCGCGCCGCGACGCTGTGGCTGATGGGCGGCGTGTCCCTGCCGGACTGGCGGCTGGCCGTGCCGATGGTCGCGCTGCTCGCGCTGGCGCTGCTTTGGTCACTGCGGGCGGCGGCGGGCCTGAATGCGCTCGGGCTGGGCAGCGACGCGGCGCGCGGTCTGGGCGTGGACGAGGCGCGGCTGGCCAAGCACGCGCTGTGGTGGTCGAGCGCGCTGGCAGCGATTGCCGTGTCGCTGGGCGGGATTATCGGCTTTGTCGGCCTGCTTGTGCCGCACGCGCTGCGTGGCTGGCTGGGCCGCGACCACCGCGCGCTGCTGCCAGGCGCGGCGCTGTTTGGCGCGGCGTTCCTCATGCTGTGCGACGCCCTGGCGCGCGTGCTGGTGGCGCCCGCGGAGCTGCCGGTGGGCATCCTGACGGCGCTGGCCGGCGCGCCCGTGCTCGTGGTCCTGCTGGGCCTGCACCGCCGGCAACCGCCGCTGTACGCGGAGCCGCCGCCGCCCGCGCAGCCGACGGACGCGATCCTCTCGACCCGCGCGCTCCGCCTGCAGCATCCGGGCCAGCCGGCGCCGACCCTGCGCGACGTGCACCTGGACCTGCAGCGCGGGCAGTTGCTGCTGCTCGTGGGCGCCAATGGCGCGGGCAAGTCGACGCTGCTGCGGGCGCTGGCGGGTGTGGCGCCACCGACGTCCGGGCTGGTGCTGGACCACGGGCGCGCGCGCGTGCAGGCGGGGCGGGCGCCGGATCACGTGGCGTTGCTGCCGCAGGATCCGCGCGCCGAGCCCGGGCTGACGGTGCAGGCGCTGGTGGCGCTGGGGCGGACGGCGTTTTTGGGCGCGCAGCCGTGGCGGACCGACCTGCCGCCCGACGACCTGCGCGCCGTCCAGCGGGCGCTGGCGCAGTGCCAGCTGGCCGACCGGGCGGCGGAGCCGTGCGCGGCGCTGTCGGGCGGTCAGCTGCAGCGCGCGTTCGTGGCGATGGTGCTGGCGCGCGAGGCCGACGTGGTGCTGCTGGACGAGCCGTCGGCGTCGCTGGATCTGCCGCAGGCAGAGCAGATGCTGGCGATGCTGGCGGAGATCACACACGCGCAGGGCCGGCTGATCGTCGCCGCGGTGCACGATCTGCGGCTGGCGACGCGTCACGCGGATGCGCTGCTGGTGCTGCATGATGGCCAAACCCATGGACCTTTTGCTCCCGGAAGTCCGCAGCTGCGTGTGGCGCTGGAGGCGGCGTTCGGCCCGCGGATTGGCGCACTCGCGGGATTGCCGTGGTCGTGACGCGCAGCCCCACAGAACGCCTTGACCGCAGCCGTTCGCACCGCCATCATTGCGACGCACACGACGACAACGGAGCCCGACATGATTTATGAGATCGTTCAACAATTCCACAAGACCCTCGGCAATTTGGACGCGATCCTCGCCAAGGCCGAGAAACACGCCGAGGCGCGCAAGTTCAGCGCGGACAACTACCTGACGCTGCGGATGGCGCCCGACATGCTGCCGTTTGCGACCCAGATCCGCATCGCTTGCGACGCGGCGAAGGCCGTGACGGCGGCGATGGCCGGCAAGGAGCCGCCCAAGCACGAGGACACGGAAGCGACGTTTGCCGAACTGCGCGCGCGCATCGCCAAGTGCCGGGAATACCTGGCTTCTTTTGCAGCGGCGGACTTCGCCAAGATGACGCCGACGACCATCGTGCCGGTGCCGTACCCGGCGGGCAAGGCGATGTACGCGCAAGACGCGCTGCTGGCGCGCGCGGTACCGAACTTCTTTTTCCACGTCACGACGGCGTACGACCTGCTGCGCAAGGCCGGCGTGGAACTGGGCAAGGCGGACTACCTGGGCGAGCTCAAGTTCCTGGACCGCCCGTAAGGCGCCGTGCAGCGATAGCTCGTCGTGGGGGACGCTTGTCGCTGGGTCGCGAAGTGCGCCCGCTGCGCGATACGCCCGGCGACACACGGTTGGGACTCGATCGGGTTGTTCTTGCGCGGGCCCCAACCCTTCGTGCGCCTGCGTGCGCGACCGAACGGCCCGAGGCTACGCTCTCTCGTTTCGGAAGGGACCGCGACCGGGCTCCGCCGGAGGGATGGCGCGGATGACGGATGCTTGATCTCACACCTCGTTCGGAGTGCACCGTGCAGCGCGCGCTGCGGATGCTGATCGTGCTGACGACGCTCGCTGCGCTGCCGGCCACCGCGGCGCTGCGGCGTGCGACGTTTTTTCCCAAAGATTTGGACATGCAGCAGGCCGGCGATCTGGAGCTGGACACGCGCATCGGCGTGCTGCATACGGAGAACAACAACAATGTCGTTCTGCCTGATTTTGCGCTGAATTTTGGCATCGACCGCCGTCTGGAGTTCGACATCGACGCGCAGGGCGGCATCGATCCGCGCACCGGGCAATGGCTGGCGCAGGACCAGCTGTGGGTGTCGGGCAAGCACCTGATTTGGGACAGCCATGGCAAGGACGAGGCCTGGGCTTTTGGCGTGCAGCAGGGCCCGCGGTTCGGCGTCATGCCCAACACGTGGGGCTTTGGCTACCAGGCGCTGGCGCTGCTGGGTGTGCGCGCGCTCCATTGGCAGGGCGTGATGACGCTGGGCGGCTTTGTCGACCCGCAGGACATCAACACGTGGGTGCGGCCGATCGGCCTACTCGCTGGATTGGACTGGACTTTTGACCTCATGGGCGATTGGGACCTCGCGCCGTCGCTGGCGTTCACGCTGCACGGCGACGGCAACATCGACGCCGTCGCGACAGTGGACCTGGAGGTCGACGTGGGCAAATGGGGATCGGCGCGGGTCGGCGTGATGGGCGGCTGGCAGGATGCCGGGCGCGTCATCGGTTTTGAGGTCGGATACGCGCCAAAATTCGCGATCCTGCCGAAGAAATTACCAGCGACATCGCGGCCTTGAGTCCGGCGGGGTCGCGGGCGATTCGGTCCGCGCTGGAACGGAGCGAAACGCCAGCGGCTGCGACAGTTTTGTCACGATTTGCTGGTTGTGACGGCTCGGGATTGCCGCGCCCTCCCCGGTCTGGTAGGTCGGCTGTCGTTTGAGACGGAGCGGACGATGCAGCGCATGGGACAGGTGTGGACGCTGGCAGCGGTGCTGCTGGCGGCGGGATGTGGCGCGAAAACGGCGGAAGGCGGCGATGCTGCGGTGATCGCCGCCGATGTGGCCGCCGATGCGGTGGTTGCCGATAGCGGGAATTTTCCTGATGCTGCTCAGGAAATTGCCGGAACGGATGCCGCGACGGCGGACGCGCCGGACACCGCGCCGGACACCGCGGCGGACACCGCTCCGGACACCGCCGCGCCCGATGCCGCCGGACCGGACGCCCCGGACAGCGTCGGCACAGATGCTTCGGACGCCGAGGCACCGGACGCGGCGCTCGCGGACACCGTCGACGCGGACGCCGCGGTCCCCGACGTCCCGCCAGCCGCAGATGTCGCGCCGGATGCCACGGCCGTCGACGCAGCCCCGGATGCGGCGGATGTCGCGTTGCCCAAGTGCACGACCGGCAGCTGCGACGACGGCAATCCGTGCACCGAGGACGGTTGCGACCCGGCGGTCGGCTGCAGCCACACGGCGATTGTCGGCCAGGCCTGCAACGACTCCGATCCCTGCACCGACGGCGACGCCTGCACCCCCGCAGGCACCTGCGCGGGCACGCCGCTCACCTGCGACGACGGCAACCCATGCAGCGCGGACACATGCCTCGCGGCCAGCGGGTGCCAGCACACTGCCGTCGTCGGCCAAGCCTGCGACGACACAAACGCGTGCACCAGCGGCACCACCTGCGGCGCGGACAGCACCTGCGGCGGCGGCTCGGCGGTGCCCTGCAGCGACGGCAATGCGTGCACCAGCGACGGCTGCGACCCACAAATAGGCTGTATTTTCAGCAACTTGACCGCGCCGTGCAGCGACGGCAGCTTGTGCACGACCGGAGACACGTGCAGCGGCGGCGCGTGCATCGCGACCGGTGCACTGGGCTGCGACGACAAGAACCTGTGCACCGACGACAGCTGCGACGCCAGCAGCGGGTGCGTCCACCTGAACAACGCCGCGACGTGCACGGACGGCGACAACTGCACCGCCAACGACGCGTGCGCCGGCGGCAGCTGCGTAGCCGGAACGCCCGTCTGCAGCTGTACCGCGGACAAGGACTGCGCCGCGCTGGAAGACGGCAACGCGTGCAACGGCACCTTGCGCTGCGCGACGGAGCTGACCTTTGCCGTGTGCGTCGTCGATCCCAAGACCGTCGTGGTCTGCGATCCCGCGTTGGACACGACCTGCACGACCGGCGCGTGCGCGCCCGCCAGCGGGACCTGCAGCGCCGTCAACCGGCTGGACGGCCTGCAGTGCGACGCGGACGGCAACGCGTGCACGGTCGGCGACGCGTGCCAGGGCGGCAGCTGCGTGGCGGGCGCGGCAGCCGTGTGCAGCGCGAGCTCGGTTTGCTTCGCTGCGTCGTGCGATCCGGCCAAGGGCTGCTTGCAAACGGCGATCGCCGCGCCGTGCGACGACGGCAGCGCGTGCACCCAGGGCGACACCTGCCAGGGCGGCAACTGCCAGCCCGGCGCGCCCGTCGTCTGTGCCGACGCAAACCCATGCACGCTGGATTCCTGTGACTCGACAAAGGGTTGCGTCCACGGCCCCGCTGGCGACTCCGTCGTGTGCGACGCCGATGGCAGCCCGTGCACCGTCGGCGACCACTGCAGCGGCACGACCTGCATCGCTGGCGCGCCGCTCAACTGCGACGACAACAACGCCTGCACGGCGGACAGCTGCGACATCGCCCTGGGCTGCGTGAACGCGATCCTCCCGGCCGGGACATGCAGCGACAACAATGTGTGCACGGCCGGCGACACATGCGTGTCGGGTGCCTGCATCCCCGGCGCCGGCATCAGCTGCGACGACGGCAACGGCTGCACGCTGGACTCCTGCAACAGCACCACGGGCTGCGTCCACACGCCATCCACCGCGCCCTGCAACGACGGCAACGCCTGCACCGTCGGCGAAGCGTGCAGCAACGGCACGTGCGGCGGCGGTACCGCGCTCAGCTGTGACGACAAAAACGCGTGCACCACGGACAGCTGCGACAGTTCGCTCGGATGTGTCAACAGTTTCAATACCTTGGCGTGCACGGACGACGGCAACCCCTGCACCGCTGACCAATGCCAGAGCGGCACCTGCAGCCACCCGCCGGCGGACGGCATCGCGTGCACCAGCGACAACAACCCGTGCACGGACGACCTGTGCAAAGCCAGCAACTGCGCGCACACCGCCAACACGGCCCCGTGCGCGAGCGACGGCAACAGCTGCACAACCGACGCGTGCACCAACAGCGCCTGCAGCCACTTGCCCGGCAACGACGGCGGGGTATGCAACGACGGCAACGCGTGCACGACCGGCGAGGCCTGCAGCGGCGGCACGTGCACCGGCGGGACCGTCTCCAGCTGCACGGACGCCCTGGCGTGCACGATCGACAGCTGCAACGCGACGACCGGCGCGTGCGTCCACACGGTCGACGCGACCTGCGCGCCGGGCTACGCCAAGGACGTCGCGCCGCTGTTGAGCGGCTGCAAGGGCTGCCACTCGTACCTCGGCTCCTACAGCTCCATCGTCAGCAACACAAGCAGCTGCGGCAGCTACAGCAAGCTCGTCAATTCCGGCAGCCCGGGGACGAGCTACCTGGTGGACAAGCTCGACACGACCTTGGGCTTGTGCACCGGCAGCCGCATGCCCAAGGGCGGGTCGACCTGGACGACGGCGAATGTCCAGAAGCTGCGCGACTGGATTACCTACGGCCTGCTGCCATGACGCGCATGTGACACCGGGCTGTTGCGGACCGGCCTTCGCACGGGTAGCCTGCCGCAGGTGCGTTTTGACGCGCGCCCAAGGAATCACAGCATGAAGCCCATCGACCTCCTCCGGGTGGCGTCTGCCCTCCTCGTCGCGGGCTGTGGCTCGACGACCTCCACGCCGTCGACCGATGACGCGGCCGCCGACGCTGCCCCGGATGGCGGATCCGACGCAACAGCTGATTCTGCAAGTGGTTCCGACGCAGCCAGCGGCGTCGACACGGGCGCGGACGCGACAAGCACGGACGTCGCCATCGCGCCGCCGGGGGACGTGACCTGGATCGTGCGCGGCGGCGTTGAGCAGGTGTTCGTGACCCACGCGCCGATCGGCCAAGCGCTTGAATTGCGTAACGATTCCACCGGCGCTACCTTCGCCGCCGGCCTCGCGGATCACCTGGGCAGCTTCCAATTTCGCAAGGTCACGCCTGGCCTCTACCGCGTCTTCGCGGTCGGCAGCAAGCCCGAGCCGTACTCCGATCAGGTCACCGTCGTGGCCGCGGACGCCAGCTTGCCGCCGCAAGCGTTCTACGCCAAGCAGGTCATCACCGCCGGCAACGGCTACATCACGACCCGCGACGGCACCACGCTCGCGTATTTCGCCACCCTCCCCGGCCCGATCGACGGCGGCCCCTACCCGACCATCGTCAATTACTCCGGCTACGACCCCGGCCGCCCCGGCAAGTCCGTCGTCAGCGGCGACCTCGTCTCCTTGTGCGACACCATCCCGATCCTCTGCGACGCGCCTTCCGACGCCAGCGCGATGATCGCCGCCGTCTACGGCTACGCGACGGTCAGCGTCAACATCCGCGGCACGGGCTGCTCGGGCGGCGCGTACGACTATTTTGAGACCATGCAGCTGCTGGACGGCTACGACGTCATCGAAGCCGTCGCGGCCCAGCCGTGGGTCGCGTTCCACAAGGTCGGCATGACCGGGCTGTCTTACCCCGGAATCACACAGCTTTTTGTCGCCAAGACCGAGCCGCCGAGCCTCGCCGCCATCACGCCGCTCAGCGTCATTGGCAACACGGTCACCACGCTCGTGCCGGGCGGCATCTTGAACAGCGGCTTCGCGCTCAACTGGATCAACGAGGTCTACAACCGCGCCGCACCGTACGGCCAGGGCTGGGAACAGGCGCGCGTGGACGGTGGCGACCTGATTTGCAAAGAGAATCAGCTGCTGCATGACAACCGGGTGAACAACGTCGATCAGGCCAAGAACTCGTCGTACTACGATCCGGCGACCATCGACCCGCTCAATCCGACCAAGTGGGCCAACCTGATCAACGTGCCGGTATTTCTCGGCGGCGGCTGGCAGGACGAGCAGACCGGGCCGTTTTTCATCACGCTGCTGGACAAATTCACCGGCGCGCCCAACCGGCGCTTCAACGTGTACAACGGCGTGCATGCGGATGGCTTTGCGCCGCAGATCATCGCGGAATGGAAGGCGTTTTTGGACATCTACGTCGCGCACCAAAAGCCGGTGATCGGCGGCGTGGTCAGCGCGCTGGTGCCACAGCTGACGCAGCAGGTTTTTGGCGCGCAGATGGCGTTGCCCAACGACCGCTGGACGGGCGTGGCGACGTACGACGCGGCGAAGTCGCAGTGGGAATCCGAGCCGGAAGTCCACGCGTTCTTTGAAGACGGCGCGGTGGACCCGATCGGCGCGCCGCTGGCGAATTTTGAGCTGTTCTTCAGCCAGTGGCCGCCCAAGGAGACAGCCCTGCAGCGCTGGTATTTCCAGCCCGACGGCTCGCTGGCGGATGCGCCGCCGACGGACGCCACCGCAGCTTCGACCTTTGAGTTGGACCCGACGGCTGGCGCGCGCGGCGTGCTTGGACCGGGCGGCAACCTCTGGAATGTCAAGCCAGATTGGGCGTGGAAAGCGCCGGATGCCGCGCATGTCGTGGCGTTTACGTCCGCGCCGCTGGCGAGCGACGTGGTCATGATGGGCACCGGCAGCGTCGACTTCTGGATCCGCAGCATGGCCAACGACGTGACCGACGCGGACCTGGAAGTCAACCTGACCGAAGTGCGCGCCGACGGCCAGGAGCGCTACGTCCAGAGCGGCTGGCTGCGCGCGAGCTACCGCAAGCTGACGGCGGTGTCGACGGATCTGTGGCCGGAGCCGTCGATGCTCAAGAACGACATCGTGCCGCTGACGCCGGGGACCTGGCAGAAAGTCCGCGTCGCCATTGCCGGTTTTGGTCAGGCGTTTCGCAAGGGCTCGCGCATCCGCATCGCCATCGACACGCCGGGCGATAGCCGCGCGGAGTGGCGCTTTGACCTGCTGACCTTCCCGCATCCAGTCAGCTACGACGTCGCGCACTCGGCGACCTATCCGGGCAGCGTGGCGCTGCCGGTGCTGTCAGGCGCGGTGCTGCCGACGACCGCCGTGGTTCCGCCGTGCCAATCGCTGCGCGGCCAGCCGTGCCGCACGTTTGTCGCGACCGCGAATACGCCAGCCGGGACCTGATTTTCGCCGCCTCCCAACATGCCGACCGATGTCGAACACCAAACCTCGTCGGGCAGATCTGGGGCATTTCAGACTTGGACCGCGGGTGCGCCCAGGGAGCCACGCCGCGGCAGTCGGACGCTTGATCTTGAACGCCGGCGAATGTGTATTGTGGCCAACTCCTCAATCCGAAAACGGATCTTTGGGCGAAATGGTCGATTTTCCTTGACCGGCAGCCGTTGTCCACCTATCCTGAATGCGCCGGAGCACATTCGTTCAGGCAATAACGTGGCTGCGAGCCACGCATGAGTATTGATGTTTTTTCGTGATTTTGACCTGATTGAGCCCATCCAGCGCGCAGTTGCTGAAGCCGGCTACGAGACTCCGACCCCCATCCAAGTCCAAGCCATCCCGCCCGCTCTTGCCGGCAAAGATATCCTTGGCTGTGCCCAAACCGGCACCGGCAAAACGGCCGCGTTTGCCCTGCCGCTGCTGCAGCAGCTCTACAACGATCCCAAGCGGGCCCCGGGCATTTCCGTGCTCGTGCTGGCGCCAACGCGCGAGCTGGCGGCGCAGATCGGCGCATCTTTCACCGAGTACGGCAAGTACACGCGGCTGACCAACACCGTCATTTTTGGCGGCGTGGGCCAGGAGCCGCAGGTGCGCGCGGTGCGCCGGGGCGTGGACATCCTGGTGGCGACGCCGGGCCGCCTGCTGGACCTGATGCAGCAACGTCTGGTGAACCTGAGCACGGTGCGCTATCTGGTGCTGGATGAAGCGGACCGGATGCTGGACATGGGCTTTATCCGCGACGTGCAGAAGATCCTGGCGGCGCTGCCGACCGAGCGCCAGACGCTGTTTTTCTCCGCGACCTTGTCGGCTGAAGTGACGCAGCTGTCGCGCACGATGTTGAAGAGCCCAGTGAGCGTGACCGTGACGCCGCCAGCAACGACCGTGGAGCGCATCGAACAGTCGATGTACTTCGTCGAGCGCGGCGACAAGCGGCTGCTGCTGGAGAAACTGCTGGAAAATCCAGAGCTTTCGCGTGTTATCGTGTTTTCCCGCACCAAGCATGGCGCCAACAAGGTCGTGCAGGGGCTGGAGCGCGCGCGCGTGCCGTCGGCGGCGATTCACGGCAACAAATCGCAAAGTGCGCGGACCCGCGCGTTGGACGACTTCAAGAACGGCCACGTGCGCGTGCTCGTGGCGACCGACATCGCGGCGCGCGGCATCGACGTGGACGGCATCACGCACGTGATCAACTACGATTTACCCAATATTCCAGATAGTTATGTCCACCGGATCGGCCGTACCGCTCGCGCCAGCGCCGATGGCATCGCGATCGGCTTTTGCGAGCTGGAAGAACGCCCGTTCCTGCGCGACATCGAACGGCTGATTCGCAAGGCGATTCCGGTGGTTGCCGATCATGAGTTCCGCTCGATGCACCAGCCGCCGCAGCCGTTTTCGCCCGGCGCGCCGGCCGCGCGTGGTCCGAGCGCGCCCGCGGTGCATCACGTACAGCCGCGCCAGCACCCGCAGCAGCAGCGCCACGAGCAGCAGCGCCACGAGCAGCGGCCGCGCCAGCCCGACCAGCGGCCGAACCGGCCGCCGCAACAGCCGCAGCAACACCGGCAGCCGGAGCCGCAGCGCGCGCAGGAGAACCCGCCGCGCCAGCGTCCGCCCGAGGATCGCCGGCCGCCCGAGGCCCAGCGCGGAGATGCCCCGCCGCGGCGCGATGCCATCGTCCGCGATTGGTACTGACCGGGCCATGACGCGCGCTGTCGCTGGCACAAATCCCATGCGTTTTCGCTGGCGTGCCGCAGATAGCGTACCTTTGATCTCGAAGCTCGGTCGGAGTGCATAAATGCCGTGGCGTTCGCTGGATGCGCGCCTCGCCGACGCGATTGTCCCGGAGTATTTCGCCGTGCAGATGCACCTGCTGCACGCGTGCAACCTGACCTGCGCGCACTGCTACGACATCGACCACCCGTCGCTGGCCATGCCGCCGACCGCCGAGATCCTGCGGCGCATCGACGCCGTGTACGCGCTGGGCCATCAGCTGGGCGTCGTGCCGGATATTCACCTGTCCGGCGGTGAGCCGACGCTGCGGCGCGATCTGGTGGCGATCGTCGCGCACATCGTGCAGACCCACGAAGGCGACGCGCTGCTGTTCAGCAACGGCATCCGGTTTTCGCGGCCGCTGGCGCAGCAGCTGTGGGCCGCCGGGCTGCGGTTCGTGCAGATCAGCCTGGAGGGTCCGCAGCCGCTGAACGACGCGGTGCGCGGGGATGGCGCGTTCGCCAAGGCGCTCCAGACGCTGCACATGCTCGCGGAGCTGGGCTTCCGACTGACGGTGAGCATCACGGTCACGGCACGCAACTTTGCGTCCTTGTTCGATTTTGTCGCCGGTCTGGACGCGATGGCGCTGCACTTTCACATCCGCGAGGTGTTCGCGGTCGGCGGCGGAGCGGACCTCCAGGCGATCACGGCGACGGAGCGACGGGCGCTGGCGCAGTGGGCGATTGACTGGCAGGGCGCGTCGACGATCGGCATCGAGGATCCGGTCCACTGCTCGGTCTCGCCCGCGTACGCGCGCACGCAGGCGGGCTGTGTCGCGGGCCGCAACCACTTCTGCATCGACGTCGACGGCGCGGTCTACCCGTGCCGGCCGCTGGGCTACCGCGTCGGCCATGTGGACGACCTGCCCGCGGCGTGGCACGGCGACGTGATGACCCGGCTGCGGCTGCGCCAGCTGGACGGCGCGTGCGGCCACTGCCAATTGCGCCACAACTGCGGCGGCTGTCGCGTCCACGCCCTGGCAGAGGGCAACCTGTTTGGCGAAGACACGCGTTGTTTTGCCAATGAATCCAAGCAATTGATGACGCCGCTAGAGACCCGGATCTTCCGCGCATCGCAAGAAGTCGGCTGGCGCTTGACCCAAGCGCGGCGGACGCTGGCGGCGCTGTACGGCGGGGAGACCCACTGACCGCGCGCGCAGCGCTTGCCGTGCCCATTCGCGGCCAGGCAGGGACAGCGCCGGCAGTCGGCTTGCCCTGCCCGCCGCGCATGGCACACTGCGGGCCGGCCGCCGCGCCGTCAGGAGGGCAACATGTCGCGTTCATCCATCCCGGCCGACGAACTCGCGTCGATTCGCGAGCTGCCGACCGCACCGCCGCCGCTGCGTCGGCTGTTTTGCAACCGGACGCTGAACCTGCGGTCGATCAAGGTCATCGGCTACGACATGGACTACACGCTGATTCACTACCACGCCGACGAATGGGAAGGCCGCGCGTACGCGCACTTGCGCCAGCGGCTTCTCGCGCAAGGCTGGCCCGTGGAGCAGCTGCAGTTTGAGCCGGACCGCGTGCAGCGCGGGCTGGTGATCGACAAGCAGCTGGGCAACATCTTGAAAGTCAATCGGTTTGGCTACATCAAGCAGTCGATGCACGGCCTGCGCATGCTGACGATGGACGAGCAGCGGCTGATCTACGGGCGCACGCTTGTGGACCTGGCGGACAATGCGCGCTACGTGTTCCTGAACACGCTGTTCGAGGTGTCAGAAGGTTGCATGTTTGCGCAACTCGTTGAATTATTGGATGATCGCAAGATTCCGGAGACGCTGGGTTACGAGGCGCTGTACCGGCGCGTCCGCTTCACGCTTGACCGCGCGCATGTGGAAGGCGAGCTGAAGGCCGAGATCCTGGCGTCGCCGGATCGCTACGTCGCCATCGACACGGAGCTGCCGCTGGCGCTGCTGGACCAGCGCGAGGCCGGCAAAAAGCTTGTTTTGATTACGAATTCCGAGTGGTCGTACACCCAGGCGATGATGACCTACGCGTTCGACCGGTTCTTGCCGGAAGGCCAAACGTGGCGCGACCTGTTCTCGTACATCGTCGTCTCCGCGCGCAAGCCGGCGTTTTTCTCGGCGAACGCGCTGATGTTTGAGGTCGTGGACGATTCCGGTCTGCTGCGCCTCGCAGAAGGCGATCTGCAGCCCGGCAAGGTCTATTTCGGCGGCAACGCGGACCGGCTGGAGAAGGCGCTGGGCGTGGACGGCGACCAGATCCTGTACGTCGGCGATCACATGCTGGCGGACGTCCTGAGCTCGCGCAAGCTGCAGCAGTGGCGCACGGTGCTGATCCTGCGCGAGTTGGAAGCGGAGCTGGAGGCGCAGCTGAAGTGGCAGCCGCAACAGGTGCAGATCGACGCGCTGATGGCGGAGAAGGAGGCCCTGGAGTTCCAGTTCTCGCAGCTGCGGGCGCAGCGGCAACGGCAGCGGCTTGGCTATGGGCCGATCCTGACGACGGTGGCGGCGACCACCGAGGCGATGAATGGCTTGCGAGATCGCATGATTGCGCTGGACGCGCGCGTCGCGCCGCTGGTCGCGCTGGCGGGGCAGATTCACAACCGCCACTGGGGTCTGCTGATGCGTACGGGCAATGACAAAAGCCTGCTGGCGCGGCAGATCGAGCACCACGCGGATGTGTACACGTCGCGGGTCTCGAATTTCCTGTACGAGACGCCGTTCGTGTTCCTGCGCAGCCTGCGCGGCACGCTGCCGCACGACCCGGTGTGACGCCGTGGTGACGCCCGCCACTGGACATTCCGGGCAAAATGTGAAGGTATGTAGCGCATGAGCCCCGCGGCTGGTCTGGACCGGTTGCGGCCGTCGGCGGGATTTGTCACCGTCCGGCTCGGGTGAACGCAATCGCGGCTCACTTGGCAGTTCCGCAGTCCCTCCTCGGCGAATCCGCGCCTTCCTGGCAAGCTCATGACCAAAATCAAATCTCACCCGGAATTGGCGCCCTTGATGCCAAGCCGTCGCGCGTTTCTGCAAACCAGCTGCTCGGTCGCTGGCTTGGCGGCGTTTTCGGCATGCAACTCCCAATGGCCTGGCGAATTTACGACCGTCAACGTCACACCTAGCGGGACCTCGCTGTCGTTTGACACGAGCTTGCCGGCCTACGCGGCGCTCGCGACCGTCGGCGGCATGGTCGGTGTCGACTCGGGCTCGACCAAGATCCTGCTCATCCGCTCGTCCGCGACGGTGGTCGAAGCGTTCTCGCGCCTGTGTCCGCACGCGCAGGCGGACCTCGCGCCCGACCAGATGGGCAGCTACGACGTGGCGACCAGCACGCTCACCTGCCACTTGCACAACTCAACTTTTGACGCGACAGGCGCGTGCACAGGCGGTCCCGCGCTCGGCAAGTCGCTCAAGAGCTATCCGGTGACGTTTGACGCCACGACCGGCAAGGGCTCGGTCGCGCTGGGAACGGCGCTGGCTTTTGACCTCTCGCAGGCGCAATTCGCGCCGCTGGCGACCGTCGGCGGGATGCTGGGCCTTGACTCGGGCTCGACGCAGCTGCTGCTGATTCGTGTGTCGGACACGGCGATTTCGGCGTTCTCGCGCTTGTGCCCGCACGCGCAGGCGGATCTCGCCCCCGACCAGATGGGCAGCTACGACGTCGCGAGCAGCACGATCACCTGCCATTTGCACAACTCCCAGTTTGACGCGACCGGCGCGTGCACGTCCGGCCCCGCGCTGGGCAAGTCGCTCAAGACGTACCCGGTGACGTTCGACAAGACCACCGGCCTCGGTTCGGTCACCCTTTGATGGCGACAGGAGCAAAGATGTTGAAGCGCCTTTCCCCGTCGCTGTTTGTCCTCTCGCTGGTGCTGCTGGCGCTGCCCGCGCAGGCGTTGCCGCGCTATTCGTTGGAAGCCGGCTCGCGCTGTTCCAACTGCCACGTCAACCCGCAGGGCGGCGGCATGCGCAGCAACTCCGGCTGGTACATGATGAATACCACCAAGGCCGGCATGGTCACGTGGGACAAGCTCGGGCTGCAAAAAGTCAACGACGCGGAGAGCAACACGTTTTTCGATGGCAAGCTGACGCTGGGCGGCGATTTGCGCATCCAGGAAGCGCGCATGGGCCACCCGACTGCGGACACGCCGACGCTGCCGGATCGCATGTGGGTGCCGATGCAGCTGTCGCCGGGCGCGGAGGTGAAGATCACGCAGACTGTGTCGGTCGCGGCGAGCGTCAACCTGGCGGGAATTTATTATCAGTCGGTGATGAATTCGCCCATTTACCCTGGCCAATCCAATTTCGACGGCTGGATTCGCTGGACGCCGCAGCGCTCCATTCCGGCGCCAACCGCGGAGGAAGCGCCCGCCGCTGCAGCGTCCGGTGCCGCAGCCGCCGATGATTTTGACGCGCCCGTGCCCACCGAATTCAAGGCGCCAGAACCGCCCGTCGGCCTACCCAGCGTGCGCGTCGGTATGCTGGAGCCCAGCTTTGGCATCCGCCACGACGACCACACATTGCTGATCCACGGCCGCGCGGACAACTTGAAACAACCAGTGATTCCAGCATTTTACAACGACGTCGGCGGCGAGGTGAACTGGGAAGGCCTGCATTGGCTGTCGATTGACGCAGGCGCCTTTTGGCCGCGCAACTTCAGCGAGGCCCGCTTTGGCACCGCCACCAGCGGCGTCTCCGCGCAAAACCGCACCGACGCCGCCACCAAGCCGCTGGGCAGCGCGCGCGTGACCTTCTGGCCGCGCATCGACAGCGTCGGCATCAACTTCTGGGCCGGCGGCTCGACCATGTACACGCCGAATTTCCTGATTGAAGGCGGGCACTTCGGAATCGGCAAGACCTACTGGGGCTCGCTGTTTTTCGAGGTCACGCACTCGCGCGACGACGTGCTGGCGCTGTCCCGCTATGCCTGGATGGTCCAAGCCGACTATCCGATCAAGCAATGGCTGACGCTGGAAGGCCGCTATGAATCGTCCCGCTCGACGGCCGACGCGTCCGTGAGCAGCGGCGCGAAAGTCACGGATATCCAAGCTGTTGTCGCCGGCGTCCAGTGGATGCCATTCCCGATGATCGAGCTGCGGCCGGAATGGCGCTGGGTGAACACCCCGGATTACAGCATGGCCCAATATACCTTGCAGATTCACCTGTTCTACTAGCCGTCTCTCTGTCCGTGAATCCAACTCACGGTCCAGCCGTTGCTTTCCCAAGGGCGCTCGTGCCCGTCTTTGCCAAGGAGAATGTCATGAAGAAGCGTTTTCTCATCTCGATCGCCGCCGTCGTCGCTACGCTTTCCGCCCTGCCGGCTTTTGCCGACTCGCCGTTTACCGGCAAGACCGGGCCGCTGAAGTTTGAAGTGGATTCTGCCAAGTCGCAGTTCTCGTTCAACGCCGACACCGCGGCGGAGAAGATCGGCGGCGTCGCCAAGGGCATTACCGGCTCGTTCAGCATTGCGGACGCGGCTGCGCCCGAAGGCACGACCGGCACCATCACCGTCCCGGTCGCCAAGATGGAGAGCGGGAACGCCACGCGCGACGAGCACATGCACTCCAAGGAGTGGTTGAACGCCGCCGGCAACCCGAACATCACATTCGCCATCAGCAAGGTCTCCGACTTGAAAGTGACCGGCAACAAGGCGTCTGGCAAGGCGCACGGCAAGTTCACGCTGAACGGCATCGCCAAGGACATCGTCGCGCCGGTGGAGATCGCGTACTCCGCGGAAAAGAACATGATCAAGGTCGTCACCGACCTCAAAGTGCCGCTGCTGGAACACGGCATCAAGGGCAGCGGCGGCGCGGTCGGCGACAAGGTCAACGCGATCGTCAACGTGAAGTGCACGCTGTTCGCCACCGCGAAGTAGCCATTCCACCCACCGATTTCCCGACACAGGAGCCCACATGCACACGCACGGTCCCAAGAGTCAGTTGAAGCTTCTCGTCGCGATGCGCCTGTTCGACATCCTGCTCTTTGGCAGCTGGTTTTGGATGTGGCACAACGTGCCGCCGGAGAGCCGCAGCTGGTTCTACCAGAACAAGTACCAGATCACGGTGGTCGAACACGATCCGGACTTCGGCGACACGTCCAAGCAGGAATTCGTCGAGAAATTCACGCCGGGACTGACCGACACCGTGCTGCCGATTTGGGGCGCGCTGAACACCGCGACGCTGGGCTGGATCCTCGTGCGGATGCTCAAGGCCGACAAAGCCGCCAGGGCCACGAAGGCTGCCAAGGCCACGCAAGCATGATTTCTGTTGCGCAGGCGGCCGTCGCTGCGGGATTCTCGGCGCTCCATGAGCCGCCGCATCGACAACCCACGCCTGCAGCCCGGCCGCGGCGCCGCCAGCAACCCGGCCGGCCGCTTCGAGGCGTTCCAGTCCACCGCGTTTGACGACGGCTGGGGCTCGCTCAACGACGGCTCCGGCGCGCCGCGCACGATCGTCACCGCCGAGACCGCCAAGTCGATCCTCAGCTACAACGACTCGCCGGACTTGCCGTTCGATCGCTCCATCAACCCATACCGCGGCTGCGAACACGGCTGCAGCTACTGCTACGCGCGGCCGAGCCACGGTTACCTGGGCCTGTCCGCCGGGCTGGACTTCGAGACGCGGCTTTTTGCCAAGGTCAACGCCGCGGACCTGCTGCGCGCGGAGCTGGCCCGCAAGGCGTACCGGCCGGCGAAGGTCGTCATCGGCGTGAACACGGACGCGTACCAGCCGATCGAGCGCGAGCACCGCATCACGCGGCAACTGCTGGAAGTGCTTGTGCAATGTCGCCACCCGGTCGGCGTGATTACCAAGTCCGCGCTTGTGCTGCGGGACGTGGATCTGTGGCGCGAGCTGGCGCAGCGCAACCTGGGCGCGGTGAACGTGACGGTGACGACGCTGGACCGCGCGCTCGCCCGCAAGCTGGAGCCACGCGCGCCGACGCCGGAAAGGCGGCTGGAAGCGATCGCCGGGCTGGCGCTGGCGGGTGTGCCCGTCTGCGTGATGGCATCGCCGCTGATTCCGGGCCTGAACGATCACGAGCTCGAAGCGATCCTGCAGCGTGCCAAGGACGCAGGCGCACGGCACGCGAGCTACACGTTGCTGCGGCTGCCGTTTGAAGTTCGCGACTTATTTGCCGATTGGCTGCACGTGCACGCGCCGGGCAAGGCGGCGCACGTGCTTGGACTGATCGCGGACACGCGCGCGGGCCCGGAGCGCAACGGCGATTTTGGCGTGCGGATGCGCGGTCAGGGCGCCTACGCGGCGCTGGTGGCCCAGCGTTTTGCGCAAGCGGCGCGCCGGCTGGGTCTGGAGCCCGCGGAGCCGGCGCTGGACGTCAGCCAGTTTCTGCCGCCGCCGACTGGCCAGCTGCGGCTGTTTTGACGCCGACCACAATTCTTCGCGCCGCCGCGGTTGCATCCGGCCCCGGCTTCTGCCACCTTCCCGCCGCCCCGGACACGAATCCGGCGGGAGGTTCACCATGCAGCTGCAAAACGCCATCGTTCTCGTCACTGGCGGCGCTTCCGGTCTCGGTCGCGCTACTGCAACCCGTTTCGCCCAAGCCGGCGCGCACGTGGTCATCGCCGACCTCGCGTCCAGCCCGGGCGTCGCCGTCGCCGCAGAACTTGGCAAGAATGTTATTTTTTCCCCGACGGACGTGACCAGCGAGGCCGACGTCCTCGCCGCGCTCGCTGCTGCCGAGTCGACATTTGGCAAGCCCGTGAACGTCGCCATCAATTGTGCCGGCATCGCCGTCGCCGCGCGCACGATCTCCAAGAAGGGCCCGCACGATCTCGCGGCGTTCCAGCGCGTGCTCAACGTCAACGTCGCCGGCACGTTCAACGTGATTCGCCTGGTCGCGGCACGGCTGTCCGACACCGAAGCCGGCACCGATGGCGAGCGCGGCGTGATCGTCGACACCGCCAGCGTCGCGGCATTTGACGGCCAGATCGGCCAAGCGGCATATGCCGCGTCCAAGGGCGCGATCGCCGCCATGACGCTGCCGATCGCGCGCGACCTGTCCGGTTTTGGCATCCGCATTTGCACGATTGCCCCGGGCCTGTTCAAGACGCCGATGCTCGCGGGCCTGCCGGAGCAGGTGCAAAACGAGCTGTCCAAGACCGTGCCGTTCCCAGCGCGGCTGGGCGATCCGAGCGAATACGCGATGTTGGCCCAGCACATCGTGGAAAACCCGATGCTGAACGGCGAAGTCATTCGTCTGGACGGCGCGCTGCGTATGGCGCCCAAGTAGCCAATCGTGGTCCGGCGGCGCTTCGATGCGCCGTTTGGCTGCTGGATGCGCGACGCGGAAAGCTGCAAAAAGAAAAAGCTTCCCAAGCCGGGGATCTTGTGCTATTTTTGTAAAACCTTCGGAGCAAACTGGTTGTTGCGGGGGAGACAAGACGGGCGCACGCCTGCCGTCCTTGCCCGCACTCGCGGGTCGCGATTGCAGACGCAAGCCCCGGCGAGAGTGGGCACATGCCCCGGTAAGAGAGAAGATTCGATGGGTAAGAAACTGTTTGTGGGCGGCTTGAGTTGGAATACGGAAGACGCGTCCTTGCGCGCGGCGTTTGAGCAGTACGGTGCGGTCGCGGACGCGAAAGTCATCAAGGATCGGGAGACGGGCCGCTCGCGCGGATTCGGTTTCGTGACGATGTCGAATGACGCTGAGGCCACCACGGCCATCACCTCGATGGACGGCAAGGCCATCGACGGTCGCACGGTCAAGGTCAGCGAGGCGCTCGAGCGCGCTCCGCGTCCGGGCGGCGGCGGCGGCGATCGCGGCGGCTTCGGCGGCGGCGGTGAGCGCAGCGG
>CAIYWC010000194.1 GCA_903929795.1 uncultured Myxococcales bacterium | reverse complement strand
GCCGAAGCGCCGGAGTCACCCGGACGCACGTCCACATGCGGTCCCGCAGCTTTGGCTGCGCCCGCCCCACCTTCGGCTGCCCGTTGGGATTCCTTGGTCCCCGTGGCAGCCCGGCAATGGTACTTGTGGGCAATCCGCTCCCCCGAGCGCGCGCCCGAGTCGACAAAAAGCATCGCGCCCGACATGCGCGACAAGTAGGTATTCGCGCGTCGCCCACTTTTGCCGCGGATCTTTTTGCCAAGCGGTAAAGAATTTCCCTCGCCAGCGGCCGCATCGTCGCCGCACCTTGACCTCCCCAAGCCCCGCGCGCACGCTCGCCCACGGAGGTCGCGCCATGTTTTGTCGGTTCTGCCTTGCCGCATTGCTGGTGCTCGCCGCGTGCGGCAATGACGCGTCGATCGGCCCGAGCACGGCAGACGTCGCCAGCGCGGATATCGACGCCGGCGGGGCGATCGCCGAAGTGGCGCAAGCGCCCGATGCCGCCGACACCCTCGCTGCGGACGCGGCAAGCGATGCGGGAAGCGCCGCGCCAGCGGGGATGGTCCTCATTGCGGCTGGCACATTCTGGATGGGCTGCAACCCGGTCAAGGACGCCACCTGCAACGCCGACGAAAAGCCGCAGCATAAGGTGACGCTGTCGGCGTACTACATGGATCTGACCGAGACGACCGCCGGGCAGTACAAAGCCTGTGTCGACGCGGGCGTGTGCATGCCGCCCAGCGATGTGCAGCCTGCGACGAGCGCGACGTATCCCGGCTTGACCAACAACCCGGTGAATAACGTCAACTGGACGCAAGCGCAGCAGTACTGCACATGGCGCGGCGCCGGCTATGACCTGCCAACGGAGGCGCAGTGGGAGATGGCGGCGCGCGGCAGCTGCGAGAAAAACGGCAGCAGCTCGAGTGATCCCGCATGCGCTTCAGCCATGCGCACATACCCATGGGGCGAGGCGGCGGCGACCTGTAGCTATGCGGTGATGTTCGACGGCAGCAACGATGGTTGCGGCGAGAATTCAACATGGCCCGTGGGCTCGCTGCCCGCCGGAGATAGTCCCTATGGCGTGCACGACATGGCTGGCAACGTCTGGGAATGGAGCCGGGATTGGTACAGCCCATATGGTTCAAGCGCGGTGACGGATCCACTCGGGACTGACACCCACATCTTCCGTATCCTGCGCGGCGGTGGCTTCGAACAAAACGATATTTTCGCCCTGAGTGCGTACTATCGCGACCACAATGACCCGAACGTCGCCGGGGCCGAGAATGGCTTCCGCTGCATCCGCGCCTACCCCTGACCCGCGCGCCGCAGCCGCGTCGACCGTCACTCCCGCGACCGCACGGCTGGCCGGGCGGGCGCACGACCGTGATACCCGGTGCCGCACGCTCGGGCGGATTGTGGCACGAATGTCCGACCCAGCGCCACCCGGCCGGGAAGCGCCTGATACGAGTGGAATACCCAGCGCCACACGGCCGGGCAGCAGGTGGTACGACGGTGACACCGGGCGCCGCATGACCGGATGCGCAGGCTATGAGAAGCTTGCCTGCCGCCTGCCGGCCGTGCGGCCAGTCGTACTCGAATTTGCCTGATACCTCGCGCGTCCTGGCCGTTGCAATCGCCGCATCCACGCCCACGCCAAGTTGACAGCGCGGTCATATGCGGTAGCGTCGCGCGCGCACAAGGGGGGCGCATGGCAGCCAAGAAAGCGAACGGGACGGTCGGCAACTTGCCGCTCGATTTGAGTCTGCAGCAGTCGGCTTTGGTGTTGACTGCGCCCAAGCTGACCGGTATCGCGCGGGCGCCGCTGTTTCACCCGCCGCTCCTCCGGGAGCGGCTAAACGGCTGCACGTTTCCCCATGACATCGCCATACGGCACGCCGAAGTGCTCAAGATCCGCGACGCGTACATGGCGGGCAAGCTGGCGACCAAGGAAGTGTCGCTGCACGGTCAGTACCTCCAACATGTGTTCTCTTTCGCGCTCGGCTATCGCACTTCGACGGAGGCGGGCGCACATTGGGACATTCAGCCGGAGGCGAAGTTTGGCACGATGGGCAAATCGGCCGATGCCGGGCTGGGCTTATATCGCGTCGGGCAGATGACCCATATCGCGCCGCTCGAGTTAAAGGGCATAGACCATCCGCTGGACATGCCGCGAGGCCGCAGGCTGTCGCCGGTGGAACAGGCATGGGATTACGCCAACAATGAGCCGACCTGCCGTTGGATCCTCGTCTCCAACTACAACGAGATCCGCCTGTATGCCCGCAAGCGCGGCCCAGAGATGTTCGAGTCCTGGACTTTGGAAAAGCTGGCAGACTTGGACGAGTTCAAGCGCTTCTGGTTCCTCTGCTCGCGCGACCAGCTCCTGCCCAAGTCCGCGGACGCCCAGTCGCCGACCGATGAGCTGCTCGACGGCTCGGCGCAGAGCGAGAAGCTGGTCGAGGACAAGCTCTATGCCCGCTACAAGGCCATCCGCAACGAGCTGTACGCGGACCTCAAAGAGGTCAACTCCAACCGTCCCGCCTTGGAAATGCTCGCGGCGACCCAGACGATCCTCGATCGCATCCTGTTCATCGCTTTTGCCGAGTACCGCGGCCTGTTGCCCCGCAAGCTGCTCTCGGATGCGATCGACACCAGCACGCGCTTCAATTCAGGCACCAAGTGGCCGGCGGTGCGTGCGCTCTTCCGGTGGATCGACGTGGGCTGGCAGCGCGAGAACGTGCACGCCTACAACGGCGGCCTGTTTCGCTACGATGCGCGCGTCGACGAGTGCTCCGTCAGCGATGAACTGTGTCTGCGCCTGAGGACATTGCTGGAGTTCAACTATGCCGAGGAGGTCTCGGTCGAGGTGCTGGGCCATATCTTCGAGCAGTCCATCAGTGACCTTGAGGAGAAGCGCAAGGACGCGGGCGGCGGCGACGTCGACAGAAAGCGCAAGAAGGAAGGCGTTTTTTACACGCCACCTTATGTGACGCGCTTCATCGTGCAGGAGACGCTGGGTCGCGCGGTCAAGGAGGCGTGGGCCGACGCGCTGGCGCAGTTGCCGCAGTCTGCGAGCGAGCCGGGGCCGGCGGATCCCGTCTGGCTGCCGGTTTGGCACGACTACCGCGAGCGCATCCGCGGCCTGCGCGTGCTCGATCCGGCGTGTGGCTCGGGCGCGTTCCTGATTGCCGCCTTTGACTTCCTCGCCTATGAGTACCAGCGCATCAACAGCGCGCTCGTGGTGCTGGGCGACATCGACGGCCAAGTGGATCTGGCCGATGCCCTGCTGCACGGCAATCTGCACGGCGTGGACCTGAACCGCGAGTCGGTGGAGATCACGCGGCTGTCGCTGTGGCTCAAGACCGCGCGCAAGGGCCATAAGCTGGCCGACCTGGACGGCACCATCCAGCACGGCAACAGCGTGGTCAGCGATCCAACGCTCGATCCCGCGGCGTTTGACTGGGCGATTGGCGGTCCGGCGAGCGAGGTGATGCGCGATGTGGCGTCGGATGCGCAGAAGCAGGCGTGGCCACGGTGGCAGGCGGGGTTTGATGTGGTGCTGGGCAATCCGCCATACGTGCGGCAGGAGGAGCTGAAGGGGATCAAGGAGCACTTGAAGGCGCACTTTGCCTGTTATGACAGCACGGCGGATTTGTACGTGTACTTCCTGGAGCTGATGACCAAGGTGTGCCGCGAGAATGGCCGCGCCGGCAGCGTATGCAGCGACACGTGGTTGAAAGCGAATTTCGCGACCGGGCTGCGCAAGTACCTGGCGACCGAGTCGACGCCGGAGAACCTGATCGATCTGGGCGACAATCAGGTGTTTGCGGACGCCAAGGATGTGAACCCGGTGATCTCGGTGTTCCGGCACGCCAAGCCGGAGGCGGAGAGCAAGGTGCGGGTGGCGAACTTTGTGCGCGGAGTGGAGATCGAGAAATTTGCGGAGTTGTTGGGGGGGGCGGCGACGCAACTTAATGTTGCCGGCCTTGGGGACGCGGAGTGGGCGCTCGTGTCGCAAGCGCAGCGCGCGCTGTTCGACAAGTTGCTGCAAACGGGCGGGCACCTTCTCGACGTGGTTGGACATCCGAAGATGGGCTTGAAGACTGGCTTGAACGAGGCATTCGTGGTCAGCCGACTCACTGCGGACCAACTCGGCCGTGGACAGATCGATGTCGATGCGCTCTTGCGGCCCTTCGCACGTGGGGAAGACTTGCGACCATGGTTTCAATTGGACCAGGGCGACTGCATCATCGCGATTCCCAACGGCTGGACGCGAGCAAAGTTCGGGACTGATCTGGACGAAGCGATGGCATGGACGCACCTGAAGCAACATGTGCCCGCGATCGCGGAGCACCTGCTGCCGTTCCGCGACAAAGCCAGCATGCGTCAGGATCAAGGTGACTTTTGGTGGGAGCTGCGCGCGTGCGCCTACTTCGACGATTTCAGCAAGGACAAGATACTTTGGCCCGAGCTAACCCAGCGCCCGCGCTGTTCCTGGGACAGCGCCGGCAAGATGATCGGCAACACCGGCTTCTTCCTCACCGGCGCGGGCCCGGAGATCCTCGCGATCCTGCAGAGCCGGGTGACGTGGTTCGCGCTCTCCGGCATCGCCCAGCCCCGTGGCGAACGACTGGGCTTGATGTGGTACCGCCTCTTCGCCCAATTCATGGAGCGCCTGCCCATCCCCGCCATGACCGACCCCGACCGCACCACCCTCGCCGACCTTGCCAAGAACGCCACCCGCGTCGCCAACGCCCGCTACGCCCACCATGCCGCGGCCCTGCAGCGCATCCGCACCGACCTCGTGACGCACGACGACCTCGGCCGCAAGCTCGAAGCATGGTGGACGCTGGACTTCCCAGCGTTTCGCGAGGAGATCAAGCACCGCCACGGGGAGATTCCGATCAAGGAGCGCGGGCAATGGCAGGAGTGGCTGGCCGAGGCGCGCGCAGTACACGCGAAGCTGACGGCGGAATTGGTGCGCTACGAGACGGCGATCAATGCCAAGGTGTACGAGCTGTTTGCGCTCACGCCGGACGAGATCGCACTTGTGGAGGCGGAGACCCGGTATCAGCTGGGGGAGATGTGAGCGAGCGGGCGCGGGGACGTTCGCGGTCAGCGAACCGGAGGCGCCATGGGCCATCGTCGGCCCTGTGACGACCGTATGACCGAACCATTGCTCGCCACAGCCAGCCTGCGCGCGTCGACGGCAACCCGGCTTTACACACTCGCCGAAGTTCGAGATCAGGCCGACCGTCATCCGCGGCGTGCCTCCGGCGGAGCACGCTCGTGGTCCAGTCCGAAATGCGTCAGGTCCAACCCGTGCGGTTTGGTCTCGTAGAAAGGCGTTCATGTATTGCCGCGGTCGCGTGCCAACCCGGGACCCAACGTGACGCGCCCATGACAATCACCGCCATTGCGTGCGCCGTCCCCCCCTTGAACGGCGGATTTGCCCGCCTTAGGATTTGCCCACCGGCCCCCAACGCGCCGCCGGCAAGGAGAATCCGCCATGCGCCTGCCCCAACAAAAAGCCTCCCTCGGCATCCTCCTCGACCTCGCGTGGTTCGCCATCTGCGCGGTGGAAGCGGACCCGGATGTCGCTGGGCTGCAGGGTGATCTCGCCGCGACGCGCCTGAGCCTGCGCACCCAGCGAGACGCGCGCAACAACGCGGTGGACGACGTGGTGAAGGCGCGGGCGCTGCGGGCCATCGCGCTGCTGGGCATCTGGAAGTGGCTGCGGCAGCTGAACCTGGACACCGTCGCGGCGTTTGGCGGCAAGAAGAAGTCGCTGGACTACCTGCGGATTTTCCCGATGCCGCCGTCGCAGATGATGAAGCAGTCGGCGCATGACCGCGTGCTGTCGGCGCAAGCGGTGCTCAAAGCGCTGGCGCACCCGGCGACGCCCAAGGCGCTGGCGCCGGCCATCAAGCCCGGCGAGGCGGCGCTCAAGCTGCTGCAGACCCGCGAGGCTGGCGTGACGGCGGCGCAGGCGGTGGCAAAGGACCGCGTGGACGACATCCATGTGCTGCGCGCGGCGTGGTTCACGCGCTACAAGAGCCTGGAGTCGGCGCTGGCGCTGAAGTTCCCCGACGACGCGGAGCGGGTGAACGCGTACTTTGACGAGCCGCCCAAGCCCAAGGCCGAAACGCCGCCGCCGGTGGCGGGTCAGGGGTAGGTGCCCGGTACCATCACCGTCCGACTTCGGGCGGTGCGTCTACTTGCAATCCGCCGGACAGTTCTGCGCCGTCTCCGTCGCCTCGCACATCCCGTTGCCGCACACCGCCGGCGGGGCGCCGCAATCCTTCGGGCACGTCGTCATGCTCTCGCCGGGCTGGCACATGCCGTCGCCGCAGACCGGCGCAGCGCCGCAATCCTTCGGGCAAGACTGCTGCGACTCCCCTGGCCCGCACATGCCGTTGCCGCAATTGCCGGTGCAGAGGTTCGTCGTCTGCTTGCACTGGCCGGAGCCGCACGCGGCTTCCCAGCACAGGTCGCCGGTCGTGCACGTCGTCGCGTCGGCAAGCGCCGTGTGCGCGCAGCCCTTGGCCTTGTCGCAGCTGTCGGCCGTGCAGGGGTTGCCGTCGTCGCAGATGGGGCCAGGGATCACGCAGGCGCCGTTGGGCATGCAGGACTCGCCGGTCGTGCATACGCTGCCGTCATCGCATGGCGTGCCGGGCGTCAGAAAGGCGTGGCTGCACTTGCCATTGGTGCAGGCGTCGGAGGTGCACGTGCTGCCATCGTTGCACGTGCTGACGTCGACGCACAGCGGGCAGACATCCTGGCCGGAGGCGCAGCTGCCATTGGTGCACAGGTCGTTGCTCGTGCATGGGTTGCCGTCCTCGCAGGGCATGCCGTTGCCGGGGGTGTTCGTGCACTGGCCTGTCGCGATCTCGCAGTTGTCCATCGTACAGACGTTGCCGTCGTCGCACGCCGGCGTGCCGCTGCACTGCTTGTTCGCGCACTTGTCGTTCTTGGTGCAGGGGTTGCCGTCTTCGCAGTTCCCGCCGTCGGACGCGCCCTGGCACGGGTTGCCGCCGCAGTCCTGCGGGCAGGAGCTGGCCGACTCGCCGGCGTCGCACTTGCCGTTGCCGCATTGGTTGCCGCCGCCGCTGCAGTCGCTCGCGCAGTTCTGCTGGTTCTCACCTTTCTCGCAGGTGCCGTTGCCGCATACCGGGGAGCAGTCCGCCGGGCAGTTGTTCGCCGTCTCGGTCGGCTGGCAGGTGCCGTCGCCGCAGTTGGCGTTGCTCTTGCCGGTGCAGTTCTAGTCGACGCACTCCAGCGTCGCTTGCCGCGTCGTGACTTCGGCCGACGTCAGCGGGTCCGTGCACTTGTTGGCGCAGGTCTGGTCCTTGTCGCAGAGGATCATGCAGTTGATGGACGCGGCGCAGGCGACGTCGGCAAAGCACGTCGTGGCGTCGGTCGGGCACTTCAGCTCGGCGCAGGCAAAGAACGCGGAGACCTGCGCGTTGCAGTCCACCGGGCATGACGTCGCTTCGGACGGGCTGCAGCTGGGGAGAGTTCCCCAGCAGATTGCCAATGCAGCCAACAAGCACGGGATGTCCTTGCGAAATCAGCATGTTCACAATCTTCTGGAATGTGGCGCGAATCGTGGACAGCAGCCACGCGGCGCGGGCACAGCACGTCTTGGCCCTTGACCTCCGCCGGATTGAGCGCGAAGTTGCCGCCAGGGAATCTTGGCTTTTGGAGCAATGGCATGCGTTCTTTCACCGTTGGACTGCACCCGCCTGCCGTGCGTATTTGGACCGCCGGTCGGCGCGTCGCGCTGGAGTTTACCGACGGCCTTGAGGTGTCGTTCCCGGCCGACCGCTTCGCCCGCTTGCGTGCGGCATGACCTTCCCGTTTCCGTCGCCGCGCGCGACGCTCCGGTCGCCGTTGTCGGTTGGGGATGCCGTCGCTGCATTACGCGCCGTTGTCGGCCCCCGCCGCACGCTGACGTTCAAGGATGCGTTCCTCGGAATCGGCAGCGAATTCCAATACGTCGGCGTTGTCTCCGACGGCGCCTTCGCGATTCAGCGGCAGATCCCCGACCGCACCAGCATGCTGCCATGCCTAAGCGCGACGATCGTGGGCGCGCCGCAGGGCTGTGTCATCGCCGTGACGATGCACCTGCATTGGACCGGCCGACTCTTCATGGTCCTTTGGCTGGGGATACTCGCGCTGTCGGCCCGCGTCGCACCCGCTGGAAACGAACTCAAACTGCTCCTGATGTTGGCGTTCGGCCTCGTCGTCCTCCACTTCGGCTCTTGGCTTGAGTTCAAGAAGGGCAATGCGTTCCTCACAGCGACGCTTCGGGCCGAGATCGAGAACCCGGCGAAGTGATCGCGGCCCGGGCAGCTCCCGCGCGCAGCCGCCATCAAATACCCGGAGGAGACGCGACACGAATGCGCCGAAGCGAAGCGCCGGTGCATCACCGCAGCGCCGACATGAGCACGCCGAGCGCGCGCTCCAGGCATCCGCCCCTCACCTGGCAGCGGAGGCGCGGTACCGACCAGCCGCCGCGCAGCGTGGCGACGGGCTCGGGGAGCCGCGCCGATTCAAGTGTGTCGGTGCCCCAAGTCCGGCCAGCAAGAGAGCGCCGGCCCGCGCGCCCAGCGCCGTCGCCCCTACTTCTCGTGGTAATCCTTGCCAAACCGCTTGGCAAAATCCGCCTTGTCGATCGCCTTCATCAGCGCCTCGTCATACTCAATCTTGTTGTCGTTGACGAGCTTCTCCAGCTGCTCATTCAACAGCATGTTGCCCTGCGCCTTGGCGGTCATCATGATGTTCATGATCTGGTGGTTCTTGCCTTCCCGGATCAGGTTCGCCACCGCGTGGCTGCCGACCAGCACTTCCAGCGCCGCGATGCGCCCACCGCCCTTTTTCTTGCACAGCGTCTGCGCCACGACGCCCTTGAGCACTTCTGAGACAACGGCGCGGATCTGGCTCTGCTGCTCGGGCGGAAACACGTCGATGATGCGATCGACCGTCGAGATGGCCGTCGACGTATGCAGCGTGCCGAACACCAGGTGGCCGGTGTTCGCCGTCTCCAGCGCCAGCTGAATCGTCTCCTGGTCGCGCAGCTCGCCCACCAGCACGATGTCCGGGTCCTCACGCAGCGCCGCCCGCAGCGCGCGCGCGAAGCTCGTCGTGTGCGGCCCCACTTCCCGCTGGTTCACCAGGGCTTTTTGGCTGGCGTGCACGAACTCGATCGGGTCCTCCAGCGTGATGATGTGCGTGCGGCGGTTGCGGTTGATGTAGTCGATCATCGCGGCGAGCGTCGTCGACTTGCCGGAGCCCGTCGGACCGGTCACCAGCACCAGGCCCTTGGGGTTGTCGCACATCTTTTGCACGCTGAGCGGGATGCCCAGCTGCTCCAGGGTCAGGATCTTCTGGGGAATCTGCCGCAGCACCGCGCCGATGCCGCGGTGGTCGCGAAACACGTTGACGCGAAACCGCGCGACGTCAGGCAGCGCGTAGGCAAAGTCGGTGTCGTTGTCCGCCAGAAACTGCGTCTGGTTGCGTTCCAGCATGGCCGGGGACAGCAGGTCCCACACGGCGTTTTCCGTCAGCTTGGGCGCCTCTCCGAGCTCGCGCATCTCGCCATCCAGCCGCCAGCGCGGCTTGTGCTCGGCCGAGAGGTGCAAGTCGGAGGCGCCTTCCGCCACCATGCGCCGCAGCAGCGGGTCCAGCTTGGGCGCGGAGAGCTTGGTCGGCGGCGCCTTGATGCTCGGCCCGCTGTTCGAGGGCGCCCGATGCGGCAGCGTCTCGGCCTGGTGGGCCTCCGCCGGCGGCACTTCAGACAGCTGCGGCACGGATTGCACAAAGTGATGGAACGCGCCCGCATCGATGCGCATGGGCAAAAGCTCCAGCCCGGGCAGGAAGCTGCGCGACGCGTGGAGCGCCACGGAGCTGAGATCGTCGACAAATCCAAGGACCAGCTGCTGGCCGGTCGAGCCCAGCGGCAGCACGCGCTGGTGGTGGATGAACTGCGCCGGCAGCATGGTCGCCACCTCCAGCGGCGGCGGATTGGCGGCCAGGTCGTAGAACGGCAGCGGCACCTTGCGATCGGCCTTCGCGAACCGCGCGGCCATCTCCCGGGCCAGCGCGACGCCAAACAGCGGCGCCCGATCCGCCAGCGCCTGCAACAGCGCCGCGGGGATCTGGAACAGCAGCACCTGTGGATCGATGGCCACCGCGGTCATCCGCCGCGGCGCGGCCAGCAGCGTCTCCACTTCGCCCAGCAGCTCACCGGACTTCGGGCGGTCGATCTCGAACGCCTCGCTCATGCCCGGCGGCACCATGCGCAGCGACACGGAACCGCGCAGGATCACATGACAGGCGTCCGACGGCTCGCCCTGGCTGCCAATCACCTCGTCCTGCGCCGCGGCACAGAGCGTGCCCTGGCTGGCGAACCAGGCGAGCGTCTGCGCGTCGACCGCCTTGAAGAGCGTGAGCGCCTGCAGCGACTGCACGACCTTGGGCTGCAAGTCTGGAGAAACGGGCTGCATTTTCATGGCGTGCGGCTCCGGGGGAGTTACGGGCTGGGTTGGGTGGCGCAGTAGGGGCCAGACGCAAGGTTGGTAGTTGAGCCGCCGGTGTCAACATAGCCGTTGAATACCGCGCCACCGGTGGCATTGACGCCGACCGGGCACAGATCTCCCGCGACGCAGCCGGGGTTTGTGCCCAGGTTCGAGAAGTCCCAAAATATGAACGTGCTGGCATCTTTGGTCAGCGTCCAGGGCGGGTCGAAGGGGCCACCGTACTTGACCTGAAAGGTCAGGTGCAACGCAGCCATCGCGCCCGCGATCCGATTGGTCTGCGCCGCACCACCTTCGCGACCGCCGATCCGCACTTTGCAGTTGCCGCTCCATGCGGTGGTCGTTATGTTTGTAAAATCACGGGCCTTTTGGCCATCCACCCAAAGTGAGCCTGAATTGTCGCCATGGTATTCGAGGGCGAAGTGCTGCCAGACGCCCGCTTTCCACACTGCGCGCGACGTGCTTGAAGCCGAGGTGCCAATCGTCGAACTGTCCGTGCCGTCCGATAGCGTCTGGATCGCCCACGCTTGCCCCAGAGATTGCCCACACGCACCGATGGTGGCAGAACTGTCGATCGCAAGGATCGTGCCGGTCTTGCCGCTTGCGGGCAGCGCAGGCAAGCGCACCCATCCCTCCCAAGTCCACGGGCCCGCCACGGAGCCGCCAGCTTTGGGCGCGAGCATCGGGTACGTGACGACGGCATTTGTCATTGCCGGGACCTGTGTGCCTGACCATTGGATGGCTGTGCAGTCCGAGTTCCAGAAGGGTGTGCATGTCAGGCCTGCGCTTGCACTCCCGGTGGGGAAGTTGCCTGCGGGCTGCGCTGTCCCATCGTCCCATTCCCACGGCGCGAGCGATGAGTCACCGCACAGCGCCGCCTTGCTCGCGCCGTAGCAGTCGTCGGTAGTTGGGAGCGCGCCCGCGGTCAGGCTCACGCCCTGCCCCGAATCATCCAACAGAGTGTTCGACGTAGGAACGTCCATGTGCCACAGCGCGCGCGTGTTTGCATCCGCGTACATCCTTCTTGCCGGTACAAAGTTGTTGCCGTAGCGCATCCCGGCTGAAACGCGCACTTCGTCGATCTCGCCCGCCCATGGCAACTCAGAATCGAGCACGTCGCCCGCGTTTGCCCCGCAAAGTGGCTGGAACGTCGACATGTTGAAGCCAACGGTCGCGCCGATCTCAAGCACCTCTTGCCCATAGGTGGCTGCTGGTGGTGCCGGTGCCGCTTCCCATGTCCCTGGTTTGATGTCCAAAACCAACGATCCATCCACGTAGAGCCGCATCGGCGCCCAAGTGGACCAGCCGAACGCCAGCGCATAGTGGTGCCAAGTGCCGGTGTTGATCAGCGCGGCAGTTGTTGGCGGCGAAGCGAAGTTCAGGCTCCGCGTCACGATGATCTTTCCGTCCTGAACCCAAACGTACAGTGAGTTGCAACTGACTGAAAACAAGGTATTCGGCGAGCCAGCCGTTGCGGCGTCCAGCTTTGCCCATGTCTCAATGGTAGTCTCGCACGTGGGGCAAAAGGTGTCTGACGCCCAGCTCAGGAACGCTGGAGTGAAGACTCCCGCGGCGCCATTTGGCAGCTGATTCTGCAGCTTGCAGTTCTCACAACCGTCGCAGCTTGCCGTATTCTTGTCGTCACACTCCTCGAAGATGCTGGCGGTATTGCCATCCCCGCAAACTCCAGCGTTCGCTGCCGCGCCATAGCACGCGTCTTTCACCCATGTTGCGCCAGCCAAGGCAAGTGGGAATGCGGTCTTTTGCGCCGATCCGGATGCGTCGATGGCGGACGAGCCGGCAGCTTCGTCAAAATGCCACAAGCCGCGCGTGGCGGCGACGGCTGTTACGCGCCGCGACGGCGTGAAATTGCCGCCATAGATTGGCGCGGCTGCAATGTGCAACTCATCGATCTGCCCGGAAAAAATCGTTGAATAATCATCCGGATAACGCTGGGCAACCGCCAGCGTCGCCTGTGGGGCGTTCAAACGTTTTTGGCCAAGCTGAGCACTCTTGGCAAGCGCTCCATTGATGTACAGTCGCACCTGTTGGCCTGCCACGACCGCTGCGACATGCGTCCACGTGTTGGCAGTGAGCACTTGGGTCGAGACTACCGTATCCGGGGTTCCGGTTGAGGTCGGCACATGGCTGAATTTCAGGTGTCCCGACGTATCCAATTGCAACCCGTAGGTCTGATAGGCCGGTGGCGTAAGGATTGGCGTCCCGTATGTCACGATGGGCTGCACCGCATTGACTTTCGTCGGGTAGATCCATGCCTCCACGGTCAAATCGCCGTCGATGCCCAAGCCGCCGGCGATGGCGCTCGTCCCCAGATTAGTCGCCACGGGCTTCGTGTTGGCGGCAAAGGAAATGCTCGATCGTGTCTGGCAACTCTCGCAGCCGTCGCAGTTGGCTTTATTGCCGTCGTCACATTCTTCTCCGGCGCCGACGTCGACATAACCGTCGCCGCATTCTTTCGTTTTGCAGGTCGTTGCGATGCACCAGCAACTCGGGCCGGTGCACGTTGAACTGACTGCCTCGTTGGTGGCAATGCATGTGCTGGGCGTCGATGCGTCCGGCAAAGGCGTATTCACGCAATTCCCGGCCGGGTCGCAGCCGTCGGTCGTGCAGGGATTCGTATCCGAGCAATTCTTCAGCGTACCGGGGACGCACTTTGATACCAACGGCGAGCCACTGGCCTGACAGCTGTCGCCGACCGTGCAGGGATTGTTGTCCGAGCACGCGTTCCCGTTGGCCACATTCGCGTGCTGGCACGCGAGGATCGGGTCGCAGCTGTCGGTCGTGCAAGCGTTTAGATCATCGCAATTCTGCGGTGCGGATCCGACACAAACACCGCCCAAGCATGTGTCTACGGTCGTGCAGACGGACCCATCGCTGCAGCCGGTCAAGCCTTCAAGCGTGGGTGCGTGCTTGCACAACCCCGTGCCCGTGTCGCAGCTGTCCGCGGTGCAGGTGTTGCTGTCGTCGCAGTTTGTCGTGGCGCCCGGCACGCAGCTGCCGTTCTGGCAGATGTCGCCGACCGTACACGCGTTGCCATCGCTGCACGCCGCCGTCGTGTTGGCGTGCTGGCAGGCCTTGACCGGGTCGCAGCTGTCGATTGTGCACGGGTTACCGTCGTCGCAGTTC
>CAIYWC010000193.1 GCA_903929795.1 uncultured Myxococcales bacterium | reverse complement strand
CGCGGCCACGTCGGCTCGTTTGAGCTGCCGCCGGATCCGCGGCGCAAGGGCCAGACGGCAGGGCAAAAACGCGTGACGCGCAAGGCCGTGACCCAGCGCGCGCCGGTGGATACGCCGCCGGTGGCCGAGGCGCCATCGCGCAAGCCGCGCCGCGTGACCGGCAAGCCGTCCCACGATTGGCAGCCGCCCGCGGCGCCCAACAAGAAGCAAGCGCCGCAGCGGCCGCGTCCGGAAGCCGTGGAGCGGACGACCGATGGGCGCCGGCGCTCCGTCGTGCGTGAAAACGGTGCGCGCGGCCGCACGCCGTCGAGGTAGCCCATGATTCCGTCCCGCATTGCCTGTGTCGTGGGCGCCCGGCCCAACTTCATGAAAGTCGCGCCAATATACGCCGCGCTTACCCGCGCCGGTTTTGCCACGCGGCTTGTGCACACCGGCCAGCACTACGACGCAAAAATGTCTGCGGTCTTCTTTGACGACCTCGGGATGCCGCGGCCGGATGCGTTCCTGGGCGTCGGTTCGGGCGATCACGCCCAGCAGACGGCGGCGATCCTGCAGAAATTCGACGCGGATGTCGCCCAGTGGCAGCCGGATCTGGTGCTGGTTGCCGGCGACGTGAACTCGACGATCGCGTGCGCGCTTGTGGCGGCCAAGCGCAATATCGCGGTCGGCCACGTCGAGGCGGGGCTGCGGTCGCGCGATTGGACGATGCCGGAGGAGGTCAACCGCGTGCTGACCGACGCGTGCTCGGACCTGCTGCTGACGCCGTCGCGGGATGCGGATGACAACCTGCTGGCGGAAGGCGTGGCGCCGTGGCGCATCCATTTCGTCGGGAACTGCATGATTGACAGCCTGCGGACCCATCTGGAGCGGGCGCGCGACCTGCAGACGCCGCAGTCGCTGGGACTGACGCCGGGGCAGTACGCGGTCGCGACGCTGCATCGGCCATCCAACGTCGATGATCCGGCGCGGCTGGCGCAGATCCTCGCGGCGCTCGGCGACGTGGCACGCGACGTGCCGGTGCTGTTTCCGATTCACCCGCGGACGCAAAAACGCATTGATGACGCGAGTTTGACTGTGCCGCGCGGCGTCCGGCTGGTCGAGCCGATGGGCTACCTGCAGTTTTTGGGCACGATGGCAGACGCGCAGGTGCTTGTGACGGATTCTGGCGGAATTCAAGAGGAAACGACCGCGCTGGGCGTGCCGTGCCTGACGCTGCGGGCCAACACGGAGCGGCCGATCACCGTGACCGAGGGAACGAACCTGCTGCTGGGGCTGGATCCGGCGACGATTGCGCCGGCGGTGGCGGACATTCGCGCCGGGCGGTCCAAGCAGGGCCGCGTGCCAGAGGGCTGGGACGGGCACGCCGCGGACCGCGTGGTGGAGACGCTGCAGGCCGGCATCCGCACGCTGCGCGAGGAGTAGCCGATGGCGCCGAAGTGGCCACGCAAACGCGTGTTTGGGCTCATCGGCCTGGTCCTGCTGGCGGGCGCAGGCTTCGGCGTCGGCGCGTGGCTGACGTGGCGCCATGACCACCTGCCGGCGGTTGCGCTGGCCAGCCAGGTGCCGGAGAAGGCGGACGCGGTCGTGTGGCTCGACCGCCTGGATCTCGCAGCGCGCGGGCTACGGCGGCTGACGGACCGCGTGGCGGGCGCGCGCGGCGTGCGCGAGGCGCTCCAAGTGCTGGCGGACGTCGATGTGCTGGACACGGCTGCGGTGGCGCGCGTGGGGCTGCGGCCGGATGCGGGCGCCGTGCTGTTTCGCTGGCAGGACGCCGTCTGGCTTGCGCTGCCCGTGGCGGATGCGTCCGGCGCGGCGCATGTCCAGACGGTGCTCAAGCGGCGTGGCTACGCGTGCAATGGCCAAAACCCGTGGCAAATCATGGACCGCCAGGACGTGCACAAGCGGGTGGCGGAGATGCGGCTGCAGGCGGGGATCCTGCTGGTCGGCTGGCCGATTGGCGCCAAGCCGGCTGATTTTGTTGCGTACGATGCCGCGCCGCGGCGTGCGTCGTTGACGGCTAACCCCGGTGAATTGCACGCGCAATTTCAGGTGGCCGCAGACGGGCCGGAGCTGACGGCGATCCACGGGCTGCTGGGGCTGGGCAATCTTGTGCTGGGCGGGCTGGTCGACCGCGTGGAGCGGCTGGACGCGGATCTCCAGCTCGATCTGCCGCAGCCGCGCCTGCACGTGCGGCTGGCCAGCAAGCCGGGCGCGCTCGCGGATATTGCGGATTATCACACGCGATTCTTCCAGGAAGCGCCCGGTGCGCTGCTGGATCTCGGCCAGCTTCTGCCCGACGAGACGCCGCTGCTGCTGCGGGCGCGGCTCAATCCCGCGTTGTTGGGGCTGGTGCCGCAGGGCCTGCGCGACGCGCTGCTGCCGGTGTCCCTGCTGGGCGCGTGGCATCCGGCGCTGAACGGCGTGGATTTCCAGCGCGGCGTGCTCGCGGTCTGGGACGGTCAGGTCGCGCTGGCGCTGCTGGGCGTGGCGGACGACGTGCCGCTGGACCCGAATGCGTGGCCGCAGCGGGCGTGGCGCAAGGATCTGCGGCTGGCGCTGGCGTTCAGTGCCCACACCGACAGCGAGGCGGATGCGCTGCTACAGGCCGTACGCACCGCGCTGGAGACGAGCCCGGACAAGCCGGTGACGGCGCAGTTTCGCGATTGGGCGGGGTTTGCCGTGCCGAATCCGGACGCGCCATGGTGGTTGCTGCGTCGCGGTCGGCATCTGGCGCTGATTTCGGGCCGCGGCGAAGGCGAGGACCTCGGGCGCGTGGCGAGCGGCAAATTCCCGGATCTTGCGGCAGCGGCGACGGCGCCGGTCGAGAAATCGCTGGTCGACGGCGCGGGGCGCTGGGCCGGTGTGCTGCTCGAAACGCCGCGGCTGGCGCGGGCGCTGCGCCGGCGCGGGATGCCGGACTACATCGTGCAGCTGCTGGCGGCGGTGCAGTCCGTGGCGGTGGCGGTGTCGCTGGATGCGGATGCGCTGACGCTTGACGTCCAGCTGCGGCCCGCGGCGGAGGCGACGCCGTGAGCACTTCGGCCGCCGTTGTCGCCCGTGGCTTGCGCCGACGCTTCGCGCTGGAAGGCGGCGGCGTCGTCACGGCACTGGACGGCGTCGACCTCGACATCGCAGCCGGTGAAATCGTCGCCATTGTCGGGCGTTCGGGCGCCGGCAAGTCCACGCTGCTGAACCTGATCGGCGCGATCGACCGCGGCTACGAGGGCGATCTCGCGGTCTTTGGCCAGGAGCTGCGGCGCTTGAACGAGCGCGAGCTCGCACGTTTTCGCAATCGACAAATCGGCTTTGTTTTCCAGAGCTTCAACCTTCTTCCCGGACTGACCGTGGGCGACAACGTGATGCTGCCCGCGTCGTTTGGCGCCGAGATGCCGGACGCGCTCGTGCGCACGCGCGCCCACCACCTGCTGGACGAAGTGGGTCTGGGCGATCGGTTCCACCAGCCGCCGATGCAGCTGTCGGGCGGCGAACGGCAGCGGGTGGCAATCGCCCGTGCGCTGCTGTTGGAGCCGCCGCTGCTGGTGTGCGACGAACCGACAGGCAGCCTGGATACGGCGACCGCGGAGCAAATTCTCCAGTTGTTTCAGGATATTCGCGCCAAGCGCGGCACGACGCTGGTGCTGGTCACACACGATCCGGCGGTCGCGCGTTCGGCCGATCGGCTTGTGCGGCTGGAGCGCGGCCGCATCGCCGGCACGTCGCTGGAGGCGCCATGAAAGTGCGTCGCCTGCTGCAGCTGACCCTGCAAAACCTGCGGACGAGCCGCGTGCGGACGCTGCTCGCGATGGTCGGCATCGTCGTGGGTACGGCGCTGCTGATGTTCTTTCTCGGCCTGGGCCAGGGATTGCGCGAGCGCGTGCTCAACCGGATCTTTCCCGTGAATCAGCTGGAGCTGGAGCCGCGTTCGGTGCAGGTTTTTGGCACGCAGCAGGTCGTGGGCCAAGGGCCACTGGACGACAGCCGCGTGGCGCAGCTGACCCAGCTTCCGGGCGTGGTGCGGGCGTTTGGCAAGCGCAAATCGGCGTTTCCGGCGCGGCTGTGGGGCGGCAAGGAGCTGCTGGGCTACAACCTGTTCACGGAGGCATTTTTTGACGGGATGCCCGTGGAAATGCTGCGTGCGGAGCTGGCCACCTTCGAGCACGCCGACGCGAAGCCGATGGGGAAAAGTGCGCGGTGCGACGTCGATCTGGACTGTCCGGCGGGCGCGATTTGCGTCGATGCGCTGTGCCAGCCGGTCGTGTGGTCGGCGCACTGGCGGGCGACGCCGGCGGTGGCGCTGCCGTGCGGCAAGAACGACGAGTGCCAGTCCGGTACCTGCGTGGAGGGCCGGTGCGCGCTGGCGAATGCGCCGCCGCTGGCGCGCTGCCTGCTGGACAAGACTGCGGGCAATGGTCGCGATCTGGAATTTGACGCCGAGCGCGGGCTGACGGCGCGGCCCTGCGACGCGGCAGGTGGCTGGTGCAAGACGGCGGAGCCGTGCCCGGAGCGGATGTACTGCGCCGCCGATCACCCGGACACGATGCTGGGCTACTGCGAAGAACCGCTGCCGGCGGTCATCAATCCGCTGCTGTTGGAGGTGTTCAATACGGACATGGCGCGGTCGCTGGGTGCGGTGCCGGTGGGCTCGCTGGCGGTGCTGTACGGCGTGCGTTTCCACGTGGCGTTTGGCGACTCGTTTTTTACCAAGGACGCCGCGCGGCCGATGCAGCAGTACAAGCAGGCGCAAGTGGTCGGCTTTTCGCGCAAGGCGCCGGAGCTGGGCGTGGCGCTGCCGCTGGCCATCGTCGCGCATTGGAACCACCGGCTGCGCGGCGAGGACCCGAGCGGGCCGTACGACGCCGTGCTGCTGGAGACTGCCGACAACGAGGCGGTGCCGCAGGTCATTTCCGCAGCGGAAAGCCTTGGCTTTTCGCTGAGCCGCAAGTCGCAAGCGGCGCGGACCGCGGGGGCGGTGATCTTCTTTACTGCGCTGGGTTTGGTGCTGCTGGCGCTGGTGGTGCTGGCGGTCGCTGGCGTGCAAATTGCCCAAACTTTCGCGATGTTGGTGCATGAGCGGCGGCGCGAAATCGCGGTGCTGCGGGCGATTGGCGCCACGGGCAGTGACGTCGCCGTGCTGGTGCTGGGCGAGGCGGCGCTGCTGGGGCTGCTGGGTGGCCTGGCGGGCGTGGCGCTAGCGTGGCTTGGCGCGGTGGCAGTGGATGCGGCGGCGCAGCATTGGCTGGCGAATGTGCCGTTCCTGCCGGAAGGTTTCTTTGTCTTTCCAACGTGGTCGGCGCCGCTGGCGCTGGGCGTGTCGCTGGTCTGCTGCGTGCTCGGGGCGGCAGTGCCGGCGCGGCGGGCGAGCAAGCTGGACCCAGCGCGCGTGCTGGCGGAAGCGTAGCGTGACAGCCCGCCCAGAGAGGCTACGGATCCCGCACAATTCTCGCACTTTATGAATTCTGCTACAAAATCCTCCAGGGCGAGTCCCCGGAGGCGATATGCAGGACGATACCTTGAAGGCGCGTGGATGGATCGAGTCGAAGGCGATGCGCGCGGAGT
>CAIYWC010000192.1 GCA_903929795.1 uncultured Myxococcales bacterium | reverse complement strand
TGATCCGCAAGGATTTCACGGGGATTCCGACACCGGGACTGCTCGTGTTCGTGAATTTCACGCAACAGGGTGCGTCCGGCGCAGCCCTCAAGATGTCCTTGGCCGTGGCGCTGGAGTTGCTGGCGACCTGAATCGGGGCAAAGCGGTGAACGCGGCAAGGGTGGCGCCGCGTTGCGGCCTCATCCAGGCGTGCGAATTGTTCGATGCGGACTCGGCGACGGATGTGAAACGCTCCGCGCTGTGCGCGAATGCGGCGCCCAGCGTTGTTCATTCGCCGTTTGCGCCGGGGCCGAGTTGCGGCTAGTCATTGCGCACTCGGCGTGGACTTACGCTTCTCGCGAATCGCGCGGCTAGCGGGTGTGGGGCGGAAGTTGTGGCGGTGCAGGTTATGGCGTCACCGGCGGGTAGAGACAGGCGGCGTTGGGTGCGCGGCATTTGCCGGCCGCACATTTGCTGCCGAAACCGACAACGTTGAAAGGAGTGTAGCAGTCGTCATCGGTGACGCAGGGGGCGTCGAGGCGCTTTGCTGGGCAGCTGCCGTCGGGATTGCACCAGGCCATGCCGCAGCTCGCTTCAGCGCAGGGCTCGTAAGCAACACAGAGACTGCTCGCGTCGTCGCAGTAGCTCAGGTCACAATTGTTCGCTGCGCTGTCGCAGGGGGCGCCAAGCTGCCCAAACGGCAAACAGGCAAACGCGCCTTGGGCAAGCACGCAATCGTGTGCTGAGTCACACGTGGCGCTGCCGCACGGGATCGAGTTGGGGTCATGCCAACAAGTGCCGATGCTCGAACCTGCCGGGTAAGAACAAAGCGCGCCGGTTTGACACTCGCTCGCCCAGTGGCAGCTGGCGCCATCGGGTAATGGAGTGGCGCAGGTCGGCGTGGCTTCTCCAATGCAGCTCAAGCCAACGGCGCACGCGGAGGCAGCGGTACACGATGCATTCTCCGCAAGGTCCGCGACGCAAACGTTGGAATTGCACCACGCGCCGGCAACGCAGTCTGCGCAACGCGGCAAAAATCGGTCACAACTGATCTCGCACCATCCGCCCAAAGGTATCGGTACGATCGGGGTACAAACGTACTGCCCAGCGGCGTCAGGCGCACACACGTCAGTATCGGCGCAGGGCGTGGTGCTGCCACAAGGTGCGCCAGTGGCGACAGTCTGGCGACAGACGCCCGGGCAACCCCAGCAACGCCCGTCGGCGCACTGGGCGTCGTCATCGCAATCGCTGCCGAGTGCGCCATGGCCGCCAAAAAAGACCGCCGTGCACGCGCCTGCCGCGGGATCGCCGGGACGTGGAATCTGCATTCCGCCAAGCCAGTCGAGGGTGAGAAAATGCCCGGGCCCCGCGGTGGCGCATGTCGTTTGGGCCAAACAAGTCGCGGCGGCAAGGCCATCGTATTGCAACTGCCCGAGCTCAACCAGGCGCATGCGCGTGAGGAGCGGGCTGTAGCTCCAGGCATAAGGGACCATGGTCCCTTGGAGCGCGCAGGTCTCGAACCATGTTTCATTGCGCTGCATTCCGGGCGTGCAAGCGACATTCAATTCGCATGTCCGCCTGGCAAATGCGCGGAGAAGATCGGTTAACGGGATCGCCTGCTGGGACGCTGTCGCATCGGCTGCCAGAGAGAAATCGAATGCGGCATCCTCCACAGCGTCCGGCTCTGGCCCATCGGAGGGCATAACGACATCGGCGCCGACGTCAGTGGTAGCATCGAGTTTGCCAGGATCATGGGTTGGCAGCGCGGGAGCGTGGCACGCGACCGCCAACCATGAAGTCATGAACACCATGAAAAAATTCGCATTCGTGCCGCGCCTCGAGACGCCAGTTTGGTCTTTGGTTCGTAACCGCCCAGCGGTCCCCGCACTGACATAGCGCCTCGCCTGCGGCCACACTTCCCACCGGAGGTGTCTGCCATGCTTGAGATCAATCCCGTTTCTTCCTTCACCCCGCGCCGTTCGACGGTGCGCGACCCGTGGGAC
>CAIYWC010000191.1 GCA_903929795.1 uncultured Myxococcales bacterium | reverse complement strand
TGATCGGACGCCATCAGCATGAGTCAGAGACAGTCAGCAGCAGCTGACGGCCGGCATACCGCCGGGCGTTCGCGACTTGCCGGCGGAGCTCGTTCGGCGCCGCGTGACCTCGAGATAGCGACCCCGAGTCAAGACGGATATCGATATTGGCCGCGGGCGGTTTGCCGGCGGCGTACGCGTGCGCGCACTGTAATTCAGGCTGACTCGGTACAACGTGTGTGTGACTTCAATTTCAAGTTGAACATGTGTCGATATCGAGGACTTTGCGAGTGAATTCTAGGGCCCGAGACACCAGCGTCCACCAGCGTCCGGCCGCTTTCGGACGCTGGTAGCGGCCGGCGCGGACGCTGGTAGCGGCCGCTGGACGCTGGTAGCGGGGCCCATGGACGCTGGTGGACGCCGGTGGTTGAAGCGGAGACCACGCGGATAACGTATCCGCGGTCAGGGATCTTGAGACGCTCAAATGGACAAGTTCGTGACCAAGGGCGCTGCCGCTGGTGGCAGCAAGCCGCCGGCACAGCCCCTCGCGGCAGGCGTCGTCGACCTCGTCGCTAAGGAGGAGCATGAGGCCGCCGCTACGGCCAAGGCCGCTGCCCGCGCCGCAGAGGCTGAGGAGAAGTTAGCCGCGGCGCGCGCGATGGCGGACCCGACGCTGCCCGCGGGCGCGCAGACAAGTCTTACCTCGGACACGACCAGGGGCTGGAAGGAGCGCTTCTCGTGGCTGGACACGACGAGTGCGGGCGCGGTGCAGGATGCGAAGCGCGGTGGCGCGCGCTGCATGGTCTGCCCCCCGGACCGGTTTGCGCTCTCGCTGGCGAGCATCAAGCACCACAACGAGTCCATCGGGCACGTGACGGCGTCGGCGGCGGTCGCAGCGACGCCGTCAGCGGAAGGGTTCGCGGTCGTCGCGCCCGAGGTGCCGTCGAAGCTGAAGGACTACCGGCTCGTCGTGAAGAAGTGGATGAGCGTTGCGCTCGTGGCGGGCGGCATAGTGCCACAGCAGCTGACGGACTTGCTCATCCCGCTCGCGCCCGCGTTCAAGGTCGCCGAGCAGCCGTGCACGGATGCGAACGTGCGGCAGGAGCACATCCCCGCCGTCGTCGCGGAGATCACGGCGGAGATCAAAGCCGAGATCAACCAGTACCCCGGCGTACTGCTCTTCGACGCCGGCAGCAACAAGTTCGGCGACGGCCAGGGCGGGCGCATGGGCGCGACGAACTTCCTGTGGTGGAGCGCGTACGCGCGGAAGCCGCTGTTCCTGCGCACCGTCATCAAGCGGAAGGCGGCGAACGAGGATGGCACGGACGCGAAAGAGGCCATGGCGCGTGTGTGTGGTGGTGGTGTGTGTGTGTGTATTGTGTGTGTGTGTGTGTGGTGGGTGGGGGGCGAATAGGTGCGCAATTTCATCTCTCCCCATTCACCCTTTCCCTCCCCACCACCGCGCCTACTCCCACCTGTGTAGGACGACGCGCACGCCGTCATGGAGGATTACGGCATCAAGATGTACGAGCCAGGGACGATGAGCAAGGAGGAGACGGGGTCGTGCCTGGCGTGGTCGATGGACAACGCGGCCACGATGGTGCTGTGCGCCAAGCTCGCGGGCAAGCCGCGCGTCGCGTGCTCGGCGCACGCGCACCAGCGCATGATCCTCGCGCTGCTGAACGAGCTTAACCTGAAGGTACTGCTTGAGCTGCTCAACACGTACTGCTCCGTCGCCGCGGGGCTGTGCGGCCTCGCGTCGGCCGCGGGCATCGACTTCAACCTCATGCGCACAATGATTCACAAGTTCGGCTTCGCGCTGCCCGCGCTTCGCGAGGTCATCGACAAGTACGACACGCTCGTCGAGTTCGTGCGCGACAACGCGCCACGTGGCGTCGCCAAGGCGATCGAGTCGCAGGAGAAGAAGGCGGCGCGGGCCAAGGCGATTGAGGCGTCGCGCGCAGCGGCGGCCAAGAAGGGCGCGGCCAAGAAGCCCAAGACGGGCGAGGAGGGCACCGTCGAGGCGCCAGCCTCCAAGGCCACGCTGGGCGATGGCGAGGCGGACGACGAGGCCGAGGAGATCCGCCGTAACCGCCTGACGTCGTGGGCATCGCTGAAGGTCGAGCTCGCGGACCCGACGACCCGCCCGCGCTTGCTGCTCTTCGTGTACCTCGTCAACCCCGCGCTCGAGATCATCACGGCGTCTGAGGCGGAGGCGGGTGCTGTCCCCGCCGACTTCGTGTCCGCGATCAAGGCGTACAAGGCGCTGCTTGCGAAGGTGCACGCGGACCCGGAGGACGACATCGACATGGCCATCTCCGAGGCAGGCGTGACGCTGACGCCGACGCAGTACGCGGACGTGCAGTCGCGAGTCGAGCGCGGCATCGAGGAGGCGTACCTGCGGTTCGAGGTGCTGGAGGCGTCGCTGCCCGCTTGGGAGCGCCAAGAGGCGTGGCACCCCGCCAACGAGCCGCCGTCGAGCGACGACGAGATCAAGGCGGCAGCGGGCTGCAAGCTGAACCTCGGCAACAAGGCGGAGCTCCTGGCGCAGGCCACGCGCTACCACGCGGCGTGGGCAAGCGGGCGCTGGAATGACGTCGTCAAGCCGGAGCAGCCGCCACCCGTGCCCGTAGGCCAGCGCCGCGGCAAGGTCTGGAAGAAGATCCACGTCAACGCGATCGCGTTCTGGAACCGCAATGACGTCAAGGCGGAGTTCCCGCTCGTGCGCGCTGTCGCGCTGCACTGGTTCTCGTACCCGCTGTCACAGACGTGCGTCGAGCGTACCTTCAACATCCTGAAGAAGATGGCGCGCGACGACCGGCTCTCCATGAACGACGCGGGCGTCGTGAACGAGCTGTTCGTGCGCTTGTACTACGAGCGCATTCACGAGAAGCTGCAGCTGGTGCTGGCGGCGGGCGCAGAGGCGGAGTAGTCGTTTCGTCGGTCACAAGTTGAAGTTCAAGTTGAACATGGTCGGGTTTATCCGCGCGAAACGTCCCCGGACGCTGGTAGAAGCGGTCCGGACGTTGGTAGCCGAGTCAGCCGGACGCTTTTCGGACGCTGGTAGCGAGAAGAAACCGGACGCTGGTGTCTCGGGCCCTAGCGTGCACTGCAGGCAGCCTGCCAATGCCAGAAAGTGCGGATCGAGATCTCATGAGCAGCAATCCCGCTCGAGAGAGCTCGAGACCATGATCTCTCGAGGCTGTACTAGTAGGCCTATTACTACTAGTAGAGTATGGGCGGAGTTGATTTAGAAGCAGGACTCAAATGACTACGTACTAGCGTGATATGACACGCGCGTGCACTGCATCCCGGGGCCCACGCGCTACGTCCGATGTGCGACGTAGAACAATGGAGCGTATTCAG
>CAIYWC010000190.1 GCA_903929795.1 uncultured Myxococcales bacterium | reverse complement strand
TTTTCGCAACTGGTGTCACCAGCGGTGTCACCAACGGCCTGCCGGTGTCACCAAATCGCCTATCCGGCTGGATCCAAAAACGAAAAAAGCCTTCGTTTCCGAAGGCTTTCTTGGTGCGCACACTAGGATTTGAACCTAGGACTCCCACCGTGTGAAGGTGATACTCTACCGCTGAGTTATGCGCGCATCGCACCCGGCGCTTGGCCGGCAACTGGCGCTCCGAGCCACGCTTGGAGCGGGCGGCAGAGTGCCGCATGGCGTCCGGCGTGTCAAGCCCGGCGCGTGTCGCGCGTCGCAGTACCGCAAACCCGCGTGGTGTCCTATGCTGGGCACCGGGAGGTTGGCGATGGCGCGCGGACTGCATCTGGGACCGATTGTTGCGGTGGCGCTGCTGGTGTCGCTGCCGGGCTGTCTCGCCAAGAGCTATGAGATCCCGAGCGATGAGCTGCAGCGTCTGGTCGACGTGCCGCCGATGGAGCGCGGTCAGGCCGTGCACGTCGTGCAGCAGTTCTCGACTGCCCCGGAGCTGCGGCCGGCGCCCGCGTGGGCTCCGGCTCCGGCGGAAGCGACCAGCGCGGATGGGCAGGGCGAACCGCAGTCGGGCGACGCCGTTTATGCGCCGTACGAACCGTCGGGCCCGCCGGTCTATGTCTTCATCATGCCGCCGCTGTACATGGGTTTTGGCCCGCCGACCTACGTGGCCCGGCAGCCGCTGCAGCGCGGTGCGGTCGCGGGCGGAGGCTTTTCGTCCGCTGGCGTCGGCGGTGGGGCGACGGCCGCGCGGGGCGACGCCAAGGGTGCGGCAACGGCGCTGATCGCCGCCGCGGTTGCGGTGGCCTTGGTCGCGACCATCGGCATCGCCGCCAGCGAGGGCGCGCGCTACGACGGCATTGTCGCCATCCATCCGCACCATCCCGTGCACTTGCTCAGCGCAGGCGGCCGCGAGCGGCTGATCGGCCTGGACGAACTGACGCGCTTTGACCTCGATCCGCGCGCCACCGCCGTCATTTCCGCGGAGGAAGGCGCCGGGCTCTGGCAGCGCGGGCGCGCACCGCTGGACCGCCAAGGCTTCACCTGGCAATTCGGCGGCGGCTGGATGATGCAGCAGGTCGCCGCCGACCGGGCGCTGAGCGGCTACGTCTTCCACATGAATTTCGGCGGGTTTTTCACGCAAACGCTCGGCGCCGTCTTGACGTTTGACGTCGGCGGCGCCAGCGACCCGTATACGCCCGGCGACATGTGGTTCGCCCGCTACGGCGCCGACCTGATCTGGCTGCCGATCCACCTCGGCCTCTGGCATTTTGGCCCGCGTGTCGGCGGCGGCATGCAGTACATCAACACCGGCGGCGGCGACTGGGCTTACCTCTCGACCACCCAGCCATTCCTGACGTTCGGCGTCGAATCCGAGATCGCCATGACCACCCGCCTCGCGTTCAGCGTCCGCGCCGGCGGGCTCTTGCAGCCCGGGACGCCGTGGGCCAACACGCTCACGCCCGCGGTCCAGCTCGGCTTGAACATCTACTGACCCTGCCGTTGCCCGCCTTGCTCGGCGAAGGAGCCTAATATGTTGAGTGAATTCAAGCGCTTCATCTCCCGTGGCAACGTCCTCGACCTCGCGGTCGGCGTCATCATCGGCGCCGCGTTCGGCAAGATCGTCACCTCGCTCGTCAACGACGTCATCATGCCGCCCATCGGCCTCGTGCTCGGCCGCGTCGACTTCAAGGACCTGTTCATCGACCTCTCCGGCAAGGGCCACCAGTCGCTCGTCGCCGCCAAGGCCGCCAGCGCGCCGCTCATCATGTACGGCAGTTTTCTCAATGCTATCTTTGAGTTCCTCATCATCGCCTTTGTCGTCTTCTTCTTGATTCGCCAGGTCAATCGCCTGCTGCCGCCGGCGGAGGTGCCACCGTCGACCAGGCCGTGCCCGGAGTGCCTGTCCGAGATCCCCGTCGCGGCGAAGCGGTGCGCGCATTGCACGAGCGTGATTCCCGACCAGCCGGTTCCACCGGCGCCCTGATTCGCACTCAACACTTGAAAAGCATTGGTAAATGACGCGCTTGACGCGCGGCCCTTCGCGGTCCAGACTCGGCGGCGACAGGGTCAGGCACTGGCCGGAGAACGCATGCGGGCGGCGCGGTCATCGACGCCAATCTGGCTCTGGTCGCTGGCCTTCGCGGTCGCGCTCACGCGTTTTTGTGCGCTCGACCGGCTGCCGGGCATCAACGCGGACGAGACCTGGCTGGCAGTGCAGGCCCAGCACCTGCTGCGCGGCGAACCATTCTCGCTGCGCACGCCGACCCACATGTTCGTCAACCCTATGCTTTTCCTCACGGATCTCGCGGTGTTTGCCATGCTGCCGCCGTCGGGCTGGAGCCTGCGCGCGGCGGTGGCGGCCTGGTCGCTCGTGGGCGTGGCGCTGTGGGCCTGGCAGCACTTTCGGACCTTTGCCAACCGCGAACTGGCGCTGCTGACCGCGCTCCTGTACGCCGCGCTGCCGCTGCATGTGCTGTACGCGCGCTGTGCCTGGGACCCGAGCTTCCAGTTCGTCACCATGCCGCTGCTCTGGTTTCCGGCCTGGCGGCTGGCGTCGGGCCGCAGGCTGCGGGGCGATCGCGCGCTGCTTGTGCTGGCGGCGCTGGCGAGCCTGTGGGTCCACCTGACGACCGTGTTGGCGCTCGCGCTGCTGGGCTGGGCGGCATGGCGGCATGCGCCCCGGCGGCCGATGTGGATGTGGCTGCCGCTGGTCGGCGGGCTGGCGCTGGCGCTGGCCGTGCTGCAGGCGACCCACGCGGATGCGACGCTGCTGGGCAACCTCGTCGAGCGGCCGCTGCGCACGCTGGCGCGCCCGACGGAGCTCCTGGCGCTGCTGCTGTTGCCGGCGCAGATGCTCGATGGCGTCCGCGCGGCGCACACGTTCGCCGGGATGCCGGAGGCGCCGTGGACCTGGCTGCCCGCGCTGGCGCTGACGGCGGTGCTGGCGCGCGCGGGGTGGCGGGCGACCCAGCTACCCGAGGGCGGCGACCGGCTGCTGGGCCGCGCACTGGTGTGGCTGCCGCTGCCGTGGCTGGTGGCGTCGGGCGTGCTGGCGCCGGTGCCGGCGGGCCGTGAGCGTTACGTCGTCTGGCTGCTGGTGCCGATTCTGCTGCTGCTGACCCGGACGGCCCTGGCGACGCAGCGTCGGCTGGTGGTGGCGGTGTTGGCGTGCGTGGCGCTGACGGCCGGTGTGCTCGCGCTGGATGCGTGCCAGACTTTTGCCGACACGCAGCACCGCGCGCTGCGGACCGGCGATCCGGAGCCCAAGATCGCGCTGGCGGCGGCGCTGACGACCGCGAACCACGGCGCGCCGCTGCGCGTGGAAGTCGCGGATTGGTGGCTGCAATTCCCGCTGCAGTTCCTGCTGCCGCCGGGCAGCGTGGTGGCGACGCGGCTGCCGGATGCCGCCGTGCACGTCTGGTGGGCGCAGGCCGCGGATGTGCCAACGCCAGGCGACGCGCGCGTCGTGCCCGATGGCGCCGGCCGGCCGCTGATCCGCTGGTCCGCGAGGCAGCCATGAGCGTACGTATGGACAAACACACCGCTTTTTTCATCGCATCGACGCTGGCCGTGGCCGGGCTGCTGACGCTGCCGCTCTGGCCGTCCGGGCTTGTGTTCGCCGGCGTGGGCGCGGACGCAGTGTCGCTCGTCCTGCCGCACTTTGCCTTCCAGGCCGACGCGCTCGCGCACGGGCACTGGCCGCTGTGGAATCCGTATGCGCTGACTGGGCTGCCGGAGCTGGCGGGCGCGCAATGGGGCGCTGCGTATCCGCCGCAGCTGGTTCTGCTGCCGCTGTTTGGCGCCGCGGCGTACATCAAACTGACCATCGCGCTGCACTTCGTGCTGCTGGCGCTGGCCGCCCGCTGGTTGGCGCTGGCCTGGCTGCGGCTGCTGGCGCTCCCGGCGGATCCGCTGGCGCTGACGTTCGCCGCGCAGTGCATCGCGCTGTCGGGCTTTTGGACCGGGCACTTGTACGCCGGGCACATCCAATTTCTGCAGGCATTGCCTTGGCTTGTCGCGCTCCTGGCCGCCGGCATCGAGACGCTGGCGGGGCTTGCGCGCGGACCGATGTGGGTCGGCCTCAGCCTGGCGCTGGCGGTGCTGGCGGGCGGGCCGCAGCTGGCGCCGTTTGGCCTGATGGCGGGCGCGCCGCTGTGGCTCTGGGCGGCGTGGCTGCACCGCGCCGAGCTCCCAGGCCGGCTGGCCTGGCTGGTGGCGGCGCTGGCGGTGGCTGTGTGCCTGGCGGCGGTGCAGATCCTGCCTTCGCTGGAGCTGACCGCCGAGTCGCTGCGGGCGCGCGTCGACATGGCCGGGCACGCGGCGGCCTTTGCCTATCGCGCGGCGTTCCTGCCGGCGCTTGCGATCCCGGACTGGCTGGCGGGCCACGGCGTCGCGGAGCCCTGGGAGTTCGACGCGCGCGTGGGCGTGCCCGTGCTCGCGCTGGCGGGCGCGGCGCTGACCCAGGCGCGGCTGCGCGCGGCGGTGCTGGCCCTGCTCGCGGGCTGTCTGGCGCTGCTGCTGCTGGCCGGCGCGCTGGGGCTGGGCGCGCAGGCGTGGTTACCGGGTTTTTCGCTGCTGCGCGTGCCGGCGCGGATGGTGCTGGGCGTGGTGGTGCTGCTGCCACTGGCGGCGGCGACGGCGCTGGCGGCCATCCCGACTGATGCGCTCCTGCGGCGCCGTGCGGTCATCGCGCTGGCCTTGGGCGCCGTGGGGCTGCTGCTGACCGGGCTGGCGAGCGGGCCGGGCGTGCCGCTCGGCCTGATGCTGCTGTGGACTGCGCTGACCGGCCTGCTGCTGCGAGGCGCGCGGCCGGGCGTGGCGGCCGTGGGCTGGCTGGTGCTGCTGCTGCTGGCGCTGCCGAACCTGCGGACCAAGCCGGATCCGCTGGCGCTGCCGGATGTCGCGCTCGGCGTGAATCAGGCCGCGCTGGAGCCGCACCAACGCGCGCTGTGGCGCACGCCGAAGCGGTGGAATACCGGGATGGCGGTGGGCGTGCGGCAGCTCGCGGCGTACGAGCCATTTGCGCCGTGGCGGACCGCGCTGCTGATGAAGACGCTGGCGACCGGTTCGCCGGCCGGGCCGTGGCCGCGGATGTTCGCGATTTGGCCGGAGTCCGGCGCACAGTGGTCGCCGGTGTGGGACGCGTTTGCGGTCAGCAGTGTCGTGCAACCAGCGGCAATGAATGGACAATCTAGCTGGGAGCGCACGGCGTCGGCGGCGGCCGATCTGGCGACGTGGCGTGCGCCGGCGGCGTGGCCGCGCGGGTTCTGGACGGCCTGTGCCACGTCGGTCGCGGGGCCGCAGGCGGCGCTGGCGGAGCTGACGCAGACCTCGCCGCCGCGCGCGTGGGTGGAGACGGCGGTTGCGCCCTGTGCGCCGGGGCCGGCGGTCGCGGCGACCTGGCTGGAAGACGCGCCCGAGCGCTTGCAGCTGCACGTCGACGCGCCGACGCCGGGCTGGCTGGTCGTGCAGGACCTGGCGTATCCCGGCTGGACGGCGTCGGTCAACGGTCTGGAAGTGCCTATTATCGCTGCGAATGGCGCCGGCCGTGCGGTCGCAGTGCCGGCCGGCGCGGTCGACGTGGTCATGGCCTACGCGCCGGAGTCCGTGGCGGCTGGCCTGCGGCTGAGCGGCGCGGGCGTGCTGCTGTGGGGGCTGCTGGCGTGGCTGGCGCGGCGGCGGATCCAGACTCCGGGCTGAGTCAAACGCCAGTCATTTCGCGCGAAACAACCTGAAAGTGTGATGCTTCATGGCGTTCGGGTTTCGGAACGCTCGCGTCTGGCAGAGCGCTCGCGGGGTAAAACGCCGCCGTGATCCGAACGGCTCAGGGCGCGCGGTGCGGAATTTCATCCGCTCTTTGCGGACCTGCGGCAACAAGCTGATCGCCATGACGATTTGGCGATTGGCTCGCCATCGGGTCTAATCCTCGTCGTCCAAGCTACTCAAACCGGGCGCGGTCTTGAGTGCCGGGCCGGTCGGACCGGTGCCGAAAATCGCCTCCAAGTCCGCGCGGGTCAAGTGTTTGACGCCATCGGCCTGCGACTCAATCGCGGAAATGGCGAGCGCGCGCTTGCGCTCTTGCAAGACAAGAATGTGGTCCTCCACGGAATCTTCCACCGCAAACCGGATCACCAGCACGGGCTTGGTCTGGCCAATCCGGTGCACGCGATCTGACGCCTGCTGTTCAACCGCCGGATTCCACCACGGATCGTAATGAATCACCACGTCCGCCGCGGTCAAATTCAAGCCCACGCCGCCGGCCTTGAGCGACACAAGAAACACCGGCGGACCATCGTCGGCTTGGGCGCGCGCGATCACCGCCGCGCGGTCGCGTGTCGCGCCATCCAAGTACGCGGTTTCAATGCCCAATTCGCCAAGCTGCTTGCGCAGGATCTTCAACATCGTGGTCCACTGGCTAAACACCAGGACGCGCCGTCCTTCGGCCAGCAGCTCCTCGACAGTCTCAAGAAACAGCTCGGTTTTCGCCGACGCCGTCACCGCGCGCGCCTCGTCAAAAGGCAGCAAATCCGGGTGACAGCAGGCCTGCCGCAGCCGCAGCAGCGCTTCCAGCACGGTCAGCGCGTTGCGTTCGATGCCGCTCTCTTCCACCAAACGCATCACTTGCGAGCGATAGGTATTGCGCACTTTTTCATACAATTGCCGCTGCGGCGGGCTCAGCGTGCAGCGCAGCGTCACTTCCGTCACGGGAGGCAGCTCAGTCAGCACGTCCGTCTTCAGGCGGCGCAGCAGGAAGGGCCGCAGCCGCTGACGCAGCTGGTCCAACAATTCTGGTTGCAATTCACCGACTTTTTCAACGCCGTAGCGCCGCAGGAACCGCGCGCGGGTCCCAAAGAATCCCGGCATGAGGAACGTGAATTGACTCCACAATTCCATCAAATTATTTTCCAACGGTGTCCCGGTCAGCGTCAGCCGGTGCCGCGCCTTCAGCGAGCGCGCCGCGTGCGCTGTCTGCGAATTCGCGTTTTTGATGGCCTGCGCTTCGTCCAAAATGCAGTAGTGAAACGCCTGGCCCGACAGCGTCTCCTGGTCCAGCCGCAGCAGCGCGTAGGATGTCACGACCAGGTCGAACTGCCCGAGCTGCTTGAGTTTATCCAGCCGATCCTCGCGCACGCCGCCGCGCAGGACCAGCACGCGCATGTCCGGCACGAACCGCGCGGCCTCGTCGGCCCAGTTCTGCACAACGGACGTCGGCGCGACAACCAGGCTCGGGTTGCCGGCGTTGCGGCCCGCCTCCAGCTCCGCTTGCAAAAGCGCCAGCGCCTGCACGGTTTTGCCCAAGCCCATGTCGTCGGCCAGGCAGCCGTGCAGCATCAGCTCGCGCAGCGCCGACAGCCACTCGTAGCCGCGCTGCTGGTACGGCCGCAGCTCGCCCTTGAAGCCCGCCGGCAGCGGCCGCGGCTCAATGCCCTCAAACGCCGTCAGCCGCTCGACAAACGCCTGCCAGCCGTCATCGCCCGCCTCGTGATCCGCCGCCAGCTGCACAAGCGCCGGCGCCAGGTACGGGTCCACGCGCCGCTCGCCCGTCGCGTCCGGCGGCGCCAGCTCGTCCAAATCCGTCAGCGCTGCCGCGTGCTTGCGCAGCCACGCCACCGGCAGCCGCGCCATCTCGCCGTCCGCCAGCCGGATGTAGCGCGCGCCCGCCTTCCAAGCCTTGATGACGTCCGCCAGCGCCACTTCCAGATCGCCGGCGAAAATCTCCACGCGCACGCCGAACCAGTCGATCCCACTGCGGATTTTCACCTGCGGCACAACGACCCGCCGGCTCGCGCGCAGCTTGGTCAGCTCTTCCTGGCCCTGGATCTCCGCGCCGTCGCGCTCAAACGCCGGCAGGTGGTCCAGCAAGAAGTCCAGCGCCTCGTCCGCCGGCAGGCTCGCCGGCAGCACGGCGCCCACCGCGCGCGCGACCCGCGTGTGCCAGCGCTGCTCAAAATGCGTGTCGCGCTGCCACAGGGACGGCGCCACCGCGCGGCCATGCGCGTCCGGGTGGTGCGAGCGCGCAAAGACTTTCGGCCCGTGGCCGGCCATGAACTCGATCACGTCGTGGTGCTCGATGCGCCGGCCCGCCTCGCCGTCGTCAGCACGGTAGGTGAACCACAGCGACACGGTCAGCTGTTCGTCCAGCTCTTCCAGCTTGATGACGGCGACCGCGACGGCCACGCGCGCTTGCGGCAGCACCGTCGTGCGCTCCACCAGCGTGACATCGCTGCGCAGCTGCGGCAGCACATCGCGGGAAAAATCAGGAATTTCAGAGGCCGAGACCTGCACCGCGCCCGTCCGCAGCAGCTTGAGCACGGACGGCGCGCCGCAATCCGGCCGCACCATGCACTTTTCACCGCGCAGGTACAGCCACGGCGACGGCCCCGGCATCAGCACGAAATCGTCGCCCGTGCGCCCCGGCACGCTGGATTGCACCTGCGCGCGCAGCTCGATACCGCCGCCCGGCGTGTCCTGGATCAGCACGCTGACCGGCCGCAGGACGCCGTCCACCGTCGCGTCGTCGCCGTCCACGCGCAGCGTAAACGGCTCCGCGTCGACAAAAAGCCGCAGGAACACATCGACAAAGCCAGGCTGAATGGTGCGGACGCGCAGATCGTGGCGGTTGACCAGGCAGAGCACCGGAATCAGGTCGTCGCGGTTCTCCGCCGGGTCGTCCTTGGTGCGGTAGCCAAAATGCCCCACGACGCTTGGTGTCCAACCCAGCACCACGCCAGCGGTTTTCTTGCCGCGATCCGAAAGCGCGCGCTTGCGCCGCACCACACTGACGGTCGTCTCGCCCTGGCTCTGGTGCAGCGTCAGGTCGTAGCCAATCCAGGAGTTGCGCAGGTCGCCGCCCTTCGCCGCGCTCGCCGGCAGGTCGAGCTGCCGCCAACCGCCGCGTTGGCCCGGCTTCGCGTCGCCCGATCCCGCCGCAGCCAGGTTGTGCTGCAGCGCCAGAGCGGCCGCCATCGCGTGCATGCACGCGTCGTCGCCTTCCTCGCAGGAGCAATCCCAGCCGTCCAGCATCGCGCCTTCCGCCGTCTGCTCCAGCGTCAGGTTCACTTCGTCAGCGCCTTCGCGCTCCGGACCCACCAGCACCAGGTACCGCGGGCTGTCCGGCGCCTGGCGAACGATGCGCTGCACCAGACCGTTGCGAAACGCCTCCGCACCGGCCAATCGCGCGCGGTTGCCGATGCTGCTTTCCAACAAACTCAGGTTCAATCGCATGGGTGGGGCTCGGTAAAAAGGCTTGAATCTTGGCGGTCTTCCGGTTGTGCATCGGACGCAGGGCCGTCGTCCAGATCGTCGTCGTTCGATTCCCCGGCAATGGGTCCGGCCATCTCGTGGACGAACACGGTGGCAAAGGAGCCGGCGGGCAGGTTGAACGACAGCACGAGCGAAAGCGCACCGTCCGCGGCCACCTCGTCCTGCACCGTCACGTCGGTCGGGTAGATCGCGGTCGGCCGCCGCGTGCCTTCCGCCAGCGAGCCCAGCACGGCAAACTGCGCCTCGGTCAGGCCCATCGCGGCGAGGATGCCCGCCTCCAGCTCCGCGGCTTCACCCGCCGGCCGGATCATCTTGGGGCCCCACATCGGCGCGGTGATCACGACTTCGCGCCGCTCCAGCCGGGCCTGCTCGCGCGCTGGGTCGTCGGTCGTAAACGTGCCGCCCGTCTCGGGTTTTTGGCACACGTCGCCCGACAGCACGCGGTGAAAAATGCCGCGCGCCAGCCGCTCCGCCACCGTCCGATTGAACACTTCGCCCTGCAGCGCGGACGCCGCCAGCCGCCGCAGCGAGCGGTCGCCCAAGTGCAGCACGTGGGTCGTCCCATCCGGCGTCTGCACGCGCGTCATCTGCTGCGCGCCCTGGGTCAGCGCCCAGCCCGCCGCCAGCGTCGAGCCGCCGTGGCCCATGCGCTGGCTGCCAAAAAAGTTCGGCACGCCGCCGGCTTGCAGCACCGCGATCTTGGCCTCGGCGCGCGCGCGGGCGTCCGGCACCACGTCGCGCAAGCGCAGCACGAATCGGTTGCCCGCGAGATGACCCGTCCGCAGCTTGTTGCGGTGCGGCTTGGTGTCCAGCACGCGGATGCGATCGGTCTCGATGCGCGCCACGCGATCCTCGGCGGACCGCGGCACGCTGAGCCACTGGCGCGTCACGGCGCGGCGATCCTTCAAGCCCGCCATGCCGATGTCGCGGTTGGACACGCCCAGCGCGCGCGACACGTGGCGGCGCAGCGTCTCGGCGGCGACGTCGACTTTTTCAATCCACAAATACAGGTGGTCGCCCTGACCGCTGGGCAGGTACAGCGGGATCTCTTCGACTTGAAAATCCTGGAGTTCCACGCGCAGACGGCCGCCGCAGCCGGGCAGGTCGGCGGTCAGACGCGGCAGCGGGTGCAGCGGCGCGAAGGGACAGTGATGGTCAGCCGAGTCCGCCATGGGGCATGTACGATGCACGTTCTTGGCCAACTGCGCAACGACCTGCTGGTGCTGGTCCGGACGCCGCGGCAGATTGCTCAAGCGGACCGGTGCATTGCGTCGCAGCGTCGGGAGTTGCACACTTGCCGGCTGGAGGTGCTGAGCATGGCCGAACGGCGACCGCACGCGACTGAGACGGTTTTGCAACCTGATGGCAATCCTCCAGATTCAGGAGACGCGGCGATCGGCGACATGGGCCCGGCGGCGCAAGCCGTCTGCGACGCGATCGGCGATCTGATGGCGTTTTGGGGCTTTCAGCGCTCGCACGGTCGCATTTGGGCGCTGCTGTTCCTGATGGAGCGCGAGCTGCACGCCGGCGAATTGGCGGCGACGCTGGGCCTGAGCACGGGCCAGGTGTCCATGGCGCTGCGGGATCTCGACCACTGGGGCACGATCCACCGCGCGCACGTGCCGGGCAGCCGCCGCACGTGGTACCGGCCGGAGACGAACCTCTTTCGCATGGTTGCCCGCGTGTTCCGCGACCGGGAATTGGAGCAAATTCGCACGCTTGCGCGTACGCTGCAGCAGGCGCGCGCGGAGCTGCAGACGTCCGGGCGCAAGGATCGCGCGGTGGAATTTCGCCTGCGGCGCATCGAAGGGCTCATCGCCGCGGCGGAGCTGGGGCGCAGCCTTGTGGAACGCCTGGTGGCCGGGACCCTGCTGCCGCGGGCGGTGCTGGCGGCGCTGGACCGGGCGATTGCGGATTAGCGGCAATGCCGATCAGCAAGACGATTCACCAGAGTAACCATCCACTTGCAGCCGACCCGCGCCCACACGGGCGCACCGCCTCGGAACGCACGTCCGCAAAGAGCGGTCGAAAGTCCGCCGCGCGCGCCCTGAGCCGTCCGGTTCACGGCGCCATTTTCGCCCGCGAGCGCTCCTCCAGACGTCAGCGTGCCGAAATCCGCTCGCCATAATACATTGCGATTTCATGGTGTTTTATGCAAAGTGACTGGCATTGCGATTAGCGGCCAAAGCCCAACGCGCAGCCAAAATAGGGCAACGGCAAGCTCTTGGAGCACCGCGTGCCGTTTTGCGAATCCGCTGATTCCCACACGCAATCCTGGACGTTGACGACCGCGGTTCCGCCGAACATGCAGCGCCAGCGCACGCCGGTCTCGTAGCGGCGTTCGACGAAGAACTCAAAGTTGGCCCACCAGCCCGGATCCCAGTGCGGGCCGTAAGTCGGGCTGCCTTCCAGGTAATCCGTGAATTTGTCGCCCGCCCGGCCGCGCGAGGCGCCCAGCGCGAAGCCCCAGCGGTACGGTACATGGCCGCGGCGGTAGCGTAAAAGCGCGCCAATCTGCGGGCCAAAACCGATGCCAGCCCCCGCCGTCAGCGAGATGTCCGGGTGCACGTCCGCGTCGAACATCACGCCCGCCACGCCGATCGGCGTCCCGAGCCCCAGCTGCGCCTCCGCCGCGAAATGGCCCCAGCCGTACAGGTTGCCCGGCGCCGGCGGATTCGGCGTGCCCGCAAGCGCGGGGAGCGCAAGAAAAATCGCCAGCAGGAACAGGATCTTGCGGGTCATGGGCAGCTGCTGCCGGCGCAGGTCGCGAGCGCCTTGGCGCCGGTGGCGTTGCCGACCGCGGACTCACAGCCGAGCGCGCAGAGGATGTCCCCTGTGGCGCAGTTGGCCTGGCACTGCAGGTCGGTCGTGATCGCGGTGATGCACGCCGGTTCGGCCACGCAGGGGTCGAATTCGCCACCGCAATTGGCGCGCAGGCAGTCCGCCTTGGCCTTGAGCGCGGCATCGCAGTCCAACGCGCAGCCGGAGGCGGTTTCGCCCGTGTCGCAGACGCCGTTGCCGCAGACCGCGATGACCGGGCAGTCGGCGGGGCAGTTGGCTGAGTCCTCGCCCGGCTCGCAGGTGCCGTTGCCGCAAATGGCCGCGGTTTTGCAGTCGGCGGGGCAGGTCGTGCTCGTCTCGCTGCCGCTGCACACGCCGTCGCCGCACTTGCCCGCGACGCCGAGGCAGTCGTAGACGCAGCTCGCGCTGGACTCGGTGGGCTGGCAGACGCCGTCGCCGCAGATGGCGCCGTTCGTGCTGCCCGCGCAGGACGTGAAGCCGCAGCCGGCGGCGGTGAGCGGCGCGCTCTTGGCGTTCAACGTCAAGCTTTGCGCGCAGTTGGCGATGATCGTCGCTTCGCCGCCCGCGCTGCTCGCGCAGTCCAACGCCGAGCCGAGGACGCCCGCGCACGTCACGTCCTTGCTGCAGTCGCTGACGGCGCTTGGGCACAGCTTGGCGATGCAGGCCAGCTCGGCGAGCGTCGCAGGCGCGCAGTCCAACGGGCAGCCGTTGGGATTCTCGGGCGTTTGGCAAAAACCGTCGCCGCAGACCGGCTTTTTGCAGTCTCCCGGGCAGGTGACGTTGGTCTCCGGGCTTGTGCAGATGCCGTCGCCGCAGCCGAGCTTGAGGCCGCTGTCCGGCGCGCCGGTGTCGCTGTCGGCGCCGATGTCTGTCAGGCTGGCGTCTGCCGGTCCGGTGTCCGCGGCGCTCACGTCCTGAGCGATGTCAGCTGCGTCGGCAGTTGCCGCGACGTCGGAAGGGCTCACGGCGTCGCTGCTGGCGGCGGTCTTGGTCGCGGATCCGCCGCACGCGTTGAGCCACAGCGCCATCACGCCAACCGCCGCGCTGATTGTCCTGCTGCCACACGTCATGGTGCCCCTGGCGCGACGATAGCTACCCTGGCCGAAGTTCGCGATCCAACTTCCATCATCCGCGGTGCGCTTCCGGAGGAGCGCGGTCGCGGTCCAGTCCGAAATGCCACAGGTCTAACCCCGAGCGGGATGGTCGCGCACAACGGCGAATCTGTATAGACGTTGCGGCCCGCCGGTTCAAGCCCAGCCGCGCGCGGCGATCAGCGCCAGCACCCGCCGCCGCACTTCTTCACGAATCACGCGCACTTCCTCGAGCGGCCGGCCCTTGGGATCCGGCAGCGGCCAGTCGTCGCGCTCCAGCCCGGGCACGTACGGGCACTGCTCGCCGCAGCCCATCGTCACAAGGAGCGCCGCGTCGCGGGCGAGCGTGTCGGTCAGTTGCTGCGGCTGCGCGTGCGCCAGGTCAATCCCGATTTCCGCCATCACTGCGAGCACTTCCGGATGCACGTGCGCGCCCGGCTGCGTGCCCGCCGACACCGCCGTCGCTTTGGCCGGATCGGCCAGCTGGTTGAACCACGCTGCGGCCATTTGCGAGCGACCAGCGTTGTGAACACAAGCAAAAATCACCTGTTGCATAGGCCCTCCCGGCGTCACGGCCACAGTCGCTTGCCGACCCAGATGCCGCCGATGGTGCCCAAGCCCTGCGCGACGGCGAAGCCAGGGACGTCCACGGGCCGGATGCCGGCGAAGGTGTCCGAAAATGCGCGGGCAAACGTGACGGCGACGTTGGCGAAAGACGTGGACGATGTGAACCAGTAGGCCGCGGTGATCCAGCCGGCGATGACCCAAGGTGCGGCGGCAGGGCGCTGGCGGACGATGCCGCGAATGACGACCAGCAGGCCGAACGTGGCCGTGAATTCGCCGAGCCACTGACCGCTTCCGGTGCGCACGTGGCTGGACGGCGTGAACGCGGGCAGGTCGAACATCAGGTTGGCAAGCGCCGCGCCGCCGAGCCCGCCGAGGAACTGCGCCGCGCCAAAGCCGAGCGCGAGCGGCAACGGCAGCTCCCCGTTCCACAACGCCGCGAGCGTGACCCACGGGTTGAAATGCGCGCCGGACACCGGCCCGAGCACGGCGATCAGCGTCACAAGCGCCGCCGCGGTCGCCAGCGTGTTGGCCAGCAGCGCAACCGCGACGTTGCCGCCCGCCAGCCGCTGCGCCATGATGCCCGAGCCAACGACGGTCGCGACGAGCAGCGCCGTGCCCAGCGCCTCGGCGAGAATTTTCCGCTGCACGTTGTCGTTCATCGTCCCATGCTCCGCAAGCGGCGAGGGTAACGCGATGTGCCGGCGCCTGTCACCGCCCGGAACGCGTCGTCATGGGCTTGTCACAAGCCGCGCCCGCACTTGCGCCCGAGCGACCTTGCCTGGACCGGTTCGCGGCAGCGTTTGGGACGTCTGCAGCCACCGCTGCGGCCGCTTGAACGGCGCGAGCACGGCCAAATGGCGCTGGAGCACGGCGTCCGGCACCGGCTCAGCCACCGTCAGCCACGCCGCAACCTGCTGGCCCAGGACGCGATCCGGAATGCCCACGACGCACACCTCGCGCACGCCCGGGATTGCCAGCAGGACGGCCTCGACCTCGTCCGGCGTCACGTTTTCGCCGCCGCGCAGGATCAGCTCGCCGCGCCGACCGATGACCCAGAGCCAGCCCTTGGTGTCCAGGCGGCCCAGATCGCCGGTTTGCAGCCAGCCGTCGGCGATTGCCGCCGTTTCGCCGAGGTAGCCGGTCAGCAGCTGCCGGCTACGGACAAGAATTTCCCCTGCGACAATCCGGAGTTCCACGCCTGGCGTCGCCGGGCCAACGCACACCGCGTCATCCGCGCGTGGCCAGGGCGTGCGATCCAGCCGGGTCGCCAGCGGCGCAGTCGCGACCTGAGCCGCGGTTTCCGTCATGCCGTAGCTCGGCAGCACCGGCCATCCGGCCGCGCGCGCGCGATCCACGAGCTCCGGCGGGCAGGGCGCGCCGCCGACAATCACCGCCAAAAGCTCCTGTGGTGCCGCGCAGTTCTCGTCCAGCAGCCGGGTCAGCTGCGCGGGCACCAGCGACGCGAGGCGCGGCGGCAGGGCGTGGAACAGCGCGGCCAGCTCGTGGGTCGTCGGTTGGTCTGCAAGCAGAACGGTCATGCCCAGCCGCTGGGCGCGCTGGACAATCAGCAAACCGGAGACGTGGCAAATCGGCAGGCAGCACAGCCAGTTGCCGCCCGGCTGAGCGCCAAACTGCGCCAGCGCCGCGTCCGCCGCCGCCGCGAGCGCCTGCCAGGACAGCTGGACGCCCTTGGCGCGGCCCGTGCTGCCCGAAGTGAACAGCAGCGCCGCGTCGCCGCGGGGCGCATGGTCTTGCGGCAGCACGACATGTTTCGGCAAAGAGCCAAGTAAATTCAGGTCAATCAGGTGACAATCGTCCAGTGTTACTTCAGCCAGCGTCGCGGGATCCGCCAGCAGCACATGCGGCTGGGCGCGGCGCAGCAGCTGGGCCACTTCACTGGCGGTCAGGCGCGGGTGCAGCGGTAGCCATGTCGCCGACAGCAATTGAACGGCGTGCCAAACAACGAGTATTTCCAAGCGGTTGCCCGCCCAGGTGGCGACAAGCTCGCCCGGTCCGACGCCCAGCGCCGTCAGCTGCGCCGCGAGCGCGTGGGCTGCCTGCTGCAACTGACCCAGCGTCACCGGTTCGAGCTGCCCCGCGCGCGCGCACACGAGCGCCACCGGAGTGCGCGCGTGCCCCCGCTGGGTGCGCTGCCACTGGCCGTCCGCGACGTCCAGCACCGGCGGCTGCCACGCCCGAGGCCACAGCAGGTGCGTCGCCAGCCCGGCGGGCAGCTCGGTCGGCAGCACCGCGGCCAGCTCCGCGAGGTGGGCAAGGCCTTCCGGTCCCTCAAACGCGCTGCTCAGCACCACGCCGACGCCCGCCGCGTGAAGCTGCGCCAGGTCCGCCAGCAGCCGCGCGACACCGCCCCACAGCGCCGGCTTGACCACCACGACCTGGCAGCGACCCGCCAGCGCGGCAGCCATCACCTCCGGCACGGAGCTGTCGATCGCATCGGCGGCCAGCGGCACCGGCGAGGCGATCGGCAACTGCGCCACCGGCACCGGATCCTCGACGTACGCCACCGCCGCGCGCTGGCAAATGGCCAAAAATACCGGCCGATCCAAGCGGTTCTGCCACGCGCCGTTCACGTCCAGACGCAGGTGCCAGCCGTGCGCGCCGGCGGCCAGCAGCGTCGGCAGCAGGGCCTCCGGCGGTTCGACGCCGGACAGCTTGACCTTCAGCCACGTCAGCCCCAGCGCCCGCAGCGAGGCCTGGCGCGGATCCGCCGCGAGCTGGGAAAAGTCAACCGTTGCTTGAAGTTGCACGGACTTGCGCGGCGCCACGGTCCACTGCGGGAACAGTTCGTGCAGCAGCGCACCCAGCGACAGCCCACGCTGCTGGGCCTGCATGTGCAGTTCGGCGATTTCCTTGGCGAAATTCTCGACTGCCTCGCGATGCCCGCGGTGAACGGCCGCGTCAGGCGCGTCGCCCCAGCCGGTGAAGATGCCGTCGGTGCAAGAGAAAAGCGTGCCGGTACAAGCGGTTTGCACGCCGCGCGCGGTGGCGAGTGGGCGCGCGGGGATGGCGTAGCGGCGGGGTGGGAGCCAGTGCATTCAGTGCGACAGCCGGCTCTGAAGGACCAAACCCGCTGAAATCACAAGCCCATACCACAGATGATAGAGCGCGGTCTTGCCGAGCAGCGGGTTCAGGACCGCCGGATCACGCGTTCGCCAGAGGGTCCGGGTCAGCACAATGAAGCCGGACAGCAGCGCGCACGCTATGAACCGCGGGATCATGAATTGCCCGTGGGTGCCCGCGTCGACCCAAAGATGAGGCCAAAACCGTAGCACTGCTAACGGCACGAGAATCGGCGAAAAGTACGCTACCGCGAGCAGCAGCGTGTACTCGACGCGGACGAACGTCGCGCCAAACCGCACCGCGAGCGTCTTCTTGCCCACTTTGGCGTCGGTGTCCATGTCCCGGAGATTGTTGACGACCAGAATCGCCGTGCACGTCGCGCCAACCGGAATGGACCAGAGCGCGCTGGCGACGCTGACGGTGCCGGTCATGACGAAATAGGTGCCCATCGTGGCGACAAAGCCGAAAAAAAGCATGACAAAGATGTCGCCAAGACCATGGTATCCCAGCGGAAATGGTCCGCCGGTGTAGGCGATGCCGCTGAGAATCGACGCCACGCCGATCCACACGATGGGCCAGCCGCGCAGCCAGACGAGGTAGCTGCCGCACAACGTCGCGAGACCAAAGGCCAAAATCATCGCCACGCGCATTTGCCGCGGCGTCACAAGCCCGGCTTGCACCGCGCGCATCGGCCCGACGCGCTCCGCCGTGTCCGCACCTTTCTCGAAGTCAAAGACATCATTGGCGTAATTCGTGCCGAGCTGAATGAGCAGCGCGCCGAAAAACGCTGCGAGCCACGCCAGCAGATTTGCTTTTCGGTCCGCGACCGCCAGCGCGCCGCCCACCAGCAGCGGCGACACCACCGCCGTCAGCGTCGCCGGCCGCGACGCCAGCAGCCACACTTTCAGCCGCGTCATCTAGGGCAACCGCGGAAATTTGCCGAAATCCGGCGGCCGTTTCTCCAGCCAAGCGTCGCGGCCTTCTTGCGCCTCCTCGCTCATGTAGAACAAAAGCGTCGCATTTCCGGCCAGTTCCTGCACGCCGGCCTGGCCGTCCAGCGCCGCGTTGAAGCTCGCCTTCAGGCAGCGCAGCGCCAGCGGCGAGTGCTGCAGGATCTGCCGGCACCAGTCCACCGTCTCGGCTTCCAGCTGGTCCACGGGCACGACTTTGTTGACAAGGCCCATGTCCAGCGCTTCCTGTGCGCCGTACTGCTTGCACAAGTACCAGATTTCACGTGCTTTTTTCTGGCCGATGATGCTCGCCAGGTAGCTCGCGCCAAAGCCGCCGTCAAAGCTGCCGACCTTGGGGCCGGTCTGGCCGAACTTGGCGTTTTCAGCGGCGATCGTCAGGTCGCATACGACGTGCAACACGTGGCCGCCGCCGATCGCGTAGCCCGCCACCATCGCGATGACCGGCTTGGGCAGGGTCCGGATATCGCGTTGCAGATCAAGGACATTGAGCCGCGGCACCTTGTCTCCGCCGACGTAGCCCTTGGCGCCGCGCACGCGCTGGTCGCCGCCGGAGCAGAACGCTTCGCTGCCGGCGCCCGTCAGGATGATGACGCCGACCTCGCCGTCCTCGCGCGCCTGGGCGAACGCGTGGATGAGCTGCTGCGTGGTCTCGGGCCGAAACGCGTTGTGCACTTCCGGGCGGTTGATGGTGATCTTGGCGATGCCTTCCGCTTTGTCGTAGAGAATATCGCTGTATTCTCCGACCTTTTGCCAGACGATTGTCATAAATTTCCTCAAGCTCGGTCGACGGGTCCGCGCGGCTGAGATTTCAGTCGCCAGTGAAGCGGAGGGTACACGGAAGCGGCGGCGGCGACAACGCGCGGCGCGGCGTCAATCGATGGCGGCGCGCGTCGACACGGCTGCGCCCCACCACGCGACGCCGGCGGGGTACTTGAACGCCGTTGAAATCGTGGCTTTGCCGGTCGTCGTGTTGACTTCGTAGATGTTCGTGTCGTCCGAAAAGCCGTAGAACTTGCCGCCAAACCAGGCGAAGCCCCAGAGGTCGCTGACGCCCGTGTCGCCGATGTTCTTGATAATATTACCATTTGTCGGATCGACTTGCACGAGAAAGTCGTTGCTGGACATGCCGCTGTCGTCTTTCACCGTGGCGTACGTGCCGATGGATTCGACCGAAAACGCGTCGCCCGACGAGGTGTAGCCGTTGTAGGCGCCGAGCTTGGTGACGGTCGCGGTGGAGCCGGTGACCTCGATGAGGTTCCACGTGCCGCTGTTGGCGATGCCGATCAGCGATTCGACGTTGGGCTTGACGGTGCCGGCGGGCACGAACGTCAAGCCGTTGTAGGACTCCGGCAGCGAGGCGAGCCACGTGCACTTCGCGGTCTTGCTCTCGCACTTGAACAGGTCGTCGAAAGTCACGCCGTACAGCGTGCCGTTCTTGTCCATGGCGATGTCGGTCATCGAGCCCGGGTTCTTGTCAAACGCGAAGTAGCCGATCTTCACAAAGCCGGAATTATCCATGCGATACAAGGTGTCCGAGCTGTGGGCAAAGACGAATGCCAGGCCGCCGGTGCCGGTGTCCGTGGCTGCGTCAGGCTTGATGCCGGTGTCGGGGTCAAAGAAGCTGTCGAAGTCGATGGCGTCGGGGCCGGTGTCCGCGATCGGCGCGCCTGTGTCGGTCACGCTGACAGCGTCGGTGCCGCCGCCCGTAGCGTCCGTCGCGCCGCCGGTGGTGTCGCCGCCGGTGCCGTCGGTCCCGCCGCTCGTCACGTCGCTGCCACCGCTGGCTGCGTCGCCGCCGCCCGCCCCGTCGCTGGCCGTGGTCCCGGTGCCGTCCAGGGCGAGCGAGACGTCGCCGCCGCTGCCGTCAGCCTTGAAGATGCCGCCGCCGCCGGCGTTGGTGGTGCTGGAACAGCCCGCGGCCAGGAGCGCGAGCGAGACGAAAGAGGTCAAGGTGCTGGAAACTCTCATGAAACATCAGCCTTTGCCGTCCGCGCAGCTACTTGACGATGCACTGCTGCAGGATTTGCAGGTCATCAAAACGGTGGTAATTCGTCGCCCAGCCTGTGGTGCCAGAAAAGCCAATAAATCCGCCGCGAAACTTGAAATTCGGAATGGACTTGTTCATGACTTCGGTGCCATCCACCGTCACGCGCACGACATCGCCGGTGATCTGCACCGTCACCGGATGCCAGTTCAAGTCCTCGATGAACGGCACGCTCGCCCACAAATAGTGGTTGCTTGCGTCGCCGTTTTGCATGATTCCGATGTGGTTGTCCGGTGTTGGATCGTAGTTCGGGTCGCCGGTGTTTTGCCACGTGTCGATCTCGATGTGAAACGACTCGATGCTCATCGACACGCCGCCCTGCTTGCAGTCGCCCGCGACGCCGTAGCCCAAGCAGCCGCCCGCGCCGGCGGTGTTGATGTAGTTCTCCAGCTCCGCCACGGTCGCCACGTTGACCACGCTGAGCGCGAAGCCGTCCGCGCCCTTGGTCTGGCCGCTGGACGTCAGGAAGCCGCCGGTGGCGATCTTGAAGCTCAGTTGCACGTCGCCGGGCGAGACGAAGTCCACCGTGTTGAAGATGGCGCCTTTCTTGCTCTGCGCGTTGCCGGTCATCTCCAGCCAGCCGCCCGGGTCAAAGTAGGCATCGCCGTAGGTCTTCCACTTGCCGCCCGTGACGGTGGTGTCGAACGTGTCCGGCTGGCTCCACGAGCAGACTCCGATGCTGACGCTGGCGACCGCGGCCAGTCCGCTGGGCTCGGTCACGGTCAGGGAAAGCGTGTGCTGACCGCCGCTGAGCTTGGAAACGTTCAGCGTGACTTGGCCGGCGGCGTCCGGCGTGGACGTGCCGAGCACGCCGTCGACGTCGGACGCCCACACCGCCGTCAGCTGGCCGCTCGCGTACAGCGTGTCCGTCGCGACGCCCGCCAGCGTCACCGGTTTGCCGACCTCGATCACGGCGCCACCAGCCGGAGCGGTGATCTGCGCGCTCGGCTGGCCCTTGGGATTGGTGTTCACGTCCGGAACGGCGACGTCCGCCGCATCCACCGCGGCGTCGCTGACATCCGCGGCGTCAAGCCCGGGCGCATCCGCCACATCCGCGGCCACGGCATCCTGCAGGCCGCTCACGTCGCCAGAAAGATCAACGTCCACAAGCAGTTGCGTGTCGCCGCCCATCGTGTCGCCGCTGGTGACGGATGGCTGCTGCGTGGTCGGCGAGCTGCACGCGAGGAGCCCGAGCGCACATGCGAGCAGCGGCGCAGTGTATCGGTGCGGATGGAGTCCCCGTGTCGCCATTTTTCCACTCCCCTGCGAGGCGTCATGGTACCGAGCGCGCACCGGACTGCAAGCAAAGATTCGGCAAAAAGCGCTGCGGCCAACCTGAATCGCTCCAGATCGGCCGCAGCAGGACGCGACGTGCACTTACGCCTTCAGGACGAAGCCCGCGCAGTTGCCTTCGGTCGAGACGGGGCCCTTGAACAGCTTGCAGCCGCCGCACGCTGCGCCGCCTTCGGGCGCGTTGTACTGTTGACACTTGCCGCACGTCTTGGCCGGATCGGCTGACTTGTCGGTGTATTTCAGCGAGGTGCGCGTCGCCTTGGCTGCGTCGTCCACGCCAGTCAGGTCGTCGCATTTCGGCGCGGCCCCGCCGCCGCCCTTGCCGCACGCCTGAACCGCCGCAATCGCACCGATAGACAGGGCGCCCAGGCCGAGGCGTGACAGGAAGCCGCGGCGGCTGGTGTTCTCTGCGTTCATGAATCCTCCGAATCGATTGGGGGCGGGAAAGCTCCCGCAAAACAAAGCTACGCGCTGGCTGCGAGACCAGCAGCCCGCGCGAACACTACGCCGGGGCGCCGCGGCCTGCAAGTTTGACCGCGTTGGTCCGAGATCGCGGCTCGCCCGGGTGCGGCTTCCGAACGGGCCACGAAGCACGGCATTTTGTCTAGGCATTTCTCTGGGCGGTCGGCGACTCAGGCAGCGAAGTGAGCGGCTGCAATTGTCACGATCGTGTCACGCCCAAGCCCGAAGGCGGGGCTACGGGCAGCTGGCGGTCGTGCACGCGTTCTTCGCGGCGGCCCAAGCGGCGACCTTGGCCTTGTCCGCGGCGCTCAGCGAGCCGCCCTGCGGCATCATGCCGGACTGCACATAGCTGTTGATCGACGAGTAGCTCGACGCCGACGAGCAGCCATTGCCGAACGTGTGGCCGTGACAGCCGTTGCAATTGTTCTGGAAGATCGCCTGAACGTCGGTGTACGTCGTGCAGGTCTTGGTGCTCGCGGGGCAGTCTGCCGGGCAGGTCGCGGTGGTCTCGCCGGCGTCGCACGTGCCGTTGCCGCACTTGCTGGCCGCCGGGCAATCCTGCGGGCAGGTCGCAGTGGTCTCGCCGGTTTCGCAGGTGCCGTTGCCGCACACGGGGCCGGTCGCGGTGCCGCCGTTGCACGCCGCGCACGTGGAGCCCGCGCAGGTCTTGGCCTTGGCGCTGCCGTCCGCCGTGCAGCAGTCGCCGTAGGTGTTGCACTGGTTGTCGCAATAGCACTGGGACGTCGCGCCGACGGCGTTCGCGCTGTTGCAGCCCGCGTCGCAGACGTTGGTCGTCGTGGTGCTGCCGCAGTCGGCGGGGCAGGTCGCCTTGGTCTCGGTCGGGTCGCATTTTCCGTCGCCGCAGGTGCCGGTCGTGCTGCCGGCGATGCACCCATTGGTCTGCGCGCACTGGCCGAGGTTGTTGAATTCGGTCACGGCGGTGTTGCCGGCCGTCGTGGCGCAGGCGTTGATGCAGGTCTGGTCGCTGGCGCTCGTGCAGTTGCCCAGGCAGTTGTTCAGCGTGACGCAGGCTTGATCCTGCGAGCAAACACTTAGCTCATTCGCGCACTTGGAGTCGATGCACTGCTGCTGCGTGTTGCCGCCCGCCGGGCAGTCCGCCGGGCAGTTCGCCGTCGTCTCGCCCGCGTCGCACGTGCCGTTGCCGCAGTTGCTGGTGCCGCCGCAGTCGGCCGGGCAGGTCGCCGCGGTCTCGCCGGCGTCGCAGGTGCCGTTGCCGCAGACGGCCGCCGTGCCGCAGTCCGCCGGGCAATTCGCCTTGGTCTCGCCCTTCTCGCAGGTGCCGTTGCCGCACACCGGGCCAGCCGCGCCGCAGTCCGCCGGGCAGTTCGCCGCCGTCTCGCCGGTGTTGCAAAAGCCATCGCCGCAGGTACCGATCGCGGGTCCGGTGTCCGTGGTTGCGTCCGTGCCGCCGATCGTCCCGTCGGCGCCGATGGTGCCGTCCGCGCCGCCCGTGCCGTCCGCGCCCGTCGTGTCGCCCGCGGCGGCAGCTTTGCATGTGGCGATCTGCTTGCCAGCTCCGCTCGGATCCGCTGAATTCACACACGTTTCGCCAACCGCGCAGGGACCAGCCAACGCCCATTTGCCCACTGAAGTGCCGGTCGCGTCAGCCGTACATTGCATCCGGACGTCGTTGAAACAGAGCTGATTCTGAATGGTTGGGTTGCACGGATTGCCCGCCGCAGCGCTCACGCCACCGCCGCCGCCTGCGCCAGCTGTCGCACCGCACGCAGAAGCAGCGACGACAAGCATCGCGCCCAGCATGGGGCGCTTCGCCGCGTTCAAAGCCATCGTGATCTCGCTCGCCATCCACATCCGCGCCATGAGCCTCTCCTTCGCATCCAAATACGGGCGAATCATTCGCCCCAAGAAAAATACGCAGTGCAGTCGGGGGTGCTGCACTCGCGAGCAAAACTGCGGCCTGATCCTGCGCAATAAGCCGGGCAGCCGCCGACAAAAAACGCGACGAGGTCGCGCTTTTGCCAGCCGAACGGTAGTATTTTGCCGCCGGCATCGCAAGCAAATCTTCACAAATGCGCATGGGTCGTCGGCACGCGTGCGCGCGCAACGCGACGACGGCCGCCGCAGTCGCTTCCTGATGGCCGCGCCGCGCCGCAGCGGAGCCTCAAGCGGGTCCATCAGTTGCCGCGCTTTGCGTTGCCAGTCCGGCCGCGGCTGCCTACCATGCACGTCCAGACGCGAGGTCCCATGCCGCAGCCGACCGTGCCCCTTCAACCCGCGCTCCGGCGCGTGCGCGTGATTCCCCGCGAGCCGACCCGGCGCACGCCGCTGGTTGGCCTGCCGCGCCGGCCGCTCTCGGACGTGTACCACTACCTGCTGACGGTGCCGTGGTCGCGCCTGATGCTGTTTGTGGTGCTGCTGTACGTCGCGCTGAACACGCTGTTCGCCGCGCTGTACTGGCTCGGCGGCGATTGCATCCAGAACGCGACGCCCGGCAGCTTCGGCGACTGTTTTTTCTTTAGCGTTCAGACGCTTGCGACCATCGGCTACGGCGTCATGGCACCCAAAACGCCGTGGTCGCACTGGCTCGTGACCGTCGAGGCGTTCGTGGGCATGCTGAGCGTCGCCATGGTGACCGGCTTGATGTTCTCCAAGTTTTCCAAGCCGACCGCGCGCGTGGAATTCAGCAAGGTCGCCATCATCGCGCCGCGCAACGGCTTGCCAACCTTGATGTTTCGGATGTCCAACCAGCGCGCCAACCAAATCGTCGAGGCGCGCGTGCAAGTTGCCGTGGCGATGTCAGAGCGCACGCTGGAAGGCGAGACGATGCGGCGATTCTTCGATTTGCAGATGGTGCGCCAGCAAAATATCCTGTTCGCGCTGTCCTGGACGGCGATGCACACGATCGACGAAGCCAGCCCGCTTTTTGGCCACACGGCGGCGAGCCTGGCCGAGACGGACATCGAGATTGTCGTTTCGCTCATCGGCATGGACGAGACGATGTCGCAGCCGGTGCACGCGCGGTTCTCCTATATCCCCTCGGAAATTCGCTGGAATCACCGTTTCATTGACATCATCCGGCTGGACACGCGCGGCGCGTGGTACATCGACCTGGGCTACTTTCACGACGTCGAACCGCTCAGCGCGGCGGTGGTCGGCGATGCCTGAGCGCACGCTGCTGTTGACCGGTTTTGGCCCGTTCGACGGCGTGGCGGACAATCCGACCGCGCGGATCGCGGCGGCGCTGGACGGCATGCCGCTGGCTGGTTGGCGCGTGGTCGGCGAGCTGTTGCCCGTGGCGTGGCCGCGCGCGGGGGCGCAGGTGGCCGCGCGCGTGGCGGCGCTGGACCCGGCGTGCATCGTCCACCTGGGCGTCGCGGTGCAAGCGCAGCGCGTGCGCATCGAGGCAAAAGCCTGGAATCACCTGCAGTTCCGCGTTGCCGACGCCGATGGCGCGCAGCCGCTCACCGGGCAGGTCGTGCCGGGCGCACCGGAGTTGCTGACCCCAGCGATCGACGCCGCCGCGCTGGTGGCGCACCTTCAGCGCCTCGGCGTGGATGTCGAGTTGTCCGACGATGCCGGGCGGTTCGTGTGCAATGCCACGTATTTCAGCACGTTGCAGGGCTTTGCCGACCGCCGCGCGCTGTTCATCCACGTGCCGCTGGCCGGCGATCTCTGGCCGATTCCGCGCCTGACGCTGGCCGTCGCGCACGCGCTCCAGTGGCTCGTCGCCTGAAATTCAGCGCTGTTGTGGCGCGTCGATCGCCACGCCCGAGGCCGCGACAAAGCGCGTGTGCCCGTCGTAACTCAGCGGATCGCCGTCAAAAACCGCGAAATCGGCGAGCTGGCCCTCCGTCAGCGTGCCCAGCGTCGCCGGCAGCCCGAGGATCGCCGCCGGTTCGCGCGTGATCGCGGCCAGCGCCACGTCTGCGGGCAGGCCGTGCGCCGCCGCAAAACCGGCTTCAAACCGCAGGTTGCGCGCGTTGTGGGTCTCCGCCGTCGCCAGGCCCAGCTGCACGCCCGCCGCATGCAACAGCGCCGCCGCCTCCGGCCGTGCCTGGCGCGTGTTCCAGCCAAACGGCGCGACGCGCACCGGCCCGAGCAGCACGGCGACGTGTTGCGCCGCCAGCTCTTTGGCCAGCAGGTGCGCCTCGGCGCCACCGGCGACGACCAGGCGAAAACCCAGCTCTTTTTGCAGGCTCAGCGCCGCGGCAATCTCGTCCGACCGGTGCGCGTGCACGACCACCGGCAGCTTCTTGCGCCACACGAGGTCCGCGAGCGCGGCGATGCCCGGATCGTCGCGCAGGCGCTGGATCGCCTCTTTTTCCGCGGAATCCTTGGGCTTTTTGCGATCCGCGTCCGCCAAACGCGCGGCGTTTTGCAGCAGCGTCCGCAGCACCGCCATCTGGCCGGAACGCGCGCCGACCAGCGGCATGTCCTGACGCGCGTCCTCGCCGAGGTTGACGTGAATCGCCACCGGCGACTGCACAAGCGCGGCGTCGACCGTCAGCCCGGTCGTGTGGAACGCCGCGCTTTGGCCCGTCACCAGCGCACCGCCGAGCGGCCGCGCGAGCACCGTCGTCACGCCCGCCAGCCGCGCTGCCTGCATGGCACGGGAGCCCATCGCAATGCCGTCCACCGCGCGCACATGCGCGAGATTGCTGTCTTTTGCCGCGATGCCGTCTTGCGATCCGTCCTCAGCGTCGACCTCCACCTGGCCGATGCGCCCGAGCGTTTCGATGAAGCCCGGCGTGACGATTCCGGTTTGGTCAAAGTCGTAGCGGCGGATGCCGTCGGGCAGCGGGCAGGACTTGACAGCGCCGGCGCTCTGGCCGCCAATGCACGTGATCTTGCCGTCTTGCACGACGATGCGGCCATGTGCGATCGCCGCCTGACCGGGAATCAGCGTGCGGATTTGTCCGGCATCGACGGCGAATGTGTCCGCCACGCACGGCGCAGCCAGCGCAAAAGTTCCTAGAATCAGTGGCAAAACGTGTTTCACAGTCACCATCCGCGCGCACTTGCGCTCGCCTTGACGCAGCCGTTACGTCCGGTGCTCCGCGGCGCGCGCGTGCGCCTCCAGACCTTCCACGCGCGCGAGGTGCGCGGCCGTGCGCGCGAGCCCTTTCGCCGCACCGGGTTGCGCGTGTTGGGTCGAGAGCACTTTGAGAAACGTCAGCGCCGACAGCCCGCCAGTGTAGCGCCCTGCGCGACCGGTCGGCAGCACGTGGCTCGGCCCGGTGCAATAGTCGCCCAGCACTTCCGCGGCGTCGTGACCGATGAACAGCCCGCCAAAGCTCGTGCAGAGTCCTGCCAGTGCCTCGGGATCTTCCGTCACGATTTCCAAATGTTCCGGCGCACGTTCATTCGCCACTGCGGCCATCGCCGCGCGATCCGCCACCAGCACAATGCGCCCGTGCCGCGCGATCGACACCTCCGCCACGTCGCGGGTCGGCAGCATCGCCAGCTGCCGCGCCACTTCCGCCACCAGCTGCTGGGCAAAAGCCGCATCGTCGGTCACCGCGATCGCCTCGGCGTCGGGGTCGTGCTCGGCCTGGGCCAGCAGATCCGCCGCGACCGTCGCCGCATCCGAGGTCGCATCGCACAGGACCATGACCTCGGACGGCCCGGCGAGCGAATCAATGCCAACAATTCCATAAACTTGCCGCTTCGCCTCGGTGACCCACGCGTTGCCTGGGCCGACGATCAGGTCCACCGCCGCGATCGACTCCGTGCCAAAAGCCGCCGCGGCGATGCCTTGCGCGCCGCCGATGGGGTGCACCGCCGTCACGCCCGCCCGAAACGCCGCCGCGAGGATGTGCTGGTCCGGCCAGGCGTTGGGCTTGGGCGGCGTCAACACGACGACGTGCTGCACACCCGCCGCCAGCGCCGGAATCACGGTCATCAGCAGCGTCGACGGCAGCGGGTAACGCCCGCCGGGCACGTAGCACGCCACGCGATCCACCGGCACGATGCGCTGGCCGGCAAAGACACCCGGCTCGATCTCGATTTCCATGGGCTGCAGGCTGCGTTTTTGCGCGTCTGCAAACGTCCGGATGTTGCGCGCGGCGTGGTCAATCGCGGCCTGGTCCGCCTGCGGCAGGTCCAGCCAGGCGCGCTCCAGGACGTCCTGCGGCACCGTCCAGGCGGGCGCCACGCCACGGTCGAGCTGCTCGCTCCAGTCGCGCAAGGCCGAATCGCCGCGGTCGCGCACGTCGTTCAGGATCGCGGTCACGCGAGCGGGTGACGCGGACGTCGGAGCGCCGCGGACAATGGGCAGATGGTCAACGATTTTCATGATTTGCCATCACGGCGAGGTCGCCGACGCCGCGCCCGCGAGGTTCATGCCGCCCGGATAGCTGTACGCCGTCGCGTTGCCGTAGCCGTAGACCTGCAGGCCAAAATTGCCGGTCGACACGAAGTTGTGCGGGCCGGTCTTGAAGTCCACGTAGGCGAATTCGAACGTGCCATCGCCAAAAGGCGTGAACGATGTGTCCGGAATCGCCGTGCCGTCCAGCGTGATTGCCAAGCCCGCCGGCCGCACGACGGTCGCGTAGTTGTCCGTGTAGCCCAGCGCCGTCAAGATCCCGTAATCCGTGCGGTAATGCTTGGGCGACGGTACGATTTGCATCGACGGATCGCCGATGCCGTCCTGCGTCGCCTGGCCGCCGACGATGATCTGCGTCGCCTGGATCTTGCCGGTCGCCGTCAGGTTGAAGCTCTCCGGCGTCTGCACCTCCACGTGGTCGCCCGGCTTGGCCAGCGTCACGCCGTTCAGCCCGGCGATCGGCGGGTTGGTCGTCAGCACCACGTTGTAGTCGCCGGCGATGATGATCCACTTGTCCGGCTCATTGCCGCGCGGCTTGGTCTTGACGCAGTTCACCGCCGTTCCCCACTGCTCCAGCGGCATGAACTGCTCCTCGATGTGCTCCGCGCAGCAGTCGTTGCTGGTGTCGGTCGCGCCGTCAATGCTCTCGACGTCTTCCTGGTGGCCGCCAAAGACCGAGACGGGCTGGTTGGCGTCGATGAACGTGCCGGTCATGTCGTTGCTCACGGCGCCGGCGATGGAGATCGATGCGGCGGCCGCCTGTAGGTTCAGCACGTCGTATTGCTGGAGCACAACTTGGGTCGGCAGGCCCTTGGGCATGGCCGGAACCGGCGTGCTTCCGGCCTTGGTCGGGCTGATGTTGCACGACGGCGTGATCGTCACCGTCGTCGATCCCGGCCACGCCGCGACCACCGTGACGTAGCCCGATTGCGCCGGCAGGTTGCCAATCGGGATCGGCACGCCGGACGGCCGCGACACCGGGTAATATTTCTTGCCCAGCACGTTCTCCGGCAGCAGCAGCGAGCCGTCATTCGAGTACGCGCCCGCGGCGTTGAACGGGTTGAACTGCCAGGCGAGGATCGGCTGGTCGCTCTTGACGTGAATGCCCTTGGGCAGCTTGGACGTGCCGGACGCGTTCATGACCGGCATCTTGAATTCCTTGGTCAATCCGGCCTTGACCGTCGCGTCGGCGATCATCAGGTCGTACGGCTTGGCGGCGGGCGTCTCGCACGCCTTGCCGCCTGAGCACAAGCCCGCGGGATTGCACGGCGTTCCGTCGGCACAGGTCACGTCGACCGTGAAAGTCAGCGTCGCGTCGAGGATACCGGGGTTGAAAATCACGATGCTGTGCGAGATGTTTTCCGGCGTTGGCCCGCCGCCGCCGAACGGGTCGGGATAGTTGTCCAGGTCCACCGACCAGTATTCGCAGCCGACGTTGGACGAGATCTTGATGTTCGTCTCGCACAAGCTCAGGCACTTGCCGCCAAAGCACTGCGCGCCGGTCTTGCAGTCGACGGTGTCGCTCCACGCCTGACCGTCGGGATTGCACGTGTGGTACGTTTGCGCGCCGGTGCATTCAGGAGAATAGGGTGTGCAAACAACGGTTTGGCACTTGCCGTCGGCGCAGAGCTCGCCGGTCGGGCAGGGCACGGGAAAAGTCGAGAGCCCGTCGGCGGAGCAGTGGATTTCGGTCGAGAAGCCGTCGCAGCCGATGAGCGTGTTCGGCGTGCAATTGGCGTTGGTCACGCAGTTGCCGGCCTGGCAAGTCGTGCCGTCCGCGCACGTTTCCTTGAGCTGCCAAGCCGAATCGACGCAGATTTTGGCGGTCGTCGGGTTGAAGCAGTCGATCGCGCCGGTGGTGCACTTGAACGTGGAGTCGATGTCGGAGCCGCCGGTGGCGTCGGACAGGTCCGTGCCGTCGCCCAGAGAGGCGCCGTCGTCGCCCGTGGTGGACGTGTGGCTGTCGGGCAAGCCGCCCTTGGCGTCGGGCAGCGTCAGGCCGCTTGTGGTTGGGGACGAACTGCAAGCCAAGGCGCCAAAGGCAGTTGCACACAAAAGGACCGCAAGAGATTGCTTCATGACGCCATTCCCGCGCACCTCGGCGGGCGCGCGCCGTTCATTGTCGGACGCACGTTCGCGTCCTGCAAGCCCGTTTCACCAGTTTCACCCAGGTCGGCGTGCGACGCGAAGATTCAGGCCAAGCCTGTTGCATCTCGGACTGAACCGCGAGTGAGTTCCGCTGGAGGCACGCCGCGGCTGACGAAGGCTTGGGCTTGAACTTCGGCCAGCGCGTGTTTCACGCCCGCCGCCGGCCATGGCGCCCGCGCAGCTCCTTTTCCACCTGCGCCAGCGTCAGCCCGCGCGCGGCGAGCTTGGTCAGCGCAAAGAAGATCACGTCCGCCGCCTCCCACACCACGTCGCGGTCGGTCTCGGCTTGCGTCAATTCCTCAGCTTCTTCCAAAATCTTGGCGTTCAGCAGCGCCGGATCCGCAAACAGCTTGGCCGTGTACGAGCCCGGCTCCGCGGTCGCGCGCCGCTCATGCAAAATCTGTTCCAGATGCGCGAGGTTGAACGTCGCGTCGCCAAAACAGGCGTGCTGCGGCAGGTGGCACGCCCGGCCAGTCTGCTCGACCCGGTAGAGCAGGCAGTCGCGATCGCAATCCCATCGGACTTCAAGGACTTTTTGCGTATGCCCGGACGTGTCGCCCTTGCGCCACAGCTGCTCGCGGCTGCGCGACCAAAACGTCCCCTGACCGGTGCGCAGTGTCTGCAACACCGCGTCTTGATTGGCATAAGCGAACATCAGCACCTGACCGGTCGTCTCCTGCACGACCACCGGGATCAGGCCGTTGACCTTGTCCCAGTCCAGCAGCCCGCAGTAGGTCTGCGCCAGATCCAGCCGGCCCGTGTAGATCGCCATCCCGAGCTGACAGGACGCGCCCATCTTGTCCAGCGCCTGCACTTCGGCCAGCGTCGTGATCCCGCCCGCCGCGACCACGTGATTCGTCGTCGCGTGCACAACCGCTTGAACTGCCTCCAGATCCGTGCCGCCCAGCATCCCTTCCCGGTCGACAATCGTGTACAGGAACTCGCTGCAATATGCCTCCAGCGCCCGTGCCCGAGCGATCGGCGTCTCGGCGGTCGCGTGCGTCCAACCTTGCGTCACAACTTGGCCTTTTTTGGCATCCAGCGCGACGATCAGCTGCTCCGGCAGATACCGCCCGAGGAATTCCGGCGTCGCAGCTGTGCCGAGGATCAGCTTTTTCGCGCCCGCCCGCAGCAGCCGGTCCGCGCGCGCGTGATCGCGGATGCCGCCGCCCACCCGCGCCTCGACCTTCGCCGTGATCCGCTCGATGACCGCCAGGTTGTCGCCGCGGCCCAGCGCTGCGTCCAAATCGATGACCGCGACTTCGCCATAGCGGGCAAAATCCTGGGCGAGTCCCACCGGATCGTCCACCGTCACCGCGCAATCGTCCGGATTGCCGCGCCGCAGCTGCACGGCCTTGCCGCCCAACAGGTCGATACTGGGGATGATCATCGCCAAACCATGCCGCCGCGCCGCGCGGGGCGTGTACGATACCCGCGTGCGGCGCTGCTTGAAAGCGTCCGGAGGCCGGCGATGCGAACTTTGGGCCTGCGCCACGTGGCGCTGAATGTCGCGGATCCGCAGCGGACGGCGGAATTCTATGTGCGGGTCATGGGGATGACGGTCCAATGGCAGCCGGACGACAACAACGTGTACCTGACGACGGAAGGCCTGGACAACCTGGCGATTCACCGCGCAAATGCCGAGCCGGAAGGCGCGCAACGGCTGGATCACATGGGCTTTGCCGTGGCGCGCGCCGCAGACGTGGACGCCTGGTTCGACCGCCTGAACGCGCACGCGGTGGCGATCGTCGCGCCGCCCAGAACGCACCGCGACGGCGCGCGTAGCCTGTATTTCCGCGATCCGGACGGCACCGTCGTCCAGATAATCCACGACTTGCCGATGGCCGAACGGGCGCTGCGGCCAGCTTGAACTGGCTTACGGCGCGGTGCAGGTCGTCGCGTTCGTGTTGGCACAGTCGTTGAACGTGCCAAAAAGCGTCGCGCCGTTGCCCGCGGCGTTGTTGATGCAGTTGTTCTCGCAGGTCGTGTCGCCTTGCGCGCACTGGAGCAGGCAGCCGAAAGCGGCGAGGCAATTCGAGTCGCCCAGGCACGCGTTCAAGCTGGCGCTGCAGTAGTATTCCTGACCACAGGAGGCTTGGCACTGCGCCTGCGTGATGCCGCCGGACGCGGATTGCGAACAATCGATGCAGTCGCCGATGACGCAGGTCAGGTACGCCTGATCCAACGCGAGCGCCGGGCCGGTGGCCTGGAGGCCGCACACGCGGTAGCAGTAGTCGACCTGGGATTCGCCGGCATTTTGCGGGACCGGCGTGCCGCTCTGGACCGGCATCTGGATCGGCGTCGCGCTGCAGCCCTGCTGGCAGGTCTGGTAAGCCGCGCAGTCGGCGTTGTTGGCGCACGCTTGGCCGGGGCCGGTGCAGGAGCTCTGGATGCAGGCTTGGGTGCACGCGGTGTCGCTGAGCGCGCAGGTGCCCCAGGTTGCGCCGGTCGGGCCGGTGTCCAATGGCTGGACGTCCTTGGGTTTGATCACGTCGACCGGCTTGACGATGTCGACCGCGATCGGAATGTCCGCGACGATCGCGTCGGTGCCGCCCTGATCGATGTCGGTGGGCGTCGTCTTGGCATCAAAGATCAAGCCGTCGCCGCTGGACGAGACCGTATCCGAGCTGCTGGCGGTCCCGGCACAGCCCGGTACGCCGGCCTTGACCGTGCACACTTGCCCGGATGCGCAGGTGTTGACGGCGACCCAAACGGCGTTGGTGCAATGCACGACGGCGGCTTGCGTTCCGGACGCGCCGCACTGGTCGGTCAGCAGCGTCGAGGCGCACGCAGCGCCCGCGATGTAGGCGACGCCACCACCGCCGCCGCCAGCCGTGGTGGAACAGGCAGTGGCGCCGAGCGCGGCGATGAGCAGAAGGAGGCGGGTGGACATAGCGGGCTCCAAGATGGGTCGGGCAAAATGCCGCGCGCGAAAGGCCGACCGGCCGCTGCGCCCGCGCAGTGTGAACCCGCCGGCCGTGGGCGTCAAGCTGCGGTTTCTCAGATAATTCAGCCGGTTGCTTCCTGTGGCAACAACTGGCGTCACAGGATTGTCGCAGGACGTCCCGCGCGCGCAGACGCCCACGCGTTGCGCCCGCATGCGCGGCGTGCTAGCTGTCCACCCGCGCGCCCGTGTGGCGCCCACGCGAGGGAATCATGCGCCGTTTCAGCCGACTCGCCGTCCTGTGCATCGCGACCGCGTGCGCGCCCAGCCCCGCCGTCAACGCGCCCGTCTGCGGCGACGGCGCGTGCGCCACCAGCGAAAACTCCTGGAGTTGCGCCGCCGATTGCCCCGCCCGCTGTGGCGACGGCGTCTGCAGCCACGGCGAGGTTTGCGCCAACTGCGCCGCCGACTGCGACTGCACGACGCTTGCCGCCACGCCGCCGATGGGCTGGAATTCCTGGAACCGCTTCCAGTGCAACATCGACGAAACCCTGGCCCGCGCCACCGCGGACGCGCTCGTCAGCAGCGGCATGCAGGCCGCCGGCTATCGGTTCATCAATCTGGACGATTGCTGGCAGACCGACCGCGCTGCCGACGGCACAATCATTGCCGATCCGGTCAAGTTCGCCAGCGGTATCGCCAAGTTGGCGAGCGATATCCACGCCAAGGGCCTGGAATTCGGCGTCTACACTTGCGCCGGGCCGCTGACGTGCGCCCTGCGTCCGGGCAGCAAAGACCATGAATTTCAGGACATGGCCACCTACGCCAGCTGGGGCGTCGACTACGTCAAGGTCGACTGGTGCGGCACCAACGGCTACGACGCCCGCACGCAATACGGCCTGTTCCACGACGGCATCGCCCAGGCCAGCCACAGACTCGTGCTCAGCTTGTGCAACTGGGGCGAGCAGTTGCCGTGGATTTGGGGCGCCGGCGCGGGGCAATTGTGGCGTACTTCCGGGGATATCAGCGACAGCTACTTCAGCATGGTGCTCAACACCAACGTCGCCGCACAGCACGCCGCGTACGCCGGTCCGGGCCACTGGAACGACCCGGACATGCTGGAGGTTGGCAACGGCAAGATGACGCTGGACGAATACCGCTCGCACATGGCGCTGTGGGCGATCCTGTCCGCGCCGCTGATTGCCGGCTGCGACCTCCGCACGATGGACGCCGCAACGCGCGAGCTGCTCACCAACCCGGAGGTCATCGCAGTCGACCAGGACGCGCTGGGCCTGCAAGGGCTGCGGATCGCGGAAGCTACCGATACTGCTCCTGAAATCTGGTCCAAGCCGCTGGCCCAGCCGGGCTGGCGCGCGGTCGTCGTCTTCAATCCCGGCGATGTGACGGCGACGGCGGACCTGACGACCGTCGACTTCGCTCTGGCGCCGGGCGTCGTGCAAGTGCGCGATCTCTGGGCGAAAAGCGACATCGGCGCGCTGGACAAGCTGGGCCCACTGGTGCTGGCGCCGCACGCGTCGCGGATGTTCCGGCTGGCGGGCGCCGAGGCCACGCTGCCGAGCGGGCAGACTGCTGTGTCGGCGTTGAAATGGTCGTATGCCGCGAATTCCCAAGGTGAAATCGCATGCGACACCGCCTTTGGCGGTACACCGCTGACCATCGCAGGCACGGCGTTCAGCCACGGCCTCGGCGCGTACAGCGGCTCCGTCGCGTTGGTCGCCGTCAGCGGCCGCTGCACCGCGTTTCGCGCCTCGATCGGCATCGACCAGATCGGCGGCGGCAAAGGCTCCGTCGGCTTCGAGGTCTGGGCCGACGGCAAGCGCGTCTTCAGCAGCGGCGTCGTCACCGGCGCGGACGGCGCCAAATCGGTCGACGTCGACCTCACCGGCGTCACGTTTCTCAAACTGGTCACCACGTCCGGAAACGACAGTGAAGACAATGACTTTGCCGACTGGGCCGACGCCAGCTTGACCTGCAACTAGGGCACTTTATGCGCCACCGCGATCGCTTCCCGGCACGCGGCAAACGCCCGCACGACCTTGCGCAGCCCGGCAAACTGCGCCACCGGCACGATCTGCTGCGGGAGCGCGATTTCGCGCGTCCAGGTCCACGCGTCGCCGTCTTTGCCCGCGTGGCACGTCGCGCGAAACGGCCCTTCCTGCACGTCCACGTCGGCGGGCGGCTCGGCCAGCGCGTAGCCCGGCGGCAGCTGAATCGCTAGTGTTTGCCGGTGGTTCCATGGCCGTTCGATCAGCACTGGACCGTGGCGCGGTGCGTCTTTCTGGAACAGCTTGTCGAGCAGGCCGCCCAGCAGCCGCATCGGCACCACCAGGCGGTCGGCCGTGACCGTCGCGTATTTTTCCACGTGAAACACCATGTCGCGCGCGCACTTGGCCGCGGGCGCATCGCAGCGCAGCTCGGTCGGCTGGTCCAGTTCCGCGCGCTCGTGCATGTCGCGCGCGTGGTCCTTGGCGTTCTTGTCGCGCTCCGTCGCCGTCGCCGGCGGCTTCTGGTGCAGGTCAAAAAGCGCTGCCGCACCGGTCAGTTCGCGCCGCAGCGCCGCGTGCGCCAGCCCGTCCGCGTCGATGCGCACCGCCGTCCGATCCTGCGACAGCCCATCCAGCCGCAGCTTGCCCGTCACCGGCAGGATCTGCGTCCGCACCGCGCCGGGGTTCAGCGGATCCGCCACGGCCGTCACCGCGTGCGCGCCCGCCAGCCAGTACGGCAGCTCGCCGGCCTCGCACATCTCGCACGCCGGATCGAGCCACTGGCCCGGGCCATTGGTCTCTGGCACGTACAAAATCAAGTGGTTCAGCGCGAAGCTACTCGGCTGCGTCGGCTCAAAACGCGTTGTGCCAAACCGCGTGGTCCCTGCCCACTGCACTGGAATTCCCGCCGCTGTCAGCCGGGCGTGGAGGATCGCCGCCTTCTGCGCCGCCGTCGCGCGGTCGGTCTGGACGAGCAGCTCCGGCGGCGTCTTGTCCGCCAGCTCAAAACCGCTCGTGTGCCAGCCGTCGCGCACGTGGGCAAAAAGCTGGGGAATCAGCGGCTTCTGCGCGTCCACCGGCGTCGGGTCGACCGCCAGAACCGGCGGATCCGGGCGCGCAAACGCCGGGTTCCACGCCGGCAGCATCCGGTCCCAATCGTGCGCGGCGAGCAGGATTTCGCGGTTGGCCAGCCGGGCCGTCAGCCGCAGCAGCCAGGACGGCTCGCGCAGCTGGGCGCCAAGCGGCCAGTCCTCCTCCGCGTCGCCCGCCAGCGCCGTGGCCTCGATGGCGAAATGCACGTAGCCGTCGTCCGATGGCTCCGTCGCGATGGCCAGCGCCGCGTTGTACGCCGTCAGCGTGCTGCTCAGCGACTTCTCGACCCAGATCTCCTGGCGCCGGTGCTGGATCGGCGCGCGTTCGGTCAGCTGTCCGGAAAAGTTCGTCGTCGTGTGATCGGCGCCGGAACCCTCGATCACCTCCATGATCGTGCCCGGCGGCAACTGCTCCAGCGTCCAGGTGTACGTCCAGTCCTTGTGACCCCAGACCGCGCCGCTGGCCATCCCTTCGCTCACCGGCAGCTCGCGCGCCGTGCCGTCGGGCAGCAGCGCCCGCACGCGATCGTCGGTGCGCAACAGCGTGGGCGAGGTGACGGCCCTCGACCACTTGCCGTCGGGCTGCGGCTCGAGGACAAGCGTGGCCCTGTGCGTAAATCGACGCCAGCGCCGCACGTTGCCGGCGTCGCTCACCCACAGCCGCTCGTGAACGTCCAGTTCCACGCGCTTGGCGCCTTCTGGATGCTGCAGCTTGGCGGCCTGGCGCAGGCCGTCCGCATCAAACCACGGCTCGTCGATATGCGCGGCGCACGCCGTGAAAACAGCCAGAACGAGAACGGCGAAGCGGTGAGCGTGTGTCATGTCGCGGACTTTGCCGCGCCGCGCCCGCGGAGTCAAACGCGGCGGACCGGGATGCCGCGCGCCGCCATCGCGTCCTTGACCTGGCCGATCGTGAACTTGCCGAAATGGAACACGCTGGCGGCGAGGACTGCGTCGACCTCGCCGTCGAGCACCGCGTCGGCGAAGTCGCTGATTTGGCCGGCGCCGCCCGACGCGATGAGCGGGATGCGCACGCTGCGGGCAATCGCGCGGTTGAGTTCGTTGCCAAAGCCGCGCTCGGTGCCGTCCGCGTCCATGTCGTTGACGAGCAGCTCGCCCGCGCCCAAGCCAGCGACAAGCTTGGCGAATTCCAGCGCGTCGATGCCGGTGGGCAAGCGTCCGCCGTGGCTGGTCAGCTCATAACGGCCAGCGATTCTGCGGACATCGAGTGAAACGACAATGCATTGGTTGCCAAATTCATTCGCGGCATCGGCTACAAGCTGGGGTTTGTTGGTCGCAGCTGTGCCGATCGACACCTTGTCCGCGCCGGCCAGCAGCACCTGGCGCATGTCGTCCAGCGTGCGCATGCCGCCGCCGACGGTGAACGGGATGAAGAGCTCGCGCGAGACGCGGTTGACCAAATCCAGAAGCGTGGCGCGGCCTTGGTCGCTGGCGCGGATGTCGAGGAACGTCAGCTCGTCGGCGCCTTCGCGGTCGTAGCGGGCGGCGAGCTCGACGGGATCGCCGGCGTCGCGAAGTCCGAGGAAATTCACGCCCTTGACGACGCGCCCGTTCTCGATGTCCAGGCATGGGATGACGCGGCGGGTCAGCATGCGGCCGCCGTCGCCGCCCGGAGCAGCTGCAGGCCGACCTCGCCGGACTTTTCCGGGTGAAACTGCGCGGCGAACACGTTGCCGCGCTGCACCGCCGCGGTGAACGGCGCGCCATAATCGGCAGTCGCGACGACATCTTGCGCGTCATCGGCCACCGCATGGTAGGTGTGCACGAAGTAGAAGAACTGGCCGTCCGGCACCGCATCCAACGCCGAGCCCGGGCGCACGCGCTGCACCTGGTTCCAGCCGATCTGCGGCACTTTCAGCGGCGCCTGGAACGCCACGCAGCGGCCGCGCAGCACGCCCAGCCCAGGCACGCCCGGCGCCTCGTCGCTGGCGTCAAACAGCAGCTGCAGGCCCAAGCAGATGCCGACAAACGGCTTGCCGCTGGCGATCACCTCGCGCAGCACGTCGTCCAGCCCGGTCGATGTCAGCCGCGCCATGGCTTGGCCAAAGTGGCCCTGGCCGGGAAAAACGACGAGGTCGGCGCTGCGCAGGACTGCCGGGTCGGCGCTCAGCACGCTGGCGCGGCCCAGATGCGCGAGCGCCTTGTGCACGGAAGCGACATTGCCGGCGCCATAGTCAACGATTGCAATCATGGCCGCCCGTGCGTCCGCTGCGGCCGCTGCGGCGTTTTACCGCCCAGCCGTCTCCGCGGCAATCCCTTGGACGACCGCGAGCGCCGGCAACCCCTCGCCGTTTGGCCCGTACAGCCCCCAGCGCGCCTCCACCGCGCCGGTCAGCGCCGCCATCCGGTTCTGCATCCAGTCGCTCTCGTTGGTGTAGAGCGCCGCCAACGCGACGAAATCGCCGTCCTGCAGCGCCGCGCCCAGCGCATCCAGCCGCGTCTGGTCGTCCGGCGTAAACACCGGGTCGGGACCGCTGCCATCGGCGATCGCGAACGGCATGAAGCCCGAGACACCCGCGTCCCGGCACGACGTCCACGCTTGCTGGAGGAATTGCTGCTGGCTGGCCGCGGAAAAGCCGCGCGCCGCGGGGCCATTGGGATAGCCCGTCTCCACGACCATGACCTGCTGGCCCGGATGCACAAGCTGCAGAAACCGCTTGGCGCGCTGGCCGACGATGGTGCCATCGGCGGGCTGCGCCACGTAATAATTCGGGTAGGTGTCAAAACCGATGACGTCCGCCAAATCGCGCCACGCGACGACCACGTCCTCCCAGCCCGGCCGGCCAAACTGCGTGTTGAACGCGTCGTTCATGTCCGTGTTGATGTTGATTTCCGTCACCGCGTCCGCGTCCTCGGCCAGGACGGCGTCGCGCAGCCCGGTCAGCAGCGCGGTCTGGAACTGGAAATCGGCCCACGGCGAGCTCGTAAACGCCGCCAGCCCCGCCGGCGTCCGCCAGCCGATGAGCGACGCCGCCGGCGCGATGTTCAGCTCATTTTCGGTCTGCCAGACCTCGATGGTCGCCACGTCCGCGGGCGTGCCCACGCGCGCGCGGCCGTACCTGCGCACGATCGCGCGCGTCGCCAGCGCCTGCTCGGCGATGTAGGACTCGGTGCCCAGCTTGGCCGGATCCAGCGGCGCGCCATCCAGCGTCGGCGGCGACGAGGCGCCGACAAAACCGATGACGTGCAGCCCGAGCTTGGACGCCGCCGCCAGCGTCGCGTCCGGCACCGACCAGTCCGCTCGCGCCGTCAGCTCGTCGACCAGCGCCGGGTTCGCCGCGAGCTGGGCGCGCGTCAGCGTCGGCAGCGCCGTCACCGTCGGCTCCAGCATCTGCCAGCGAATCGGCACGCGGATCCAGCGGTAGCCAATCTGCGCGCACGTCACCATCGCCGCTTGGCCGATGTCGGTCGCGGCGGAACCAAAGACGAATTCCGGCAGCGGCAGCGGGCGCTGGGCGGCGGACTTGGCCGGGCTGCTCGCGTCGCTGTGGCAGCCGGCAAGCGCAAAGACGCAGAGCCATGCGCAGCTGAAAGGGTTCGATTTCATGGCGGAAGTGACCTCCCGGTCAGCGTCACAGGCACATGCACATCGTGGCGAAGTGACAGCTCGCGCCGGCGACGACAAAGCAGTGCCAAATTTCATGAAAGCCAAAGCGTCCCGGCAGCGGATTGGGCTTCTCCAGCCCGAAGATCAGCCCGCCGACGGTGAAGAACGCGCCGCCCACCGCGACGCTGACAAGCCCGGCCAGGCGCAGCGCGCCATACACCTGCGGAACAAGCACGACGGCGACCCAGCCCATGCCGATTGTCATCGCCAGCGTCGCCCACTTGGGCAGCGCCGGATACAGCGCCTTGGACGCGATGCCCGCCGCCGCCAGCAGCCAGACAAACACAAGCACGCCCGTGCTCAGCGGTCCCGGCACCAGCACCAGGCAAAAAGGCGTGAACGTGCCGGCAATCATCAAAAAAATCGCGAGGTAATCGGCCTGGCGCAGCAGAAAATCCTGGCGCGGCGTGCCGTGAAAGCCGTGGTGCAGCGCGCTTGTCACGAACACGCTGAGCGTGCCGAGGCCGTAGATGAGAAAGCTCCAGACGCGCACGGGGCTGGCCATCGCGGCGGAACGCCAGAGCAAAAAGCTGACGCCGCAGACGGTCAGGACGGCGCCGAGGCTGGAGATGCGCGTGTTCCAGACCTCGTCGGTGACATGGACGCTGCCGTCCTTGCTGAGCGCGGGGAGGGTGGTCATGGCGAGCGGGCTCCGGACGGGCGAGCAGCGCCGTGTGCCGGTCAGTTTACACGGCATTCTGGCGCAGGAAAACGCGCTGGACCGGCGATTGCGTGAGGAATTGTCATGGCCGCAGCCCAACCTCCGCGTGCGCCGTCGCCGCCAGGTCCCAGCGCTGCGCGACCGTCCACGCGCCGCCTTGCCGCAGCTCCAGCACGACGGTCGCATCCGCGCGCGCGCTGTGCGTGCACGTCGCCGTTTGGCCATCCGGATCGCGATACGCCACCGCTACGCAGCGCTCCGGCGGCAGCGCGACCGCCACGCGTAGGCGCCGGTTGCCGACCTGGCCCTCCAACGTCCAGCCCGGCAGCGTCGGCTCGCAGCGAAACGCGGTCAGCGCCGCAAGCAGCGGAAAACGCGGCCAATCCTGACCTTGCCACCGCAGCCGCACAAAGGGCGCCGGCCGCAGCCGCGTCAGCCCCGGGCGCGTGGACACCGCCGCCACGACTTCCAGCACCGCCCCGTCGCCCAAGTCCGCGTGCAGCCACGCCCACCGCGCCGCGCTGCCATGGCCGTAGATGCGCGCCAGCCCGACCGGTCCGGCAAAATCCAGCACCGCGCCGTCCACCGTCAGCTGGCCCGACCAGCGCGCCTGCGGGTCCAGCACGACCATCGCGCCCGGCAGCGCCTCCATCTCCCACAGCCAGCGCGCAAACGGCAGCAGCGGCGGTGTCAGGAGATTTTGCTGCAGATTCCACGTGATCCGCGACGTCTGGCCCTGCCACGCGTCCGGCGTGAGCGTGGTCGCATCCGCCGCGAACCAGCGCGCCTCGGGCTGTTGCACCGGCGCCGGGCCAAAGCGCGACAGCACCGGCTCGCCGTGTGCCGGGAAGAACGCCGCCCAGCCGTGCGCGTACGGCGCGTCGTGCGGCGGCGCCACCGTCTCCGCGTGCAGCCACAGCGCGTCGCCCGTCCGCGGATCCGTCGCTGTGCCATACCAGACTTCCTGCCGCGGCTTTTGCCCGCGCCAGCGCCGCGCGCCCAGCTCCAGCCCCGTCCGCAGCCGCGGCATGCCGCTCGCCAGCCCGGCCAGGATCCACAGCGGGTAGGTCAGGAAAATCAGGAACGAAATCAGGTGTGTCAGCCAGCCCGGGTGGCGGAACTCGAAGTGAAACAGCCCGGAATTCAGCATCCAGTCGCGGCCGGTCTGCGCGCCGCACAGCTCCCAGAGCCAGCGCGTCCACGGCAGGTCGAAATACAGCGACACGGACGTGCCCCAGTAGACCACCAGCGTCACGGCGACGGTGCCTTGCATCACCGCGGGCCGAAAGCGGGCAGGGCGCCGCGCAAGCAGCCAGCTGACGCACCAGCCGGTGAGGAAAAGCAGAATCGGATCGAGGAGAAAGCTGTCGTACGGCATCACCAGGTCTCCAGGATGCGCGCCGCCGCACGCTGGGCAAAAGCCATGATGGTGACCTGCGGGTTGACGGTCAGCGACGTGGGAAACACGCAGGCATCGCAGACAACGAGGCGATCCGCGCCGTGCACCGCGCCCCAGCCGTCGACGGCGCCTTGGCCGGGCTGGCCGATGCGCGCCGTGCCCATCGGATGGTATGCCGACAGCTGCAGCCGCGACGCCGGCCAGTCGCGGGCGAAACATGCTTCGATTTCCGAGCGGTTGCGCAGCACGCCGACGCCTTCGATCATCGGCACGACCTCGGTCGCACCGGCGGCGAGCAGGATCTCGGCCGCCAGCTTCATGCCGCGCAGCGTCTTGCGGCGATCTGCGTCGTTCAGGTTGTAGAACAGCAGCGGCGAGCGCGCGCCGCCCAGCTCCACCACGCGGCCCTCGGACGTGTCCGACACCAGCAAGCCCAGCGTCGCCAGTTGGCTGAAGTGGCCCAGCAGCTGTTTGCGCCCCGGACCGTCCAGCGTCATCCCCGCTTCCGCGTAGCCCAGGCTCGGCGGTGGAAACGTGGCCTCGAACAGCACGCCGTCGTCCGCCAGCGTCTCGATGAGGTAGCTCTGCAGCACGCCGCGCCACGCGCGGATTTCATGGGGAAAACGCCCCGTCACACCGGTCGCTGGATGGATGCGCAGGTGCTGGCCCAAATGCGGCGACCGCAGCCCCGACGCGCGCAGCAAGCCCGGCGTGCCGATTGCACCGGCCGCCACGACAACGCCGCGCCGCGCCCGCAGCTCAAACTGGCCGGTCAGCCCGCCATCCTTGGCCCGGAACCGACCGCGCACGCCCACGGCGCGCGAGCCTTCGCGCACGACCGCATCCGCGCGCGCGCGGGCGAAAATCGTCGCACCGGCGGCCACCGCTTGCGGCAGGTAGTTCAAGTGCACGCCGCGCTTGGCGTCCAGTGGACAGCCCGCCGCGCACTGGCCCGCGCCGTGGCAATCCGGCGCGTTGCGCGGCAGCGGCCGCCCGGACAAGCCCAGCGCCTCGACGCCGCGGCGGATCGTCTCCGCGTTGCCGCCCATCACCGACCAGGAAGCCGGCGCCACGCCCAGCGTCGCCTCGACGTCGGGATAGTGCCGCGCCAGCGCCTCGGGCGACAGCCCGCTGCCGAACGCATCCTGCCAGCCGGCCACGATCCGCTCCGGCGTCCGCAGGCAAGTGCCGGAATTGACCACCGTTGTCCCGCCCACCGCGCGGCCAATCGGCAGCAGCACGGTCGGCCGGCCCAGCGTCACGGTCGCGCCCGCGTCGCGGTAGAGCAGCGGCATCCGGTCCAACGGCGGCGCGCGGAATTCTTCGCGCGTGTGGGCGTCGCCTTCCTCGATCAGCGCCACCGACCAGCCCGCTTGCGCCAGCGTCCGCGCCAGCGGCGCCGCGCCCGCACCCGAACCGACAATCACCACGTCAAACTCCGCGCGCACGTCTGGCGGCAGATCCTCCGGGCGCTGCACCGGCAGCGGCTGAATCGGCGCAAGCGCTTGGGCCAGCGGCACTTTTTGACCGTTCTCCATGCCCAGCAGGGCGGCCACGCGCGGCGTCTCCAGGTACGCGCCCATCGTCAGCATTTTCAGCGGCAGCAGCGCGCGCGCCGAGAGCGGCGAGAACGCCTCCAGCCGGTGCAGCCACCGCGCGCGAGCCGGCCGATCCAGGCGCGAGAACCGCGGCTGCAGCGCAAGCCAGGGCAGGTGTTCCAGCAGCCAGAGCCCCGCGCGCAGCAGGCGCTGGTGCACAGGCGGCAGGCGGCGAATCAGCGCGAGCACGCGCGTCGCGACGTCGAGCTCCGCCGCGCCGGGCAGCGGATCGCCCAGCGACTCGTTGGCGGGCGGCAGGATCGCGTCCGCGGCGGCAGTCAGGAGGGCGTGCATCGGGTCTGGCGGCATCGGTCGCGCCTCGGAGGGTGGTTGTGGCAGTTTGGGCCGGATGCGGGCAGCCGGCAAGGGCCGGACAAGCTTGGGGAAGAAACCGCTCCGGGCCGCGG
>CAIYWC010000189.1 GCA_903929795.1 uncultured Myxococcales bacterium | reverse complement strand
CTGAGTGCGACCAGGTCGGCACCGGCGCCATCTTCCGCGATCAAGAGACCGAATGATTCGGTAGCGTTTGCGGACGGTTAGCCGTTAGTTGAAAGTGCGAGGGCCTCGGACGAAACTCCGGGGCCTTCGTGTTTTTTGCCTTGGTTCGACGACCACTGGACTGCCCGGCGAGCCGTTGCCTTGGGGGAGGTGCGGGGCGGAGGGACGTGGCCGCCCGGCCGCGCTCAGAGCTTGGGCCACTGATTGCGCCACGCGCGCCAGCGCAGCCGCGGGTCCGGTCGCACGACCACCGGCTTGCCGACGTGTGCCAACAGCGGCGCGTCCGAGTCGCTATCGCTATAGAAATACGCGTCTTTCAAGGCGAAACGTTCCGCTTGGAGGAGCCGTTCGACCGCGTCGATCTTGAACCGGCCAAAACACGGATCGCCGGACAGCCGCCCCGTAAACGACCCGTCGATGACCTCAAGTTCGGTCGCCAGCACCACGTCGATCTCCAGTTCCGCCGCGAGATGCCGGGCAATGTACGGCGTCGACGCCGTCACGATCGCCATCCTGTCGCCGTTCTGCCGGTGGATGCCGACTCTTTCTCGCATCCGCGGGCAGATTCGCTGGCGAACGCGCTCTTCATAAATGATCCGATACTCGTCGACAAGTGACTGTTCTGTCTGACCTTTCACTTCCCGCGCGGCTTCGTGCAACAGCGTCACCATGTCGACCGCGCCCAGCCGGTACCGACTGTACACGACCCAGGCGGCCAGCGCGTCGCGTGTGCGCAGGAGCCCGCGTTCCCACCGGCTTTTGACGTAATCGGCGGTCGTGTTGCCGTCGATCAGCGTGCCGTCCATGTCAAAAAGCGCCAGCGCCATCAGCCGACCACGCGGCGTTCGATGCGCTCGGCGATGCGCGTGACGACTTCGTAGTGGATCGTGCCGAGCCACGCGGCCATCTCGTCGGCGCTGACGTGGTCGCCGTCGCTGCCATCGGGCGTGCGTTGTTCCCCGAGCAGGACCACCTCGCGACCGACTTCCGCGGCGGCGTTGTCTGTCACGTCGACCATCGTCATGTTCATCGCGACGCGGCCGATCACGGGCGCGCGCACGCCGCCGATCAGCACCTTGGCCAGGTTGGAGAGCCCGCGGTCGTAGCCGTCGTAGTAGCCGATCGGCAGCACGGCCACCCGCGTTGGCCGGACCGCGCGCCATGTGCGCCCGTAGCCGACATATTCGCCCGGCGGCACTTCGTGAATCTGGGCGATCACCGTCTTCCAGGTCAGCGCCGGCCGCAGCTCGACCGGCTTTTGCCCCAGCTGACACACCGACAGCCACGTCTCCTTGGACGGCCACAGGCCATACGCCGCGATGCCAAACCGCGCCATGCGACCCACTACGTCCGGCCACAGCAGCAGCGCCGCCGAGTTGGACGCGTGCACGAGCAGCCTTTCGGTCAGGCCCAGCTCCGCGTGGATCGCGTCCACCGTGTGGCGAAACCGCTCCAGCTGGCTGTTGGCAAACCGATGGTCCGTCGTGTCCTCGATGTCGGCAAAATGCGTCGCGAGGCCTTCGAGCACGGCGCCGGGCGTTCGCGCGACGCGCTGGCACAGCGTCAGCGCCGCGTCATGCCGCAGGCCTTGGCGGTTGTTGCCGGTCTCGATCTTCACGTGGACGCGTGCCACTTGGCCCAGTCGCAGCGCCTCGTCCGCCGCCGCGGCCAGCACCGCACCATCATACAGGACAAATCGCGCATCGAGCCGCACGGCCGCGCGCGCCTGCGCAGGCGACAGGTAGCCCACCACGTAGATCGGTGCCGTCAGCCCTGCTTCGCGCAGCGTCTGGACCTCGAAGATGTCGTGGACGGCCAGCCAGTGCACGCCCGCGGCCAACAGCACGCGCGCGGTGGGAACCAAGCCGTGGCCGTATGCGTTGCCTTTGACCATGACGCACAGGATTGGATCCCCTCCGGCGCGCCGGCTGGCAATGCGCAACACGCTGATATTGTGCGTTAAAGCGCCGCTGTCGACGTCGATCCACGTGTTGGGTTGCAAACAGAAGTCGTCCATCATCGTCCCAGCATGCCACGGCTCGGGAAGCGTGGCGAAAATCCGCGGCTATTGCCGCTAATCCTCTGCAGAGTCAGACGGTTGCAGCGTACTCGTGCCGGCAAACCGTCCGACGACGTCGTACGCGGTCAAGTCAGCCTCTGCCGGCAGTGCGACCCGCGCGCTGAACGTGCCGTCCGCGCCAGCAATCGCGACGCCGAGCAGGCGTCCTGCCAGCGGTTTGCGCGGATCGATGAGCCAGATCTCGACCTGCAGATGATCGGCCTTGGCCGGCTTGGTCAACAGCTGTCCAGTGATTTCGAGCGCTTCCCCGACCCACGCCATCGGCGCTGCGGGCCGCAGCAGCGTTCGCGTCGGCAGCCGCGTGTCGGGTGCGGTGGTCGGCGGCACGAGCCCTGGCCGCGGCGGCTGCAGCGGTGCCGCGAATTGCTGGGCGTGCTCGCGCAGCCACGCGCGCCGGGCGGCCTCCACACCCGTCGCGCCTGGCGGCGTCGGTCCCGTCGTGGTTTCCCCCGGCAGCTGGGGCCCTGTCTGGCCGGTCGCCACACCGGACATCTGCGCCAGCCCCGTGACCTGCTTGGCGCCCGCCAGACCGTGGCCCAGCGGCTGTCCATCCACTCGCACGTCAGTCGCGTCCTCGCCGTAGCCCGGCGGCCGCGGGAACGGATCGCGCTGTTCCGGCACGTGCATCCGCTTGTTCTCCGCCGCTGTCACGTCCAGCGACTCCGCGCCGCCGCCCAGATCCAGCCGCTGCCAGGCGTCGCGACCATCCGCCAGCGGCGCCCAGACTTCGACAAACGCGTGGGCGTCATTCATCACGTAATGGGTTGGAATACCAAGCGAATGTGCAATAATCACAAACCCCAGCGCGCGATGGCGGCACACGCCCTTCTTGCTCAGCACCAGATCGGCGAGGGCATCGCGCCCGGCTTCCGGCGGCTGGCCGGGCGCAAAGCTTCGAAACCACTCCGCAAGCGCCAGGAGTTGCTCGCGCCGGTCCTGTTTGGTGCTCAGGCCAAGCGCTGGCCAGAGCGCCTGGGCCCGCGCCTGCAGGGCCGAATCGAGGTGTGGCGCCTCCGGATCGCGGTGCGCTCCGTGCTTGCCCAACGGCGCAGCGAAGTAGGTCGACGGCGCGTCCATGACAAACCGCAGGTCGACCTCGGCGTCGCGCGCTGCCGTCACCGCGAAGTTGCCCGCTTGGTCCCGGCGCAGCACCAACGCGACCGTCGGCACGGCCTGCCACTGAAGCACGCGTGCGTCTGGCGCGACCGAGGGCAGCGGCACCGGCTGGCCCGCGGGTAGCTTGAGGCGCAGGTGCCCCCAAAACAGCTCGCGACCCGGCAGCGGCTCCAGCGGCGGCGGCGGCAACTCCGTCAGCCCCAGACCGCTGATCGCCAGCGTCACATCAGGCCGCACGCTATCGAATGCCAGCTCGCGCTTGTAGGGCACAATCTCCGGATCAAAAACGCTCTGGTAGTGCAGCTTGCCGTCCGCCGCGGTCCGCCGGTCAATCCCGACGTGAGGCGTCTTCCGCGGTCCGTAAACCGGTGTATCGTCGCCGGGTTGGCTTGGCTTTGGCTGCGGCAAGAAGGCCGTGCCCGCGCGAATCGCCGCGGCCAGCGCCTTCGGATCGTCGGCGGGCACCAGCGCCTGCGCCCGGTTTGACGCGCCGGCTGGCGGCGGCGGGAGCGGCTCATGCAGCACCCGCGCGGGCGGCATCGCTTGGGCGTGTCCAGCCAGAAAGATCAGCGTTATCCATAACTTCAAACGCATCCGCGCTCCCGGACGCGACCCGTCCGCCCGCCTAGGCTACCACAGACGCGCCAAGGTGCGGGATCGGTCTAAACGCGCTATCATCGCCACGTGCAGCTGCCGATCGCCATCGTCGCCGTGTTTGTCGTGCTGTGGGGCGCGCTTTGGGGCTCGTTCCTGAACGTCGTCGTGTATCGATTGCCGGCGCGGCTGTCCGTCGTGCATCCACGCTCGCGGTGTCCCAAATGCGGCACGCAGCTGACCTGGTGGCAAAACATCCCGGTGCTGTCCTGGGTGCTGCTGGGCGGACGGTGTCACCGCTGCAAGACTTGGATTTCCGTGCGCTATCCGCTGGTCGAGGCGGCGATGGCCGTGCTCTCGCTGGCGGTCGCGTGGCCGTGGCTGCCGGGCCTCGTTTCGGGCGACCTGCCGCTGTGGCAGGGGATCGTCGGCGTACTGGCCGAGCAGGTTTTCGTGTTCGTACTTTTGGCGATCGCGCTGATCGACGCCGACACGTTCCTCGTGCCTGACGTGCTTAGCTTGCCGCTGCCGCTCTTGGGGCTCGGCCTGGCGATTGCGTTGGGGCCGGTGCGCGGCGTGACCTGGCAGCAGGGCGCAGCAGGCGCGCTGGCCGGTGGTGGCGGGTTGCTTGCGGTGCAGTGGCTGTACGCCGTGCTGACCCACCGCGAGGGCCTGGGCACCGGCGACGTCAAGCTGATGGCCGGGATCGGCGCGTTTCTCGGCCTGCAGGCGCTGCCGGCGGTGCTCCTTGTCGCGGCGCTGCAGGGCCTGCTGTTCGTCGGTGGCTGGGCGCTGGCGGGACGCGGTAAGCTAGCGACGGACCGCGGTCTGGCGTCGATCCGCCACCTCGCGATGCCGTTTGGGCCGTTTCTGGCGCTCGGCGCGCTGCAATGGCTGCTCTTGCATCGGATCGCCGGCAAGATGCTGGCGCACTGGCTCTAACATGCTGACCTACGTTGGACACCAAACTTCTTCGGTCAGACCTGTTGCATTTCGGACCGGGACCGCGAGCGTGCTCCTCCGGCGGCACGCCGCGGAGCGAGAACGTTTTGTCGCGAAATTCGGTCGGGGTGTATAGCCGATGCAAAACCGCGCGCGATGGCTGCTGCTGGCCGCGGTGCTCGTGCCCGGGCTCGTGGTCGGCGCGATGGCGACCGCGCTGCTGACGCCCACCGCCGCAGGGCCGGACGCCTGGGCGACCGAGACGACGCTCTGGCTGGGCATCGCCGCGGTTCTGGCGGTGACTTTCGGTCTGGGGCTCGCGGCGATGCGGCTGTGGCTCATTGGCCCGGTGGATCGCGTTGCCCGCCACATGGAGGACCTGCCGCTGCCGCCGGAGCCCGACGCGCTGCTGCGGATTGAGGCCGCGCTGGACTGGTACCGGCGGCAAAATGCCCGCGATCGCCTGCTCCTGGCGGGTCAGCTGGGCGCGGTCGAAGCGCTGCGCGATGAGGCCGCAGGCGCGCGCCAGCAGTTGCACGAGGCCGACCGCCTGGCTTTGATCGGCCGCGTGGCGATGGGCGTGTCCCACGAGCTGGGCGGGCCACTGGCGCTGCTGGCCGGCTGGCTGGAGCGGTTGCGCACGTTGGAGGCGAACCACGCACCGCAGGACCAGCGGACACGGTGCATCGACGAAGTGGAGCGGGCGGCGCAGCAAATCGAGCGGCTGCTGACCGAGCTGGCGCGCCCGGGTCTGCCGCGTACGCGCGACGCGGACCGGCCGTGCGATCTGCTGGCGGTCGCGTTGCGGCTGCAGGGCCAGGCAGAGCAGCACCCGCGGCTCCAGCAGATCCGGCTAACGGTGGAGGCGACCGAGCCGACCCATCCGGCGGACGCGTCCGCGAGCCATGCGGAACAGGTGCTGCTGAATCTGGTGCTGAATGCGGCGGATGCGATGAAGCGCCAGGGCGATCTGGCGATCCGTCTGCACCGCGACGGCCCGTGGCAGATCGTGGACGTGGATGACGCCGGGCCGGGCGTGCCGGCGGCGCTGCGCGAGCGCATTTTTGAGCCGCTTTTTTCCACCCAGCCGACCGTGGACCGCCCCGGCCAGGGCGGATGGGGCCTTGGGCTCGCCATCAGCCGTCGCACCGTCGCGAGCTATGGCGGCAGCCTGACCGTCAGCGACAGCCCGCAAGGCGGCGCGCGGTTTCGCGTGCAATTGCCGGTGCCGGGGCGCTGACTGGGCGCGCGCGCCGAAAGACCGCGTGGAACCTGTTGTTCGAGGTGGTTCATTCGTTGACCCTGTCTCGCCCGTCTGCTATACCCCCGCGGCTTCGCGCACGGCTGTTTGGCGGTGCTGCGGGCTATTTCAGCGTTGTTTCGCGGTCTTCCGGACTTTTTGCCCAGAAGGCCGATCGGCGCGACAAAATGGGTAGGGCCTAGCCGATGTCTCCGTCGTTGCATATGTCGCTGTGGTCGTTTGGCCAAAACGTTGTGGTGAACGCTGCCAATTTCTTGGCCCAGGCGGAAGGTGGCGCGCCAGCGGCTGCGAGCGGTGGCAGCAGCACCAGCGGCGGCGGTCCGGGCGGCGCGAGCGGTGGCCTGCTGAACATCGGCATGATTGTCGTCATGTTCGCGGTGTTCTACTTCCTGGTCATGCGGCCGCAGTCCAAGCGCGCCAAGGAACACACCGCGTTCCTGACGAACTTGAAACCCAATGATCGCGTGGTCTTGCGCAGCGGCATCTTTGGCAAGCTTGTGTCGATCGACGGCGAGGCCGCGAAGGTCGAAATTGCCGATCGCGTGGTCATCCGCGTGTTCAAGAGCCAGATCGCTGGCGCGGAATCGCAGGCGGCGGAAGTGGTGGACAGCGCCCAGGGCCGCTAGGCCTTGGTCGACCTGAAGTGCATCGCGCAGTTCCGGCAGCCCCTTGATTTGTTCTTAGGAGACCGTCCACATGGACAAGAAACGCAATTGGAAAGCTTGGTTCACCATCGCCCTGGGCGTGGTCGCCGTCCTGCAGCTGCTGCCGACTTTCATGCCGGGCCTGCCGGATTTCTATACCCGGTACTTTGACAAGCAGATCAGCTACGGCTTGGACCTGAAAGGCGGCCTGGAGCTGCGGTTCACGGTCGACTACAAAAAAGCCATTCGCGACAATGCGTTGCGGCTGCGCGACTCGGTCGCGGATCGCCTGGCGGACGCGTACTCCAAGGGCAAAGGCAAGGATTGGAACACGCTGACCGACAAGGAGCGCGACGAGACGCTGGCGCGCTGGGAAGTCAAGCTGCAGCCGGGCGCGTTCAAGGACCTGAGCGTTAAGTTCAAGGATGCCAACGACGCGAAATTGTTGACGTCTGACATGGTCGCGGGTATCGATTCCAGCTTTCAACTGCGCACCGTGAGCCCAACCGAGATGACGCTGTTCCTGCCGGACAAGCGCGTGCTTGAGCTGCGCAACGACATCGTGGACCAGACGCTCTCGACGATTCGCAAGCGCGTCGACGCGTTTGGCCTTGTCGAGCCGGACGTGCGGCGTTCGGGCGAGGCGGAGATCGACCTGCAGCTGCCAGGCCTGAGCGAGCGCCAGATGCGCATGGTGCGCGAGCGCATCGGCCAGGCGGCGCAGCTGACGTTCCGCATGGAGGTCGTGGCGGCCAAGGTGTTTGACGACAAGGCGGCGGCGATCGAGACCTTCAAGAAGGATAATGCGGACATCGGCAAGGCGTTCACGCTCGTGCCGGACAGCCGCGGTTCGTACGTCAAGGCGGACAAGAAGTCGGAGCTGATCCGCTTTGTGCGCACGGTGACGGTGCCGGACGAGATCCTCATCGGCTATGAGTTGGTCGAAGAGCGCGCGGCGAGCGGCGCGGTCAAGTCCAGCTACTGGCGCACGCACAACCTCACGGCCAAGGCGCCGCTGTCGGGCGACAACCTGACGCGCGCGGCGGCAAGCTATGACTCGCAGCACGGCAACCAGCCGGTCGTGAATCTGGAATTTGACGCCCGTGGCGCGCGGATCTTTGGCGATTTGACGGAGAAAAACGTCGGCAACCGCATGGCCATCATGTTGGACGACGACATCAACTCGGCGCCGAACATCAACGAGCCGATTCACGGCGGCCGCGCGCAGATCACGCTGGGCCGCGGCAATTCGCATCAGGCGATGCTGGAAGAGGCGAAGTCGCTCGTGACGGTGCTGAACAATGGCGCGTACAAGGCGCCCGTCATCAAGGTGCACGACATCGAAGTCGGTCCGTCGCTGGGTCAGGACGCGGTCCGCTCCGGCCTGATCTCGATGATGGTCGGCGTGCTGCTGGTCGTCGCGTTCATGGTGTTTTACTACCGTCAGGGCGGCATCATCGCGGACCTCGCCTTGCTGTTCAACTTGTTGCTGCAGCTGGCGTGCCTGGTGTCATTCAACGCGGCGCTGACGCTACCCGGCATGGCGGGCCTGACGCTGACCACTGCGATGGCGGTCGACGCGAACATCCTCATCTTCGAGCGCGTGCGCGAAGAACTGCGCTCTGGCAAGACCACGCGCAACGCATTGGACCTCGGTTATGGCCGCGCATTCTGGACGATTTTTGACTCGCACATCACCGCCGGCATGGCAGGCGCGGTGCTGATGATGTACTCGTCCGGTCCGATCTACGGCTTTGCGGTCACGCTGCTGATCGGCATCGGGACGTCCATGTTCACGTCCATCGTCGCCACGCGGCTCATGTACGACTACCTGATTTCCAAGGGCAAACTGCAGCACCTCTCGGTCTAAGACCACGCGGTTCGGCGCTCGTTGCACAAGGCCCAGACAGACAAAGAGGCACGTAGACCATGGCTCACAAGCATTATTCGCTCTTCAATCCGGATTCCAACTACGACTTTGTCGGTCGCCGTCACGTGTACTACGCGTTGACCGGCATCGGCATCCTGGCGTCGATCATTGCGCTCAGCACGTTGGGCTTCAACAAGGGCATCGACTTCAAGGGCGGCACCAAGCAGATTGTCGCGTTTGATCCGGCCGCCAAGGTCGATCGCCTCAGCTTGCAGACCACCGTCGAAGGCATCTTGACGGCGGCGCTTGGCGCGTCCAAGGACCACATCGGCGACGTGGAAGTGCAGGAATTCGACACCGGCACCGGCGGCGGCAGCGGCAAGAAGCACTTCGCGGTCGTGACCGAACTGACGTCCATGCTGACCAAGGCCAAGCGCGACGGCATCGAGAAGGCACTGAAGGCGCAGTTCGGCGACAAGATCGATGTGGAATGGGCGGCGGAAGGCGAGGATCGCGTGTTCGTGACGCTGACCGAGCCCAAGAAAATCACGGAGACGTACGCGGCGCTGACCAAGATCTTCGCCGACGCGGGCTTTCCCAAGACCAAGGCGGGCAGCGATTTGGAAGTGCAGCTGGACGTGAACATGTTCCGCTCGCTGCAGATGCTGGAGACGGAATCTGGCAAGGGCGATGTCAAGCCGGATGCCGCCAAGGCCGCATCGGCCAAGATCGCCGCGGAAGAAGCCAAGCTGCGGGCGCAAAAAGAGACGGATTTGGCCGACAAGTCGGACGCGCGCTTCACCGTCGTCGTGGAAGAGTTCAAGGCCAAGCTGGAAGACGGCATTCGCGCCAAGTACGGCAAAGGCTTCATCGGCGTCGAATCGTCCACCGCGGTGTCACCGTCGGTCGCCGGTGAGATGATGAGCCAGGGCTTGGTTGCGATCCTGTATGCCATCCTCGGCATCGTGCTCTACATCATCTTGCGCTTTGACGTGCGCTACGCCCCCGGCGCGCTGCTCGCCACGGTGCACGACGTCGTGCTCGTCATCGGCGCGTTCTCGGTTGCGCAGGTCAAATTCTCGATGCCGGTCATCGCGGCGGTGCTCACGGTCGCCGGCTATTCGGTGACGGATACCATCGTGGTCTTTGACCGAATCCGCGAGATGCAGGAAAAACATCCCGACGTGAAGATCGAAATCCTCATCAATTCCGCGATCAATCAGACGATGAGCCGCACGGTGCTGACGTCCTTGACCACGTTCCTGACGTCGGCGTCCATCTTCTTGTTCGGCGGCGGCTTGATCCGCGACTTCGCGTTCGCCATGTGCATCGGCGTCATCGTCGGCACGTTCTCGTCGATTTTCGTCGCCAGCCCGATCTTCTTGTGGCTGCACCACCGCTTTGAAGACCGCAAGGTTCGCCTGCCTGGGCACGCGACCTCGCCGGCGGCCTAGGCTTTTGCCCGCCATGACGGCGCACTTCGAGCGCCTGGAGCCGGATCCCGTCCGGCTGGCCGCGCTGACCGAGGCCGGCATTACGCCGCTGCTGGCGCGGATTCTGGTGCTGCGCGGGCTGGATACGCCAGAAAAAGCTCAGAAATTCCTGCAGCCGCCGCTGGCCGACTTGCCGGATCCGACCCTGCTGGCGGGCGTTGTCGATGCGGCGCGGCTGATCGCGGACGCGCTGGCCACGGGCGACAAGATCTGCGTGTATGGCGACTACGACGTCGATGGCATCAGCGCCGCGGCGCTTCTGGCTGACCTGTTTGGGCGGCTGGGCCATCCGGTGCGCGTGTTTTTGCCGGACCGCTTCCGCGACGGCTATGGCCTGCACCACGACCGCCTGCAGGAGCTGTGCGACGCGGGCATCGCGCTCTTCATCTCCGTCGATTGCGGGACGACGTCCCACCGCGAGATCCAGGCCGTGCGGGACCGTGGTCGCCACTTTATCGTCTGTGACCACCATGCGCTGGGTCCCACGCTGCCGAACGCGTCGGTCGTGCTGAACCCGCAGCGGCTGGACTGTGCGTATCCCGACAAGGCGCTTTCAGCGGTCGGCGTGGCGATGGTGCTCGCCCAGGCGCTGCGGCGCGAGCTGCACGCGCGGGGCCACGGCAAGCCGGTGGAGTTGAAGTCGCTCATCGAGCTCGCTGCCCTCGGCACGATTGCCGACATGGTGCCGCTGCAGGGCGTGAACCGGATCCTGTGCTGGCACGGGCTGCGCCTGCTGGGCAAGTCGGCGCGTCCGGGCGTGCAGACGCTGGCGGCGCGCAACACGAAGATTGCGGCGATCAGCGCGGATCGCGTGGGGTTTCACCTGGCGCCGCCGATCAACGCTGCCGGGCGCATGGCGGACCCGCAGACTGCGTTCGAGCTGCTGACAACCCGGAGTCCGGAGCGCGCGCTGCAACTCGCCGAGTTGATTGACCTGGAGAACAACCGGCGCAAGGACGCGCAGGCGCTGGCATCGGCCGCGGCGCTGGTGCAGGCGCGCGTGCAGGACGGCCGGGCGCACGGCGTTGTTGTGGCGCATCCGGAGTGGCATCAGGGCGTGGTCGGCATCGTGGCGAACAAGGTCAAGGACGAGCTGGCGGTGCCCGCGTTCGTATTGGCGATCTGCGAGGATGGCCTGGCGCGCGGCTCCGGTCGCTCCATCGCCGGCTACGATCTGGTGGACGGCCTGCGGGTGATCCACCAGGGCGAGCTGTTCGCGCGTTTTGGCGGCCACGCGATGGCCGCGGGTGTGACGCTGCTGGCGGAACGGGTGGACGAATTTCGCGCGCGGCTGCAGGCGCACGTGGCGCAGACGCTGCCGCTGGCCCAGCGCGACCGGGCGATTCGCGTGGACGCCGAGCTGCAGGTCGCCGACTTGGAGCTGGGGATTATCGACGTGCTGGACCAGCTGGAACCGTGCGGCAAGGGCAACGAGCGGCCGCAATTCCTGTTGCGCGGCGTGGAGTTGCATAAGCCGAGCTTGATCGGCAAGGACCGCGATTGGTGCCGCGCGACGCTGCTGGCGCCCGGCAACCAGCCGGCCTGGGCGCGTCCGGGGGTCGGCACGTTCTGCGCGCGATCCGTCGTCGAGGGCTTTGGCGATCGCGATCGCGTGGACGCAGTCGTACGGCTGGAGCGCAACAGCCACAATGGCAAAGTCAGCTTGCAGGCGACGATTATCGCGCTGCAGCCCGCGTAATCAGCGCTTGGCGATCCGCGCCTTTTGCGCCGCCGCGACCTTGCGCACCGGCTTGTGCGCGACCTTGCCGGGGTCTTCCACCACCACCCACGCCGTCTGCAGCTTGCCGCTGACCGCCAGGATCGAGTGCCAGCCGTCGGGCAGCTTGGGCGGCACCCACTGGAACAGCCACGCGGCGTCGGCCGGTGATAAGTTCACGCAACCATGGGACTTTTCGATGCCGAACTGATCGTGCCAATAGGCGCCGTGCAGCGCGCGGCCGTCGTCGTAGTGCATTGTCCAGGGCACCTCTTCAGCGTAATAATCGTCCCACGGCTTGCCGCGCATCGAGGTGTGCACCGACTTGGCGTAGATCTTGAACGTGCCCTCGCGGGTCATGTGCGATTTCTTGTCGCTTTTGCCGCTGGAAATCAGCGTCGCCAGCACCCGTTGGTCGCCCTCGTACGCCGTCAGCACCTGTTCTTGGAGGTCCACGTGGATCCAGCGGTCGGACGGCGCGACACCCTTGGGCCGCGGCACCTGGCGCACGATGCGCACGACGCTGGCCGACAGCGCGCCGCCCGGCACGAGCACCCGGCCGTTCTTTTCGCCCAGCAACGGCAGGTGGTCGTAGCGGTTAACCGTGCGCGCCAGCAGCAGCTCCGGCGTGGGCTTGGCCGCCTTGACCTTGGGATCGCGCGGCACCTGCAGCACCGCTTTGCGTCGCACGAAGACGAACGCGCCCTGACCGCCATCGCGCACGCCCTCGAACTTGGATGGCGAGAACAGCTTGATGTCCCTGGTCCGCATCCAGCCGCCGTCGGGCCGCTGCAGCCAGCCTCGCTGGGCCAGCGAAGGGTTGGGCACAAAAGCCAAACGAAAATCCGCCTTTTCCTTGCGCAGCACTTTGGCCTTGGCGTCCGGCGTCGCGAACACCTGCGGCGTCCCACCGGCTGGCCGACCGTACTCGTACCGCGCCGCCGCCGACGTGCCATACGCTTCCGGCGGCACGGGCAACGCGCGCAGCGATCGCAGCGGCACGGCGCCGTCTGCGCCGAGAATTGCCCATGCTTTCGGCGCCTTGCAGTCCGGAACGCATGTCGTCACGTTGACGGTGTCGCCGCGCTGCAACACGCCGGTCAAGCGCGACGCGAGCTTGGGCTCGCGCCGCACGTAGCCTGGCGCCATTGCCCACGCGGCAAACGGCGGCGGCGGCGGGCTCCCGGCGAGCCAATCGCGCGGCGGCGGGCCAAAGAAATCGTCAGCGGCAAAGCTCTTTTCTCCGCCGTCCGGCAATAGCCCGGCGTTCTGGAGCGCGTGGTCCGGCAGCGACTGGCCATGGGCCGGCTGGGCCAACGCGACCAGTGCGACCACGAGAAAAATGCCCAGGAGCCACGGGACGCGGGACGCAGGACACGCAGCAGGTTCCGGGTCAGCTTGCATCGGGGAGGGCCTCCTCTCGCCCTCTTTCACAGTAAGCCGTCAGCCGGACTTGCGCAAAAAACCCAACCATCCCGCCCACGTGGCGCCGCAGCTGTAGGCCGGGGAGCGCCCGCAAGTGCTTGGCGCCATTGGGCAATCCGGTCCGACCGACGGCCGCGCGAAAGTGCGCAAGATTTTGCGGGGTTGCGAAATTGCCGGCCGTTGTCTTTTGCCGCACGCGTTTCCGCGGTACCTTGCGCTGGCGCGATCGCGCAGTTGGCAGGCGATGTTCCAGCAAATCCATGGTTCCTGGCTTCTGAAACTCGCGGTGTTTTGCGCGCTTGGGCTGCCGGCGGCGGCGCGGGCGCAGCCGGTGGTCCCGGCGGTGGCCAAGGCGCCCGCGAACACGGCGCTGGGCGAGGCGTTGCGCGGTATCCTGCAAAGCGCGGGCGGGAAGGTGACGGTGGTCGCGTCGGTCGTCGATCTGGCGACGGGCGAGGTCGTGCTGGACCTGGACGCCAAGAAGCTGGTGCACCCGGCGTCGGTGGCCAAGCTGTTCTCGACGTCGGCGGTGATGAAGACGCTGCCGGCGGAGAAGGTGTTCGTGACCGAGGTGCGGGCGAGCCCCACGAAGAACGGCGAGGTAGCGACGCTGGCGCTGATCGGGTCGGGCGATCCGACGATGTTTGCCAGTGATTATGCCAAGCTGGCGGCGGAGGTGCAGAAAAAGGGCATCAGCCGGATCGCCAAGCTGGTGATCGATGGCACCGTGTTTGACGCCAGCTTGCCCAAGGGCTTTGACGAGAAACAGACGGATGCGGCGTTTCGCGCGCCGATCGGCGGGCTGCAGTGCGAGGCGGGGACACTGCACGCGACGGTGAAGGCGGGCGCCGTGGGCCAGCCGCCGGTCGTGGAAGTCGGACCGCCGGCGGGCGACGCCGTCGTCGTGGTGAACGAAGCGAGGACGGTCGCGGGCAAAAAGGACGCGCTGACGGTGTTCACGCGGCCCAATGGTCGGGTGACCGAGGTGGTGGTCCAGGGCACGATCGCGGCGGCGCACAAGGCCATTGGCTCCGGGCGGCGTCGGGTCGCGGATGCGAGCTATTTTGCCGGCTGGGTCTTTCAGCAAGCGCTGCAAAAACAAGGTGTTGTGGTATCGGTGCCGACGTTTGGCAAGGCGCCGGAGCTGGCCATCGTGGCGTCGCGGAGCTCGCCCACGCTGCAGGAAATTGTGACCGTGACCAACAAGCATTCGCACAACGGCTACGCGGAGACGATGTTCCGGCAGACCGCGGCGGGCCAGGGTCAGGTGCCGGTGACCAACGACAAGGCCGAGGCCGCGGTGCGCAAGACCTTGGAGACGCTGCAAATTCGCTGGAATGGCTCCGTGCTGGGCAACGGCTCCGGGCTGTACCATGCCGACAAGGTCACGGCGCAGACAGTCGTTGACCTCCTGCGGGCGATGAACAAGGATCCGGCGGGTGCCAACTGGCGAAAAACGCTGCCGATTGCCGGTGTGGACGGCACCCTGCGCGGGCGTCTGCACGATCCGCAGACCCAAGGGAAGATCCAAGCCAAGACCGGCACGCTGGACGACGTCGTCGGGCTGGCGGGCTATGCCCAATCCGGCGAAAAAACCTATGTTTTCGCGGTATTTTATAACGGAATCAAAGGCGGACCCGGCGCATATCGCGGCGCTGTGGACCGCATGTTGAAACGGCTGCTGACGCCGTAACCGGAGATTTTCGATGGCAACCGACTCCATGCGCACTTTTGACGCGGTTGTCCTGGGCTCCGGCCCGGGCGGCTACGTGTGCGCGATTCGCCTCGCGCAATACGGCTTGAAGACCGCGTGCATCGACAAAGGCGCGCTCGGCGGCGTGTGCTTGAACGTCGGCTGCATTCCGTCCAAGGCGCTCATTCACGCGTCGAAGGTCTACAAAAAAGCCAAAGACGGCGCGGGGATGGGCATCATCGCCGGCGATCTGCATGTCGACCTGGCGGCGATGCAGGCTTGGAAAACCGCCATTACGCAGAAGCTGTCCGGTGGCATCGGCGGGCTTTTCAAAGGCAACGGTGTCACGCACATCGCGGGTGTGGGCAAGCTGGCTGGCCCGGGTCGAATCGCGGTGACCGGCGCGGATGGCAAGACCGAGACCATCGGCTTTGGCAAGTTGGTCATCGCCACCGGCTCCAGCCCAATCGCGATTCCCGGATTCGCCTTTGACGGCGCGCAGATCATCGACTCCACCGGCGCGCTGGCGCTGAGCACGCTGCCCAAGGCCATGGCGGTCATCGGCGGCGGCGTGATCGGCCTGGAGCTGACCGACGTGTACGCGCGCTTGGGCGTGCAGGTGACCGTTATCGAGGCGGCGGAGCGCATCCTGGCCATGTTCGACGCGGACGTCGCGCGGCCGGTGTACCAGAAGCAAATCAAGTTGGGCGTCAAGCACTTGCAAGGTGCAAAAGCCTTGGGCGCGGTGAAACTGCCGAACGGCCGCTTGCGCGTGGACGTGGAAGTCGCCGGAAAGCCGGACAGCGTGGAAGTGGACGTCGTGCTGGTGGCGGTCGGCAGGCGGCCGAACACCCGCGATTTGGGTTTGGAAACAGTGGGTTTGACGCCGGACAAGCGCGGTGTGCTCGCCGTGGACGACCAGCTGCGGACGACGGCGGCGAATATCTGGGCCGTTGGCGACATCACGCCCGGGCCAATGCTGGCGCACAAAGCGTCCAAGGACGGTGAAATTGCAGCGGAATCTGTCGCGGGCAAGAAGACCGCGCTCGACGTTATCGCCATGCCGAACGTCGTGTACACGGACCCGGAGATTGCGACGGTGGGCCCGACCTTGGCCGAACTGCAGGCGACAGGCAAGTCACTGAAAATTGGCAAGTTTTCTTTCGGGGCGCTGGGGCGCGCGATGACGGCCAACGCCACCGACGGCTTTGTGCGCATCATCAGCGACGCGCAATCCGACACGATCCTGGCGGTGCAGATCGTCGGCGCGGAGGCGTCGGAGCTGATTGCGTCCGCGGCACTGGCGCTGGAGATGGGCGCGACGACCGAAGACCTGGCGCTGACCGTCCACGCGCACCCGACGATGGCCGAGGCTCTTTTGGAAGCCGCTCACGGCGCGATGGGTCATCCGCTGCACGCGTTAAAGCCGTAGATTCAGCTACTTGGCGGCCGCCTGATCCGCCAGGATCCGCTTAGCCGACTGCTCGCCCGACAGCAGCGCGCCCAGCACACCGTGGCCCGCACGGGTCGACGCGCCGCAGAAATACAGCCCCGCCAGCGGCCCGCGGTAGCCCGGCCGGTTGCGCATGAACTGCCCCGGAATCGCCGCCAGCCCGTAGCCCGTGCCGTCGGTCGCTCGCGTGTAGCGTGTGTGGGTCAGCGGCGTCGCCGACTCCCGGAAGACCACGCGCCCCGCCGCGCCGGGGCAGAGCGCGTCCAGCCGCCGCAGCAAATCGTCTTCCACCGCCTGCTTTTTCGCCACATATGCCGGATTTTTGCGGTAGGTGCCATCCCACAGCGCCTCGCTGCTGACGCCCCACGCCTGCGGCGTGCCGGCCGAAAGCGCCATCACCTCGACCCCGGTCATGCCCGGTGGCGCGTGGCCCGGCGTCGTCGGGTCCTTGGCCGTGCCGCTGGTCACGTAGCATCCGCGCGGCAAGGATCCGGCCGCGGCGTCGCGGTAAAAGCGCTCCGCGTCGAAGTCGTCGAATTGCCAGAAATTTGTCGCCGACAGGCCATTTTCCGCCGCCGATCCTTGCAGGCCGAAACAGGACAGAAACAGCGCGCCGCCCATCTGCATCTCGTCGGCCTTGTGCACCCAGCCGTCGGGCAGCTGTTCGGGGCCGATCAGCTTGAGCAGCGTCGCTTTCAAGTCCGCGTTCGACAAGACGAGCTTGGCTTGGACGCGGTGCTGTTCGCCGCGCACTTCCTCGGTCAGCACGCCCACCGCCGTCCCGTTTTCCACCAGGATTTTGGCGATGCCGCAGCGCAGATGCACCGTCCCGCCCGCGGCTTCCACCGTCGCTGCCAGCGCATCGGCGATCGCCTGACCGCCGCCTTTGGGATAGTACGCACCGTGAAAGTAGTGGTTCGCCAGCCCGCAGTGCAAGAACGCGCTCGCCTGCGACGGCGGCACCCCGTAATCGCCCGACTGGCCCAACAGCACTGCGCGGAGCGCCTGGTCCTGGGTGCAATCGTCCAGCACCTGGCCAATCGTGGCGTTCTGGTAGCGAATCAACATCCGCCCGTGCAGCAGCGTGTCCAGCGCCATGCCCAAGCCCATTTTGCCGCCGGTACGGTCCAGCTTGCGCGTGGCGCGGTCGATCTCCAGCAGCAGCTGCACGTAGCGATCAATGCCCTTCTTTTCCTTGGGAAAATACTCGTACAGCCGCTGGCGGTACTTCTCGTGCCCCGCCGGAATGCGAAACCGCAGGCCTGGCAGCACGATGGTGTCAAACCCGTCCGGGTCCAGCTCGGCGTACTCCAGCGTCACGCCGGCTTGGCGCAACAGCCCGGGAATCTTACCGTTTGGCCCACAATCGCCGATGTAATGCAGGCCGACGTCAAAGCGCCAGCGCGCGTCGGAGCGACCGCGCTCGAACATCGTCGCGCAGCCACCGGCGACGTAATGCTGGTCAAAAATCGCGACTTTCAGGCCACTGCGCGCAAGCAGTGCGCCGGCCATCAGCCCGCCGGGCCCCGCGCCGACGATCGCGACATCCACGTGCTCCGGAATGGGCGCTCGGACGCGCTCGGCGGTTCTGGCGATAGGCGAATGCAGCGTCATGGCTCAATCTCCGAAACAAATGCCGACAGCGCGGGCGTGCTGGACCATCTGCCCCAGCGGATCGACGTTGTGGGGGCGGGCAATTCCCTCGACGAGCGGCACGTTCTCGATGCCCGTCCCGCGCAGGCAGACCATCCGGTTCCAGCGGCCGGCCAAGGCGAGCGTCGCAGCTTCGGCGCCAAAACGCAGGGAAATCAGGCGGTCATACGCACAGGGCGAGCCACCGCGCTGGATATGCCCCAGCACCGTCGTCCGGACCTCCGGGGCCCCGCGCGGCCGATCCCAGCTCGCCATCGCGTCGCGCAGCGCGGCATCCAGGCGCGCGCCCGCGCCGCCCACGCGCGCGACACTGCCCGACCGGCCTGCTTCGATGTGCTCCACGTGCCCGCCTTCCGGAAACGCGCCTTCTGCCAGGACAATCAGTGTATAGTTGCGGTGTTCCTCGTCCCAGTGGCGGCGAATGCGCGCCAGGACCGACTCCACGGAATACGGAATCTCCGGCACCAGGATGATGTGCGCGCCGCCGGTCAGACCGCTCTCCAGCGCGATCCAGCCGGCGTAGCGGCCCATGACTTCCAGAATCATCACGCGGTCATGCGATTCGCCCGTCGTCTTCAGCTTGTCCAGCGCGCCCATCGCGGTCTCGACGGCGGTGAAAAAGCCGAACGTGTTGTCCGTGCTGCCCAGGTCGTTGTCGATGGTCTTGGGCACGCCGATGACGTTGGCGCCCATCAGGTTCAGTTCATGGGCGATCGACAGCGTGCCGTCGCCGCCGATCGCGATGAGGCCGTCTAAGCCAAGTTTGGCGATGTTGTCGACGATTTGCTGGCTGCGGTCGTCCGTGACCTCGTGGCCGTCAACGGTGTGCACGTACTTGAACGGGTTGCCACGGTTGGTGCTGCCGAGCATGGTGCCGCCGCGCGAGAAGATGTCCCGCACGTCCGTGAGCGTCAGGCAATGCAGTTCGCCGGGCTCGACCAGGCCTTCGAATCCATCAGGAATTCCAAGTACTTCCACGCCGACTTCCGCGCACGTCCGCACGACTGCCCAGATGACCGCGTTCAAGCCCGGGCAGTCACCGCCGCCGGTCAAAAGGCCAATTCGTCGCGTCATTGCCAGTCTCCGGGCTGTCCTGCGCCCGCGGCAGCGTAGCAGGGTGCCGGCTGTGCGGCAAAGCGCAAGTGGGTGCGTCTTCTGGTCCAGCCGTTTCGGCCATGGTACACTTTGCGCGCCGGGAGTCCCGGCGACGAGGTCGTCATGCCCCGTTTCTGGCTTTTGCTGTTGCCGCTCACGCTGTTTGCCGCCTGTGGCGCGCCGATGGCTGGCACTTGGCACGGGACATTTGACCGCGGTCCCGTGGCCGCGCATCCGCTGGTCCTGCATATCCAGGACGACGGCCAAAAAGGCTGGCTGGAGCTGCGCGAGCCCGGCAAGCCGTTTGCGCGGTTCAGCGTGTGCAGCGTGGACGTCGATCCCAGCCGCCGCGTCACGCTGACCTACGACGCCAACCGGCCCAACTGCGACACCGGAACGGTCAACCCCGACCCATCCGAGCTGCGCACGCTCAAAGGCCGCGTCGGCGAAGCTGTTTTCTACGGCGACATCCTGCGCGGTGCGGAGAGCCTCGGTTTCTTCCGGATCTTCCGCGACCCTGAGCACCTGCCAGAAGACGTCACCGGCAGTTAGCCGTTGCGTCCAAGCCGGCGAGACCGGCAATTTGTTTTCCGATGATTCACAAGGAGTTTTGTCATGGCCGATTGCAATCTGACCCGCAGCCACAGCTTCCCGTCTGAACTTGCCACCACCAAGCTGCACACGCTGGTCGGCAAATTCCAGGAGTCCTACGGCAACATGATCGAGACCGTGACGTGGGCTGACGACAAGCGCAGTGCCACCGCGGAAGGCAAGATGTTCACGGCGCAATTTGGCGTGACCGACTCGGAGATCAAGGCTGAGATCGAGTTGAAGGGTTTCGCCGCGAAGATGGCCAAGGGCATGATCCAGCAGAAGCTGGAGAAGTCCGTGTCTGAAGAATTCCCGGCCTAAATGCCGCGTTCGCCGTCAGTGGCTGGCCGCTTCTTGCGCGCGCTTGTGTGCCTGTGCCTGTGCGCGCCGGCGCCGTCTGCTTTTGCCGCAAAACCGCCGGTGCGGGACGCGCTGGCCGAGGCCCAAGCCTGCTACGGCGCGGGCGATCTGGCTTGCGTGCTGCGGGTGCTGGCCGAGGTCCAGCCAGCGCCCGAACACGCCAGCGAGCGGTTGCGGCTGATGGCTTTTGCCTCGGCCCGGCTGGACCAGCACGAGGCGGCGCGCCAGCATTTTGCCGCATGGCTCGCGCTCTCGGCGACGAACCGGCTGGAGCGGGCGACGACGGCGCCGAACATTTTCCAGGATTACACGGCGGCGCTGCTGGCGTCGCAGACGGATGCGCTGGATTGGACGCCACAGGTCGAGAACCACGCCGTGCTCGCGCCGCTGGGTGTGACGCCGACCGACCTCCCGCGTTTCGCACCACCGCCGCGCGAACACAGCGACATCGCGCAGCGCGTGTCCTACCTGCTGGGTTTGCACGCGTCCCTGCCGACGACCAACGACTGGGGGCCGGTGTGGGCGCACCTGGGCATCGCGATGGGCATCGAAGTCGAGCTGCCGTACGGGCTGCGTGCCGGGGCGCTGGTCGGCGGCTGGCAACGGCCTGATCACACGACGGACCGCTGGAATCCGTATGCGCTCTTTCGCGGCGGGATCGGCAAGCGCTGGGGCGACCACGGGCTGGCCGCGCTGCTGGGCGCCGGTGTGGCGTTTGACACGGGCGATGACAGCGTTGTCGGTGCGCTCGCGCCCGCTTTGCGCTACGATTGGCAGCCGGCGCAACGGCCGGTGGGCTTTTACACGGAGCTCGCCAGCCAGACGCTGTTTGGCAGCAAGACAACCACGGAAGTCATCGGTCTGACCATCGGCGTGATCCTGCGCCCGGCGGCCCGCTGAGTCCTGCGCACCCGAGTGTGAGGCAACCAGTGGATAGCGCGGCAATCACCGAAAATTTCGCCAGTCCAGAAGCGACGATGGATGATCTGGAAGCACTTGAATTTGCGCGCTCTTCGCGCGAACGGGTACTGGCGCAGATCGGCAAGCGCGTGGTCGGCCAGGATCAGGTCATCGACCTGCTGCTGACCGCGCTGTTTGCCAACGGTCACGCGCTCTCGATCGGCGTGCCCGGTTTGGCCAAAACCTTGCTGATTCAGACACTTTCGGAGACGCTGCAGCTGAAATTTGGCCGTATCCAGTTTACGCCGGACCTGATGCCTTCCGACGTGACCGGTACCGAAGTGCTGGAAGAGGAGCGTGCGACCGGCCACCGCGTCTACCGCTTCATTCCGGGGCCGGTTTTTGCCCAAATCCTGCTGGCGGACGAGATCAACCGTACGCCGCCCAAGACCCAGGCCGCGCTGCTGCAGGCGATGCAGGAGCGCAAGGTGACCGTCGGCGGCGTACAGCACGCGCTGGATGAGCCGTTTTTGGTGCTGGCGACGCAGAATCCGATTGAGCAGCACGGCACGTATCCGCTGCCGGAGGCCCAGCTGGATCGCTTCATGTTGGCGATTCACTTTGATTATCCGGCGTGGGACGAGGAGCTGGAGATCGTCCGGCGCACGACCGGCGTGGAGCAGCCCAACGTGGAGCCCGTGCTGACCCGCGCGCAAGTGCTGCGCATCCAGGCGCTGGCGCGCGCGGTGCCGGTGGCTGAGCATGTGCTGCAGTACGCGGTCAGGCTGGTGCGCGCGACGCGGCCGGACGACGCGATGTGCCCGCCGGGGCTGCGGCCGCTGCTGGCGTATGGCGCAAGTCCGCGGGCCTCGCAGTGCATCATTTTGGCGGCGAAATCGCGCGCCGTGCTGATGGGCCGCGCGACGGTGAGCCTGGACGATGTGCGGGCGCTGGCGGTGGCGACGGTCGCGCACCGCGTGGTCCCGAGCTTTCGCGCGGAAGCGGAAGGGATGGACGGTCGCAAGCTGGTCGAGCGGCTGCTGGCCGAGCTGCCGGCGAGCGTGACGGCGTAGCGGTATGTGACATCTTTCGGCGGACCGCGGAATTTTCGGACGGGACACGAACACTTCGCGTCCCACCCGCGGGCGGGGCGGTGGGTGCTGCGGGCGGTGTGTTGATGGCAGAGCGCGGCTTTGGCGGATTGGGCGGTCTTGGACGCTGGCTGCAGGCGCGGCGGCCGCCGTCGGCGTCGATCGCCGTGCAACCGCAGAAGCCGCGCGATCGCGGGCGCCTGGAGCGCATGCCGGCGCCGCGGGGCCACGACGCGCTGCACGAAAAAGCTTGGAATGCCCAGCTGAACTGGTTCGCCGACGAGACCGCGGAGCGGCAGACGCTGGCGCAGCGGGCGACCGAAGTGCTGGCCGGACTGGGACCGCTGCAGTTGCCGGCGCGCCAGGTGGACGACGGTCAGCCGGGCGGTTTGCACCGCTCGCTGCGGCGCGGCGGCGGCGTGGAGTTCAGCGATCACAAGGAGTACGCGCCGGGCGACGATCTGCGCCACTTGGACTGGAAAGCCTGGGCACGCACGGACCGGTATTACATCAAGCGCTACGAGCAGGAAGTGCATGCGAGCCTGACGCTGGTGCTGGATGCGTCCGCCTCGATGGGCTTTGTCGACGGCCAGAGCGACAAATTCGACGCCGTGCGGCTGCTGTTGGCGGTCCTGGCGCTGGTGCTGGTGCGCCAGGGCGACGCGGTCGCGTTGGTGGTCATCGGCCATCCGGAGCTGAACGTGCCGACCGGCTCGGGACTGCGGCAGTTCAGCCAGATTTGTGAACGTTTACAAGGGATTGTGCCGTCCGGCCAAGCGGGGCTGGACCACTTGGGACCGGGCTCCTGGCGCGGCATGGACCGGCGCGGCGTGGCGGTGGTGGCGACCGACGCGCTGGTGGCACCGGAGATGGCAGTGGAGCCGCTGTACGACTTGAAGCGCACCGGTCTGGACGTGCTGCTGCTCCACACGCTGCACCCGCGCGAGCGCGATTTGGACTTCCACGGCCCGACGACGCTCGTGTGCCCGGAGACCGAGGACCGGCGGCTGACCGATCCGCGGCTGACCAAGCCGGCCTTCCAGCGCCTGATGGCGCAGCACTGTGACCGGCTGCGGACGCTGACGACCCACGGCGGGCTCGGGTACCTGCAGGTAGACACGTCGATTGACCCGCGCGGCGTGATGCGCCAGGTGCTGCGGGCGACGGCGCGGCTGCGCAAGCGTGCGGATCCAGTGCTGGATGCGGGTGCATACGGCGACGGCGGCGTCGACACGGACGTACTGCTTGCCGACGAGGGTTAGAGCACGCCAGCCGCCGCATCCTATTCTGATCGCTCGCGCAACCGGCTGGCGCGCGGTGTTTTGCAACAACTCCGAGTGCTTTCGCTCGGACCCTTGCCAAGCTGGCGCGCCTGCCCTACACGGATCCGCGGTTTTGCTTACCTTCACAGGAGTTTCCCATGGCTTTCACTCTCCCGCCGTTGCCCTACGCCAAAGACGCGCTCGCGCCGTACCTCACCGCTGAGACGCTGGAGTTTCATCACGGCAAGCACCACAACGCCTATGTCGTAAACCTGAACAAATTCATCGACGATGGCAAGGTCGACGCCAGCAAGACGCTGGAGCAGATCATCCTCTCGTCGGACGGTCCCGTGTTCAACAACGCCGCGCAGGTGTGGAATCACACGTTCTTCTGGAACTCGATGAAGCCCGCGGGCGGTGGCAAGCCGTCCGGCAAGCTCGCTGCGAAAATCGACGCAGATTTCGGTAGTTATGACGCATTTCGCGCCGAGTTCATCGCCGCGGCGATGGGCCAGTTCGGCAGCGGATGGGCGTGGCTGGTGCTCGACGGCGGCAAGCTCAAAGTCACCAAGACGTCCAACGCCGACCTGCCGATGAAGGCCGGCCAGACCGCGCTGCTGACGACCGACGTCTGGGAGCACGCGTACTACATCGATTACCGCAACCTGCGCCAGAAGTGGGTGGAAGCATTCCTCGATCACCTCGTGAACTGGGATTTTGCGAGCGCCAACTTGGGCTGAGCTCGGCACACCCGCCGGCCGCGAAAACTTGGAGCCTCGTGCGCAAACCGCTTAGGATGGCGCGGCGGCGAGATGCGTTGCCCGAAGTTCGAGCGCAGCCGTTTTCGATCCACGGGGTGCCACCAGAGGTGCACGCTCGCGGTCCCTGTCCGAGATGCAACAGGTCTGCCAGACGAAACTTGATGGTTGTGTTGGGTCAGCAGGTGCAGGCGCGCGTCGGTCCTGATGCGAGCCGCTGGGGGCGGTCCGGATGATTGACTTCGGCAATCCGTGGATGCTGATCGGCTTGCTGGCCGCGGGCTTGCCGATCGCGCTGCATCTGTTCGGTCGCCGCCACGCGCCGACGATCCGGTTCGCCGCGCTCGCGTTCATCCTCGCCAGCCATCCGCGCGAAGCCCGGGCTTTGCGCGTCAATGAATGGCTGCTGGTGGCGGTGCGGGCGATCGCGGTCGCGCTGGTGGCGATCGCGTTGTCTCGGCCGATGATCGCGCTGCCGGGTGCCGCGGCGGAAGGCATTGACACCGGCGACCGGCCCGTGGCCGCGGTCATCGTCCTGGACGACAGCATGTCCACACGCGCCCGGACGAGCGGCTCCGAGACCGTCTTCGACCGGCTCCGCGCGCGCGCACTGGTCACGGTGGAGCGCCTGCCCGCGGGCTCCAAAGTGGCCGTCGTCGCGTCCGGTTTTCCCGCCCGGCTGCTGACCCGCCAGCTCACCAGCGACCGCAGCGCGGTGCTCGACGCCATCCGCCTGCTGCAGCACCGGCCGCGCAAGGACGACGCGGCACGGGCCTTGGCGCTTGCGGATAACGTGTTGCAAAACGCTGAGCTGGATGACCGCCGCCTGCTCGTGCTGACCGATTTGCAGGCCAGCGGCTGGCAAGGCGTCGCGCTGCCGTCGCAGGCGCGGGCGGGCGGGCTGGTGCGCGTGCGCGTGGACCGCGTGGAGCCGGGGTCGCGCGAAAACGCGGCCATCACGGACGCTGTCGTGGTGCCGCAGACCGATCGCGGGCCGGACCAGGTGCGGCTGGACGTGACCGTGCAGCACTTCGGTGAGCGGCCGTGGCGCGGCTACTTGACTGTCAAGGTCGCTGAACGCGAGTGGCAAAGCCTGGTCGAGCTGCCCGCGGGCGGGACGGCGCAGCGCAGCTTTCAGGTCACGGCGTCCGCGCCGGTTGCAGAAATTCGCCTGCCGGAAGACGCGCTCGATGTCGACAACTTCCGGCAGGTTCGCTTGGACGCGGCGGCGGGTGTGCGCGTGGCGATCGTCAATGGTGCGCCGCGGCCTCTGCCACGCGATGACGAGGCGTGGTTCCTGACCCGTGCGCTGGAATTGAGCGCCGATCGCCCCGGCGCGTTGACGGCCGACACCCTGCAGCTGCCCAGCCTGTCGGTCGAGGCGCTGCGCGACTACGACGTCCTGGTGCTGGCCAACGTCGCGGAACTGGCGCCGGAACTCGCGGCGGGCATCGAGTCGTCCGTGCAGGCCGGCAAGGGGTTGCTGCTCACGGTGGGCGACAACTTGCCGGCGGATCCCGCGAGCTGGCTGCCCGGTCTGCTGCCGGTGCGCGTTTTTGGCCAACGGGCGGCGGAGTCGAATGCGGGTCAGCGGCAGCGGCCAACGACCGCGCTGCGCGTCGAACCGCCGAATCCGCACTCCGCGGTCTCGGCGTCGGTGCAGCGGCTCCGCGCGGCGCTGGAGGCGGCCGTGGGCGACACGCTGGGCGCGGTGACCGTGCGCCGCCATGCCCTGCTGGAACCTTCGGCGGCGCTGGCCGACCAGACGGTGCTGCGCTACGCCGACGGCGCGCCGGCGCTTGTGATGTCGGCCAAGGGACGCGGGCAGGTGGCGCTGCTGACGACGACGATCGATCTCGACTGGGCCGATCTGGCGCTGCAGCCCGGTTTCCTGCCGCTGGTCAGCGAGCTGGTGCGCAGCTTGGCGGGCGATCGCGGCCTGGAACGGCGCGGTGCGGTGGAGGTCGGCGATGTGGCGGTGCTGGCGCGCGATGAACGGGCGACGGAGCTGGAAGTCAAGCTGGATTCCAAGCCGTTTGGCCCGGCGGCGCCGACGCTTTCGCTGCCCGCCGCAGCGCAACGGGGCCACTCCTGGCAGGTCACGGGGCTGGACGAGCCGGGACGCTATACCGCGACCGAGCTCAAGTCCGGATCGGCGCTGACGTCCCGCCTGCTGGTCACGGTGCCGCCGCAGCACGAGAGTCGGCTGGTGCCGGCCAAGACCGGCGCGCTGCTGCAAGCGGACACGGCGGACCGCAAGTCCACGCGCCACGTGGCGAAATCGCCGGCGTGGTCGGGCATCATCCTCATCTTGCTCGGGCTGCTGCTGTTTGAAGGTGTGCTGATTCTGCGCGGCGGGATGCTTGGACGGCCCGCGAGGCCTTTTGCGAATCCCGCTTGACCGCTATGCTGCGACTCCCATGCTGCAACCCGACGATCCCCGCCAAGAACTGCTGAACGCCATCGCGCTGCTGCCGGGGCATTCGCCCTCGGAGCGCGCGGCGATTGACGTGTGGCTGAACGCGCTGCCGGCGCCGCGCCTCGGCCAGTGGCCGGACATGGCGCTGGCGGCGAGCGTGACGCTGGACCAGCGGCGGCTGACGCTGCGGGCGGCGGGCGCGACGATGCGGATGGCGCAGTCGACCCGGGCGTTCCTGCAGCAGGCGGGCGGCGCGCCGACCGAGCTGGCGGCGCTGGATGACGCCTTGCACACGCTGGACCCGATTGTGCTGGGGTCCTGGCTTGAAGTTGGCCCGCAGGGCGTGGACGGCGGCTGGTTCCTGCCGTCGCCGATGCACTTGGGCGAGATCGCGGCGCTGCTGCCGGTGAGCGACGCGCTCGAGGGCCTGCTGCAGTGGGCGAAGGACCAGGGGATTCATGAATGCCTGGGGCTGCGCCGTTCGGTGAACGCCGCGGCGCCGTACACGGACCTGACGCTGCCGCTGCCCGACGGCATGGCGCACGAGCAACTCGGTGCAACGCTTGTGCTTTTTGATGCGCTTGGCGCCAAGACGCTGCCGGAGCCGCTGCGCCGCGCGATCCTGCGCGAGCTGGACGCCCCGCTGGCGGTGTCGGCTTGGCTGCTGCCGGAGGGACTGGCGCAACTGAGCGTGCTGATTCATGATCCCAGCGAGGCGCTGCTGACGGCTGCGGGGATCGCCTGTGGCACCAGCGCGGAAGGCATCCGGCCGTTCGTCAACGCCTGCGGGCCGGGGCAAGTGCCCATGGCGCTTGAGATCCAGCGCACGGCCGACGGCCTGCAGGCCGAGCTGCACCTTGAGGTCCGGGAAGCCGAACCGCCCAACTGAAGCCATTTTGGAGGTCCCATGCAATTTCAAGTCGAACACCGGTTCGCCGGTATCTCGCTCGCCGATTACGAAAAGCTGTATTTTAACGAGGAGTTCAACCAAGCGCTGTGCACGACGGTCAAGCTGGAGCGCACGCTGCTCAAGCTGGACCAGCAGGGCCAAAAGCTGCACCGGCAGGTCCGCGTCAGCCCGGATCGCGAGCTGCCGGCGCCGGCCGCCAAGGTCATCGGCAGCAGCAAAATCGTCTACGTGGAGCACTGCGACTACACGTTTGGCAGCTACCGCGGCACCTGGAAGACGATCTCCGGCATCTTGCCCGACAAGATCGCGTCCAGCGGCACATTTTCGTTCCGTCAGGACGGCGACGGCGTGGTCCGCCGCGTCGACGGCAGCGTCAGCGTGGCCGTCAACTTCATGATCAACAGCCTGATTGAGAAGGGTATTGTCACCGATGTCGAGAAGAGCTACCAGCAGGCCGCCGACTTCACCCAGCGCTGGATCAGCAACGGCGGCCGGGCCTGACCCGCGCGCTACGCACCGACCATCGCCCGCAGCGCCGCCAGCGGGATCCCCGACGCCTCGCACTCCGCCTCCGTCAGCACGCCGCCCGCCAGGGCGCCTTCCACCAGCCACCAATCGGCGCCGATGACCGCGCGATCGGCCAACTGAACCCCCGTCAGCTCCGCGCCCGAGCCGGTCTGCGCCGCGCGCGCGTACGCCACCGCCAGCGCCAGCGCCGCCTGCGCTCGCTCGCGGCTCGGCAGCCACGCGTCCTGGATCGGCGCCACTTGATCCGGGTGCAGCAGCCATTTTCCAGCAAACCCCAAGATTTTCGCGTTGTTCGCGTCGCGCGCCGCCAGCTCCAGCGCGTCCAGCCGGGCTTGGGCCTGCGCGTCGTGCGCCGCGGTTCCTGGCGCCGCCGTCGGCCGGATCGGCAGCTGCGCCGTCACCGCGTCGATCGCGTCCTTGCCCTCGCTTGCGGCGATCACCGGCAGCAGCTGGCGCAGGGCCAGCAGGTCCGCCGTCCACGTTTGCGCCCGCACTTCACCGCCGACCAGCCGGGCAAAATCCCACGCGCCAAAGGTTAGCGACGCCACGCTCGGCACAGCCGCGATCTGCTGCGCTTGGACAAACGCGCGCGGGCTCTCGATCAGCACCTCCAGCATCGGCCGATTGTCGTGGCCCGCGTGCCGCTGGATTTGCGCCACCAGCCGGGCAATCGCCGCGACTTCGCTGGCGTCCTCGGTCTTGGCAATCACCAGCGCGTGCAGCCGGTCGCCCGCCGCGGTCAGGACGTCGACCAGGTCCGCCTCGAAATACGCCGACCGCACGTCATTGGGCCGAAACGCCGCGATCCGCCGACCGAAATCGAGCTGTCGCAGCGCCTCCGCGCAGAACTGCCGGGCGAACGCCTTGAATTCCGGCTGATCCGGCGCGGCATCCTCCAAATCATAGAAAAAACAGTCGCTTGGCGTCGTCGTCGCCCGCTCCAGCAGCTTCCAGGTCTGCGCGCGACCGTCCACCGCCGGATCGCCGCCGGGCCGCATCTTGAACGCCGGGATCGCCAACACGCCGCGCCGCCGGTAGGGCACCAGCCGCCCGCGCCGCTGCGGTGCCGAAAGCTTTGCCTGAAGATCCTGAATTTCTTGGTGAATATCCTGACGTGTCAGCATCTTGACGCTCCGGGCCTTGTCGCGCAACGGCGCGCGTGCGACAGTGTGCCCATGCTGCTCGCGCGCGTCATCGGCAATGTGGTCGCGACCCGGAAAACGCCGGGGCTGGAAGGCATTCGCCTGCTCATGGTCCAGCCGATCGACGAGGACGGCCGCGATCGCGGCAAGCCGCTGTGCGCCGCCGACGTCACGCAAGCGGGGCCGGGCGACTGCGTACACCTCACGACTTCACGCGAGGCCGCGCTGGCGATGCCAGACCCGTTTGTGCCCGTAGACGCTGCAATCATTGCGATTGTCGACGCGGTCGACGGCCGGAGCCTGTCGTGATCCTCGCCCGCGTGCTCGGCAGCGTCGTCTCGACCGTCAAGCATCCCGGCTTGCACGGCTTGGCGGTTTTTGCCGTTCAGCCCATCGAAACCGACGGCAGCGACGTTGGCGACAGCTTTCTCGCCGTCGACCACGCGCAAGCCGGCCCCGGCGACACTGTCGTCATCCTGCGCGAAGGCAACGGCATCCGGTCCCTGCTCGGCGACGCCAAATCGCCCGTCCGCTGCCTGATCGTCGGCGTCGTCGACGCCGTCACGGCGACTGCCTGATGACCGTGCACCGCCTGCATCTGGGTGAGCCGACGCTGGCGTTGGCCCGTCGACAACTGCTTGCGATTGCTCAGGAATTGCACACACGCGGCTGGGTGGCGAACCACGATGGCAACGTGACGCTGCGGCTGGCGGGTGAGCACCTGCTGGCCACGCCGACGGCGCTCTCCAAGCGCGTGCTGACCGAGAGCGACCTGATCGTGCTGGACGCCAAGGATCGCGTGCTGCAAGGCGGGCGCAAGCCGTTTTCCGAGCTGAAGCTGCACCGGGCGGTCTACGCGGCGCGGCCGGACGTGCGCGCGGTCGTGCACACCCACGCGCCGAACGCGACGGCGCTGGCGGTGGCGGGCGTGGCGGTGGAGCCGCGGATGCTGGCCGAGAGTGTGGTGTCGCTCGGTGCGGAAATTCCGCTGTTGCCGTATGCTTTTCCGCAGAGCGCGGAGCAGTTGGCACAGCTCAAGACCGCCGCGCTGGCGGTTGACGCGCTGACGTTGGGCAACCACGGCGTGCTGGCCTGGGGCGACGATCTGGAACAGGCGTTCCTGCGCGCGGAGCTTGTTGAGCACTTGGCGGCGATCCAGCTGCGGGCGCTGCAGCTCGGGCGGGTGACGACGCTGCCGAACGCCGATCTGGCGCGGCTGCTGGACGCGCGGAAAAAGGCTGGGCTGGGCCCGCAAGCGCGCAACAAAGGGTAATTCATGCGAAAATTTGCGTATCTGGCGGTCCTGTTCACGCTGGCGTGCGGTGCGGCGCAGTCTCCGGTCGTCGCGCCAACGCTCGCGCCGCCGCGCCGGTGCCTGCTGCTGACGACAAACGACAGTGAGTCGAATTTCGACGGCGCGGTCCGAGGGGCGGATGGCAAGCTGACGTACACGTACCCGCTGGCGCGGATTGCCGAGGCCAAGAAAGAGGCGCTTGCGGCGCATCCGGGCGGCGTGCTGCTGCTGGAAGGCGGGGACGTGCTGCAAGGGCGTTTCCTGGAGCGGCAGGACGGCGATCGCGCGCGGGCGGCGGCGGACATGTGGTCGCTGTACGAGGCGGCCGGCTACGACGCCGGTGCGTTGGGCAACCACGAGTTTGACAACGGCCCGAAGACCGTGCGGCGCGCGCTGCAGGGGCTGAGTCAGTACCGGCTGCTGGCGGCGAACGTCGACGGGGACGGGACCTCACTCGATCCGACCGAGCCGGGCCGGCCGGCCGGGCTGTTTGGTGCCACCGCGCTGGTCGATTGCGGCGGCATCAAGATCGGGCTGTTTGGCCTGCTGACGCCGAGCACGCGCACGATTTCCGACCTGGGCGACGTCAAGTTGAAGCCGCTGATCGAGACCGTCCAGGCGAGCCTCTCGGCGCTGCGGCACCAGGGTGCGGAGACCGTCGTGCTGCTCTCGCACCTCGGCGTCGACGACGACAAGCAGCTCGCCCAGGCCGTCATGGGCATTGACGTCATCGTCGGCGGGCACTCGCACACCAAGCTTGAGCACGCGGTGCGGGTTGAGCACAACGACCGGCTGTCGCCGACGTGGATTACCCAGACCGGCGCGCGGTTTGAGCGGCTGGGACGCATCGATCTCGCGGTGGACGCCGAGGGCCACGTCCTGGACGCGACGACCTACGCGCTGGAACTGCCAACGGCGCACCAGCCGGATCCGGCAATCGTGGCGAAGACGGACGCGCTGCTGCAGAATCTGGAGGCGGAGAAAGTGATCGGCAAACGCGATTATGCTTGGGATGTCATGGATATCGCGCACTCGCAGTACGCCGTGCGGGCGACGCGCGCTGTGGCGCAGTACGCGGAGCGCGCGAGCAAGCGCCACGTGGACGGCGGGCTGCTGAACACCGGCGGCTTTCGCAGCCACACGATCTACCCGCCCGGGCCGGTCACCAATCTGGACGTGTCGGCGATCCACCCGTTTCGCAACCGCGTCGTCACCGTGACGCTGACGGGCGCGCAGCTCAAGGATGTCCTGGAGCACGCGTGCGGCCACGCGCAGAACCTGGAGCACGGCGCCAACAGCATCGTCTGGGGTATCCAGGTGCGGTGCGATGTGGCGCGGACGCCGGCACGCTACAGCTACGTGGACAACAAGCCGGTGGCGATCGAGGCGCACGGCGATCGCGCGCAGGACATCGCGGTCGGCGGCAAGCCGCTGGTGCCGGGCAAGAAATACACAATCGCGACGCTGGATTACCTCGCGCGCGGCGGCAGCAGCTACTTGCCGCTGCAGCTGGGCGAGCGGCAATGCCTGGACGGCAAGCGATTCCAGGCGGAGGACAAGGCGGCGTGCGGCGAGACTGCGCTGCTGTCGGACGTGCTGATCGAAGCCGTCACGGCGGGTGAGCTCGACAAGCCGTAGCTACTTGTGGTCGGCTTTGTCCGAGATCATCCGCTTGGCCGTCCGCGCCACGGTCTGGTTCACGTCGCGGCTGCCGGACGCGTCCTTCAGGTCCTTGGGCGAGAGCTGGCGCAGAAACGTCATGGCAAAGGTTAGCGGCGTTTTGGGGTTAAAAACCAAGGCCTTGCGTGTCGCGTAGTCTTTGACCCAGTTGCGGTTGCGGCAGATCGTCGTCAGCAGTTCCTCGGACAGCGACTTGTTGGAGGCGAAATTCGTCACCTCGCCTTCCGTGATCCGCGGCGACCGCAGCACCGCCAGCGCTACCAGCTTCTTGGGGTCGCGGATCAGCAGCTTGCGCACATTGGCGTCGCCGACCATCGCCAGCCGGACTTTTTGCGACACCGACATCTTGGTGATGAGCGTCTGCAGCGTCGACGTCTTGTCCTCCTCCGCCTTGGCCTGCTCGGGGGTCAGCGCCGCGAGCGTGCTGCCATGCTCGCGCTCGTAGCTCTGCGTTGCCCAGGCCATCGCGAGGCTGAACTCGCTGTCAGACAAGCCTTTTTCGTGCTCGGACTCCTTTTCCTCGCCCGACAGGATCGCCTTGACCTCGCGAAAGCCCGCGATGTGTTCCAGCGGCAGGTTCTGGCGCACGGCGAGCTCCAGCAGGCCCTGCACCACGCCCTGCGTCGCCCGCGGATTGAGCCACAGCGCCTCGATGATCGCCGGCGTCCGCAGCGCACGCACCTGGTTGCGGCCAATCGCTTCGCACACCACCGCTGACGCCGTGCCCGCCAGCCAGCGGATCGTGTCGTCGGCGATGTGCGGGCTCGTCGCCAGCTCGCGGGCGATCTCGTCGTGTTTGCGGAACACGCGCACCGCAGCGTCCAGCGCCGGCGCCGAGTGCAGTTGCGTCAGCACCGGATGCACGAGCTCGCCGGGCATCTCCTGCAAGGCCGCCGTGGCCTTCTTGCGGACCAGTTCATCGCCGTCCTGGGTCAGAAACAGCAGGACGGGCACCAGCTGATCCGGCGGCAGCGGCAAGGTCCCGGCGGCCGCGCGCAGACGCGTCGCAACGGGCGACGTCGGCGCCAAAAAGGGCTGAATGCGCTCGGGCAGCTCGGTCAAGGCCATGGCCGCGCCGCTGACGTAGAGCTTAAGGTCACTCATGGGGCCTCGCGTCGGTCACGACATCAAGCCACAGCGGCAGGAGCGTCGGCGCTGCGCGATCCAGGGCAATCGCAGCGCGCAATTCGGCCAACGCGGCGGTCGTCTGTTCAGCCGTGCGCGCGTGCACGTGGACCAGCGGCTCGCCCGCGCGCACCGGATCGCCCGGTTTTTTCGCCAGCACGAAGCCGACCGCCGGATCGACCGTGTCCGCCGCCGTATTGCGGCCCGCACCCAAATGCACTGCCGCCACGCCAATTTGCAGCGCGTCCATCCGCTGCACGATTCCGTCCTGCCAGGCCAGCAGCGGCGTCACCAGCGGCGCGCGAGGCAGCACGCCTTGCGGGTCGTCACACACGCGCGGATCGCCGCCATGCGCTGTCACAAGCGCCCGGAATTTCGCCAGCGCACGGCCGTCGTCCAGCGCCGCTGCGATTTGCGCTTCGCCATCCGCGAGCGTCGACGCCGCGCCGCAGAGCCGCAGCATCTCGCCACCCAGCCGGACCGTCAGTTCGCGCGTATCTGCTGGTCCGCGACCATGCAAAATATCAATGGATTCAATGATTTCCAGCGAATTTCCGATGTGCGTGCCCAGCGGCCGATCCATGGCCGTCAGGAACGCGGTCACCTTGCGTCCCGCCGCTGTGCCTGCGCCCACCAGCGACTGCGCCAGCTTGAGCGCCGCCGCGCGGTCTTTCATGAACGCGCCGGAGCCGACTTTCACGTCCATGACCAGCGCGCCCACACCTTCGGCCAGCTTCTTGGACAAAATCGACGCCGTAATCAGCGGAATGCTCTCCACCGTCGCTGTGACGTCGCGCAGTGCGTACAGTTTCTTGTCCGCCGGCACCAGGCGGTCGGTCTGGCCGATCAGGCTGACGCCGATGCTGCGGACCATGGCATCAAACGCCGCGAGGTCGAGGCGGACGTTGAAGCCGGGGATGGACTCCAGCTTGTCGAGCGTGCCGCCGGTGTGGCCCAGACCGCGGCCGGAGATCATCGGCACGGCCACGCCGCACGCCGCGACGGCGGGCGCGAGCGGAATGGACACCTTGTCGCCCACGCCGCCGGTCGAGTGCTTGTCGGCGGTCGGCCACGGCAAGCCGGGCCAGCGCACGACGTCGCCGGAGCGCTCCATCGCGTCCAGAAGCGCCGCCGTCTCGTCGGACGTCATGCCGCGCCAAAAGACCGCCATGGCAAAGGCCGCCATCTGGTAGTCGGGCACGCTGCCGTCGGTGAAGCCCGCGATGAGCCAGCGAATTTCGTCGCCGGCGAGCGTCAAGCCGTCGCGCTTGCGGGCAATGATTTCAACGGCGCGATACGCCACAGGGCACCTCCGGCAGGCAGCATGCCACAACCGCGGGCCAGCGCCACGTTCAGGCCAAACGCGCTTCCAGCGCCACGAGCGAACCGGCGAGCAGGCCGCGCCCGACCAGCCAGATCCGCTCCGATTCGGCCTGGCCTTGGGCAAAATGCAGCACCGGATACTGCGCGCGCTTGGGCTGCAAGCCTGCGGCAAAACGCGCGATTTCTTGCGGATGGCCCGATCCGCGCACCGCCCAAAGATGCACGCGCCGGTCGATCTCGTTGGCGCCGCCCTCGCAGCCGGTCGCCAGCAGCACGGTCCCGTCGGGCAGCGCGGTGACGCCGTGCACCGGGCCTTGCAGCTCGGCCAGGGTCGTCAGCGCGCCGGTTTGGCGATCCCAGCGCAGCGCGAGGTTCGTGAACCGCCCGGCGTCGCAGCCCGCGTCCGTGCCCCAGACGACCGCGTCGTTCAGAAAGGCGACGCCAATCGCCCGCCAGCGCTGATCGCCGCCGCCGACGCGGAGCCAGGTCTCGCCGCTGTCGGTCGACCGCCAGATCGCGCTTTCCGCATCGCGATCACCGGTGCCGAGCCAGAGCGCGCCGTCGTGGGGGTCCTGCTGGATGAAGTGGATGTGCCGGACCTGGCCCACCGGGAACGCAAAAACTTGCTGGAACGTGCGCGCGCCGTCGTCCGAGCGCCACAGGCGAATTGGCCGGTCGCGGCGCGGGTTGAGCGTGTATTCGCCACAAAAAACCAAGCCTTCCGCTGTTTGCAGCACGCCCAGGCGCGCCGGCTTGCGAAAATCAAAGCGCAGGGCTTCCTGCCAGCGGCCGTCCTCCACGCGCCAGAGGCGGCCCGTCGCGACAATGAGCTGCGCGCGACTCGACAGCGGTACGACGCTGTGAATCCCCAGGCGCAGCGTCTGGCCGATGAGCGCTGAGCGGCCGAGCAGCCGCTGCCACGCCGGCTCCGGCAGTCGGTCCGCCAGTTGCCATGGACCGCCCAGCAGCGCGCGCGTGTACAGGCGCCCGCCGCGGCTGGCCCACACGCGCTCGTGCGCGAGCGCATGAATCGCCAAGCCATGGTGAACGCTGAGGATTTCGAGGCCGGGAGTTGTGGCGCCAAGCAGCATGGTCTACCGGTCCGCGCGTTTGCGCCCGAAAGCGCCCGGAAGGGCAAGATGCACGCCCCCGAACTGTCCGAACCACGCTGCCGCCTGTCCCTGCGAGCGCGGCGAACGACGTGAGCGTTCCGAAATCGGCTGCGCCATCCCGTCCCGCCTGTCCGCCGCGTCTATAGCGGCGCGCGTTCCTGCAAGAAGTGTTCCAGCTGGCGGTTGGTCGTCCAGCGCTTGAACATCTCCATGTCTTTTTCGTCGGCGTTTTCCAGTTTGTGCATCAGGTAGTCAAAAATCGACTTGTGCTTTTTGCACCACACGGAGTCGCGCATGTGGCCGTGCAGCGAACCCTGCGTTTTGTAGTTGTATTCGACTTGCTGACCGCACCACGGCTTGTACACACAGCTGACGCAATCCGGCTGTGCGTCGTTCAAGCCTGACATCACCATGGCGCGGGTTTGCGCGTTGGTCATCAGCTGGTGGTACGTGTCGTCGACTGTGCCGATCTTGAACATCTCGTCGCCCATCGCGGCCACGAATCGCCCTTCGTCGCTCGAATACACGCCGCCGTCCGGCGCGTAGCCCAGCTGGCCGATGCACGCGCCACCCGGCGTGCGCAGGTCCAGGTAGTTCGGCTCCTGATCCGCCAGGATCTTGTTCAACATGATCGACGCGTGGCGCTCCATCACCTGCGTGCCGTTGCGGTTGAGCTCAATGATGTAATCGACCGCGTGCGCGTAGAATTCCAGAAAGTCGTCCATCGAGTAGCCCAGCGTCTTGGCGGTCCGCTCGGCGAAGCCAAACGGGTCCAGCTTGCGCAGGAACACCGCCTTACAGCCCGCCTCAACATACGTGTCGACGATTTCCTTCCAGCGATGCAGGCTCGGCTTGGTGATCGTCGGCAGCGCTTCCACGCGGTAGAGGTTGGTGTCCAGCCCCAGTTCGCCATAGCGGGCGTTGATCTTCTTCATCCAGTGCAGCAGGTTCTCGTGGCTGTTGCCGTCTTTGAAGATGCGGATTTTGTTGTGCAAATCCTCGGGGCCATCCAAGCTCGTGCAGATCTGGACCTTGCGATCCAGCAGGTATTCCATCTTCTCGTCGTCCATCAACGACAGGTTGGTCACCAGCGCGAAGGACAGCGCCTTGTTGGCCAGCGCGTTCTTCTGCCGCGCGTACTCGACGACGTGCTGCAGCACTTCCCAGTTCGCCGTCGGCTCGCCGCCCTGAAACTCGATGGTGATGCCCGGGCTTGTCGTCTGGAACACCAAATCGACGGCGCGCTCGGCCGTCTCGATGCTCATGTCCGTGTCCGTGCGGTCCATGCCGACGATCGAGCTGTGGCAATACTGGCAGCCGTGGTTGCAGCGGTGCGTCAGCACGAACGCGTGCAAGGTCGGGCCGTAAAACAGGTATTGCTTCTTGCGCCGCCAGCGCTCCGCCTGCGCCGTGACATCGACTTCCTTGGCGATGAAGTTGCCCTTCTTGAGCTTCTCATAAAGCGGCTCGCCCGGCTGCGGCTTGCCCTCGATGAAATCGCGAAATTCTTCGCGGGTCAGCAGGTCCCAATCGCCCATGTCATTGGAAATCAGGATCTTCTTGCCGAGCTGCCGCTGGTTGAACGGCACTGCAAATTCCGGCTTCCAGCGGCCAGGGCTTGAAATCGTCGTCAGATCAACCTGTTTGCCTTTGGGCAGCAGATCGTGCTTCTGGCTCTTGGTCTGAAGCGTGGTCGCTGTCATACGTGGTCGCTCCTGTAACGTGCTGCTTGCTTAGGCTTTTTTGGACTTCTTGCGGCCGGCCGTGTTGGCCAGGGCAAAATTGCAGAATTCCGCCACGACATCGCCCTCGACGTCGGCGTCAATGTCCTTGATCTCCACCGCGTAGTAGTCGCCGTCGCGCTTGACGGTGAACGAGGCGAAGTCCGCGAACGTGGTCGCTGCGTCCTTGACCGCCTGCTGCATGTACAGCGTGCGGTGCAGCTTGACCGATTGGTGTGTGACATGGCTCATGAGAAGAACTCCTCAAAAAAGTCCGAATCTTGGAGAAACGCTGGCATTTGTCGGACAGCTCAGGCGTCTTTCTTCTTCTTGAACTTGTCTTCCCACGGCACCGCGATCCCCAGCGGATCGTCCAGGAAGTCCATGCCGTCGTCGCCCGCGGCCAGGAAATCGGTCGGCAGCGTGCCGCCCGCGGCGCCCGCGATCGCTTGGCTGGTAATGTCCTCAATGATCTTCTGGTTGGCCTTGACGACCTTGCGGCGCAGCGCCTGGGCCAGCAGTTCATTCTCAAACTCGCCGGACATCGCCGACAGCTGTGCTTCCGTCAGCTCGCCCTTGCCGCGCAGGTGCACTTCAAACCGTGGACCCGCGCGATCCAGCAGCACGTACGCGCGGTCGAGGAACACGTACGCCGCCGCGTACAGCACGTCTGCCGGGTAGAGGCCGATGTCGAGCGACAGGGTCATTGTGTGCGTTTTCGGATCGAGTTTCTCAATGTGCGGGTGGCCCATGCTCATGTACTCCAGTGGTGCGATTTGCCCCGAATGCGGGAGGGCGGGCGCGATCTCGGCGGGGGTCGGCCGACGCGGCGTCCGTCCAATCTTCTACTCTTGTCCGGATCGAACTTCAAGGCGGGACGCTGGAACCCGGCCTGTCGCCGCCGGCTCCGGCGGCACGGCGAGACCGGTATCGACGTCGTCCTCGTCATCAGACGGATGCCAGCCCGCAGACTCCGGCGTCCAGTCACGCGCGGTGTGATCGGTCTTGCGCTTGGGGTCCATCGCCATTTCCGTCAGCCGTTCGCCGGTTGGCGCCTGCACTTTGCCGGGCCGCGACACGTCGCCACCGGTCACGCTCTGTTGCCCGCCCGACTTGCCCTGGTGAGCCGCCGGGATGGCCGCCAGGTTCTTGAATTTCGCCATGCGCCACGCCGGGTCCGACTGCAGATCCTGCACGATGCGTTGGATGATCGGCTTGACGTCGCTGAAAACTGGCGATAACTCATTGGGATCATAGGCATTTCCGCGATCGAACAGTCCGCCGCAGATCGAGCGCAAGCTGCAGACGTTGCAGACGTCCGCGTAGAGGTGGCCCCATTCGGTCTGGCGGACTGTGCCCTTGTTGTCGAGGAAATGCACGATGCGCTCTTCACTTTTGACGATCTTGCGCGTCTCCGTAGAACAGTGAGCGAACTCGGTCATGTAGCACAGCGGCACGCGCTCGACGCGGAAAGACCGGCCTGTTTCCGCGAGCATACGCATCGCCTTGGACAGGCTGACCTCAATATCCTGCAACCGCGCCGTGAAGTACTGGTTGCTGGTCGCGCGGCCAATCGACGGGTCCAGGTTGTTCCAGACAAAGTGGCGGATGAACGGAAAATTCTGAATAAACCACGCGATGTTCTCGTGCAAGTGGTCGCAATTATAGCGGTTGATCACCGTGTTGATGTTGACGGTGATGTCGGTCTTGCCGAGGTTGGTCAGCGCTTTCTCCGCCCAATCCAGCGAGCCCGGCGTGCCAGTCAGGAAGTCCTCCAGCTTGTGCTTGTGGCTGTGGATCGACACGTGGACGTGCTGCAACCCCGCGTCCGCCAAGGATTTGCAGTAGTCCCAGTCGGCCAACTTCTGGCCATTGGTGATCATGCGCACGTGCAGGCCGTTGGCGCGCGCGTGGGCGATCGCCTCGGGCAGGATCGGCGAAAGCGTCGGCTCGCCGCCGGTCATGATGACGCCAAAGTAGTCGCGGCTGACGAAGTCGTCGACAATCTGATGAATTTGCTCCAGATTGTGAAAGAACGGCGTCTCCGGATTGGAGCAAAAACCGCAGTTCTGGTTGCAGTGCCGGACCATCTGGATGTAGCCGATGTTGGCCATGAAGCGACTCCGTGGGCGCAGGTTCGCACTGAACCGCGCGAAACGGCAGTGTGCCGTAATCCGTGGCCGCATGCACGCGATTGGGCTAAGTGTCATGAAATCATGGGCACTTCAAAGGAGTCGTCCTGGCCCGGGGCGCCTTGACCGCGCGTCCGTCCGGGGCGCAAGCTTGAGGCCGCTCACGCCGATCGGAGGGGCCATGACCGCCACGCGAATGTGCCCGCGCTGCCAGACCGAAAACGACGTCGCGTGCAGCCGCTGCGACCAGTGTGGCGGCGTCATGCTCGGCGTGGACCCGCCAGCGCAAGCTGCGCCTTCGCCGCCCGTGGCCGCAGCGCGCGTCCGTGCGCCCGCGGCTGTCGTCGGCGCCATGGTGGTGCTGGGCATGGGGCTGGCGCTGAGCCTGTTCCTGTTCCTGCAGGTGCCTCGGCCGGTCCTGCCGCCGCCCGTCGCGCCGCCGCCGCCGGTTCCCGCGCCGGTGATTGCCGCAGACCACGTGGCGTTGGACAAGCTGCGTGCTGCGCTGGTCGGGGCCAGGGCCCCGGCGCCGGAGCCGACGACGGGTGGCACGCTGACCCGCGCGCAGCTGGTGCCGCTCCATGCGTGTTTTCACGGCCGCGGCCATCCGACCGAGCGGCCGATGAGCTTTGGCATCGCCCTGGAACAACAAGGCGCGGTACAGACGGTGACAATCGTGGCGATGTCCGAGGTGGAGGTGCCCGCCGGCGTGCGCGCGTGCCTCACGGAGCGTGTGCCCGCGGAGCGCTGGCCCAATGGCGTCTGGTTTGCCGACTGGCCGCTCGACCCGACCTGGCCCTAGCCTCGGCTACTGCGGATCTCGACCGATCGTCAATTCCGTCAAGGGCTTGGGACCCGCTCGATGCGGGCTGTGCAGACCGACCGTCCGCTGCTGCTCGCGCTTGGTCCGCAGCGCGTTCGCCTCGGCCAGCTGTTCAGTCAGGCGGTCAAAGCTCGCGGCATCCGGCAGCGGCAGGCCCGCCTCGTCCAGCGGATTCTGGATGGCAAAACCGTGGCTGCGCAGGTAGTTGATGTGCGTGCCTTGGCAGGTCTCGAACTGCGAGCAGCGACCGCAGCGGATCGACTTGCTGTAATACGCGTGCTCCACGTAGTGGCCCACATACTTGTCCAGATTGAGGAATCCGGCGCCATCCAGCAGCGTCGCGTCCAGCAGCTTGATGTCGCCCGGCTCGGTCTCCGCGCCCGCCACGCACCGCGTCACGTTGCGCATTCGCAGTCCGGCCTGGGCCAGCTTGCGCAGCGTCGCCGGATCCGGATCTTCGGCTTGGGATTCCGAGAGATACTCATGGGTCTTCAGCGTCGCGATCAGCCGCGTGCCCCAGGCCTTGAGCGTCGCCGGTCGCGCCAGCAGCCACGTTGCGAGCTCGCGCGTCAGCATGACCTCGACTTCGGTCGGCGCCGGCACCGCGCGCGCGCCCACCAGGTAGCGTGCGGCGTCCTCGGTCGTCGTCACCACAAAACGCTTGATTTCCCGAGGTGTTATCTTCAGCAGCGACTGGGGATCCGCGCCCGCGTCCAGTTGCACGGTCACCTCTGCGGCCGGATGCGCCGCGCGGGCCAGCGCCGCCTTGGCGTCCTCGGCATCGCGCGCCGTAAGCCACAGCCGCTGCGGCGCTTGCGCCTCAAATTTCGCTTTCGCTTCCGTGCCTTGCCACACGTGCTGGCTGTCCACGCGCACCAGCGGAAACGTGTGCGACTCCAGCATCTCGCGGTACGGGAACATCGTGCTGCGGCACGGGCCGTCGAGGAAGCAGTAGTCGCAGCGCTCGCCCCAGCAGTCGGGCTTCAAGCCTTTGCGCAAAAAGCCCTCAAAATTGTGGCGTCCGCCGTCGAATTCGGAGAGCAGCTTGTGCGGATCCTGGATCAGCCGCTCAAAGCCTTCCAGGTACATGACCGGCAGGCGGTTGGTCCACAGGTAGACGCCTTCGCGGTCGGCGAGCTTGAACGCTTTGCGGAAGTACGGCACGGCGTCGTTCAGGTCGAAAAACAGCGAGTGGCGGTGTTCGTCAAAGCCGCGGCCAAATGGAATGATGTGCAGCAGGTCGAATTCGCGGATGCCAAGATTGTAATAATACTCGAGAATTTCCGGCAGCTGCTTGTAGTTCTGCTTGTTGATCACCACATCGATGTTGACGACGACTTTGCCGGTGTCCCACAGGTTCTGCATCCCTTTGATGCCGGTGACGAACGCGCCCGGCGTGCCAGTCAGCTTGTCGTGGATGTGCGCCGTGTGGCCGTGCATGGACACGGTGGCTTCGTTCAATCCGGCTTCGGCGCAGGCGGTGGCAAAGCGCTTGTAGCTGAACATCATGCCGTTGGTGATCGTCTGGATCCAGTCGTAGCCCAGCGACTTGCCGTAGCGGATCAGCTCGACGTACTGCGGGTGCACGCTGGCCTCGCCGCCGGAAAGAATCAAGCGCTCACGGCCCATGCGACGGCCGAGCGCGATGTAGGCTTTGAGCGACTCCACGTCGATCATCGTCCCGTCCTGGTTCATCGAGTCGAGGCAAAATGTGCAGCGCTGGTTGCACAACCGCGTCACGCGGACCCAATGGCGCTTGTGCTTCATCGCGGCTTCTTTCACCGCGTCCTTGTTTTCACCGTCGCTCGACGGCAGCGCTTCCATGCGCGTGCCTTCGGCCAGCTCGGTGGCGCGCAACGCCTCGGCCTCGTCGCGGTTGAGGATGCCGTCCCGCACCAGCTTGTCGATGTCGATTTCAAGGGTCGTCGCGTCACCGCGGCTCTGATGGTCGGTCATGGAAGGCTCGCTTGCGAACGAATAGGCTGTCGCGTGCGACCCCTGGGGGGGAAGGACGGTCGCATCTTGCAGTTTGGCGGTTTTGCCCGGTATCGCAAGCCGTCCGCGAAGAAGACTGCTATTTCAAGGTGCTGGCGGTCGGTGGCGGGTCCGTCCGGGCCACCAATCCGGCCCAGCCAAAGCGTTGCGCGGTTGGCGTCAGCAGCCCGCGGCACTGTGCGCGCCACGTGCACACGTCGCACGGCGGCCCATGCTCGCGCTCGTGAAGCTGCGCGCCAACCGCGCGGATCACCGGCGTATTGTCCTTGGCCACCTCCGCCGCGCGGTCGCCCAGCAGACACGGCGGCACGTCCAGCACGCTCGCGCGCCGCTTGGCTGCCGCCGTCATTTGCAGCGCCTGGCGCACGTACGGCGCGGCCATCTCGAGCGACGGCAGCAGCGGCTGCGCCTCCCGATCCGGACCAGGCAGCGCGACAAAGCGGAACGCGGACACATCCAGCGCCTGCGACTTCTGGACCAGCAGCGGCAGCGAGCGAAAGGTCGGTCGCAGGATCGGCGCGATCACGGCAGACCTGCCGCCCAGCGCTCGCACGCGCTTCAAGCCATTGATCACACGCTGGAAATGTCCGGCCTGGCCGGTCACCCAGTCGTGCGACTCGGCGGCGTCGCCATACAACGGCAGCGCGATCGTCGTCACGCCAGCGCGCAGCACCGCTTCGACCACGCCCGGCCGCGCGAGCATCAGCCCGGACGTCCACAATTCTACGGATTTTGAGGACTTGCGCGCGTGCACAAGCAGTTCCAGCGCCTCGGGACGGGTCAGCAGGTCGCCATCGCGCAGCACGATCTCCGGCTGACCCGCAGCCTGCGCCAGGGCGTCAGCGACCGCCTCCGCCGATGCCAGCGCAACGGTCCTGCCCGGCGCATCCGAACCACGGCACAAAGGGCACACGGCGGAAATAAACGGGTGCGGACAGGAACTACCAGTCAGGACGTGCACAGGAACCTCCAGGCGCAGAAGCGTAGGGCTCCGGGCCTGCCGTTGCAACGTTGACGTGGATCGCCCGGCCACCTATTGTGCGCAACCCGAACGCCGGAGAGCCTATGAAGCGCGCTGATTCACCCCAGAAGCTCCTGCCGCGAGCCGGCCCGTTCGTGCTGATGCTGATCGTGCTCGCGCTGGATTTGGCGACGAAATACTGGGCGGCGACCACGCTCGCGTCCGGCGTGCATCCGATCGTCTTGCGGCAAGCCGACGGCCCGACCGTCCAGGCGGCGCTGGCGCACAAAGGCTGGTCCACGGCGCAAATCAGCGATGCCGTGCAGGGCGGCCAGGTGGTGCGCTACGCGCCGGTGCACGGGCTGGACCCGAGCCAGACGATCGGTGCCGCGGATTTATCATTGGATCTCGTGGTGTTGCGGGGAACTGGGCTGCTCGCGCCGCGGCGCTGGCGGCCGATGCCGCAGGACATGGGCCAGCCCCTGGACGAACTGCTGGCGACCGCGTGGCGCGTGGACGTCCAGGAGGTGCCGCAGCTGCTGCAAAATGCCTGGCGCGGCAATGGCCGGATCGACAACGCCGACGCGCCGATCGCCGCTGATGACCTGCTGGCGGTGCGCGACCACACGATTCGCGTGATGGAAGGCGCTTCGCTTGTCTATGCCGAGAATTTTGGCGCCGCCTGGTCGTTCCTTGCGACGTCGCCGCCGATGGTGCGTCTCGTGCTTTTCGTGACGATTTCGACCATCGCTTCGCTGATCATGGGCTGGGTGCTCTGGCAGCGCAAAATGGCGACCGTCGCGTCGACCTGGGCGCTTGCCGCGATCATGGGCGGCGCCGTTGGTAATCTCGTCGATCGCATTCATTACCGCGCAGTCGTCGATTTCATCTTCAATTACGTGGTGTTTGATGAGACGAGCTTCTGGGGCAAGACCTTTGGCCCCGGGCTGCATGGCTGGCCGGTCTACAACGTCGCGGACATTGGCATCACGGTGGGCGTCATCCTGATCGCGCTGGACTCCCTGCGTCAGCCGAAGACGCCGCCGCCCGCGCCGCCGGCGTGATCGAGGTCCGCTGTGCATCCCAGCTTTGACCTCGGGTTCATCCAGCTGCCGGCGTATTTTACGCTGCTCATGGTCGGGTTTACGCTGGCGATCCTGCTTGCGCACGCCGAGGGTGTACGCAAGGGTCTGGACGGCAACACGATCCTGGACTGCGGCCTGCTGATGCTCGCGACCGGGCTGATCGGCTCGCGGGCGCTGCACGTGATCGCCGACGGCCAGTTCATGGATTACATTCACCTCTGCACCGACCCGAGCCAGGTGCCGGGTCTCGCGCTGGGGCCGGGCGTGCATTGCGCAGATGCGGACCAGTGCGTGCGCGCGGGGCTGGGCGACCTCTGCGATGCCACCTCCGGTCTGTGCCGCCAGCAGCAGGACTGCCTGCGCGTGTTCAAAATCTGGTACGGCGGCTACGCGTATTACGGCGGTTTCCTGCTCGCGGTGCCGTCCGGCCTCTGGTTCCTGCGTCGCCGGCGCGTCTCGATGTGGCAGGTCGCGGACCTCGCCGGCTGGGCCATCGCGCTGGGCTTGGTCTTTGGCCGCACGGGGTGCCTGCTGGCCGGCTGCTGCTTTGGCGAGATCAGCGCCGGGCCGACCAGCCTCGCGTTTCCGCGCCATTCGCCGGCGTGGGACAAGCAACTGCACCTGCACCAGATCACGGCGAGCGCCACCCAATCGCTGCCCGTCCACCCGACCCAGCTGTACGAAGCGCTGGCCTGCGCGGTGATTTTCCTCGTCTGTCTGTGGCGTTACCGCAAGGGGCCGCGTTTTGATGGGCAAATTTTCTTCCTGTTCATGTTGCAATACGCGCTGTTTCGTTTCAGCGTGGAGTTCCTGCGGGCGGATGACCGCGGGGAATGGTTCGGCCTCCTGTCGACTTCCCAGCTCATCAGCCTGCCGCTGTTGGCGTGGTCGATTTGGGTTCTGTGGCGCGGCCGGGCATGGCCATCCGAGCCAATTTTTCCTGTGAAAACAGGCGCGTAGAGGCAGATTGTGCAACCCGTGGCGCAGAACCAATTCGCGCAATTCACACCGGCGTCGGGCCTGGCTGCATTGCCGGCGGACACGCGCGACGTGCTGCACAAGCTCAGCGCCGCCGGCCAGTTGCCGCAGCATGTCGCGATCATCATGGACGGCAACGGGCGCTGGGCGCGGCGGCGGGGCGAGGAGCGCAGCGCAGGCCACCGCGCCGGTGCCGATTCGGTGCGTGCGGTAACGCGGCTGGCCCGCGAAATTGGGCTCAAGTCACTGACCTTATACGCTTTTTCAGAGCAGAACTGGCAGCGTCCGCCCGCGGAGGTCGACGCGCTCTTGGGCCTGCTGGTCGAGTATCTGGCGTCCGAAATCGACGAGCTCAAGCGCAGCGACATCAAATTGTTGGCTTTTGGCAACCTGCAGCGCCTGCCGCTGGCGGTCCGGATGGTGCTGGAAACGACGCTCGCGGCGACCGCGAACCACCAGACGATGAAGCTGGGGCTGTGCCTGAGCTATGGCGGACGTGAGGAGATTGTCCAAGCTGCTCAGCACCTTGCGACGCGGGTCGCCAAGGGTCAGCTCAAGCCTGAGCAGATCGATGAAGCCGCGATCGAGGCCGAGCTGTGGACCGCGCCGCTGGGCGGGCCGCCGGATCTGCTGATTCGGACGTCCGGGGAGCAGCGCCTGTCGAATTTCCTGCTGTGGCAAAGCGCCTACGCGGAGCTGGCTTTTGTGCCGACGCCTTGGCCGGAATTCCGCGAGCTTGCCTTTGCTGCGGCGCTCTGCGACTACACACGCCGGGATCGCCGCTTTGGCGGGCTCAGCGGCGGGCGCGACGACGCCTAATCGCGGGCGAGAACGGGAGGTTGGCGTGGCACAACGGCTCATCACCGGCTTCATCCTGGCGCCCATCCTGATCTGGACGGTGCTTTTCGCGCCCAAACCGGTGTTTTTTGTCCTGCTGGGGCTGGCTGCGGCGCAGGGCGTCGACGAGCTCGTGCGGATGTACGCGGACATCCGGATCCGGGATCGCGTTGCGCTGGTGCCGCTGGCGCTGGTGACCCTGGTGGCGGTGGGCGCCCGCGAATTCTGGCTGATTCCGGCGGTGGTCCCCGTCGCGTGGCTGGGCTGGTGCCTCATCCGCCCGGGAACCGTCGAGGCTGCGGGCAAGCGCGCCGAGATCGGGATGCTCAGCTTGGCCTATGTCGCAACGCTTTTTGGCGTGATCGTGCAACTCTTCAGCCTCGCGGCCGTGCCAGCCGGCGGTCGCTTTGACATCGGCCGCGGCGCGGTCCTGTCGCTCCTGATCGTGGTTTTCTGCGGCGACACGGGTGCCTATTTCGCGGGTCGGTCGCTGGGCCGCCACAAGCTCTACGAGCTCATCAGCCCCAAAAAGACGCTGGAAGGCGCGCTGGGTGGGTTGCTCGCGTCGATCATCGGCGGCGCGATCGCGCAGCGCTACCTGATGCCGCAGCTGAGCGTGGTGCAGGGCCTGCTGCTGGGCGCAAGTACCGGAATCGTCGGGCAAATTGGCGACTTGGCCGAGTCGCTTTTCAAGCGCGCGACCGGCACCAAGGATTCGGGCGGCCTGCTGCCCGGGCACGGCGGCATCCTGGACCGCCTGGACGGCGTGATCTTTGCCGCGCCGGTCGTGCTGGCGTGGGTGCTGTTCCACTGAGTACTCCGGGTGGGCTGGGCGCTCCGGAATCACTGCGCGCCTCGGCACCGCCGCGGCTTGCTGGTCTGGCTTGGCACTGGTATGGCCGTCAGCCATTTGTCGAGATGGTTCGGCGCAATGCGACAGCCGCTGATGCTGTCGCCGCTGGCGCCCCGGGCACGATTGCGCTGTTTGAGCCCGCGGAACCCGTCTACGCGCTCGGACGACGCGCGCAGGACGCGGCAGGGCGCGCGCAGATCGCTCAGGCGATCGCGAGCTGTGAGGCGCGGCAGATCGCGGTTGTCGACGTCGATCGCGGCGGTTTGGGCACACTGCACGCACCGGGCCAGATCGTGGCCTTCCTCGCGGTGCCGTGCCCCCGCTGGCAGGCGCGCGCGCTGTGCGCTGAGCTCCTCCATGGAATTGCGGACTTGGCGCTGCATTCGGGTCTGCGGGCGCGCAGCGATCTGGCCGATGACGTCGGGGTCTGGACGGCCGATGGCAAGCTGGCGAGCCTGGGACTGCGGCTGCGCGAGGACGTGGCCCAGCACGGGGTGGCTCTGAACGTCGCGGTCGATCGCCGCTTGGCACAAGGGTTGACGCTCTGCGGTAAGCCTTTGATCACGCTGGCAAATCTTGTCAATCGGCCGTCGCCCAACGCGCGGCCGTTGGCCGATTGGGCGGTCGAACTCGCCAGCCATTGGGGCCTCGCACCGCAAGATGTCTGCAGCGCGCGAATCCCCTGAACGGATGCGGCAGGGCAAGCGCGCCCGGGCGCAAGGCCTTGTGGTACATGGCCGATCAGCTTCTGCTTGCGTTCCAGTGGTTGCTTTGCTAACGTCCACCATGGAGGGCCGGTGCTCGGCGTCGTGAGCGCCATGTTTCCGGTCACCGTTGCAACTGCTTGATCCGCAAGAGCGACGGGCTTGGCCGCCCAACCACCCCAGGTTGACGCAGGTGAGCCTCCGAATACCGAATTCCGTGTAGTCGACCGTTGGACGGGGTTTCAACGACGACTGCAGATGGCGCGTCGACGGCGCGAGACGATGAAAATCGCCTCGAGCTACCCCAACGGGCGCCTTGGAATTCGCCGCCGACGATGCGCGTGTTTGTGGCTGCCAAGCCGGAAACCGACCGCTTCGTGCGACGGAACGAGTTACGGTTGCGATCCCCCTGCAACAGTGCCGATACGACAGGACATTCCAACGAGTAAGGGCGCAAAAGGTTCGGGCGCGGTTTCCATAGCGGAGACTGAGTGCGAACTGACGGCAAGTGCGACTGGACGACATTCGATGTCACCCCGCGGGAAAGGCCAACCTGCGGATTCGAATGCAGCCAGCCGAGTGCAGGGAGCGGTTTCTGACACCCCAGCTGCGGCAATGACGCGCAGACACGAGGTCCCGGCGGCAACGCTGGCTTTGTGACGGTGAACGGAACCAACGGGAATCGAACCGGTAGCATCATGCGATGCCGCACGACCGAATCCCGCCAGACTCTCCCGGCCAAACCACTGCCGAGTGCGCCCGCCCTCTGCCGGAATCTGTCGTCAAGAGGAATGCGATGCGGAACCAGCACATTGCGCGCATGTGTAGCCCGGGGCTCACTTCTGCCCACCGCACACAGGACCACAAGCGGTCGATACGCTTCGGAACTGGCTTTGCCAGCTTCGGTGCGTTTTTGGCGCTTTTGGTCTTGACTGCGGGTCTAGCCGGCTGCGCTGGTCAACCGCCGTCGCCTGGGAAGTCCGCGACTCCGGACGTCGCCATTGGCGTTGACGCTGAGTTCGGCGTGGAAACCTTTGCACTGACGAGCCCGACCATCACGGTCACAGCGCCCGTGAATCAGGCGTCCTTCTCGGTCGCTACGAACGCCGGCACGACCAGCGTCGACTTCAGCTACACGACTACGAACTACACCGGCAGCGAGGTGCACTGCTACCTCGACGGCACGCTGTTCGGGACGTTCACCGTCACGGTCGGGACGCCGGTCACGTTCACGGGCTTGACCAAGGGCGCGCACACGCTGGCTTGCGTGCTGCTCGACGCGACCGGTCAGGACCTGTCTGACCTGACCGGCGCCGCGCAAGGCGTTCGTCAGGTCAAGATCGTCGCGCCGTGCGCCAACGACGCCGACTGCAACGACGGCGAAGGCTGCACCGGTGAGCAGTGCTGGCAGGGAACCTGCCAAATCCAACTCCTCCCGAACTGCTGTGCGTCCGCCTTTGACTGCGCGGCCGGCAGCACGTGCATCAACCCGAACACCTCGACATCGCAGTGTTCCTCGTGCACGAACGACGCCGGCTGCAATGACGGCGACGCCTGCACCACCGACAAGTGCGACCTCTCGGGCTCCAAGGGCGGGTGCACGCACAACAAGCCCGACCCGAACTGCTGCACGAAGAGCACCGACGCGTGCTCCGACGGCAAGCCCTGCACAACCGACTCCTGCGACGTCGGCACTGGCGTTTGCCAGCACGTCCAGCCGATCGGCGCGTGCTGCGCGGACAGCGAGTGTGTTTCGGACGACATCTGCAAAGTCGGCGGCTGCGTGGCGTTCACGTGCCGGTATGTGGCGGACGGCTTCAAGCCAGACTGCTGCTCGACCACGACCAACAGCGTGTGCGATGACAAGAATTCCTGCACCTTGGACGTCTGCAACGTTGCCATGCCCGGCGGCTGGACCCAGTGCGCGCACACCAAGAGCGACCCGACCTGCTGCGACGTCAAGATCGACACTTGCGACGACGGCCAGCCGTGCACCAAAGACCTGTGCCTCAACGGCAAATGCACGCATACACAGGACAAGGCTTGCTGCCTGAGCAACTCAGACTGCGACGACGGCAACTTGTGCACCAACGACTCCTGCGACATTCCGCACCAGCTGTGCAGCCACGACCCGGTCGCTGGTTGCTGCAACCTGAACACGGACTGCAACGACGGCCTCTACTGCACCACCGACTACTGCAACGTCCCGATCAACACCTGCATCCATAATCCGCTCTACCAGGGCTGCTGCGAAGTGGACACGGACTGCAACGACGGCAACGTCTGCACCTCGGACGTCTGCGTCAATCACCAATGCCTCGGCCTGTTCATCAAGGGCTGCTGCAACGCCGCCAACGGCAGCCAGGTCTGCAACGATGGCCTCCACTGCACGATTGACTCCTGCAATACGGACACCAACACGTGCGTCAACGTCCCCAACGGCGTCACCAACTGCTGTGATACTGCCTCGCAGTGCGACGACGGTGACTGCGCGACGCTCGACACCTGCGACACGACCAACAGCTGCTCGCACAAGGCGGATCCATACGCGTGCAAGCTCGACCTCGACTGCGACGACGGCAATGTTTGCACGACGGACAGCTGTGACCTCGCGGCCAACGGCTGCGGCGGGTGCATCCACACGCTGATCGACAAGTGCTGCCACACCGATCAGTTCTGCGTCGCGTTGGACAAGTCCACGAACTCGTACCAATCCGCGTGCCACGTCGCGACCTGCGATCCGACCACGCACTTTTGCAACGTAGTCCAGGCGCCCAACTGCTGCCTAAGCGACAAGGACGCGATCACCAAATGCGACGACGGCAATCCCTGCACGGTCGAATACTGCCAGAGCAACCAGTGCCACCACAGCACGCCCCCATCCGGCTGCTGCACCCAGAGTGCGGGCGTGCCTGCGGCTGGCGGTTGCGATGACGGCGTGTCCTGCTCGATCGACACGTGCACGATCGTGACCGGTGCGCCCACGGGTACGTGCTCGTACCAGCTGACTGGCCCCAACTGCACGATTTGCACGCCGAATACACCGGCGACCTTCAACGACAGCAATGTCTGCACGACCGACACGTGCGTCGCGGGCGTGCCCGTGCACACGCCGATCGCCGGCTGCTGCCTGGCCAAGACGGACTGCGATGACGGCAAGCCGTGCACCGCGGACACCTGCATCAACAACGCTTGCTACCACGCCGACACCGTTGCCGGCGTCTCGGTGTGCTGCAACCCCTTGAATGAAGCCACGGAATGCGCGTCGTTCGCCAGCGACTGCACGGACGGCAAGTGCCTCCAGCAGCCCGACGGTTCGCTCGCGTGCCAGGCGGCCAAGAAAGTCGCGTGCACCGTGAATCTGAGCTATTGCCAGGACTTCAGCCAGAGCTCGGACTTGTCGACCTTGGGCTGGGACCCGGCCGACGTCAGCGGCAACGCTTCGACGAACTGGAGCATCGCCACGTCGGGCAACCTCGGTCCCGACCGCTATGCCAACTTCAGCTGGACGCCAACCAAGGTCGGCTTTGACACCTGCTTGCAGTCGCCGGTCTTCCTCGGCTCCGGCACCAGCAACATCACGATTCAGTACGACCGCGAATTCATTCCGAATGTCGGCGAGACCGGCATCCGCATCCTCGGCTCGCTGGACGGTACATATGCCGATTGGACCACGGCGACGGTCATCGACTCGTTTACGACGACCAGTGGCGTCGGCCCCGAGACCGTCGATCTGACGCTGCCGAGCACGCTTGTCGGTTCCAACGGCTTGCGCCTTGCGTTCTGCGTCTCCGGTGCGACCACGTTCAACCTCTCTTCCTACGCCATCGACAACGTCTGCGTCGTCAAGGGCGGCGCGCCGGTCATCAGCGCGTGCCCGGCCAATCAGGTGGTTCCGACCGGCACCAAGGTGACACTGCCGGTGAAGGTCAAGGATCCGGACGCGTCTGACATCATCACGGCCACGCTGACCGGCGCCCCGTCGTTCATTGCGCTGACTTCACTCTCCTACTACTTCGTCGACAAGAGCTGGAACGGCGCGATCAACATCACGCCGACCACGGTTGCGGACGTCGGCGAATACGCCATGACCCTCAAGGTCTCCGACGGCTACCTGTACCACACGTGCAGCTTCAAAGTGACGGTCACCTACCAGGGCGGCGTTCTCGTGTGGCGGCCGACGGAAGTCCCGACCGCGATGAGCGATCCGCTGAAGACCGCGCTGACGACGCAGGGCCAAATCAGCCAGGTCATCGCCGATCTGGCGCTGTACCCGTCGCTGAACAAGTTCTCCGCGGTCTTTGTGCTGCTGGGCAATTACCCTGACAACCACGTGCTGGCGGAGTCGGAGACCACGAGCCTCAAGCTGTACCTGGCGCAGGGTGGTCACGTTTACATGGAAGGTGGCGACACGTTCATGTACGACCCGAAGACGACGCTCCATCCGTTCTTCAAGGCCAAAGGCATTCTGGATTCCGGCCCGAACGGCGTGACTGGACCGCTGACCGGCTACGCGGCTTTTGCCGACAACACGGTCAATCCGTCCAAGCACTACCAGTGGAATTTCAATCAGGATCCGGTCTTTGACGCGCTCAATGACGAGATCGCTTCAGACGCGAGCGTCCAGCGCACGCGCGATCTGCTCGTGAACTCCGGTACGGACAAGTTCACTGTGATGGTGGGTCACGATGACGTGACGTCGAAGTACCGCACGATCGCGTCGTCCGTGCCGTTCGCCGGCGTGACCGCTGGCACCGACACGACCGACACGATGATGAAGTCCATCCTTGCGTTCTTCGCCAACGGCTTTGGCACCTGCGTCAAGAACACGGACTGCGACGACGGCAACAGCTGCACAGCGGACACGTGCACGGCGGGCGAGTGCAGCAACTCGAATACGTGTCTCTGCGGCGGTGACACGGCGATCGGCTGCGGCGAAAGCGCGGCGAAGATGGTCACCAACGGCGGCGCATCGACCAACGCGGTCACGGCGTACACGTGCGACCCGAACAACCAATACCTCGGCCACGAAGTCGCGTTCACCTACAAGAGCACGCAGTCCAAGCCCGTCACGGTCACGATCTCCAACGTGTCCGACCCGACTGCCCGCCTCTTTGTGCTCAAGGCCACCACCAAGGGCTGCGACCCCGCGGGCTGCATCGGCTTTGGCGACGTCGTCAACGGCCAGGGCACGCTGAACAGCGTCACGTTCGCTGCCGGCGCCAACCAGCTCTATTACCTCGTCGTGGACGTGCCGAGCGAGACGGGCAGCGCCCAGTTCGACATCGGCGTGACCTGCGGCACCGGCGAAGACTGCGGCAACAAGCTCGACGACAACGCCAACAACCTCATCGACTGCGCGGACACCGCGTCCTGCTGCGGCGATGCCTTGTGCGCCAAGGAACTCTGCGACGGCATCGACAACAACTGCAATGGCCAGATCGACGAAGGCTGCGACAAGGACGGCGACGGCTTCTGTGACGCCACCTACACCGTCGTCGGTTCGCCGGCTGTATGCTTCGCGGGCGTCAACGACTGCAACGACAATGATTCCAGCGTCAACCCAGGCATGCCGGAAATTTGCTTCAACGGCAAAGACGACAACTGCAATGGCGTTACGGACACCGACGAGAACGCAAGCGGCTGCACGCCGTTCTTCCGCGACGGCGATTCCGACGGCTTCGGCACCGGCGTGGCGAAGTGCCTCTGCACGGCGACCGGCCAGTTCAAGGCCGTCAAGAGCGGCGACTGCAACGACGCGAATACCGACGTGAATCCGGGCGTCGCCGAGACATGCGCCACGCCGTACGACGACAACTGCGACGGCAGCGCCAACGACCAGGGCGCGATCGGCTGCACGAATTTCTATACCGACATTGACCAGGATGGCTACGGCACCTCGCCGTTCACCTGCCAGTGCCTGCCGTCCGGTCTCTTGACCGCAAGCAAGCCCGGCGATTGCAACGATGCGAATGCCAACGTTAACCCGGGCAGCCCGGAGAAATGCAACAATCTGGACGACAACTGCAACGGCCTGATTGACGAAGGCTGCGACGACGACGGCGACAAGTACTGCGACGCGACCATGGTGTACGACTCCAGCGCGGCGCCGATCCTCGTTTGCCCGTATGGCCCCGGCGACACGGACGACACGAATCCGGCCATCAATCCGGCGGGCCAGGAAATCTGCGACGGCTTGGACAACAACTCGAACGGCCAGACCGACGAAGGCTGCGACAAGGACGGCGACGGCTACTGCGACGCCAACATGTACACCGTCGGCAAGCCGGCGATCTGCCCGCACGGCGGCAACGACTGCAACGACGCTGCGCCGACGATCAACCCCGGCGTGGCGGAAGACTGCAACACGACGTACGACGACAACTGCAACGGCTCCAACAACGACCAGAACGCCGTGAATTGCCAGCCGTACTTCTTTGACGCGGACAGCGACAAGTGGGGCAGCAACTCGAACAAGTGCTTGTGCTACCCGCTGAATCAGTACAAGGCGATCAACCCGGGCGACTGCAACGAGAGCGACCCGACGATCAATCCGGGCGCGCTGGAGATCTGCGACGGCATCGACAACAACTGCAACAAGGTGATTGACGAAGGCTGCGACGTCGACGGCGACGGCTACTGCCACACCGGCGCAACAGTTGTCGGCAGCCCCGCGGCGTGCAAGAACGGCATCAACGACTGCAACGACAACGATCCGAACGTCAATCCCGGCGTGGCCGAAATCTGCGGCAACGGCAAGGACGATAACTGCAATGGCACGCAAAATGACCAGAATGCATTGGGCAGCGTGCCGTTCTACCAGGATCTCGACGGCGACACCTACGGTTCCATGTTCACGGCCAAGTTCTGCTCCCCGAGCGGCACTTACACGGCGACCAATAACGCGGACTGCGATGACTCCAAAAAGGCCGTGAACCCGGCAGCGACGGAGATCTGCGACAACATCGACAACAACTGCAACGGCGTCATCGATGAAGGCTGCGATCAGGACGGCGACGGTCAGTGCAACGCCAACATGATCTTCGTTGGGCCGGTCACCATCTGCCCGCACGGCGGCGGCGACTGCAATGACAACGATCCGACGATCTTCAAGGGCAAGGCTCAGGAAGTCTGCGACAACCAAGACGATAACTGCAACGGAATCACCGACGACGGCTGCGACGACGACAAGGATGGCTACTGCGATGCGGCGTACACCGTCATCACGCCGCCTCCGCCGATCTGCCCGCACGGCGGCGGCGACTGCGACGACAACAACAGCGACCAGAACCCCGGCGTGCAGGAAATCTGTGGCAACGGCATCGACGACAACTGCAACGGCAGCCAGAACGACCAGAACGCTGTCGGTTGCACGAATTTCTACTACGACAACGACAGCGACGCTTGGGGACTCTCGGGCTCTTCCCCCAAGTGCCTCTGCGTGACCTCCGGTTCCTACAAGGCCACCCAAGTCGGCGACTGCGACGAAACCAACCCAGCCATCAACCCAGGCGCCACGGAAGTCTGCGACGGCAAGGACAACAACTGCGATGGCGTCATCGACGAGAATGGCGCCACCGGCTGCGTGACGCGCTACTACGACGGCGACGGCGACGGCTATGGCATCAACATCAGCGCGTGCACCTGCGCCGCGACGTCTCCGTACACCGCGTCACAGACCGGCGACTGCGACGACACGAACGCGAACATGAACCCGGGCAAGCCTGAGATCTGCGACAACATCGACAACAACTGCAACACGAAGGTCGATGAAGGCTGCAACAAGGACGGGGATCAATTCTGCGACATCAACATGGTCGTCGTCGGCACGCCGAACGTGTGCGTGTTGGGCGGCGGCGACTGCGATGACACTGATCCGAATACCAACCCCGCGGGCAATGAGATTTGCGACGGCAAGGACAACAATTGCAGCGCGGGCGCGGCGCCGACCGCCGACGTGACGATTTCCACGACCGGGAACAACAACTCGCTGACGAGCTTCGTCGTCCAGTCGTTCCTGGCGGGCCATTCTGGCAACCTTGGCAATGTCGACGTGTACGTGAAGTCGAGCGTGGTGCAAAACCTCGACATGTACGTCTACAACGGCGGTCTGCCGGGCGCAGGCGGCACGCAGATCGGCACAAAGGTCACGATTGCGCTGGCCAACACGTCGGGCGCGTTCTCGAAGTTCACGGCGACCGCGTCGGCTGCCACGCCGATCGTCAGCGGTCAGACCTATTACGTCGTCTTCAACTGCCCGACTCCGGTCGGCAGCCCGGTCATCGAGGATTCGCCGATCTCCGGCGTCGGCAGCAATCCGTATGCCAACGGGCAGTCGTGGTATGTCACGGGCTCGATCACCGGCGCGTACGCACTGCTCGGCGCAGGCAACACCGATTTGCATGTCACGACCTATGTCGCGGTGGGCACCGGCATCGACGAAGGCTGCGACGACGACGCGGACGGCTACTGCGACGCGAACATGCTCAAGGCTGCGATCACCGTTCCGGCGTGCAACAAGACGCCCGCGGCTGCGACGGTCGGCGACGACTGCAACGACACCAACCCGCTGATCAACCCGGGCATGCCGGAAGTCTGCGGCAACACCGTCGATGAAAACTGCTCCGGCGGCTATAACGATTTGAACGCACAGGGCTGCACGCAGTTCTTTGCTGACTACGACGGCGACACGTTCGGCAAGGGCTCCAGCTCGTTCCAGAAGGCGATCATCAACGAAGTCCACTATTCGACGACGACGTTCGCCGGCTCGGGCGGCGCGGACTCGATCGAGATTTTGATCACCGCCGATTGGACGGCCACCGACATCAACACCACCTACTTTGGCGATTCACAGACGACGGGTACTGGCAAGGTCGGCGCGTTCCACCTGAACCTCGGCGCGCTCGGGATTACGTCGCTCAAGGCCGGCACGATCATCAACGTCGGCGGCAAGAGCATCATCGGTGGCGCGGAAGACACGACCTACAACCCGGCCGGCAGCGACTGGAACCTGCAGTTCTACAGCGACGGCGCCTACGTCTTGACCAATGCGCCCGGCGGCGACTTCGCCACGGCCGACATCGCGTGGATCGACACGTCGATCTCCGGCACGACGTCCATTGACTCGTGGGCCTGGTCAACCGCGAAGACCGGCACCATGGGTCTTGTCTCCAAGGCGCAAATCAACACCGCGCCGTCGGCTGGCGTGCCATACATCCAGTTCACCGGCGACATCTCGGGTCTCGACGTGGCGACCAACTACGTCACGGGCGCGACTGGCACGCCGGGCTTGCCAAACGGCGGCAAGAACACGGCGTTCATCACGTTCCTGCGCACGCTGTCCATCAGCGGCACCGGCCAGTGCCTGTGCACGGGCGTGGCGCCGTACACCTCCATCAAGGGCGGCGACTGCGACGACGGCAACTACCTCGCCAACCCGGGCATGCCTGAGCTGTGCGACGGCATTGACAACAACTGCAACGGCATCGCGGACGAAGGGTGTGACCAGGACGGCGACGGGTACTGCAACTCGGCGATGACGACCATCGGCACACCGTCGGTCTGCCCGTATGGCGGCGGCGACTGCAATGACACCAACGCCGCGATTCACCCGGGCGCCAGCGACACGTGCAGCCCGCCGCAGGACCTCGACTGCATCGCGGGCATCATCCCGACTTCCACGTCCGGCACGGCGTGCTCGAACTTCTACTACGACGGTGACGCGGACGGGTTCGGCGTCAACCTGACCCAGTGCCTGTGCGTGGCGACCGCTCCGTACTCGGCGACCGTCGGCGGCGACTGCGATGACACCAACAACCTGATCAACCCGGGCATGCAGGAAGACTGCAACACGGCGTACGACGACAACTGCAACGGCTCGACGAACGACATCAACGCGTTGCACTGCATCGCGTTCTACAAGGACGTCGACCTCGACGGCTACGGCGCCAATGCCGCGGCCAGCCAGTGCCAGTGCGCGGCGCAAGGACTCTACGTTGCGGCGGCCGCGGGTGATTGCAATGACGGCTTGACGTGCAACGCAGGCAACGCGTGCACGGGCCTCACGGGCGCTGCGCTCACGACGTGCACCGCGTGCATGGCGATTGCCGCGGCGACCAACACGGGTGCGACGGAGATTTGCGACGGCATCGACAACAACTGCAACGTTACTGGTGGCGGCACCACGACGTACGCCGATGTGGCCTCGCCGACCTACAACCAGTCGTCGCACTCGATCCACAACTTCATCGCGCAGTCGTTCGTCGCGGTGCACACGGGCACGCTGACCAGCGTTGACATCTGGGCGGCCGCCACTGCGGGCGTCACGTTCAACATGTACGTCTACACCGGCGGTGTGCCGGGTGTCGGCACGCAGCTGGGCACGACGCAGAGCTACACGGTGGCGTCCGGCTCGGGCGCGATCACCAAGACGACGTTCACTGTCAGCGGGACGATCAACCTGACCGCGGGCAACACGTACTATCTGGTGTTCAATACGGCGACGGTTGGCGTGTTGTTTGGCGACAACACGGTCAACACCTACTCGCAAGGCGTGGAGCAATACGCCTCGACGCTGACGGGCACGTACGCGACGTACGGGTCGGTAGGCGACATCGCCTTTGACGTCAACGTGACCGTCACGAATGCGGTCGTCACGGTTGACGAAGGCTGTGACGACGACACGGACGGCTACTGCGACGCGACCATGTACATCACGTCGGCCGCGACGTGCACGCACTCCAGCAAGCCGCCGGTTGGCTCCCAAAAGCTGGGCGATGACTGCAACGACACAAGCGCCGCCGCTCACCCCGGCGCGTTGGAAGTCTGCGACGGCATCGACAACAACTGCGATGGCGTGACGGACGACGGCTGCGACGCGGACAAGGACGGTTACTGCGCCTTGACCGCGACGATCGTCGCCGGTGGCTTCGGGGCGGGCACGGCGTGCTTCAACCAGGTCGCCGCGGGCGCTGGCACGGACTGCAACGACACGAACGCGACCATTTACCCGGGCAAGACGGAAATGTGCGACGGCGTTGACAACAACTGCAACGGCCAGGTCGACGAGCTGTGCGACAAGGACGGCGACCATTACTGTGACTCGGCGTTGACCACGGTTGGCACGCCCTCCGTCTGTGTGAACGGCGGCGGTGACTGCAATGACACCAACGCGGCGATCAACCCTGGCGCGGTCGAGATTTGCGACGGCATCGACAACAACTGTGTCGGCGGCATCGATGAGGGCTGCAACGACAACGACGGTGACGGCTACTGCAACGGCACGGCTCCCGTCGGCGGCAAGTGCCCCAATGGCGGCGGCGACTGCAACGACTCCAACGCGGCGATTCACCCCGGCGCGACGGAAGACTGCAACACGTCGTATGACGACAACTGCAACGGCCTGACCAACGAAGTCAACGCGCTGAACTGCAACTACTGGTTCGCGGACGTGGACCAGGACGGCTACGGCAGCTACCCGACGGTACCGGTCTGCCAGTGCGCGCAGAGCTTCGGCACCACGACGGGCACGGCGACGGCTGTCGACGTGGCGCAGCTGGTCTCGACCCAGACGCATTCGCTGACCAACTATGCGGCTCAGACGTTTGTCGCCGGCAAGACCGGTACGCTGGCCAGCGTCGACCTGTGGGTGACGACCAATACGACCAATGTCAGCATCGACATGTACGTGTACAGCGTCGGACTGCCCGGCGCGGGCGGCGTGCAGCTCGGTACGGCCAATGTCGTGGTGCCGACGGCGGTGTCCGCCGGTAAGATCACGTTCACGCCCGGCACCTCGATTGCCATCACGTCCGGCTTGACGTACTCGGTGGTGTTCCACGCGACGGTGGCGACGGGCCAGCTGTTCCTCGACAACAGCGGCAATCCATACGCTGGCGGCGCGGCTTGGAACTCCACGACGTTGACCGGCACGTATGCCCAGTACAACAGCGGCACCGACGACCTCGAGTTCGACACCAACATCACGTCGACGACCTCGACGCCGGCCGACTTCACGGCGACCATCGGTGGCGACTGCAACGACGGCGGCACGTGCAACGCGGGCCAGCTGAACTGCACGGGCTTGACGGGCGCGGCGCTGACGACTTGCACCGCGTGCTTTGCCACGGCGGTGGCGGTGAACCCGGGTGCGACGGAAATCTGCGATGGCATTGACAACAACTGCCAAGGCCCGAACAGCACGGACGTGACTGTGGCTGGCGCGCAAACGTTGACCGGCACGCTGTTTGTCGGCCAGACGTTCAAGGCTGTCGCGGCGGGCAACCTCGTGACGGTGTCGCTGACGTTTACGGCGAACTCGCTGGCGTCCACGTCGGATCTGTACATCTTCTCGACGCTGACCAACGGCGCGGGCCCGGGCACGCTGCTCGGCAAGTCCAGCGCGACAGTGCCGACGGGTGCCTCCACGGTGACGTACGCCATCGGCACGCAAGTCGCGATGACAGCTGGCGGTTCCTATGCGTTTGTCGTCAAGGTTCCGACGACGGCAACGCTGCAGATCAGCACGGCGAACCCGTACGCCAATGGCACGGAGTTCACGTGTGCCACGCTCCAAGGCAACTACGCGGCGGTCGCGGCCAACGACATCTCCTTCACGACGAAGGTCTCGAGCGGCAGCGGCATCGACGAAGGCTGCGATTTGGACGGCGACTTGCACTGCGCGGTGGGCAAGCTTGTGACCCCGACGGCGCTGTGCACGGGCAACAAGCCGTTCCCGACGTCCGGCAATACCGCGACTGGCGACGACTGCAACGACGGTATCTTGTGCAATTCGGGCAACGCGAACTGCACGGGCTTGTCGGGCGCGGCGCTGACGACTTGCACGGCGTGCTTTGCCACGGCGGTGTCGGTGAACCCGGGCATGCCGGAAATCTGCGACAACGTCGACAACAACTGCATCGGCGGCATTGACGAGATCTGCGACGTGGACAATGACGACTACTGCTCCAACCAAGTGGCCATGGTGGCCGGCGTCACGGTCGCGACCTGCGTCTCGTCCGGCGTGGGCACCGGCGCAGTCGGCAATGATTGCAACGACGGCGCGCCGAACATTCACCCGGGCTTGGCGAGCGCGGTGGAAGACTGCAACACGCCGAGCGTGGACGAGAACTGCGATGGCGCGTTCAACCAGTTGAACGCCAAGAACTGCGTCAACCAGTACCTGGACCTCGATGGCGACGGCTGGGGTGTCGCGGCGAGCCCGCAGTGCTGGTGCTTGTTGCCGCAGGGGCCGAACGGTTCCTACAACTCGCTGACCGTCAACGACTGCAACGACGGCGCAGCTTGCAATGGCGGTGCTTCGTGTTCCGGCTTGTCGGGCGCGGCGTTGACGACATGCAACGCGTGCTTCCTCGCGGCTGCGGCCATCAAGGGCGGTGGCGTGGCGGAGACCTGCGATGGCGTTGACAACAACTGCAACGGCGTCACCGATGAAGGCTGCGACAACGATGGCGACGGCTATTGTGCTGCAACGATGTCGGTCACTGCGGGCGCCATCACGGCCAAGACGACCAACCCCAACGCGTGCCCGAATACGGTCATCGCGGCCGGCAAGGGCGACGACTGCGACGACACGAGCAAGAACATCCACCCGGGCATGACGGAAATGTGCGATGGCTTGGACAACAACTGCAATGGCACCGTCGACGAGTTGTGCGACAAGGACGGCGACCACTACTGCGACAAGAACCTTATCACGGTGGGTACCCCGGCCGTGTGCACCCTCGGCGGTGGTGACTGCAATGACACGGTGGGCGCCGTGGGCTTGAGCGTCAGTCCCGGCAAGGTCGAGGTCTGCGGCGACGGCCTGGACAACAACTGCAACGGCGCGGTTGATGAGGCGGGCGCCAGTGGCTGCATCAACTACTACATGGACGGCGATGGCGACGGCTACCCGCTCGCCTCGTTCCAGTGCTTGTGCACGTCCACGACCATTCCGTGCAAACCGGTTGACACGGCCACCCTCTACAACGTCTCGGTGGCCGCCGGTTGCAGCAAGCTGAACGGCGCGGCGCCCGTGGCCGGCACGACTTTGGACTGCAACGACAACCCGGCGTTGGGCGGCGTGGATTGCTACCCGACCCACGCGGAATGGTGTGACACCTTGGACAACAACTGCAATGGCTCCGTCGACGAGAACTGCGACAAGGACGGCGACCACTACTGCGATGCGGCCTTGGTGACCCAGGGCAAGCCGGCGGTTTGCGTCAACGGTGGCGGTGACTGCAACGACGTTCTCGGCACGGGCGCTTCGATCAACCCGGGCGCGACGGAAGCCTGTGACAACGTGGACAACAACTGCAACGGTCTCACTGACGACAACGCTGCGGCTTGGTGCACCTGTGCGGGTGCCGCGAGTTGCGGTGGTGGCACGGGCCCGTTGGCAAGCGCGGCCAGCAACTCCACGGTCGCGTGCACCGCCGGCGCTTGCTCTATCACGGGGTGCGCCACCGGCTATGCCAACATCAACGGCTCGGCCCTGCCGTGCAGCTGCCCCAACGGGGTTTGCGTCGTGGGCTGCGCCGACGGGTGCGAGTGCAACACCGATGACGCCTATGACAACGCGTCGCTGGGCATCAACAACAACACGTGCCCTGGCGTACCGCTCATCCCGGGCACCCTCAACCTCAACAACACGCTGACCGACATTGGCACCTCGGGCCTTGGCTTGGGCAACACAGGGCAGAAGGTGACGATTTCGGGCTCGCTGATTCTCGGCACGGATCACGATTGGTTCTACTTCTACGGCGCGGATGCGGCCGACGTTGGCGTGAACAACAGCAACGACCTGTACACGATTCGCGCCTTCTTCCCGTCCAATCCGACTGGCGCTGTGATGGAGGTCTACCGCGGCTCGAGCACAGCCAACTTGTGCCCAGGCACAACGCCGGCCTCGGTGGTGCAGTACCAGAACACCGCGAACCCGGGTGCCCTTACGCTTGGCGGCGCGGGACAAACGGCGGCTGCGGGCAAGCCCAACTGGTCGCCCTTGGGCGCAGTGCCGAACGGTTACAGCACGCCGTCGTCGTCGCAACCGACGGGCTTTAATGCGGTTTGCTGCGGCGACTCGGAGTTCATGTGGTACACGTCGTATACCTCCAACCGCCGGGTTCCGGGGTCGCCGACCAACCAGCCGAGCAACGTCAACAGCGAGTATGGTGAGTGGGGATGCAATGGCGGCGTAGGCGACACGTTCGACACCACGGACTTCCAGTCGGCCGCCGGTGCGGGCTCCTACGGCACCACCTACACGGGTGCCTACCCGACGGGCGGCCTGGAGTGGGTCGCCCAAGGCTGGCTGGCCGGTGCGACGCCTGCGGGTGTTGGCTATGCCGCCCATGGACCGTTCCCGGGCGGCTACGACCTCCACCGCTGCCAGGATGACAGCGCTTGGTACGCCATCCACATCTACCGGGCGGCGGGTACCAACGCCACCGTGTGTGCGCCTTATACGCTGGAAGTGTCCAACGGCGTGTATCCGCCGGCGTTGACGGGCCTCCACAACGAGCTGGGCCGCACGGGTCTGTAGGGAAGCCGCGACGCCGCCGCTGTCGCGCGCATGCTGCGTGTCAGCGGCGGTTTCGCTTGACGCTGGCCCCCGGTGTCGGCCATGCTTCGCGCCCTTGCTTGGCGAGGCAAATTCGGGGAGTAGCGCAGTCCGGTAGCGCGCCTGCTTTGGGAGCAGGATGTCGCAGGTTCGAATCCTGTCTCCCCGACCGGCAAGGCCCAGGCCCGCGAATTCTTGGAGCGGATTAGCTTGGGCTGCGGCAGTCAGTGATCGTAAGGTCGCCTTCGCGCCATCGCCTCGCTCCGCCTTGCACTGCATCCCAAATCGGTAGCCGGAGTCGAGCCTAATGAAAATCCCGACTTGCGGGCAGTGGCACCGGCTGGCTGAGTTCGGGCGTCCAGAGCGTCTCGGCGATCAGGTGGACCACGCCGTCTTCGGCTTGGATTTTGCCCGTGACGCCGAGCAGTTGCGCGGTACGGGCGATAACGCGGAAACGCGCCATGATGTCCTTCCAGACCACCAGATTGCAAAACCCGGTCTCGTCCTCAAGCGTGAAAAACGTCACGCCGCTTGCGGTTCCCGGGCTCTGACGGCAGATCACCAGGCCGACAAATCGCACGCGCTTGCCGCCGCGCATCTGGTTGATTTCGCAGGCGGTTGGCAGGCGTCGTTCCGCGAGCGCGGGTCGCAGCGGCGTCAGTGGGTGGCCGCGGGTCGACAGCCCGCTGCGGCGATAATCCCAGCCGATCGTGCCGCCCAGACCCAGCGCGGCAAACAGCGGCAGTGTCTCATCCTGCGGCAACAGCAGCGGCTCGCGCGTGCGATGCGCCAGCGCGCGGACCTGCCACAGCGCCTGACGCCGGTCCACGCTCAGGCTGTCCAGCGCGCCTACCTCGGCCAGCGCGTCGAGCGCCCGCTTGTCCAGCCGCGTGCGCCGCACAAAGTCGTCCAGGTTGAGGTATGGCGGCGGCGCCATCTCCAGTCGCGCGCGGTGCAATACGCTGAGACCATGTACGAATTTCACGCCCATCCGCACCGCGCCGCGCTCCATTGCGCATTCCCAGGTCGAACGCTGGACGTCGATCGGCAAAATGCGGAGCCCGTGGCGCTTGGCGTCCTCGACCAGCGTTGCGGGCGAATAGAAGCCCATCGGCCAGGCATTGAGCAGCGCGCAGGTGAATTCCGCCGGGTGGTGGCACTTCAGCCACGCCGTCACGTAGGAGATCAGCGCGAACGACGCGGCGTGGCTTTCCGGAAAACCGTACTCGCCAAAGCCGCGAATTTGCTGGAAAACTCGCTCGGCAAACTCCAGTGCGATGCCCTTTTGCACCATCCGCGTCGTCAGCTTCTCGTGGTGCTTTTCCATCGCGCCCGACCGCTTCCACGCCGCCATGTCGCGCCGCAGCTGGTCCGCCTCGCCCGGCGTGTAGTCCGCGGCGACCATCGCCAGCCGCATAACCTGCTCCTGAAACAGCGGCACACCGAGCGTCTTGGCCAGCACCGGTCGCAGGCATTCGTGCGGATATTCAACAGGTTCCTTGCCCTGGCGCCGCCGCAGGTACGGATGCACCATGCCGCCGGTAATCGGCCCCGGGCGCACGATCGCCACCTCCACCACCAGGTCGTAGAACGTCCGCGGCTGCAGGCGCGGCAGCATCGCCATCTGCGCGCGGCTCTCGATTTGGAACACGCCGACCGTGTCGCCGCGGCTGATCATCTGGTACGTCGCCGGGTCCTCCGCCGGAACGGTCGCCATCGTCAGCGTCAACCCCTTGGTGAGCTTGAGTAAATCCAGACAGCGGTGCACCTGGCTCAGCATCCCCAGGCCCAGGAGGTCGACCTTGAACAGCCCCAGCGCCTCCACGTCATTTTTGTCCCACTGGATGACCGTGCGCGCCTCCATCGTGGCGTTTTCAATCGGCACCAGGGTGTCGATCGGCTCGTGGCCCAAGAGAAAACCGCCGGGATGGATGCCCAGATGCCGCGGAAAGTCCTGAATTGCATTGGCAAACTCCAGCAGGAGCCGGTGCGACTGCGACTCCAGGGCAAACCCCGCCGTTTGCAGTTGCGCCGCGTCGATGTCCTCGCCCCACGACGAGACAAAGCGCGACGCGCGGTCCAAATCCGTCTCCGGAATGCCCAGCACCTTGCCGACCTCGCGCAGCGCCGACTTGCCGCGAAAGCGGATGACGTTGCAGACCATTGCCGCGTGACTCCGCCCGGTTTGCACACAAGCTGCCGGATCGTCGGCATTTTTGGCCGCCGGATGCAGCGGATCGTAGCGGCCGTAGACGTGCTGGATCACCTCCTCGCGCCGCTCATGCTCGATGTCCAGATCGATGTCTGGCGGCTCTGCGCGCTCCAGCGACAAGAAGCGCTCAAACAGCAGGCCCATCCGGACAGGATCGATCGCCGTGATGCCCAGCACATAGCAGACCGTGGAATTCGCAGCCGATCCACGGCCTTGACAAAGAATGCCTTGAGCGTTGCAGAACTGCACGATCTCCCACATGGTCAAAAAGTAGCCGGCGTAATCCAGCTGGTGGATCAGCGCCAGCTCCTTGGCCAGCTGCGCGCGGACGTCGTCCGGCACGCCCTGCGGATAGCGCCACGCCGCGCCCGCCCAGGTCAGCCGGTCAAAGTGCTGCGCCGTCGTCGTTCCATCCGGCAGCCGCGCCAGCGGGTAGACGTAGCGCAGCTCCTTGAGAGAAAAGGTACAGCGATCAGCGACTTCCAGCGTCTGCTGCAGCCAGTCGGGCTGGTCGGCAAACAGCTGTGCAAAGTCGATCGGCGTCGGCAGGTCGTGCGCCGCGTTCGGCTTGAGGCGCTGGCCCGCGCTGTCCAGCGTCAGGCCCAGCCGGATGCAGGTCAGCACGTCCTGCAGCCGCCGCCGCGTCGCGTCGTGGTACAGCACCTCGCGCCCCGCCACGCCGCGCCAGCCGTAATGGGCCATGAGTTTACGCAGTTGCCGTTCGCGTGGCTTGTCCGCCTCCTCGCCGTGGCGCGCGCACAGCCCATACGCGCGATCGCCAAACGCCGCCGCGATGTCCGCCAGCCAGGGCGCGTGCAGGTCGTCCGGCGGCTGGTGCAGCAGCACGATGAGCCCCTGCGCGTGCGCGGCAAGCTCCTGCCAGGTGTTGAGCGCCACGCCTTTTTGGCACCGCCGCCGCCCCAGCGTCGCCAGACGGCACAGGTTGGCATAACCCGCGCGGTTCATCGCCAGCAGCACCGGCGTCATCGGTTGGACGGTCGCCACGTCTTCCGGGGTCAGGAGCGTCGCGGCGGTGCTCTGTCGCCGCCCGGGCAGCGCGTCGGCCACCGTCAGCTGGGAGCCAAAAAGCAGTTTCAGATTCAGGTCTTTTGCCGCCTCGTGCGCGCGCACGATGCCCGGCACGCCGTCGCGATCCGTCACCGCCAGCGCCGGCAGGCCCAGCGCATGTGCGCGCTCGACGAGCTCATCTGGCCGCGAGGCGCCTTCCAGAAAGCTGAAATGCGTCTTGACCCACAGCGGCACATAGGGCGGCGTCATTCGACAAATCCATGGCAGAACCAGCGGTTGCGTGCTGGTTCGCAAAAGACCCAGAGCACTGTGCCGCGGTCCGTCGTGGCGTAGCCGTAGTCGCGGCAGCGGTCGGTTTGGTCGGTGGTGCGCCACCAGCCGCCGGCGAGGCGGTAAGGCCCGTCAAAATGCACAACAGTTTCAGGAGAATACGGCGCGAGACGCCACGGCCGACCATCTGCCGGTCGCGGCGGCAGGCGCACGGGCTGGCTCAGCAGCCGACGCACCATGCGCACCGGCGGCTGCTGCGGCAGGTGGATGACATTGGCCGGTTCCTCCACGGCGGGCGCCTTGTGAATCAACAACTTGCGCAGCGGCTGCCAGGTAAACTGCGCCTCCGGCAGCCAGCCTGACCGCGGCGTCGCCACCACTACCGCGTCCTCACCAAAAAGCGCGCGCAGCCGTGCCAGCGCCAGCGCCGCCGCCTGCGGGTCGCGCTGGCCCTGCAGCTGCCACAGCGCCAGTTGCCCCGCCGTCGCCGGGACGCCGTGCAGTGCGAGGCGCAGCGTCTGGACGGCCGCCGGGAGCGGTGTGCGATCGAGCGCCAGGCGCACCAGATCCAGCAGCTGCGGCTCCTGGAGGGTAGGCTCGGCGGGCTGCAGCGGCAGCAGCTGGCTCGGCGCGTGATCGAGCACCAGCAGCACCTCCAGCGTGGCCACCGCCTGGCGGCGCGCCACCAGCAGCGGCAGCAACTGCCCAAGCAGGCCCTTGGCGGCAAACAGCAGGCGTTCTGCGTTGTTATCCGGCGGCTCGAAGTCGCGCGCGGCCACCGGCTCTGGCAGCGGCAGCTCGGGCGCCAGCGGCATCGGCACGTCGTGCGCCAGCCGCCGCCGCAGCAGCGCGACCTGCAGCCCCAGGCGCTCGCGCAGCGCGGTCTCTGGCAGCGCAGCCAGGTCACCCAACGTCGCGACGCCCAGCCGCTCCAGATCATCGCGCACGTTCGGCGCGATGCCCCAGGTCGCGCCCAGGCTCGCCAGCTTCACGCGCGCGCAGGCGTGGGCCTCCTGTGCCGGATCGCCGAGCACCCGCACGCCGTGAAAATGCCGGGCAATCGCGTAGGTCGCCAACCGGTCAAAACCCAGCACCACTGCGGCGTGCCATCCCACAGCGCGCAATTTCTGGCGAATTTCCTCGCTCCAGCGCGCGTGGATGTCCGGCAGCGGCAAGTCGGCATAAAAGCGCGAGAGGCCATTGGCGTCCAGCCAGAACACGCCTGGCTCCTGGCGCGCGGGCTCAACCAGCGGAGTAAAGGTGCGCAAAAGTTCAGCAATTTCAGTAATTGCCGCCTGTTGTTCCGCGTCCGGCACGAGCCCTGCGCGCAGTTGCGCACACAGGCTCAGCGCGTGACCGTAGCGCGCGCCCGCCCGCACGCCCGCGAGCCGCGCCGCGCGGTTGGTCCACAGCACCCGCCCTTGCGGATGCAGCTCGTCGACAATCACCGCCGGCAGCGTCGCCAGCGCCGGTTCGCGCCGCACCAGGCACTGCAGCGGCAGCGCGGGAATGTCGACGCATGCCAGACGTTTGTCCTCAGAATTCAAGGCCATCGGGCCCTCCGTTGACTTCCGACCGCAGCGTCGCTGGTCCGCGCCGCTTGTCTTTTTTCACCTCCAGCCGCACCCGCCGCGACACCTCGCGATCGCGTGCTGCCGTCAGGCGGAGAGAAATCAGCGAAGTCTGCAAAAATCCTGCGTTTTCTTGCTGAATGGCCAGATTAGGCGTTTCGGGCGTCAAAAATACCAGTGCGGACGCGTGCTTTTGGCACAGTCCCAGCAGCCGTCCCAGCGCGCTGTCCAGCGACCGCGAGGTATCCAAGGCGCGCTGGCTCGCCGCCGTAGCGTCGATCGCGCACAGGCCAAACGCGCCCGATCGCAGCAGCACATCCGCTGCCCGCAACTGCGCCGGAAAGTCGGCGAGACGTAGCACCGGCAGGCGATCCAGCGCGATCCCCGCGCGCAGCAAATCAGGAGGAAATGGCGTACTTTCGGTAGTTTGGAGCCACACCGCGATGTCGCCCGCCGCCTGAACCTGCGTTGTCAGCTGCGCCAGCCACGCCAGCCGCAGTGACCGTGGACCGCCGACGATCTCGACTAACCGACCGACCAAGTCCGGCCAGTTCAGGCGCTGATGACCAAGGCCTCTGGCGGAGACGGGAACAGGCAACGTTCTGGAAACACGGTTGATATGTGCGAAGAACAAGTTATGCGGCAGGGGCTTCATGTGCTACAGAATACTGAACACATGTTCAGTATTCAATGATGTTTGGGCAAGACCTGGTATGCCCTTCGCGCCGGGGCCGCCCGCCCAGCTTTTGCCGCCCCGCCGAAGGGGGGCTGGCACTCGCCAGACACACCCATCCACACCCGGGAACCCAGCTTTCGCTGCCCGGCCAGCCTTCGGCCGCCCGTTGGGAGTCCTGGTCCCCGTGGCAGCCCGGCAATGGTATGTGGGTCCTCGCCTCGACTTGCCGTACGCCAAGCCTCGCCGCGAACGAAGGCGCCGACATCGCCCTCGACTTGGTATTCGAATGTTTGGCGATTCTGCCGCGGACCGCCGTGAAAATGTTTGATCTGCGACGATTGAAGTCGCAGGTCAGCACACGCCCGGCGCGTCATGCGGGCCTACCTGCTCGTAGCAGCGCGCAAGAAGTGTCACGAGCGCGTGTCGCCGTCTGGGTGCGCCGAAATCAAGGGAGCGTTCCGATCGCGACGATCAAAACGCGATGCCGCCGTCCACGTCGATCGTCCTGCCGTTGAAATAATCGCATTCCAGGCAGAATTTCACCGCCAGCCACAGATCTTCCGGCTGTCCAACCCGGCCCACCGGGATCGTCGCGACAAAGGCTTCCAGGGCTTTTTGGTTCATGCCCGCGGTCATCGGCGTCTCGACCATGCCCGGCGCGACGCAGCACACGCGGATGCCAAAAGGCGCGAATTCTCGGCTCCAGGTCACGGTATTTGCCGCCAGCGCCGCTTTGCTCGCCACGTAGTTGGACTGGCCTCGGTTGCCGTGTCGTGCGATCGAACTCATGTTCACGATCACGCCCGGCTTCTGGTCCGTTTCTGCCATCGTACCGACGACTTCCCGCACCATCCACATCGCGCCGGTCAGGTTGATGCCCAGCAGCGCGTGCCACTTGGCGGTCGGAAACCGCAGCACTTCGCCCGTCGCGCGGTCCTTCTTGACCAGCAGCCCGTCCGCGATGATGCCGGCGTTGTTGATCAGGCCGTTCAGCCCGCCCATCTGGCCGTTGGCCCACTGGACAAATGCGGCGACATCGGCCTCCACGCTCACATCCAGCCGCCGTTTGTGCACGCCCGCCGGCAGGTGCTTTTCCATCGCCGCTTCGTCGATGTCGCCCGCGCAGACCTGAGCGCCGGCTTGGGACAGCCGCGTTGCAAAATGCGCGCCCATGCCTTTGCCCGCGCCGGTAACAATAATTTTCAAATCAGAGAGTTGCATCGATTTCTCCTGTGGTCATCCTGCTGGACCGGGCGCATGGTAGCAACAAACACGCGAAATCACCCAAACTGTGCATTGCATAGGATTCTGTGGCAATTCCGTGACACAGCGCCGCCGCGGACACCTTGCCTGTTCTGGCCGGCGGGAGACTGCCGCAGGGAGGTTGGCATGCGTGCAATTTTTGCGATGGGCGGAGTTTTCGTGCTGGGCTTGTGCGTGATAACCAGCGCATGCGGCACCAAAAGCGCTACGGACACACGCCAGTCCGACTTCACGTCGCTCAAACCCGGCAGCACCGGCAGTGCCAAATCCGGCAGCGCAGAATCCGCAAGCCCCGATGGCAGCAACACCGCCACCGTCTCGATCGAGGACAGCGACGTGGTCCGGCTGGACGGCAACAAGCTCTATGTTCTCAACGCATTTCGCGGTCTTCAGGCCGTCGATGTCAGCGACCCGCTGGCGCCAAAACTGTTGAGTCGGGTCGCGGCGCAAGGCACGCCGCGGGAAATGTATGTCGCCAACAGCGTCGCGACCGTGCTCCTCAGCGAACACTACGCGTTCACGAGCACCAGCCCCGGCCAGCTGCAATCGACGATCGGCAGCCAGGTGCAGGTCGTCGACTTGGCCACGCCAAGCGCGATGCAAACCGCCGCGAGCATTGACTTGCCCGGCTGGGTCGTCGCCAGCCGCCGCATCGACAACCGCTTGATCGTCGTGACCGCTGACGTCGGCCAAACGCCGTGGTGGGGCTGGTGCTGGGGCCCCTACGCGTGCATGGCCAGCGCGTCCAATGTCGCGACAGGCACCGCGACCGGCGGCGCCGTGTCCAGCATCGCCGGCCCGGCGAGCCTGTGGTGGCCGTGGGCTGGCTACGGCTACGGCGCATGGGCCCCAAGCGGCCGCGTCAGCGTCATCGATCAGCAAGATGCCAAGAATCCCAAGCTCTTGGGCAGCGTGCAGTTTGCCGGCGGCGTCGCGCTGGCGGTCATCCAACCCGGCGAAGTCATCGTGCTCGGCTCGGAGTGGCAAACCGTGGGCAACACGTCGCAGCGCGTGGATCGGACGCAGCAAATCGCTGTGGCGGCGGATGGTTCCGTCAAGATCGCCGCGGCGGACACGCAGACGCTGACGGGCAATGACATTTGGTACGCCGGTTTGCGCAGTGCGACGGCGCTGGGGACGGGCGAGCTGGCGGTGACCTCGTCGACCTACCAGGATGGAACGCCGCCGACGGTGGGCGTACAGGTGCTGCACCGCAAGGTTGTCGGCGGCCAGTGGACCGATCTGGGCGTGTGGCAAGCGAACGCGCCGCAAGGTTGGTGGGACGTGCGCTTTGACGGTTCAGTCGCGCTGGTCAGTGAAGGCGGTTGGGAAGCCAAGAGTGGCACGGCGATGCCGACGACGCTGCATGTGCTCGATTTGACCGCCGCGCCGACCGAGACGGCCGCCATCACGCTGCCGGGCAGCACGCAGCCGGTGCTCGCGACGTCGCTGAGCCAGACGACGCCCGGCCTGTGGCTGTTGAGCGGCGTGCAGACCAGCGCGACGGGCACGGCGCAGACGACGCTCCAGATGCTGTCGCTGGCCGATCCGAAGAAGCCGCAGCTGTTGGGCTCCGCGACGGTTGATGGCGGCTACGCGTGGTGGGGCGCGGGCACGGAAGTGCTGCCGGCCGCGGGCGTGATCCTGGCCGCCATGCAAAGCGCCGATGGCAAAAGCCTGAATGCCTTGAAGATTGTCAGCTTCGACGCGGCCGGCAAGCTGACGCCGCGCGGGACGTTTGGCTCCAACCTCGTCTCGTGGTGGCAGCTGCGCAGCTTGGCAGCGGGCAGCAAGCTGTGGCGGGTCGGCAATCAGGCGCTGGAGAGCATCGATATCGCCGACCTCGATCATCCCAAGCCGCTGGCGACGCTGGAGTTGGCGGCGCAGGTGACGGCGTTGGCGAGCGTGAGCGGCCGCGTGGTCGCGCTGGTGGTGGATTGGCAGTCGAACACCGCGCAGCTGCGGACATTGACGCAAGGCAGCACCGATGAACAGCATTTTGACGCCACACTGACGGTGCCAGAGGCCTATGGCCGCCTGTCAGTCGTGGGCAACATCGTCTGGTTCATCGGCAGTCAGGCCGTGCGTGCTTTTGATTTCACCGATCCGCTGCAGCCCAAAGCGCGCGGCACGTGGACGGCAACGGCGGCGAACAACCAGTGGTATGACCTGTCCAGCGCGGTGCAAAACGCCAGCGTGCTCTGGATGGTCAGCTACCAGTCCCTGCCGACTTATGGCGATGCGGATGCCTGCGCGGTGCCGTCCACCGATGGCGCGTCGAGCCAGCCGGGCAAGCCGGGCGTCGATGCCGACGCGGCTCCGGCGACCGATGCCGACGCAATCGCCCAAGCGGATGGCGACAGCAAGACGGACGTTGATGCCGGGATTCCGTTGCAAAATTGCATCGTTTCATGGCAGTACACGACGACGCTCACCGCGCTGGACTTGAGCAATCCGGACCAGCCGGCGCCCAAGGGTTCGGTGTCGCTGCCGGATGCCGCGTGGGCGTGGGGCGCGCAGATCACCGGCGATACGCTGTGGCTGACGCACTATGAATCGGCCCAAGGCGCGGACGGGACGTGGTATGGCAAATACTACCTGGACCGCGTGAACGTGGCCGACGCCCAGACGCCGGTGCTGGCGAGCAAGGTCAACGTACCGGGCTGGATCGTCGGCTTCTCGGCGGATGGCGGACAGGCGTATGCCCTCGACTGGCAGCCCCAAGCCGGGACGCAGCCACAGGACGGCCAGATCCAGAGCCTGCTGGACGTGCTCAGCCTGGAGGGCGACAAGGCTTTTCTGACCGGCCAGACGCTGCTGCCGGGTTCTGCGGGCGCGGTCGTGGTCAACGGCGCTGCGCTCTACGTCGCGGCTTGGCAATACACTTGGCTCGCCAAAACCGCGACGGGCGCCGCGGCGACGCCGCAGACGCAGCTGTTCGTGCTGGACGTGAGCCTGCCGGATGCCCCCACGGTGGTTGCGGCGCTGAATCCTGGCGCGCCGATCGGCGCCATGAGCCTGCACGGCAAGACGTTGCTGGCGACGATTGGCTGGGGCGCGGGCGTGCAGACGTGGCAGGTGACCACTCCACTGGCGCCGCAGTTCCAGGCGTTCTGGTCGGTACAAGGCCAGACCTACGACGTGCTGGAGACGGCGACTGGCCTGTGGTTGCCGATGGGTTGGCCAGGAATTTTGCTGATTACGCAGTGAATTCAGCTGACAAGGCGCGACCAATCTGACCGACTCGCCAGAAGCCGCGCGACCTGCTCGAGGCCATGGGCGTCGGCGTCGTCAAAGCGCCCCAGCTGCGGGCTGTCCAAGTCCAGCACGCCCAGCAGCCGGTCGCCGGCCAGCAGCGGCACGACAATCTCGGCCCGCGACGCGGCGTCACAGGCAATATGCCCAGCAAATGCGCGCACATCCGGGACGACGACCGTCCGCCGTTCCGCCACGGCCGTCCCACAAACGCCTTGGCCGAACGCGATGTGCACGCACGCCACGCGCCCTTGGAACGGCCCCAGCCGCAGCGCGCCGTCGCGCACCAGGTAAAAACCCACCCAGTTCAGATCCGGCAGCAGTTGCACCAGCAGCGCGGACGCGTTTGCCAGATTCGCCAGCCCGTCGCGATCGTCGCTCACAAGCGCGTCCAGCTGGACAAGCAGATCAGCATAACGCGCTGTTTTATCGGCAAAATCGCCCGGTTGCACAGCAAACATCCGCTACTCCCGTGCAGGCTGGGACTCGGGCGGCAGCGGCGCGCCGTCAGGGATGAAGACGAGCGCCTCACCGTTCAAGCAGTAGCGGCGGCCCGTCGGCGCCGGCCCATCGTCAAACAGGTGCCCCAGGTGGCCGCCTGAACGCGCGTCCAGGATCTCGACCCGGCGCATCCCGTGGCTCAGGTCCACGCGCTCGACGATATGCTCCGGATCGTAGGGCGCAAAAAAGCTCGGCCAGCCCGTGCCGCTCTCGAACTTGGCGCTGGCGCGAAAGAGCGGTAGGCCGCCCAGCGCGCAGACGTACACGCCCGGGCCTTTGTTCTCCAGCAGGCCGCTGCAAAACGGCGCCTCGGTTGCTGCGTTCAGCAGGATCGCGCGTTGGCGCGGGGTCAGCTGCGCGGCCAAGTGTGCGATCTGCCCGGGCGTCAACGGGGTCAGATCGTGTCCGGAAGCGCTGAGGTGACGGGTCATGGGGCTCCGCAAAGGTATCGACGGGCCAAGTCTCGCGGCTGGCGGGCGCGTGCGCAAGCGCGGATCCGGCGATTTCCGGAGATTCCAAGCGGTTGGCTGTCGAAGCGCCGCAGATTCTGAGAAGAATCTTAAACAACTCACAAGACCGGTCGCGGTTTTTGCGCCATCATGGCCACCGATGCGGATCTTCAGGCACGCCCTCCTCGCCACTTTGCTGCTTGCGCCACCCGCGCACGCGCTGGACTTTGACGCGGCAATCGGCCTGACGTCCCACTTGCCGCAGCTGCAGGCCGCACAAAAAGCCTTGCAGATTCGCACCGATTTGGATCGCGCGCTGCCGGCTGTCTCGGGTAACCCGGAGGCGATGCTCGGCCCGGGCATCGGTTTTGGACCCAGCGGCACAGGCCCGGCGGTGCAGCTCATGCTCGCGCAGTCCTGGAACTTGGGCAATCTGGGCCAAACGCGCGAGGACGCGGCCCGGGCCGAGCGCGCGGTGCTGCTGGCGGACGTCCGGGCGCGCCAACTCCGCCTGAAGCTCGATGCGGCGCACGCATGGCTGCAAGTCGCTGAGGCTCAAAAGCTTTTGCAGGCCGCGCAGGCGGAGCAGGGGCTCGCGGCGGCGCTTCAAGCCGTGACGCAAAAGGCCGCGCAACACGGTGCGCTCACGGCGGCCGATGCGGCGGAAGCGCGTGCATTCACGGGTGAAGCGGAGCTGCGCGCGGTGTTTTACGAAGGCGAAGTCCACGACCGCGCCGCTGAGCTGGCGCGCCAGTGTGCCTTGCCGCCGGACCCGCTGCCGCAGGCGACCGGTCAGCCGCCCCAAGTGACGCTGCCGGATCCCGCGCAGTGGCAGCAGTTGGTCGCGCAGTCCGCCGCGCTGCCGGAAGCGCGCACGCGGCAGCTGCAGGCGGACGCGGAACGCGCGCGGATGGCGGAGACCCGGGCGATGCACGCCTCGACACTGCAGCTGGGCGGGCTCTTGCAGCGCGACGCGGCGGGCGACATGCAGGCGCTGGCGACGGTTGGTATCCGCTGGGCGGCGTTTGACTCCGGTCAGCGCGCGACGGCGGTGGCGTCGGAGCAGGCGGCGCGCGCAGAAGGCGAAGCGGCGCAGGCGAGCCATGAAGGCGCGCACGCGCTCGCGATGGCGTGGCACGAGGTGGCGCACAGCCGGGAGCGGGAGGCCGTGCTGCGGCTCAAGATTGTACCAGCGGTCGAGGAGCTTGTGCGGCTGCGCGAGGAGGCGTTTGCCCGGGGCGCGGCGACGGTTTTTGAGGTCCTGCGGGCCCGACGCGACCGCAGCGAGGCCAACCGGCGCCTGACCGAGGCTGAGACCGATCGCCGGTGGGCTGAAATCAAGGCGTGGCTGTTGCACGCGGCGCTCACCGAGCGCGCCGAACCCAGCAGTGGAGGCCAGCCGTGAGGTCCTTTTGGTTCTGTGTCGCGCTGATAGGCTGCGGCAATACGTCGCCCCCGCCTGTGCCTGAAGCTGCGGCGACCGGCGCCTCCAGCGTGGAGACGCGTTGGCTGACCGTGACGCCCGCGACGGATCAGGCGATTCTGGAGGCGACCGCGTGGACGGTGGCTGCACCGGGCGGCGTCGCGCTGCTGACGACGACGGTGCGCGGGCGGATCGAGCGCGTGCTGACCCGCCCGGGCGATCGCGTGCGCGAAGGCGATGCGCTCGTGCGCCTGCGCGCGCCGGAGCTCATTGCCGCGCTTTCGGCGCGCAATTCCGCGCAAAAACGCCAAGTTGCCTATGAAGCCCACGTCAAGGAGCTGACCGCGCTGCGCAAGGACGGTCTGCTGCGCACCGCGGACCTGTTCGAGGCGCAGGCGCAATTGGCGGATATCCAAGGGCAAAAAGCGGCCGCCGAGGCGATCCTGCGCGGCGCGGGGCTGGACGATCAGGCGGCCAACGAGGTCCAGCAGTCGGGCCTGTGGACGCTGCGGGCGCCGATTGCCGGCGTTGTGCGGGCCGTGACGGCGGAACTGGGCGGTCTGGCGGAGCCGGGCGCGCCGCCGCTGGTGCAGCTCGTGGCCGATCGCGCGGCGCGAATCGAGGCGCACTTGCACCAGGCGCTACCCGCGGGCGTGCGCGTGCGGTTTGAGCCGACGGTTGGTGCCGCGATTGCGTTGCAGGATGCCGTGACGGCGACCGCCATCGACCCCCAGGACGGCAGCGTGGTGCGCTGGTTTGAGCCCGCGGTGCCAATGGACCTGCCGACCAACCTGCGCGGGCGGCTCGTCGTCGCGTCGCTGCCGCAGGATGCGTTCCAGGTGCCGGCGCGCGCGCTGGTGCAGCGGCCGGACGGCGCGGCGGTCGTGCTCAAGCAGGGCGATCACGCCGTGTTCCGCCACGTGGAAGTCCTTGCCGTTTCAGGCACATCCGCGATCGTGCGCGGTGTGCAAAAAGCGGATGTCATCGCCGCTCAGGCCGATCGGTCGCCGCTCGCCCGGCCGCCGGAAGCGGGGCAGTGACATGATCGAGGCGCTGACACGCTGGTCCCTGCATCACCGCGGTTTCGTACTGGTGCTGACGGCGATGCTGGTCGGGCTGGCGGCCTTTTACGGCGTGCGGCTGCGGCTGGACGCGCTGCCGGACGTCACGTCGAACCAAGTGCTGGTGCTGACGCGCGCGCCGGGGCTGGTGCCGGTCGAGGTGGAGCGTCTGGTCACGCGGCCGATCGAGACGGCGCTGGGCGGCGTGCCGGGCATGGTGGCGCAGCGCAGCCTGTCGCGCTACGGCTTGTCGTCGGTCACGGCAGTTTTTGCTGACGATGTCGATGGTTACCGCGCCCGTCAGGTCGTCCAGGAGCGGCTGAACCTGGTGACGGCGGACCTGCCGGTGGGCGTGGAGCCGCCGGAGCTGGGTCCGCTGACCGGCGGTCTGGGCGAAATCTACCACTTTGCCGTGCGCTCGCCGGAGCGAACCAAGGCGGAACTGCTGGAGTTGGTGCAGCTGCGCATCGCGCCGCTGCTGCGGCAGGTGCCGGGCGTGGTCGAAGTGAATTGGTGGGGCGGCGAGCGGCGCAGCCTGGAAGTGCTGGCGCGGCCAGCGGATTTGGCGCGGCTGCACCTGACCGTGGCGGACTTGATCGGCGCGCTGCACAAGGCGATCGGCGCGTCGCCGGGGGCGTCGGTGGCCGCGGGCGGTGGTCAGGTGCTGCTGCGGGCGGTGGCCTGGCCGACCCAGCCGGCGCAGCTGGCGGCGGCGATTGTCCGCGCACCGCAGCCGGGCGAGCCGACGTCCGTGCGGGTGAGCGACGTTGCGGACGTTGTGGAGGGCGCGCTGCCGCGGATCGGCTCGGCGACGGCGAACGGCCAGGGCGAGACGGTGTACGTGATGGTCCAGATGCTGCGCGACGCCAACGCCCTGGAAGTGACCCACGGCGTGCGCGCGCAGATGCCCAAAGTACGGGCGATCCTGCCGCCGGACGTGCGCCTGGACCTGATCTACGACCGCGCGGAGCTGGTTGGCAAGACGCTGCGGACCGTCGGCAAGAACCTGTTGGAGGGCGGGCTGCTGGTCGTCGCGGTGCTGCTGCTGTTGCTGGGCAGCCTGCGCGCTGGGCTGCTGGTGGCGCTGTGCATTCCGCTGAGCATGGTGGTCGCCGCGGCGGGGATGGTCTGGGGCGACATTGCCGGCAACCTGATGAGCCTCGGCGCCATCGATTTTGGCCTGCTGGTCGACGGCGCCGTGGTCATGGTGGAAGGGCTGTTCCACGTGCTGCAGGCGCGCGACGACACCCGGCCGCTACAGGAACGCATGGAAGATTGCGCGGTTGGCGTGGCCAGGCCGGTGTTCTTCAGCGTGCTGGTGATCCTGCTGGTCTACGTGCCGGTGCTGTCGCTGCAGGGCGTCGACGGCAAGATGTTCCGGCCGATGGCGGCGACCGTGATCTTTGCGCTGGCCGGCGCGCTGCTACTGTCGCTGACGTTCATCCCCGCGGCGGCGAGCCTGCTACTGCGGTCCCGCGACGTGCCCAAGCGCGAGCCCTTCTTGCTGCGCACCGCCCACCAGCTGTACCTGCCGGTGCTGCACCGGGCGATTGCCCACCCGCTCGTCGTCTTTGCCGGTGCGCTCGGGCTGCTCGCGCTGGGGCTGTGGCTGGTGCTGCGCGCGGGCTCCTCGTTTGTGCCGCAGCTGGACGAAGGCGATCTGGTGGTGCAGACGACGCGCTCGCCGGACGTGTCGCTGGAGACCGCGGTGGACGCCTCGACGCGCATGGAGCAGGCCCTCCTGACGCACGTGCCGGAGGTCGCGCAAGTCGTGTCGCGCGTGGGCAGCCCGGAAGTCGCTACGGATATCATGGGCTTGGAGCAAGCGGATGTGTTCGTGCGCCTCAAACCCAAGGCGCAGTGGCGGCCGGGGCTGGATCGCGACGCGTTGATCGCCGACATGGCGGCCGTGCTCAAGCGCCGCGATCCGGGCAGCGACGCGGCGTTTACGCAGCCGATCCAGATGCGCTTCAACGAGCTGCTGGGCGGCTCGGTGACCGACGTGGACGTCAGCGTGTACGGCGATGATCTGACTGCGCTGCGCACCGTGGCCGAGCACGTCGCCGCGGCGATCCGCCAAGCCAAGGGCGCGGAAGATGTGCGGATTCTCGCGCCGCCGGCCGTGGCGACCATGCAGGTGATTCCGGACGCGCTGGGCGCGGCGCAGCAGGGCTTTTCGGCGGCGGACATCCTGGACGTGGTGCAGGCCGTCAAGACCGGCGTGCCGGTGGGCATGACCTACGACGGCCCGGTGCGCATCCCGGTGCGGGTGCGCATGGCCCAGACGCCGACGGCGTTTACGCTGCGCGAGATGCCGCTGCCCAACAGCGCGGGCGACCTGATTGCGTTGGCGAAGATCGCACACGTGGACCTGCAGGAGACGCCTGGCTTGGTCAGCCGCAACGCCGGTGAGCGCCGGCTGGTCGTGGGTTTCAACGTGCGCGGCGCTGAGCTGGGCGACGTGGTGACGGCGGCGCAAACGGCCGTCGCGCAGGTCAAGCTGCCGATCGGGCTGCGGCTGGAGTGGGGCGGCCAGTGGCGCACGTACCAGGACGCCCGGGCGCGGATGGCGGTCGTGATCCCGATCGTGCTGCTGCTCATCATCGGCGTGCTGATTTTCACGTTCGGCCGCGTGGGTCCGGCGCTGCTGATCCTGCTCAACGTGCCGTTCGCCGGCGTGGGCGGCATGATGGCATTGGCGCTGCGCGGCCTGCCGGTGTCGATGTCGGCGGCGATCGGCTTCATCGCGCTGTCCGGCATCGCGGTGCTCAACGGCGTGGTGCTGATGGCGCAGGTCCTCAAGCTGCAGGAAAGCGGCATGGACGCGGTGAATTCCGCGCGCGAAGCGGCTGCGGGCCGGCTGCGGCCGGTGCTGATGACGGCGATGGTCGCGATGCTGGGCTTTGTGCCGATGATGCTGGCGACGGGCCCGGGCGCGGAGGTGCAGAGACCGCTGGCGACTGTGGTGGTCGGCGGCCTCGTGACGTCGACGGCGCTGACACTGCTTGTGTTGCCGAGCCTGGTTGCGTGGCTTGGGCGGAGAAAAACCAAATGAAACTGCTGCTTGTGGAGGACGAGACGCGCTTGGCGCGGGTGATTGCGCGCGGCCTGACCGAAGAAGGCCACACCGTGGACGCCTGCGAGCGTGGCACGGACGCGATCGATCAGGGTCTGGCGCTGGATTACGACGTGGCGATCCTCGACTGGTCGCTGCCGGACGCCGACGGGCTGACCGTCCTGCGCGCGTGGCGGGCGCGCGGCTGCACGATGCCGGTGCTGATGCTCACGGCGCGGTCCAGCGTGCCAGAGCGGATCGCCGGTCTGCGGGCAGGCGCGGATGACTACTTGGTAAAACCATTTGATTTTGAGGAATTGCTCGCGCGCTTGGAGGCGCTGCACCGTCGCTCCACGACCGTTGGCGCGTTGCGCGCGGGTGATGTGGAGCTGGACGCCAATCGGCGGGTGCTGGCGCGCGCGGGCGTGGAAGTGCCTTTGACAGCGCGGGAATTTGCCCTGATGCGCCTGCTGTTCGAACGCGTCGGCGACGCCTGCACGCGCACGGAGCTGCTGAGCGGCGTCTGGGGCACCGCATTTGACGGCGAGGCCAACGTTGTTGACGTCTACGTCGGTTATTTACGTAAGAAACTCAACGAGTTGCATACGGATCGTCTGAGCATCGCCACCGTGCGCGGGATTGGCTTTCGCCTGGAGGCGCGGCCGTGAAGCTGTCGACGCGGCTGTGGCTGTACGGCGCGCTGGTGCCTTCGCTGCTGCTGGTTGCGGCGTTTGGGCTCGTCGGCGTCCTGCTGGACCGCGAGCTGCAGGTCAGCGTCGATCACGCGCTGCTGGCGCAGGCCGCGGTGGAGTCGGTGAGCCTGTTTGACCGCATGGACCACGCGCCGCACCTGCACCTCGACCGCTCGCCGCTGCCGGAGTCGGTGCGGCTGACCTCGGCGACCGGCGCGCTGTACGGTCCCGACGGTCGGCTGCTGGCGCACGAGCCCGCCGATGCCGTCGTGCCGCCGACGCTGCAGTGGGTGGCGCCGGACGCTGAGCCGCACCTGCAGACCGCGCGCGATCGCGACAAGCCCGTCCGCGAGCTGCTGATCGCCGTGCGCGCGCCGGATGGTCGGCCCCACGTGCTGCGACTGGCGGCGTCCCTGGCACACAACCGCCAGACAGTGCTGGCCTATCTGAGGGTCGCGAGCCTGACGGCGCTGCTGGTCGCGCTCGGTCTGTTCGCGCTGCAACTGCGCCACGCGCGCGCGCTCCACGGCCGCGTGATGCGCCTGTACGCCCACATGCAGCGCTTGCACGCGGGCGACCTCAAGAGCGCCCCGGAGCCGGACGACCAGAACGACGTGCTGACCGAGCTGCGCGATGCGATCGCCGAGGCGACTGACCGACTGCGGACGGCGCGCGACGAGAAGGAGCGGCTCTTTGCCGATGCCGCGCACGAATTGCGCACGCCGCTGGCCGCGATGCGGACCGACATCGACGTGACCCTGCGGCGCGATCGCACGTCAGCGGAGCTGCGCGAGACCCTCGAGCGGACGCGCGGGGAGGTGGACCGCCTGGCGGATCTGGCGAGTCGGCTATTGGATCTCGCGGCGATTCGTCAGGCCAAATGGCTGGTTGCGCGTCAGGATATCGTGGCGATCGTGCGCGAGGCACGCGAAACGGTCGCGGCGACGGCGGCGGAGCGAGGCGTGCAGATTGCGATCGGCGGCCCGTCCGTCCTGGAGGCGGCGGTGGACGGCGCGGCGCTGCGGCAGGTCGTGGACAATTTGCTGGCCAACGCGGTCCGGTTTGCTGACCAACATATTGAAATTCAAGTGATTCAACTCGCGCATTCCTGGTCGCTGCGGGTGGCGGACGATGGCCCGGGCGTGCCGCCGGAACAGGCTGAGGCGATCTTTGAGCCGTTCCACCGGCCGGACAAACGCGGCGTTGGCAGCGGCTTGGGGCTGGCGATTGTCCGCGATGTCGTGCAGCGTCACGGGGGTCACGTGCGGGTCGTGAGCGAACCGGGCCGCGGCGCGCAGTTCATCGTGACCTTGCCGCACACGGCGGATTGACCACAGGAGTCGCACATGGCGCTGGAATTCTTGCAGGATGCCATGGCGCCGGACGACGCGGTTCTGGCGTTTGTCGATGCGGTGACGGCGGACGGCCGGCGGCTCTATCCGGCGCAGGAAGAGGCGCTGCTGGAGCTGGCCGCGGGCCACCACGTCATCCTGGCGACGCCGACGGGCTCGGGCAAGTCGCTGGTGGCAGAAGGGCTGCACGTGCTGGCGCTGGCGGCCGGCCGGCGGTCGGTTTACACCAGTCCGATCAAGGCGTTGGTCAGCGAAAAGTTCTTTGCGCTGTGCGAGCGGCTGGGCGCAGACCGCGTGGGCCTGGCGACGGGCGATGCCTCGGTGCACACGGACGCGCCGGTGCTGTGCTGCACCGCGGAGGTCCTGGCGCAGCTCGCGCTCCGCGGTGAAAAATCCATTCAAAACGCTGATATCGCCATGGACGAGTTCCACTACTACGCGGACAAGGACCGCGGGATGGCCTGGCAGACGCCGCTGCTGACCCTGCCACACGCGCGATTCCTGCTGATTTCCGCGACGTTGGGCGACACGACCGGCATCGCTGACGCACTGGTGGCGCTGACCGGACGCGCCGTGAAGCTGGTCAGCGCCACCGAGCGGCCGGTGCCGTTGCAGTTTGAGTACCGCGAGACGCCGATCACGGAGACGCTGGACGATTTGCTGAAATCCGGGCGCGCGCCGGTGTACCTGGTTCACGCGAGCCAGCGCGAGGCGGGCGAGGCGGCCGGTGCCCTGGCGTCGATGGAGCTGTGCAGCAAGGACCAGAAGCGGCGGATCGCCCAAGTCTTGGAAGGTCAACGCTTTCCCAGCCCGTACGGCAAGGACGTCCAGCGCTTGCTGCGGCACGGTATCGGCCTGCACCACGCCGGCTTGCTGCCGCGCTACCGGCTGCTGTGCGAAAAACTGGCACAGCAGGGGCTGTTGCCGGTGATTTGCGGGACGGACACGCTGGGCGTGGGCATCAACTTGCCGATCAAAACCGTCGTGTTCACCAAGCTGTGTCGCTATGACGGCGAAAATACGCGACTTTGGAGCGTGCGCGAGTTCCACCAGCTCGCCGGTCGCGCCGGTCGCAAGGGCTTTGACGACGTCGGCTGGGTGGTCGCACAGGCGCCGGAACACGTGATTTACAACCGGCGGATGGAGGCGAAAATCGACCAGCACGGCCGCTCCAAGCCGTTCGTGAAGGCCAAACCGCCGGAATTTGGCTACGTGCCGTGGAACGCCGAAAGCTTCGAGCGGCTGCAAAGTGGCAAACCCGAGGCGCTGACGTCGATCTTTCGCGTTGACGAAGGGTTGATCCTGGCGATGCTGCCGCGATCGGAAGACGAGCTGGGCCAGGGCGGCCTGCGCGACGTCGTGGCGCTGATCCGCCACAGTCACGAGCGCCCGGCGCAAAAACTCCAGCATCAGCGCGATCTTGCGCGGCTGTTCCGGGCGCTCTGGCGGCACGGCATCGTGGACCTGGTGGCGCGCCCGGACCACAAGCGCGGCCGGATCGCGCGGCTGGCCGTCGGGCTGCAGCGCGATTTCTCGCTGCACCACGCGCTGTCGCTCTGGCTGGTGCAGGCGCTGGACGATCTGGACGCGCAGACGACTGCGGAGGGCCGGCCGACGGACCCGCTGGAGATCCTGGCGCTGTGCGAGGCGATCCTCGACAACCCGTCGCAAGTCCTCAAAGCCCAAGCTCAACGCGAAAAGCAGCAGCTGCTGGCGGAGCTGAAAAACGACGGGGTGCCGTATGAAGAGCGCAAGGAGTTGGTCGACGCCGTGACCTGGCCCAAGCCGCTGGCGGACTGGATCTATGCGAATTTTGAGAAGTTTAGCGAACATCACCCCTGGGTCGCGCACACCGCAATCCGGCCCAAGGGCGTGGTGCGCGAGATGGCGGAGGCTTGGTGTACCTTTGACGAATACGTGCGCGAACTGGGCCTGCAAACGGTGGAGGGCGTGCTGCTGCGCTACCTGATGCAGGTCTACAAGGTGCTTGTGCAAAACGTACCGGGGGATCTGCAAAGCGACCCGCTGCTGGAGCTGGTGGCGTGGCTGCGGGCGGTGCTCGCGCGCGTGGACCGGTCCCTGTTGGATGAATGGCAGCGGCTGCGAACGGGCGTAGACGTTGTGAGTGAAGTTCCCGATATGCCAGTGGATCCACGCGCCGCGGACAAGGCACTCAAGGCGCGTGCGCGGGTCGAAGCGCTGGCGCTGCTGCAGGCGATCGCGGCGGGCGCGCTGGACGACGCCGCGGCGATGCTACAGCCCGATGCCGAAGGGATTGCGTGGACCGCGGAGCGCCTGGTGGCCTGGAAACAGGCTGTAGAAATCGACGGTACGCTGGTTTTTGACCACCGGAGCCGCCTCGCCGACGCCTGTGCGTTGCACGCGCCGTCCCCCGGCGTGTGGCAGGTGACATTGACGCTGCAAGGCGCTGAAGGCGCGAACGGCGAAACGCTGACGCTCGCGGCGCACGCTGGGGTGGATGGGCTCGCGTGGCTCGGGTAATTTACCAAGCCTTAACGTCTCCGAAACAGAAGGCTTGCACGGCCGTTTCTGAGCGTGCTACATTCGGCGGCTCCGAAGCGCAGGGCTCCGGGTGGTGTGCTGTTGTGGCAAGTTTCGGTGTCGTCGGCTCTCGCGCGGTCGATCGAAGGTTTCGGGAGTCCATGTTCAGGTTTGCCGCTTTGCTTCGTTTGCGCGCCCAGTTCGTCCCGGCGTCTGCTGCTGCGCTCGCCTGCGTGCTCGCCGGCATGTTCGCACTGTCGCTTGCAAGCGCCCGCGCCGCAGATGCCCAAGAAGTGCCGGAAGCATCTGCTCCGCCCGCGCCGACGCCCCTCGCCGACACGCCCGCACCTCCGGCGCAGCCACCGGCAGCCCAACCACCCGCACCCGACACGAACGCTGTCCCCGCGAGCTTGGCGGCTCCTGCTGCGCTCGCGCCCGCTCAAGCTGCGACGCCGACAACCGACGCTGGCACGACCACGACGCTGCCCGTCGCTACCGCTCAAGCCGCAGCGACCGACAAGAAAGCATGGCCTTGGCGCGGAATTATCGCCTTTCGCAACCTGACGAGCACCACGCTTTTTGTGCCCGACTACGAGCAGACCTACGCGCCTTACGAGGGCTTGGGCCTGATGATCGCGCCGCGCTACATGCTCAACGACACGATGAGCATCGGGCTGTGGCAGTACTCCACGGTGGAGCTGACCAACACCGGCAACACGACCTATTACCGCGAGCCGCAACTCTCGGACACCATGGTGAGCTTCGGCTGGACCGTGCTGAATACAGCGGCCGGCATCTTGAAGGTCGAAAAGACCGAGAGGCCGCCGACGGGTTTCAGCCTGACGCTGCAGGGTATCGTTGGCCTGCCGACGTCCAAGGCCTCGCAGGCCAAGCAGCTGTACATGGCGCCCGGTATTGGCCTGAGCGGCCGTTTCTCGTGGCGCGACTTGACGGTCAGCCTGACGTCCCGCTTTCAGCACAGCTTCTACAAGTCCACGGAAGGGCAGTTCAATGCGCAGCCGATCACCACTTGCACGGGCGACGCGTTCGGTTGCGACCCTTCGCTGCAAACGACCGGCGTGCGCTCCGCACAGAACCGCATTCTCGCCATCGGCTCGCTGAGCTACTCGTTTACGGAAAAGCTGAGCGCCTCGATTTCCGGCGGCGAAATCATGGATTGGCTGCCCTCACTCGCCGCGACGACCATCTCGGTGACGGGCGGCGCGCCGGTGCAGCTGACGCCGGGCGATGACCAGAATTTCCGCGCCATCATGTATTGGGGCGCGGGCATCGACTACGCGGTCTTCGCCTGGCTCGGCGCCGGCATCGGGCTGGAGACGTACAACGCGCAGCTCAAGCTGGACTCCACCTATGAAACCCCCGGGATCAACCGCTACACGACGGCCTATTTGGAACTGTCGCTCGCGCTGGATGGTCTGCCCCATTAGTTTCTTGTTCGAAATGCTCGTGTTGTTTGAAATGCTCAGACGGACCGCTCACTTGACGTCCGCCCCCTTGATGTTGACCGCCCGATTGTTCACCCAGAGGAATGCCATGAACCTCCGTCGTTTTACCCCGCTCGTTCTTCCCTGCTTGCTTATCGCTGCGATCGTCAGCGGTTGCGCCCAGGAACGTGCGCCGATCAACCGCGTCCAGCCGGATGCCCTGCAGAAGACGTTCTTTGTCGGCGCTGACTACATCAGCACGGCGGACGATCCGGAATTCTGGGCCCGCACGACGGTCACTGACGTCGGATACGGCGCGGCACAAGACGGCCTGTTCACGTCGACCTATGCGCAGCCGCTGTCGCGCGTCAAGTGGCAGATCACCGAAAGCTTGCTGATTGCGCGCCTTTCCTACGAGCGCATCGTGAGCTCGGACGGCAAGGGCTTGGGCAAGACGACCGAAGACGGCGTCATCGTCGCCGCGTTCGCCATTCAGTCGCACTTCGACATCAAGCGCGACTACAACGCCTCGACGGGCGAGCAGTACAACGTCGTCGGCGAGAACACCGTCGATCGGCCGTGGTACGCGCGGGACTACATGCGCGTCGACTGGTCCAAGAACCTGAATACAGACAGCTATGACTTCGACACGCTGTCGATGATGGGCGTCATCGGTGGCATCACGTACGAACCGCTGACCTACCAGATCGTCGATCCAAGCTCGGAAGATGCGCCGTACTTCGCCGACGATGGCACGTACTTCGACGTCACGACCAAGTCGTTCGCGCGGCCCGGCATGATCGACCTGTCTTCGCTGGGTTGGGGCATCAAGGAGTATCCGTCCTGCTTTCTCGACGCCGATTTCTCCGGTGGCCAGGCGCCGGCCGCCACGTGCAATCCGGTTGAGCTGACGCTGCGCCACTCCTTCCGCAAGGTCGTCGACAGCGACTACGAGCCCAAGGAATGGGACGGCTTTCGCTTCGCCTCGGCCGGCGGCTTCACGACTGATCGCCTCGGCTATTCGCGCGACTACGGCATGACGGACCAGCTGTGGCACCGCTTCCTGGAGCGCTACAACATCTGGGAGCGCAGCCACTACTACGCCGATCCGGTCGCCATGTCCGGCGAAGTCACCTGCTACACGGGCTCGACCACGCCGTACGGCGAAGATCCGCACCGCGACACCGACGGCGACGGCACGGAAGACGAGTGCGCCAGCGTCACCAAGCTGACCGGCGTCGGCGGTTCGCAGTGCGACACGTTCCGCCAGCGCTGCACCCTGCCGTACCAAAAGCGCACGGCCAAGCCGATCGCTTGGTACTATGCGGACGGCAGCAATCCCGACTACTTCCAGCCGACCGAAGACGCCACGCATGAATGGGACGTCGCCTTGCGCGCCGCTGCCCAGGAAGCCAAGTACGCGGAATGCAAGAGCGCCGGCACGGATCCGGCGACGTGCCTGGCGCAGTTCCCGGTCTACTTTGGCCAGCAGGACGACAACGAAGACGCCATCGCGCTGGCCAAGGAAGTCGACGACTGCCGCCACGGCCTCGCGTACAAGGACAAGAACCGCGACGAAAACGCGTGCACCGCGATCGCTGACGACGTTGGCGGTAGCGCCAAGCGCAACTTGGCGCCGGGCGTGATCGCGATCGCCAAGCTGCCGGAAATGGTTGTACTTTGCCACAGCCCGGTCGAAGCGGGCGACCCCGCCATTTGCGCGCCGGCTGACAAGCGCCTGCCCGCGTCCTTGACGGCCGAGGCTTGCTTCAACGCCCACACCGCCGGCGACCTGGCCACCATCGCGACCTGCAACGCTGCGACGCACGTGCGCCGCGGCGACTTGCGCTACCACCAGGTGAACGGCATCGTGGAACCCGCCACGCCGTCGCCGTGGGGCATCATGGTCGATGGCTCGGACCCGACCAATGGCGAAAAAGTCTCCGCCAGCATCAACGTCTGGACCTACATCAACGAGCTGTGGAGCCAAGGCACCGTCGACATGGCGCGCTACGCCGCGGGCGAACTGCAGGCTGCCGACATCACGGAAGGCAAGTACATCAAGAACTGGGCGGCTGCGGCGGAAGCGGCTTCGACCAGCGGTCTGGCCGGCGGCGTGAACGCCGATCAGTACGCGCGGCGGACGGGTTCCAGCGGCGTGCAGATCAACCCGGAACGCGCCCAGCAGTTCGCGCAGCAGCACCCGGAGGCGGCGTCGCTGGTGGCGGGCGTTGCGGCCAAGCTCGCCGGCGTGACCGCGCAGCAGGGGGCGCCGTCGGTCAACTCGCCGTCGTACATGGCGCGGCGTCAGGCTGCGGCGAATACGCAGTTCGAGATGGACCTGATGACCCCGATGATGCAGCAGTTCTTCGGCGTCGCCGGTCTGCAGCTGACGTCCGGGCTGATGGACATGGTCTCGCCGCTGCGTGGTGGCAACCCGGCGGTGCAGCGCAACTTCACGCAGCTCAAGGAGCTGGCGATGGCGTCGCGCGGCGCGTGCGAAATGGAGATGGCCGATGCGCCGCTGTCGATCGCCGGTCTGGGCGACGTGCTGCAGGCCAAGTTCGGCAGCTTCGAGACGACCAAGCCCGATCCGAACATGACCGACGAGGCGTTCACCGCCCGCAAGCAGGCCCGCGCCGAGGCCATGCGCCTCTACCTGGCCCGTCGCGTGCACTATGCCGTCGTGATTCACGAAATGGGTCACTCGGTCGGCCTGCGCCACAACTTCATCTCGTCGGCGGACGCGTTCAACTACCGCCCGCAGTACTGGCAGCTCCGCACCAAGGACGGTTCGGTCACCAAGAAGTGCACGAACCTGCAGACCGTCGCCAACGCCGAGACCTGCGTGGGCGCGCGCTACTTTGACCCGGTCACCAAGACGGAGCGCGACAACCTGATTTGGATGTGGATGCAGTCGTCGGTGATGGACTACGCGGGTGAGACGACGCAGGACCTGCTCGGCTTGGGCGCGTACGACTTCCACGCGCCGTCGATGTTCTACGGCGACGCCTCCGCCGTCTACCAGGACCCGTCGTATAACGTCGGCCAAAAGCGCGGCACGGGCGTGCTCTCCAAGATGGACGGCTTTGGCGGTATCTTGGGTCTGCAGCCGGTCATCGGCGCGACAAAGGGCGCGACGACCAACATTCACTATTCGGAATACCAGAAGAATTACGCGCTGATCGGTAATTGCGCGGCGATCAGCGACCCGATCAACTGGAAGCCGGGTCGCTGGGACAACACGCGGGACGGTCAGTTCAATCCGCTGCTGGACGGTCTGCTTGTGCAGGGCGACAACGGCTACACGCGTTGCCGCGCGCAGCCCGTCGACTACGTCAAGTGGCAGGAGCTGACCCTGCCCAACGCGACGCAGGACGCCAACGTGCAGTACTACGAGGGCGGACCGGACATCGACAAGGACGGCCGCACGCGCGTGCCGTACGGTTTCGCGACGGACACCTGGGCGGATCTGGGCAATGCCAGCGTCTACCGCCACGACAACGGCGCGGATAACTATGAGATCTTCAACTTCATGATCACGCAGCCGGAAGTGAACCACATCTTTGACAACTACCGCCGCGGCCGCAAGACGTTCGCGATCCGCAACGCGTACAACCGCTCGCTGACGCGCTACTACGAGAAGATGCGCGACGGTGCCAAGGGTCTGGGTCTGTACCGCAACATCTACCGGGACATCGCGTTGAGCCAGAACCTCAACCCGGACGACCTGTGGAATTACGCGGCGCAGAACTTCTTCCCGGATGCCGTGCTCGGTGCGTCGATGGTGTTCGATCACTTCACGATGATCGCGGCGCGTCCAGAAGCCGGTGCGCACTATGCGGATACGGCGGGGATCCTGCGCGCAACGGCGGGCTCGAATTCGAACACGCCGCCGGCGACCAAGCTGATCGTGCCCAACGGCGCGACGGGTCTGCTCGAGACCGTCAGCTTCGGCGGCAAGCCCGTGGAGAACGCGCTGGCGACCAACGAAGGTCCGGATTACAACGTCGAATACACCCTGAATGCCGGTTCGTACTACGAGAAGGCGGGCGCTTCGATGCTGCTGACCGAGTCGGTTGACAACTTCATCAGCTCGACGCTGGGCGACTTTGAGGACGCGCGGTATCGCTCCGTCTCCATCGCCGACCTGTTCCCGGAAGGCTACCGGCGCTTTATCGCCAACACGCTGACGGGCGACGACTTCATCAAGGGCGCGCGCGTCTCGTTGAAGGCTGCTGGCGGCGATCCGGAAGTGGACGCGGAACAGTATCCGACCAAGGGCCTCGGCTTCACCTCCTGGTATGGCGCGACCCCGGTCTCCTGCTTTCCGGGCGCTGGTTCGACCATTTGCCGCGCGTACGGTCAGGACAACACCACGCCGTTTGGCGCGGTGCAGCCGACGGCCGTCGGTGTGATCGACCCGCAGCAGGGCTACGAGCAGCAGAAGTTCTTCATTGCGTGGACCATGCTCTACCTGATGGAGAATCAGCAGCAGAACTGGCTCGACCAGATGCGGCTGTGGGAGCTCGGCGTGGACGCGGATCCGAACATCGGCACCAACCGCATGGAATTCCACTCTGCGGATGGCAAGATTTACGTCGCCCGGTACTTTGGCAAAGAGACGATCTTTGGCAAGAGTGTCCAGCAAGGCATCGCGGCGCGCGTGCTTGAATACGCCAACAGCCTGCTCAAGGATGCCTATGTGACGACGCCGGGTCCGGACCTGGATGGCGATGGCACGCCGGAGTGGTACCTGCCCGCGACCGACCCGAAGACGGGCGTGGCGCTGGTCAAGTATGACGCGGCGATGCAGCCGGTCACGACGGGTGGCGGTACGCCGAACTGCAACGCGACCAACAACTCCGGTTGCACGTGCGCGGACAACCACGCGTGCATGACGCTGCAGCAGTACCTGACCATCCCGTACTACCTCCGCGAGGCGGTGAGCGCGTACGGTCTGGATCTGACGCCGGCGTCCAAGGGCCTGTACCCGTAAGCGCAAGCGGATGCGATTGGCTGACGCCGACGAGGGAAACTTCGTCGGCGTCGGCGTTTTTGCCGGCTACGACCGGAAGCGGTCGACGCCGGGCCACTGGGCGAACGGCGCGGGATCCTGCAAGGGTGTGGCGATGAAGAGGCCCGTGGCGCGCGCGACGAGCACGTCCGCGACGCGAATATCGGCTTGGCAGTGCAGCTTGCGCCCCTGGCTCTCGACCAGCGACGCGCGCACTTGCCCGTGATCGCCGGCGCGCACGGGCTGCAGGAACGTGACGTCCACTTGCGCGCCCGGTGCGCAATGGCCTTCACACCAGCAGGCGAACCCCATCGCCTCGTCGGCAATCGCCGACAGCGCGCCGCCGTGGACGTAACCCGGCAGCCCTTCCGCGTCGGCGCCAAAATCGAGTTCGCCGCACACCACGCGTTCCAGCGCCCGCCAGGTGTAGCGCGTCGAGACGCCGCCCGCGCGCGTGTGACGCGACCCTGGCAGAAGGCAGTCGTCCGGCAGACGTTGCGGCATCCGTGGCGTCAGGTTCATGGGTTGCGGATCCTTCTTGACACGTCGCCGCGCCGTCATTAGCGTGAGCCTGCCAGACTCCTTGGCCGGGCGTCCACCCGGTTCACTGACAACCAGCGCATCCAAGCGCCAGCGCGCTGGCTTGCCGCGGATTTTTTGCCCAGGAGTCTCCCGATGTTTACGCGTTTCCATGGGTCCATGCTCGTCATCGCCGGCCTGTTGTTCGCTGCGCCCGCTTGGGCTTGCGGCGGCTTTTTCTGCAACCTCCAGAGCCCGGTCAATCAGGCCGCCGAGCGCGTGCTCTACGTGCAGGACGGGCCGCAGATCACGGTCCACATCCAAATCAGCTATCAGGGGCCCTCGCAGAATTTCAGCTGGGTCCTGCCGGTGCAGAGCGTGCCGACCCTGAAGACCGGCTCGGACAGCATCTTCACGGTCCTGGACGCCGCGACGCGGCCGACGTTCAATCTGAACTACGCGAACAACGACCCGAATTGCCATTTTCCGTACTGCGCGTACGCGATGGACGGTGGCGTGGCAAACGACAAGACGCAGACGACGTCCCCGGGCGGGGGTGTGACGGTGCTGGCGTCGGAGAATGTTGGGCCGTACGACACCAAGGTGATTCAGGGCGACAGCGGTGCGGACCTGCAGAAGTGGCTGAGCGACAACGGCTATGATCAGCCCCCGGCGACGGCGGGACTGCTGGACGCGTATGCCAAGCAGGGCTTTGTGTTCCTCGCACTGAGGCTGCAAAAGGACAAGTCGGACGGCGATCTGGTGCCGATCGTGCTGCAGCTACAGGAGGCGTCGCCGTGCCTGCCGATTCGCCTGACGCAGCTGGCGGCGAACCCGGACATGCCGGTGATCATCTGGACGATGGGGCCGGCGCGTGCGGTGCCCAAGAACTGGCTGCACGTCGTGCTGAACCTGAAGACGATCGACTGGCTGACGGCCGGTGGCAACTACCTGACCGTCGCGGCGAAGGCGATTGACCAGGCGTCCGGTCACGCGTTTACGACCGAGCTCGCGCAAAAGGCCGCGGACCTGAAGCTGCAATTCGCGCTGACGGGCTGGAATGCGGCGGCGCTGACTGCGATTGCGGCGCCCGGTGCGTACCTGAACGCGCTGCTGCAGGCGATCGGCAATGGCCAGTCCAAGACGCTACAGCCGATCATCCAGAAGTACATTCCCAAGCCGATGGCCTTTGCAGCCACGACGGACCAGGCGTTCTACAGCTGCCTGCAACAGGATTGCTGCTACACGGGCGCGTGTGGCACCCAGTACGCATGTGCCAGCGACTGCGCGGCGATCAAGCAAGCCGTGGCTGCGCAGCCGTTTGACCCGGCGGCGATGACGCAAGCGATCGGCGATGGCGTCGTGCAACCGCTGGCAGACGTGCAGGTAGCCTATGCCAAGACGGCGTATCTGACGCGCCTGATGACGCTCGTGTCGCCGGACGAGATGAACAAGGACCCGATTTTCGCCTGGAACAACGACCTGCCGACCGTCAGCGCCCAGCACACCGCGACGGCGACGCCGATTTGCGCGGCGGGCACGACCGATGCCGTGCGCGCGCAGATCGCCCTGGCCGACGGGACATCCGTGGAGGTGCCGCTGCCCGCGCCGACGAGCCCGAATGACTGCTACGGGCCGTACGGCTTCTCGACGACCAACGACGGCAAGGGCCCGATCGTGGCGGAAGGCGGCCAGCCCGCCGAAAAGATCGAGGTGCTGGACGAGAGCGGCCCGCCGATCGAGATTGACCAGACCTTTGCCGACCAGGTCGACGCGGAGCTGAACAACGCCAAGGTGGGCCAGCCGAGCCTGCCGGCGGATTTTGTCGCGGCGTTGCCGCCCGTCACCTGGAACCCGGACCAGCCGACCGTGACGCTGCCGGACGTGAACGCCTCCACGACGACGGGCGGTTGCACGGCGGGGCGGGGCGCGGCCTCCGGGCTGCTGGGCCTCGTGCTCGCGGGGCTGGTGCTGTCGTGGCGTCGCCGTCGTGTGCGGTAGGCGCTCCCGCCTCGCGCTTGCCATCGCCGGCAAACCGTGGTGACCTCCGCGCCCCGGCCGCGTCTGGCCCCGGATTTGCGCGTGATCGAAACCGCCCTGAGCCAGGAACTCCAAGCGCGTCGCGTCCTGCGCGCGTTGGTGGCGCTGGCGCTGGCCCAGGTGGTCTTTGGCATCTGGCCGGTCGTCGGCAAGCTCGTGCTGCCGTACCTGCCGGCGCGCGCGCTCGTCGGCACGCGCGTCTGCCTCGCCGGTCCGCTGCTGTTCTTCGCGACCCGGCCGTGGCGCTCGGCCATGACGCGTCGCGAGGTCTTTTCCTGCGCTTGGCTGTCGCTGCTCGGCGTGGTCGCGAACCAAGCGTTGTTCATCGAAGGCCTGGCACGCTCCACGCCCATCAATGCCGCGGTGCTGGGCTGCCTGATTCCGTGCTACACGCTCTTGATCGCCGTCGTGCTGCGCCAGGAGCGCTATGACCCACGGCGCATGGTCGGCGTGCTGCTCGCGCTGGCCGGGGCGCTGTGGCTGGTGGGCGCGGAACGCCTGGATTTCGGCGTCGACCGGCTGTGGGGCAACCTCGCCCTGTGCGCCAACACGCTGCTGTACAGCTTTTACCTGGTGCTGTCGCGGCCGCTGGTCGCCAAACACGGCGCGCTGGCTGTGACCGGCTGGACGTTCGGCTGGTCGGCGCTCGAGGTCCTGCCGTTCAGCCTGCCTGCGCTGCTGCTCGTCGATTGGCGCGCGCTGCCGATTGGCGTCTGGGGCGGCATCGCCTACATCGTGCTCGGCGCGTCGGTGGCGGCTTACCTGCTCAACGCGTACGGGTTGCGGTTCGTCAGCGCCTCGACCGTCGCGGTTTTTGTCTACCTGCAGCCGCTGGTGACCGGCGTCGCGGCAGGGCGCGTGCTGGGCCTGCGTCCCGGCTGGCAGGTCCTGACGGCCGCGGGCTTGATCTTCTGCGGGGTCGCGGTGACCGCCTGGCGGCGCAAATGACGGCGCCGACCCGTGTCCACGGTGATTTTGCCCCGCTTCTGACTCGACACGCGCGCGCCGCGGCCGCAGACTATGCACGCTGACTTGGGACGAACCCAAGCGTTGTCGGGTAGACCTGTGGCGTTTCCGGCTGGACCGCGCGCGTGCGCCTCCGGTGGGGTGCCGCGGTCCGGCAGACTGCGCGCTTCGATTGCGGTCAGCGTGTCCAGCGTCCCGGAGGTTCTGATGACCCGTGCCCTGCTCGTGTTCCTGGTCGCCGCCCTGACGTCGCCTGCTTTTGCCCAAGCCCCGGCCCCGGCCCCGGCGCCGGCGCCGGCCGCCGATGCGCCTGAAATTGCCAAGGATTTGCTGCTATGCGACAGCCTGGCGTTTGGCACCTGTCCCGCGCTGAGCGCGGCGCTCGCGAGCCGCGATGACGTCGCGAAGGCCCTGGCCGCGCAGCTCAAGGGCGCGACACCGCGCGATGCCGGCAAGATCGCGCTGGCGCTCAGCCTGCTGGACGCGCGCACGGAGGTGGATGCGCTGGACGCTGCGGGCGCGAGCCTGTCCGATGACCCGTCCACCGCGGATATTCGCTCGGCCCAGGCGCGCTTGGGTGATGCGCGCGCCGCACCGGCGCTCCTGAAGATGCTGGGAGGCACCGACCAGCGGGCGCAAATTCTGGCCGCGGGGGCCCTCGGGCTGCTGCGGTTTCAGGCTGCGGTCGCGCCGCTGCGGCAGTTGTTGTCGGCCGGCGCGCCGCGGGTTCAGGCGGCCACGGCCCACGCGCTGGGCATGATCGGCAACGCGGACGCCGAACCGGAGCTGCTGGCGCTCGCCGCCGCGCCACGGACGCTGTCGATGGTGCGGGCGCCGGCGCTGGACGCGCTCGCGGCGCTGCGCGCGCAGTCGGCGGTGCCGCTCGCGACGATGCTGGTGGACGCGACGCCGCGGGAAGTCGCCCGGGCAGCGCTGCGCGTGCTCGCGGCGGTGCCGACACCGTGGGCGGACAACGCCGCGCTGGCGGGGCTGGACACGCCGGGCGCGCGGGCGGAGGCGGCGCAGGCGCTCGTCGCGCTGAAGATGAGCTCGGCGGGCCTGCGCGTGCTTGCCACGGCGGTGCGCGACGACATCGAGCCCGACGAGCGGATTGCCCTGCAGGCGGCGGTTGTCGCGCTCAAGCCGTCGGGCGCATCGGTGGTGTTGCTCAAGCGGCTGCAGGCGCTGCCGCTGAGTGGTGAACCCGACGAGGCCGTGCGCATCCTGCGCATGCTGCCGTCCTTGGGCGACAAGACGATCGTGCCGGAACTGGTGCCGCTGCTGCGGCTGGACAGTAAATCGCTGGTCAATCACGTGGTTTTCGCCTTGGAGAACCTGACCGGCATGCACTATGGCTCCGACGAGAAGCCGTGGCGCGAATACGCCGGGCTGGATCACAAGGACAATCCCAAGAAGCCGGTTAAGCCGTAACTGCCTGTCGTTGTTGGAGGAAAGATGCCGCTCTCACGCCTTGAAATCGCCGCCCGGGTCGCCGAGGAGCTGCGCGACGGCTATTACGTCAACCTCGGCATCGGGATTCCGACGCTTGTCGCGAACTACATTCCGACGGGCATCGACGTGATTTTGCAGAGTGAAAACGGTATGTTGGGCGTCGGACCGTTTCCGTATGAAGGCGACGAGGATCCGGATCTCATCAACGCGGGCAAGCAGACGATTACCGAGATGCCGGGTGCGTCGTACTTCAGCTCTGCGGAATCATTCGCGATGATCCGCGGCGGCCATGTGGACATCACGGTGCTGGGCGCGCTGCAGGTGTCGGCGCGCGGCGATCTGGCGAACTGGGTCGTGCCGGGCAAGATGGTCAAGGGCATGGGCGGCGCGATGGATCTGGTGGCGGGCGCGCGGCGCGTAGTCGTGACGATGCAACACTGTGAAAAGACAGGTGAACCAAAGATTCTTGCCGAATGCACGCTGCCGCTGACGGGCCGCACGTGTGTGAACCGCATCGTCACGGACTTGGCCGTCATCGACGTGACGCCGACGGGCTTGGAGCTGATCGAGATCGCCGACGACACAAGCGTGGAAGAAGTGCTCCGCCTGACCGGCGCGCCGATGCGCGTCGCGGCCCAGCTGCGCAAGCTGGCCGTCTCCGGCGCGGAGGCCTGAGTGACGACGAAATCGCTTGAAGATCGCATCGTTTGCGCGGTCATGGCCGGCGGTTCGGGCACGCGCTTTTGGCCACTGAGCCGCAAACACGAGCCCAAGCAGCTGCTGCAGTTTTTTGGCGACAAGACGCTGCTGCGGGTCACGATGGACCGCATCGCGGCGCTGTGCCCGCCGGAGCGGCAGCTGTGCGTGACCGCTGGGCACCTGCGGGACGCCGTCCAAGCCGTGCTGCCGGAGCTCGGACCGGGGCAGATCCTGGCCGAGCCCGCGCCGCGGAACACGGCGCCGTGCATGGCGATCGCCGCGATCGTCGCGGAGCAGTTGGTCGAAGATGCGATCCTGGTGCTGCTGCCGTCCGACCATTTCGTCGCGGACGCGGCGGCATTCCGGGAGGCGATCGTGCGGGCGGCCGTGCATGCGGATCGCGGCCATATCGTGACGCTGGGCATCCAGCCGACGACGCCGGAAACGGGTTACGGCTACATCCAACTGGGCGAATCGCTGGACGCGGCGGGTTACGCGGTCGAACGTTTTGTCGAGAAGCCGAGCCTGGAGACCGCCGAGCAATACCTGTTGGGCGGCAAGCACTTGTGGAACGCCGGCGTGTTTGTCCTGCGGGCGGACAAGGCGTTGCGCGCGCTGGACGCGCATGTTCCAGAAATTGGGCGTGTTCTCCATGAGTTGCGCGACAACAAGCACCGCTACGACGGCGACGCCTTCGAGGCACTGCTGCGCGTGACGTTCCCGAATTGTCCGAACGTCAGCATCGACTACGGCGTGGCGGAGCATGAGCCGGACATCCGCTGCGTGCGGCTGGACGCGGGCTGGTCGGACGTGGGCACTTGGCACAGCGTGCTGGGTTTGCGGCCGGACGGCGAGCACAATTTCGTGCACGGCCCCGTGCTGGCGGTGGACACGCACCACAGCGTGCTGATCTCCAAAGGGCCGTACCTGGCCGCCGTGGGCTTGCGCAACATGGCCGTCGTGGCCACGGACGACGCGACGCTGGTGGTGCCGCTGGACCGGTCGCAGGACGTGCGCCTGGTCGTGGCGGAATTGAGCAAGCTGGGGCGCGCGGACCTGTTATAAGCAGGGTGCGGTGGTTGGTTCGATCGCACGCGCGCACCGCCACACGCGGCCACACCGCAGTCGCTTGACGCGCGAGGCGCACCCATGACGGTCCCCAGGTTTCGCTGCGAAAACGTCCATACCGCCGCCGGTGGGCCGTTCACGTTTGTCGCTGAACCCGGCCGCTGCCTGACGATCATGGGTCCGTCGGGCGTGGGCAAGTCGCTGCTGCTGCGGGCGCTGGCCGACCTGGATCCGCACCGTGGGGACGTGTTCCTCGGCGCGCTGCGCCAAGCGGACTGTCCGCCGCACGACTGGCGGCGCCAAGTGATCTACGTTCCGGCGGCGGCAGGCTGGTGGGCGGAGACCGTGGCCGAGCATTTCACCGACATCGCCGCGCTGACTGCGGATTTGACCGCGCTGGGCTTGCCGGCGGACTGCGGGACCTGGCCGGTCGCGCGCCTGTCCAGCGGCGAACGTCAGCGGCTGTCGCTGCTGCGCGCCGTGGCGTGCCAATCTCCGGTGCTCCTGCTGGACGAGCCGACGGCCAACCTGGATGCTGAGACCGCGCTGGCCGCCGAGAACTGGCTGCTGGCCCGCAAGCAGGCGGACGTGACGCTGATTTGGGTCACGCACGACGCCGCCCAGGCCCAGCGCGTCGCGGACCACCGGCTCGTGCTGGAGCACACGGGCTTGCAGGAGGCCGGCCATGCCTGACGGCGCGATGCATCTGACGTATGTCGACATCGCGCTGGCCAGCCTGCTGCTCCTTGTGCACGCGGGGCTGTCGATTCGGTTCCAGCTCAAGCTCGCGCGCCCGCTGGCGATCGCGGCTGTGCGGATGGTCGTGCAGTTGAGCCTGCTGGCCGTCGTGTTGCAGTGGCTTTTTGACACGGAATCGGCGCTGGCGACGGCGTTGACGGTGCTCGTCATGCTGGGTTTTGCCGCGTGGGAGACCTGGCGGCGCATCGGTCGGCCGCTGGCAGGTCGCAACGGCTTCTTGGTGCCCGGCGCGGCCATCGCGGTCGCGGGGCTGACGACGCTCGGCTACGCGCTGCTGACGCAGCTCTCGCCCAAGCCTTGGTACGCGCCGCGCTATGCGGTCCCGATCCTCGGCATGATCCTGGGCAGTGTGATGAACGCGGTCGCGCTGGGCATCGACAACCTGACGCAGAACGCGCTGCGGGAGCGGGTGAACATCGAGGCGCAGCTCGTGCTCGGCCAACGTTTTGAGCAAGCGATGCGCACGCACCTCCAACGCGCGATGCGGACGGCGCTGCTGCCGACGCTCAACCTCATGGCGGCGACCGGGCTGGTGATGATTCCGGGCATGATGACCGGCCAGATCCTGACCGGGCAATCGCCGCAGGAGGCGATCAAGTACCAGATGATGATTATCCTGCTCGTGGCGGGTGCGACGGCGCTGGCGGTTTTTCTGGCCGTGATGGGCACGCTGCGCCAGCTGACCGACGACCGCGAGCGGCTGCGGCTGGACCGGGTGGCGGGCGAGCGGCGGTAGCTGGGACCGTCTTGTTCCGACGCGAACATGCGCGGAACGCGAACTTTTCTTGGCTCGAGTCCGCGGCAGAATCCAGCGCCGAGCGAATACTGTTCTGGGGGGCGAGCTGGGCCTCCTGTCCACGGACCCACCGCGCGTACGGGCGGCGATGGTGCGCGGGCCCACAACCTGGCTTCCGGGCAGTTGCCAGCGCGAAGCCGGCAGCTGACAACGGAGGGGCGGACGCAGCCGCAAGGCCGCGGGGCCGCTTTGGTGGTGGTGCGTCTGGCGCTTGCCAGGCGCCAGTGGGGGAGGCTTTTGTCGGGCCGCGTGGAGGCCCGGCGCGAAGGCCGAACCGCGTCTGATCAACCACAAAACATGCAGGGCCGTCGCAAGCTCGACCCGCCCGCAGCCCTGACGTCGCCCGTCCCTCCAAACCTTCGCCACGCGTCGACCGCTCTTGACGCACCGGCGAATCCCGAGCGGACGTGACGGGTTGCCGTCCACGCTCGATGCCGGCTGATTTTTCTGTCGCTACTTTTTCTTCGCGACAGCCTTGGCCGCCTCCTGCGCCTTGCGGTACTTCACCGGCGCGACCTTGGTTCGTTTCTTGGCGATGACCTCGCCGGCCAAGACGCGCAGGATGTTGTTCGGATTCCAGCCGGCGAGCTTGCGCACGCGCTTGCCGCTCATCCCCCATCCCACGCTTTGCTTGACCATGCCGGCGCAAAACCGCCGCAGCCTCGCCATGTTTTCCGCCGCATTGCGGTCGCGGATCGCGTGCGCGTCCGAGCCCCACACGACGTCCAGCGACCAGTGCAGGCCGTTCTCGATGCCCCAGTGGCCCCGCGCGAGCCGTGCCACGTCGGCTGCGGTAGCTGAGGGATCACTCACGATGTAATAGCCTATTTCCTGTGACGTTTTGCCGGAGATGGCGTCCGTCCGCTCGCGCATCACGCTGGCGATGCCTGAGAGGTCGCGCCAGTCGTCGCGTTTCTCGATACCACTGAGATCACGGGACAAAATGCAGGCGCGCGTCTCGATCCTGCCGTGCCCCTTGTCGACGTCCTTGTGCCGCTCCAGCTTGGCTGGCGCCTCACCCGGACGTCGCCGCCGCGTCGCTTCCACCATGGAAGTCTTGATGTTTTGCAGCAGCGTCGGCTGGTTCTCCTTGACCTGCAGCTGGTAGTGCGCGCCCACCTCCCGCGCAGTCGCCGCAATCTCGCGCTGACAGCCCATAGCATCGATGGTCACCGTCGCGCCGCGCAGGTTCAGCGAACGCATCAGGTCCGGAATTGCCATGATTTCGTTGGATTTCTCGTCCACACGCTTCGAGCCCAAAGTGAAGCCAGCCTCGATCAGGTATGCCGAAACCATGTGCACCGGCAGTGAGCCAAGCGAGCGATCCACGCTTGCCCGCAGCGATTGGCCGTCGAAAGCCACCTGATGGCCGTCGATCTTCAGCGCGTCAGGCTCGCGCAGCGCGGCCGTCCACGCCCGCACGAGCGCCTCGAACTGCTCCGCCGGCACTGCGGCCAGCGTCCGCAAGTACATGTCGTGATGCGGGATTCCGTGCTTGAGCGTCAGGAGCTGCCGCAGCCAGTGTTCGTTCTCGTCGCCGAAACCGTGGATGTCCTCGCAGTCTTGCGCGCCGGCGATGAGCGCCACCACCATGATGAAGAGAACTTCGGTCAGCCTGTGCAGCTTGCCGAGATCGCTCCGCCAGTCGGGGATCTGCGCAGAAAGCCTGTAAAGTTGCCGATATCCGTCGAGGTCGTTCATGATGATCACCGCGGATCACGAGTCCGTGGTGATGCAGCAGATCAGGCGCGAGCGGTTTCGTCAATTTTGCGAGGGGTTCGGGAGCTTGCGATCGCCCTGACAAAACATGCCGATCGCCTTGCCCGAGCGCGATCGCCGACTTACCATGCGCCGCGGCCGCGTGGCCGACAGGACGCTTGATGAACCCGAATATCTTCCGCGCCTACGACATCCGGGGCGTTGCCGACCGCGATTTGACCTCGCCTGACGCTTTCGCCATCGCGCGCGCGATCGGTACGCTGGCGATTCGCCGCGGCTGCCCGCCCTTGTTCGCGCTGGGGCGCGACGCGCGCCTGTCCAGTCCACGCATCCACGCCGCGTTTGTCGAGGGCCTGACTTCCACCGGCCTCGCCGTCCGCGACATCGGCGTGGTCGCGACGCCGATGCTCTACTTCGCCGTTCACACGCTGGGCGTCGGCGGCGGCGCGATGATCACTGGCAGCCACAATCCGGCCGAAGATAACGGCTGCAAGGTCATGCTCGGCTTGGGCACGCTCCATGGCGCGGACATCCAGGAGCTGCGCGCCCTGACGGAAAGCGCGGATTACGCGGTGGCGGCAGCGCCCGGTGTGGTCACGCAAGTCGACATCCACACGCCGTATGCGGACTGGCTGGTGAGCCACATCGACCTGGGGCCGCGCAAGCTGCGCGTCGTCGTCGATTGCGGCAACGGGCCAACGGGGCCGATCTCGCCGCAGATCCTCGCGCGGCTGGGCGCGTCGGTCACTGGCTTATTCACGGAGCCCGACGGCCGCTTTCCCAACCACCACCCGGATCCGACCGTGGAAGCGAACCTGCTGGACCTGCGCCAAGCCGTGCTTGCGGAACACGCCGACGTGGGCATCGCGTACGACGGCGATGGCGACCGGATCGGCGTGCTGGACGAGCAAGGCCACGTGCTCTGGGGCGACCAGCTGATGATTATCCTGTCGCGCGCACTGCTGGCCGTCGAGCCCGGCGTGGCGATTGTCGGCGAAGTGAAGTGCAGCCAAACGCTTTTTGACGACATCGCGGCGCACGGCGGTCGGCCGGTCATGTCCAGGGTCGGCCATTCGCTGATCAAGGACCGCATGAAACAGGAGCACGCGCTGCTGGCGGGCGAAATGAGCGGGCATATCTTCTACAAACACCGATACTTCGGCTACGACGACGCGACCTACACGTCCTGCCGCCTGCTGGAGATCCTCAGCCGTCACGAGGGCCCGCTGTCCAGCCTGCTGGCCGGTGTGCCGCAGACATTCGCGACGCCGGAGTTGCGGCTGGAATGTCCGGACGAGATCAAATTCGGCGTCGTCGCCGCCGTGACCGAGCAATTCCGCGCGACCAACGACGTCATCGACATCGACGGCGTACGCGTGAAATTCAGCGATGGCTGGGGCCTTGTGCGTGCGTCAAACACGGGACCGGTGCTTGTGCTGCGGTGCGAAGCGACGTCCCCGCAGGCGCGCGACCGCATTCGCGCGGAGCTGACCTCGGCGATCGAAGTCGCCGCCGGCCGCGCAATCGCGCCCGGAGCCCACTGATGGCGGTGCACGTCGACGTCGAGGCGGTGCGTCAGGTCGCCAAGCTGGCGAAGCTGTCTGTTGCCGACGGTGAGCTGCCCGACCTCGCCCGTGATTTGGAGCGTGTGCTGGCGCTCGTCGCAGTGCTGGATGAAATCGACGTGACGGACGTGGCGCCCTTGGTGCACCCCCATGAACAGGGCCTGATGACGCGACCTGACGTGCCGCAACCGGGCTTGAGCCAAGCGGAGGCCCTCGCGAACGCGCCCGCGCAGCTGGATGGCTGTTTTCTGACGCCGCGGGTGATCGGATGACCGCGACCGCGCATGTCGAGGCCTGCCTGGCGCAGATTGCCGCGCGCGACGGCGAAGTTGCCGCGTTCCTGCATGTCGATGCCGCCGGGGCGCGCCAACGGGCGGCCTGGCTGGATGCGCGAGCGGACGGGTCCGCGCCGCTGCACGGCCTGACGATCGCGGTCAAGGACAACATCGCCGTGGCTGGCCAGCCGCTGACAGCCGGCTCGCGGATGCTGGCGGGCTACGTGCCGGCGCGCGATGCGACCGTCGTGACGCGGCTGCTGGCGGCGGGCGCGGTGCTGATCGGCAAGACGAACCTGGACGAGTTTGGCATGGGGTCGTCCACGGAGCTCTCCGGCTTCGCGCCGACCCGCAATCCGCTGGACTTGGCGCGCGTGCCCGGTGGCAGCTCCGGCGGTTCAGCAGCGGCGATCGCAGCCGACATGGCGTGGGCGGCGCTGGGTACGGACACGGGAGGCTCGATTCGCCAGCCAGCGGCATTCTGCGGTCTCGCAGGCCTCAAGCCGACTTACGGCCGCGTCTCGCGTTCGGGCGTGGTGGCCTACGCGTCCTCACTCGACCAGGTCGGGCCGCTGGCGAAAACCGTGCGCGACGTGGCGCGGGTCTACGCCGTGCTTGCCGGTCACGATGCGTTGGACGCGACTTCGGCGGTTCAGCCGGTACAGCCCGTACAGTGGCGCGACGACCTTGCCGGCCTGCGCGTGGGCGTGGCGCGCGAGCACCTGGATGACGCCGTCGGCCTGGACAGCCAGATCCAGGCGCGCATTCACGCCGCGCTGGACGCCCTGCGCGCGCGTGGGGCCGTGCTGGTGCCCATCTCGCTGCCGCACACGCGCCATGGCATCGCGGCGTATTACCTGGTCGCGACGGCGGAGGCGTCGGCCAACCTGTCCCGCTACGACGGCCTGCGCTATGGCGCGCGTGCGCCAAACCCGGCGACCCTGGACGCGCTCTATACACACAGCCGCGCGGCGTCCCTGGGGCGTGAAGTGCAGCGGCGCATCCTGTTGGGTACATTCGCGCTGTCGGCCGGCTTCCAGGACGCGTTTTACCAGAAGGCATGCCGCGTACGCCGCAAGATCGCAGAGGATTTCCAGACAGCCTGGCGATCGTGCGACGTGCTGCTGGGGCCCACGTCGCCGGTGCCGCCTTGGCTGCTGGGCCAGATGACCGCGGACCCGCTGGCGATGTACTTGATGGACGCGTTCACCGTCGGTCCGAGCCTGGCGGGTTTGCCGGCGTTGTCGGTGCCGGTCGGCGTGGATGCCCAGCAGCTGCCGATTGGCGCGCAGCTGGTCGGCCAGCCGTTCCAGGAAGCGATGATCCTGGCGGTCGGCGACGTGCTGCAGCGCGCTTTTGCCCCGGAGGCCACATGAGCGCGTTCGAGGCGATCATCGGCCTGGAAGTCCACGCGCAACTGCTGACGCGCACCAAGATCTTCTGCGGCTGTGCCGTCGCGGTCGGCGGGCCACCCAATGCGCGCACGTGTCCGGTCTGCCTCGGCTTGCCCGGCGCGCTGCCGGTGCTGAATGCGGAAGTGGTCCGGCTGGCCGTGCGCGCGGGTTTGGGCACGCAGTGTGCGATCCAGCGAATGTCGGTTTTTGCCCGCAAGAACTATTTCTACCCGGACCTGCCCAAAGGCTACCAGATCACCCAAGCCGAGCTGCCGATTTGTCTGGACGGTCAGCTGACCCTGGACGATGGCAAGGTCGCACGCATTCAGCGGATTCATCTGGAAGAGGACGCGGGCAAGTCGAGCCACGGCGACGCTGGCACCCGCGTCGACCTGAACCGGGCGGGGACGCCGCTCATCGAGATTGTCGGCCATCCCGACCTGCGCACTGCGGACGAGGCCGTCGCGTACCTCCGGGAATTGCGGGGAATTCTGATGACGCTGGGCGTCTGCGACGGCAACATGGAGGAAGGCTCCTTGCGCTGCGACGCCAACGTCTCCGTGCGGCCGGTCGGCCAGACGGCGTTGGGCACGCGGGTCGAAATCAAGAACATGAACTCGTTTCGCAGCGTGCGCGAAGCGATCGTGTACGAAGTTGACCGGCAGGTGGGCGTGATCGCCGACGGCGAGCGGGTCCGGCAGGAAACCCGGCTCTGGAGCATGGATTTGGCGCGCACCGAGTCGATGCGCTCCAAGGAAGAGGCCGCGGACTACCGGTATTTTCCCGACCCGGACCTGCCGCCGCTGCAGCTGGACGACGCGTGGCTGGACGCCCAAAGCGTGGATCTGCCGGAGCTTCCGGCGGCGCGCAAGATTCGGTATCAACAGGAATTTTCTCTGGAGACGCGGACGTCCAACTGGCTGGCGGAAGAGCCGCCGCGCGCCGACGCTTTTGACCGCGCGATCGCGGATTCGCCTGCGCTGGCGGCTGCTTTTGCCGCATTCCTGATGACACAGGTCCAAGCTCAACTGCAGCGCCATGAGCGCCCGTGGCCGGAACTGGCCGCGGCCATGGCGGATTTGCTGCGGATTTGCGGCAAGTGGCGCGCCGGGCAGCTGTCCAACCAGATGTTGGCGGAGCTGCTCCAACTGGCCTTTGCCGACACCGCGCGCGGGCTGGCGGACGCGCTCGCGCACGCAGAGGCGCAGGCGGGTGCGGTGGTGCGCGACGACGGCGTGCTTGAGCCGGTCGTGGATGCGGTGCTGGCGAAATTCCCCAGCGAAGTCGCCAAGTACCGCGCGGGGCAAAAGCAGCTGAGCGGTTTCTTTGTCGGGCAGGTCATGCGCCAGCTGGCCGGCAAGGCCGATGCCAAGGCGATCTCCGCGCTGTTGACGCGCAAACTGGACGCGTGACGCATGTGGCAGCACCTGTACGACGGCCCATTCAACCAGCCGATCGCCGGCACGCTGCTGACCGCGGCGACGCTGCTGTGGCTTGGCAACCGGCCCACGGGCTGGCTGCGGACGATGCTGACAGTGTTCGCGCTGCAGTTGTGCCTCGACAACCTCCTGACCGGCGCGTGGAACCCGCTGCCGTCCACGTCGCCGCTCAACCAGCCGCTGGCGATCGCATTCGTGGTGCTGGGCGACTGGCGCTTCTTCCTGCTGACGGAGCAGTTTCGCGCCCCGGGACGGCGGGCATGGCTGGCATCGCTGGGCTTTGCGCTCATCGTGCCGGTTGCGCAAGCCGCGGCGATCGCGATTTTCCCGCTGGGCTTCCCAACGCCGCGCCACACTTTTGTCGTGTACGAGCTGCTCTTTTTGGCGCTTGCGATCCTGTGGCGCGGGGCGGTCCTGCCGCGGCGTCTGGCGAAGGTGCCGCTCATGACGCGGAAGTGGCTGTATGAGCTGACGTATTTCGAGATGGCCCAGTACGCGCTGTGGCCGCTGGCCGATATGCTCATTTTGGACGGGACGGCGGCGGGCCAGGAGGCCGGCTACGCGCTGCGGCTTGTGCCGAACACCTTGTATTACGGGGTTTTTCTCGCATTCGCGGTGTGGCGCGCGCCGATGGACGCGTGGCAGCTGCCGCTACGGCCCGTGAGTCATCGCCTGTAGGTAGGCGATCACGGCGGCGATGGCTTTTTGCCGCTGTGGCACCTGCGCCGGCATCCCCGGCATGGCTGTACCTTTGCGAATTGACTGCGGATTATCGATCCACTGGTGCAGCCACTGCGGCTGCCAGTACTCGGTGACGTTGTGCGGCGCATTCAGCTCCGGACCGACCTTGCCGCCGTGCCCGTCGAGGCTATGGCAGGTCGCGCAGTAGCGCGTGAAGAGCGCAAAGCCCTCCGCGGCCTCCGACGTGCCGTGCTCCGGCGGCGCAAGACCGGGAAAGGCTTGGGCAAACGTGGTCAGCCTGACGCTGGCGAGCTGGTACGGCCAGCCGTAGTCGCCCTCCGCGCGAATCGCGGCGTCGTGGACGCTGTCCCACACCAGGTACACCGGCGCGATGGCGACGGTCTCCGCCTTGGGCACTTTCTTGTCCAGCACGAAATCCGTACGGTCGGTCCGGGCAAACGCGAACCAGGCCTTGTGCGCCAGCAGGCGGCTGACAGGCACGGTCGTCGTGTATCCGTCCAGTGCAACCAGCGAAATCACTTCAGATTTTCGCCATTTTTCACCGTACGCGCTGTCGAGCACCGCCTGCGCCGGCACGCCGCGAAACGTCACGTCGCGCAGCTCATACGGCTCATAGACGGTCACGGCCTCCGCGTGGACCTTGCCGGACTCTACCGCCACGTCGAGCTTGGTCGTGTTGTTTGCGCGGTCGGCGAACGCCACGAGCGCCGTCGGCTGCGACTTGCAGGCGGCCAAGAACGCCGCGATCAGCAGCGTGCGCTTCATACCCGCACATCCGCGTGGCGTGTGATGCCCCGCAAGCTGCCCAGCGAATACGACGTGTCCGTCACCGCCGTCTGGTCCGATGGCCCGCGGCTGCACATGCACATGTGGCGGCCGTTTGCGGTCACGAGCACGCCGCGCGCGCCGCCATGGGCCATCATGGCCTCCGCAATCTCCTTGACCAGATCCTCCTGAATCTGGAACCGCTGCGCGTAGATTTGCACCAGCCGCGGCAGCTTGCCCAAGCCGATGATGCGGTCGCCCGGCACATACGAGATCGCCGCCTGGCCGAAAAACGGCAAAAAATGGTGCGCGCAGATCGAAAAATAGTTGATGTCCCGCACCGTCACGTGGCCATGGTGCTCACCGTCGACCTTGCGCGTCGTCTTCAGCACCGCCGCCGGGTCCTTGTCATAGCCCGCCAACAGCTGGCGATAGGCCCGCGCGATGCGGTCCTCCGCGCCGGCGTGGTCAAACCAGGCCAGCGCGCGCGCGTCCTGCGTCACGTGCGCGCTCAGCCAGGCACCGATCGTCGGCGCGTCTGGCTCGCGAGGCTTGGTTGGTTTGGCAGCTGCCATCGGGATCTCCTGGGTCAATTTTTCTTGTGAAGTTTCAGTTTCTTGGACTTCGGTGGCGCATTGCCGTCGGCACTCGTCGGCTCCGCAGCCCCGTGCGGGCGCCAGTCCACGCTCATCAGCGCCCACGTGAGATGCGGCAGCTCCGCGCGCGCTGCGATCGCGGCGTCGCCATAGGGCAGCAGCCACAGCCGTACGCTGCCGTCCTCATTGCTGGCGACCTGGACGTCCACGTCGGCCCAATGAAAAACGCCAGCTTCATCACGTACTTGCAGACGAGTCGAGGCCAATCCGTCCAGGTGCAGCGCCAGCTGCGCGCCGTCCAGCGTCAGCTCGGCCCGGCCCGTGTCCAGCAGCGCGCGCCACAGCCCCTTGCTCAGGCGCAGCGCCGTCCGATTCGCCACCGCCGCACCCGCCGCTGCCAAGTCGAGATCGAAGCGCGCCGCCGACTCCAAGGCCTCCGCAGTCATCGTTCGCGTGCCATTTTGGCCCTCGCCCTTGGCGTCCTGGCGGCGGAATTCAAACGCCCAGCCTTGGGCCGACTTCAACGGCCACACCGTCACCGCCAGCATCGCGCCGTCGCCGGGCAACAGCGTCCTGGGATCGCGTCCGCCGTGCGGAAAGTCCAGGAATTGCAGCTGCCGCCCGGCGGCCAACCAATCGACCGGCGGCGGCGGTGGCAGCGGGGGCGGCGCCTCGGTCGGGCTGAGCGCGACCTGCTGCCACGTCGCCCCGGCCCGACCTTGCGAAGTCAGCAGCGTCAGCACGTGGTCGGCCGCCTGAACCGCGATCACTTCGCCGGCATCGCTGACCTCGCCCGTCGCTTCCAGTTGACCGTCCTTGGCGCGCGCCACCAGCCAGCCGCCATCGCCCAGGAAGACGACGTGGCCGTTGTCCAGGCCCACGCCATGCAGCGCGCCAAACGGCCATGCGCGCCGCCAAACCGTTATTTTCGTGCCGGTATTCGCGATGCCGACCCAGCGCAGGCCGTCCGGACGAATCCCGCCGACCGCCAGCCCGTCCGTCAGCGGCTCCAGCGTCGGCAGCAGCGGCACCGGCTCGGCCCACAGCACTTTGCCGGTCGCCAGGTCGCGGGCATCGATAACGCCCGGCACTGGCGTCGCCACGACCGTCGTTTGGCTTGGCACCAAGCGGTAATCCGCGCCGCCAAACGGCGTACGCCACAGCGGCGCCAGCGGTTCCAGCTGGGCGTTGGTCGTGCTGGCGGCTTCGGACAACGGCTGCGCGACGATCTCATGGGTCTGACCGGCGGGCGCGCCGTCCGCGGCTTTCGCGACAATTAGCGCCAGCGGCCCGTTGGGCGACTCACCCACGGCCTGCAACGGCGCGCCCAGCAAAGCGAAACGCCGCAGCACGCGGCCCGTCGCGAGCTCGAGCACCACCAGCTCTTCGTTGTCGACATTCACGGCCACGCGCTCGCCCACCGTCGCCATCAGAGCGAGCGGCTTCTTGTGGCGAAAACGCCAGCGCACACCGCCATCTTGCGGCGCCAGCGCGAACACGTCGTGGTCCGTGCGGCAGAGCACCAAGCTTGGCGTCGCCAGGACTTCGCCGACAGTGGGCAACGGGCATGCCACGCGGCTTGTCCAGACCACGCGCGCGGTCGCCGCATCCATGCCCGGGTCGACGCCGTACCAGAACGCGCCCTTGTCGTCGCCCTCGGGCGCCTGAACTGCGATCAGCGTGCGATCGCCGACCGACGTCAGCTTGAGGCCGGAAGCGTCCTTCAAGTGGTCGATCGCGATTTGGCTGAGCGAAGTCGGCGCTGCGGCGAGGACGGACGTGGGTGCGAAAACCGCGAGAAAGACAAGGAATTTCAAAGCTACCGCCGATACAGCCAGGCGATCGCCGCGTCCAGCACTTCCGGCGTCGCGGTGAACAGCGTCACTTCGGCGCGCACCAGCAGATCCAGCGCGCGAATCAGCTCATCTTGCGCGGCGTCGTCCTTGCAAGTTGCGAAATAGAGGCCGCTTTCATGCCAAGCCAGCGGCACGAATTCGCCGCGGCGGCACATCGCCTCGGTAAAGAGCGTGCGCGGATCGCCCGCGGTGAACGTTTCCGGCCAGTCGCCGTTGTCGCGCATCTGCAGCAACTCGTGCAGCGTGATGTCGGGCGCACTGATGCGGTTTTGGTAGAACAGGTCAAAGAAATCCGCCAATGTCAGCGTCATCACGGCTGGCGAGACGGCGTCCTGCCGGGCGGAAAAGTCCGTCGGCGCGCGGTCTTGCAGGCCACGGGCCTCCGCGCGCTCAGCCGCCGCGCGTGCGCGCGCGAGGTCTTCCGGGCTCAGGCGGTCCGTCGTCCGCCGCGCTGTCGAGCTCACCGGCGGACGCGTTTCTTCCGGCATCGGCTGGGGCTTTCTGGGCTTGCCGCGCCCCGCGGGACCTGTGGGAATCGCCATGACCGTACCTCGCCGAACTGTTCAGCGCGCAGCATGGTGCAGGTTATCGCGGGATTCAAGCGAATGCGGCGGCTACACCCACGCCGCGCGCTTGAGCGGTCCCGGCACTTCCGTCGCGTGCGCATCCAGGATCCGATTGCCATCGCCCAGCAGCACCACGGTCGGCACGTGCAGGCGCGCCTCGGCGTCCTCCAGCTCCGTGAACGTGGCGATGATCACCTTGTCGCCCGGGTTGCACAGGTGCGCCGCGGCGCCATTGACGCAGCAGACGCCCGAACCGCGCGGTCCGCGCAGCGCGTACGTCTGCAAGCGCGTGCCCTGGGTGACATTCCAGATGTGCACGGCTTCATGTTCAATGATATCGGCGGCTTCCATGAGGTTCTGGTCGAGCGTGACGGAACCTTCGTATTCCAAATCCGCTTGCGTCACGGTCACGCGGTGCAGCTTGGACTTGAACATTTGCCGGCGCATGGGACCCTCCGTGCCGGTCTCCGCCCGCTGGGTGCAGGTCGACGCCGACGTCTCATAAGCGTAGGCGATCCGCCCACAGAATCAAGCGCGAACTGTCACCGGGATTTCACCGTTGCGGCGCTGGCGGGTTGGCCGGGTGCGGCGGCTGTGCGGGGGTCACGGCGGCGGGCAATTCCGCGGGCTTGGCGTCCTTGCTCTCGTGCGCCACGGGCGTCAGGTTGGCCGGCACTTTTTGGCCCGCGGTCACACCCGTCCAGCCGTCCAGACCTTTGACCGCGACGACCTGCCCGCCTGGACCCTTGAGCACCTCCAGATTCACCGACTTGCCGTCCTTCAGGTGCAGCCGCGTCCAGTGCTTGCCTTCTGCAGCCAGCGTCTCCGAGGTCAGCGTCAAGTGGCCCGTCGTCGCATTGTCCACCCGCACGTAGTCCGCGTCGCCCAGCTTGGCCAGCCGCTCCGCCGCCAGCACCACAAGCGCGACGCTGCGCTCATCCAGCACCACGAACGGCGCTTTCAGCTTGAGATCCGTGACCTTGGGCTTGCCGCCCGCGTCCGCCTGCGCGCCGATGCGCCAGCCGCCGTTGTACGCGAACAAGTTCGTGTTGATCGTAGCGCCGGTGACGTAAATGCCGCGGCGGTAGCTCTTGATGGTGCCGTCCGCTTGGCTGTCCAGCGTTGCGCGTTGCTGAAAGGACTTCCACACTTTGTTGACCTTGTCCTGCAGCGCCGCCTCCAGCGAATCGTAGCGGCCTTCCTGGCCGGATTGCGTGCGCAGCGTCTCGGTGCCGACCTTTTTGTCGTTGAGCGATACGTGCAGCTCCAGCGCGTCGGGCTTCGGTGCGGGCGCGCCGATCGCCAGCGCGTGGGGGAACAAGCCAGCAACGAGCAGCACGATCAGCAGCGGTTTCTTCACGAAATACCTCGGCAACGGCGGCAGAACCGCGCGCGCGCAACTGTGGTCAGGCTTGACCGCGCCGTCAATATTTCTGGCCATTTTCGCGCGTCAAGGCGCGGCCGCCAGGATTTTCGCCACGTCGATCCGCACGGCGTAGCTGCCTTGTGGTGTCCGCAGCACTTCCGGGTCGACCCGGCCAATCGCCTGCAACGGCACTGGCAGACGCTCGGGCGGCGTCCGCGCCGCGGCAGCAAGCCAGGTCTGCACCACAGCGCCTCCCGTCAGTTCGGCGCGCAGCCATTGACCGCCCAGCCGCAGCTCAGCCGGCGGACACGCGCACGCCGCCGGGTTGTAGCGCAGGACAAGCGGCTGCTGGGCTTCCAACCCGGCAATGGACTCCTCCAGGGCGGCACGCAGCGGGTTTTCGGAGGCGACGGGCTCGGCTGCGCCACACGCGGCCAACGCGCACGCCAGAACGCCGACCCAGCCGCGCTTCATTGCGGCAGCACGCCGTAGATAAGCAGCCCGACCGCCAGCGCGCCCGCTACCAGGTTCAGCAGGAACGCCGGGTCGTGCAGCATTCGCTCCGTCGGGCTGTGTGCGGTGTCGCGGGCGTCCAGCAGCCGGGAAAAGCGCCACAGGCCAAAGATGCCAAACGGCGTCGTCCACGGCAGCCGCGCCGTATGGAACCGCTGCACCGTGTCCGGGTCCAGCGTGTACAGCAGGTACGCCGCGGACGTCAGCAGCGCCAGGAGCCCCAGCGCAAAGTTCAGGTGCGCCAGCCGGTAGACTTTCAGGTTGGCGCGGTGCTTGACGTCGGACGTCAGCACCTCATGTTTGCGTTTGCCCAGCGCCAGGAACATGGCCAGCAGCGCCGTGCAGGCCAGCATCCAATGCGAGGCCGCCACCGGCGCCGCCGCCGCGCCCGCCAGCACGCGCAGCAAGAAACCGGTGGCAATAATCGCCGCGTCCACGTACGCCACTCTTTTGAGACCCAACGAATACGCCAGGTTCTGGATGAAATAGCCGCCGATCGCCAGGGCGAAAACTGTCCCCGTCTCGCCGACCCACAGCGCGATCGCCGCCGTCAGCATCGCGTCCAGCAGCAGCAGCGTGACCAGCCAACGCTTGGCCCGCGCCTCGGTCAGCAGCCCGGCGGCGATGGGTCGCAGGCGCTTGACCGGATGCGCGCGATCCGCCTCGGCGTCCAGGAGGTCGTTCAGCACGTAAGTCGCGCTGGATGCAAGACAAAAGCACAAGGCCGCCAGCGCCACGCGCGCCACCAGCACCGCCGTCAGCTTGTGCTGCGCCAGCAGCTCCGGCCCGCCAAAAATCAGCGGCACGATGACGAACACGTTCTTGACCCACTGGTGCGGCCGCATTGTCTGCCACAGCGCCTGAAGCTCCGCGACGATCGGTGGTTTCGCCGACTCCTGCTGCGGCAACTTGGCGGGCAAATGTTCGGTCACGGGCTTTCCAAGGTGGGGGTCACTGGACCGTCGTCGATGCGCTTGTGGCTTCGGTGACCGCCGCGGGAGCCGCGGTTTCGGCGCGCGCATCCAACTTCAGCTGGCGTTTGTTGGCAGCGTAATACGCCGCGAGCGCTTCCCGGTAGTTGCGCACGCCGGTCTGCAAGCGGCTGCGGATATCGCCAAACCGCGCCAACCCGTCCACACCCTGCAGGTCGCGCTCAAAAGCCTCGATCTCGCCGCGCGCCTGCTGGTAGGACTCCAGCAGCTCGCCGTGAATTCGCTTCAATTCCGGCGTCCCGGTCGGCATCTTTTGCAAGCGCTCGACAAAAGCGCCCATCGCCGGCAGCACTTTCTCGCGCAGCGCTTGCTTGTACAGCGTCAGGTCGCTGGCGTGATTGGCCTGCTCAAAGCTCTGCAGCACGGCCTGGTGCGCGGCATTGGCCTCAGCGGACGCGGCGGAGTATTTCTCGATCGCGGCATTTGCCTGCTTCTCGGCTGCAGTAAGTTCGCGATCTGCCTGGATTTTTTTGCAACCTCCGCCGAGCGACAACGCCACGAGGGCGCTCACCGTGATCAGCACGCGCAGGCGAAAAGGGAACGGGTGCGCCATGAATCTCCGCGCCGGGCAACGCCGCAGCACGCGCATCTTGGCGCACCGCATGGCTTGCTGACAAGTGCGTTCCGCGGGCGCATCCGCCATGGAAACGGGCGGTCAGCTTGACATGGCGGCGACCGGCGGTGAAAGTAGCGAGCCTGGAGCTTGATGCCGCTGGCCATGGGCGCGCTCAACCTCGCGCGGAGAACCATCTTGGACGCCACCGTTCGGCCAGCCGTTGCCCGCAAAAACAGGTTGCAAAATACCGCGTTGACTCGTGCGCTCGTGGGCGCCGCGCTGGTGCTTTCGGCGCTGGGCTGCGGCGCAGTTTCCACGCAGCAGTCGCTGGGCGACGCGCAAAAGCAAATCGACGAGGCCCGCAAGCTTGAGGGCGAAGAATTCGCGCCGTACGAATACACGCGGGCAACTTCCTACTTCCAGAAGGCCAAAAAGCTGACCGGTGAAGGCATGTTTGAGCAAGCGGCTGAGTACGCCAAGCTCGCGCAGCTGGCGGCCGAGAAGGCCCAGGACGTCGCGCGGCTGGGCAAAGAACGCAAGCTGCGGCTGCAGAAGTTCGCGCCCAAGGAGCCCGCCGCACCCAAGGCGCCCGCCGCACCCGCACCGCCGGCGCCGCAGGGGGGCAAATGAGCATGCGCCTCCACCGCATTGTGTTTTGCGTGCTGGTTTGCCTGCTGGCGACCGCCTGCGCCACTGGCAGCGAAGTCCAGGAAGAATCCGCCAAGCTGAGCGAGACGATCCGTCAGGTCAAAGTGCCGGCGTATTATTGTGCGCCCAAGGACCTCGCGCTGGCGGAAGCGTTTCTCGATTTTGCCAATTTGGAGTCGAGCTACGGCGACATGCTGAGCGCCGGGCATAACCTGAACATCGCCAAGGAACACACGGAGAAGGCGGCTGCGGTCAAGGACCAAAAAGGCTGCTGCCCGGACCGCGACGGCGACCGGATCTGCGACGCGGACGACAAATGCCCTGACGATCCGGAAGACTACGACAACGACGAAGACGACGACGGCTGCCCGGAATACGACCGCGACAACGACGGCATCAAGGACCAGTTCGACCGCTGCCCCGACCAGCCCGAGGACAAGGACGGCTTTTTGGACGAGGATGGCTGCCCGGATCCGGACAACGACAACGACGGCATCCTCGACGTCAAGGACAAGTGCCCCAACTACGCGGAAGACAAGGACGGCTACGAGGACCAGGACGGCTGCCCGGACGTCGACAACGATGGCGACGGCATCATCGACTACCCGCAGCACCTGGACAAATGCCCGGACAAGCCGGAGACGTTCAACGGGCTGGACGACGAAGACGGCTGCCCGGACGAGCTGCCGCCGCCGCCGCCGGAGCCCAAGAAGTACGACACGATCGAGGTCGAGAACGACAAGATCGTGTTCAAGAAGCAGATCCAGTTCGCGGTGAACAAGGCGACGATCGTTGGCGAAGTGAGCATGAAGATCCTGGACGAATGCACGGCGGCGCTCAAGGACAAGAGCGAAGTCCGCGTGCAGGTGGAAGGTCACACGGATTCGACCGGAAACGCCAAGAAGAACAAGAAGTTGTCGCAGGCTCGCGCCAACTCCGTGGTGGCGGCGCTGGTGGAACGGGGCATTGGCCGCAGCCGGCTGGTGCCCGTGGGCTTCGGGCCGGACCGGCCGCTTGATCCGGCCAAGAACAAGGCGGCGTACGAGAAGAATCGCCGCGTCGAGTTCAACTTCCTGCCGCCGGATAAGTAAGGGCCCGCCGCGCGAACACTTGGAACGCGAATAGCGGGCCCGCGCTAGCAAAGACCAGACGGCATCCCGCCGCGCGAACACTTGGAACGCGAATAGCGGGCCCGCGCTAGCAAAGACCAGACGGCATCCCGCCGCGCGAACACTTGGAACGCGAATAGCCGCTCAGGTCAATGCCGATCCGTGCGGCGATTCACTCGAATCACTCGCCGCTTGCAACCGGTCCGCGCCCAGACGGGCGCACCGCCTCGGACCGCAGGTCCGCAAAGAGCGGACGTAAGTCCGCACCGCGCGCCCCGAGCCTTGCGAATCGCGCCGTCGTTTGTCTCTGCGAGCGCGCCATCGGACGTGAGCGTTCCGAAATCAAATCCGCATCATGCACAACAATTTCATGCTGTTTGCGCCAACTGGCGGGCGTCGCAGCTACGGCACTTTCACCAAGCGAATCGCGCCTTCCGGACACGACGTCACGCACAGTCCGCACGCGTGGCAGGCGTCCACATCCACCAGAAAAGCCTGACGGCTGCCGTGGACACGCGCGCGCAGGCGGCCGATGAGCGACAGCGTCGCCTTGTCCCGCTCCGTCAGGGTCGCCATGGTGAACACGTCGTGGGGGCAGACGCGCACGCAATCTTCCTTGCCTTCGCACTTGTTGCGGTTGATGACCGGCACCACCAGCCTCGGCGCGCGGCAAGCGTTGGCAGCGGCGTCCTTCATGGCGAACCCGCGGGCAGGTAGAGCGTGCAGAGCGACTGCGTGCAGTTCCACATGGCGTTGTACAACGCGAGGCTTGCACTGGCGCTGGGCGGGCAATTGCCCCAGCAGCTCGGGTCGGTGCATTCCATCACGCAGTTCATGGCGGTGTTGCAGTCGGCGTCGAGGATGCACGCGTCCGCCGTCGCCGTGCACTTGCCCTCGCTGCAGTAGGCCAGGCTCTTGATGGTGCTGTCGCAGTCCAGCGAGCACCACGTGCTCTCGCTGCCCTCGCACTTGCCGTTGCCGCACGTGTTGGCGGGCAGCGAGGTCGTTTCGCAGTTGGCCTGCTCGCACTTGCTGACGGCGTCGATGGCCGCCAGCGCGCCGAGGTCGCTCTTGAGCGGATCCATGCACGTGTTGGGGCAGACGTTGTCGGCGACCGGGCACGCGTAGATGCACGCCAGCGCAGTGCCGCAGACCGCGCTGTTTTGGCACGCCGTCATTTGGCTCGCGCATTGGGCCTGCAAGCAGCCGAGCAGGGCGCTCATGCCCCCGGAATCCGCGCTGTCGGCGTCCTTGGCCGTGGCGTCGCTGCCGGTGCTGTCGCCTTTGGGCGCTGCGTACGTGTCGCTGGGGCTCGTGCCGCTGTCGCCGCTCGCGTCCTTGGCGACGATCGCGCCGCCGCCGCCCACCGTGGCGCTACAGCCGCCGCCCAGCAGGACGCTTGCCGTGATGCCGACGACCGAAATACGCAAGTACATGGTTCCTCTTCTATTTCTTAGGCTGACGCGTCTCGGCGCCGAGGATAACCTGTTGTTGCCGCAGCCGCCACTTGCCAAGACGCGCGACACGGGAAACCATAGAGTCATGAAAGTTCTTCACACGGTTCTGACGCTTCTGGTCCTTGTGCTCACGGCGTGCGCGCAGACCGCCTCCCAGCCGGCGACGCCGGACGACGCCGTGGATGCCAGTGGGGACGCGGCCCTGGACGCGGGCGATACGGGCCCGGAGCTGCCGCCGTACCAGCCGGACTTGCCCGCGCTGGCGCCCGCTGCCGATCCGACGGCGATTGTCGATCCGCGCATCGGCACCGATGGCGGCGGCAACACGTTTTTTGGCGTGACCTTGCCGCACGGCATGATCAAGCTGGGTCCGGACACCGACAACGGCACGCAGGACATCAAAGGCTACCAGTGGAATTCGCCTAAGATTCAGGGCTTTTCACACACGCACCTGGATGGCCCGGGCGGTAGCGCGTACGGCTATAGCCAGATCGCGCTGCTGCCGACCATGGGCACGCGTACGGTCATCGAGGACGAGTATGCGACCGCCTACGACCGGCCGACGCAGATCGCCACGCCGATCCACTACGGCGTGCAGCTGACCGACCACGGAATTCACGTCGATTTGGCGGCGACGCGCCATTGTGGCTGGCACCGCTACACATTTCCGCCGGGCACCGCGCGCGTGCTCGTCGATTTTGGCCACACGCGCGGCAAAAGCGTCGGTGGCCATGTGGAAGTCAGCGGCAGCACGGTGACGGGCCGCGGCGATTACAACGTCGATCCGCTGATCAGCGGGATTTTGCAGGACAAAACGCCGATTGTCGGCTTGTCGTCCGTCTTCGCCCAGATCGTGTTCAGCGCGCCGCCGACGGCCGCCGGCGTGTGGCAGGACCGCAAGGAAACCACGGGCTTGGCCGCTGATGGCGCGAACGCCGGCGCGTGGCTGGAGTGGCCGTCCGACGCGACGCAGACGATCGACGCGCAGGTCTGCTTGTCGCTGATCTCCGCGGATCTGGCGCACAAGCACCAGCAGGACGAGCTGCAAAACCACACCATCGACCAGCTGTGGCAAGCCGCGGGGACCGAGTGGAATCAGCTGCTGGGGCGCATCCGCATCGAGACCACCGACGCTGTGGCGCGGACGCGGTTCTATTCGGCGCTCTACCACGCCCTGCTGCAGCCGGCGGATTACAGCGAAGACGGCCAGTTCATGAATAATTCCAAGGAAGTGGCGGCAGTGCAGTCGACCGGCGGCAAGCACTTCTACACCGACGATTGGTGCATCTGGGACACGACGCGCACGGTGCACCCGCTGCTGACGCTGATCCAGCCGGAGGTCGTGGGCGACATGCTGCAGTCGATGCTGTGGATTGTCGGACCCGAGGGCTACTTGTCGAAGTGCTCGTGGCAGGCAACCGGGGATTCCCGTGTAATGACAGGAAATTTCACCTTCTGCGTGATGGCGGACGCGGTCGTAAAAGGCCTGCACGACTTTGACACGGCGACGGCGATGACGGTGATGCAGCACGGCGCGATGACCGATTCGGTCAACCCGTACCAGGACGGCGTATGCGGCTATTTCAACCAAGGCTCGCCACCGTTTTACGTGCAAAATGGCTGGGTTCCGCAGGAATGTGATCTGACTCAAGGCGCGTCGATGACCCTGGAGCACAGCTACTCGGATTGGTGTCTGGGCCAGTATGCGCACGCGCTCGGCAACGAGGATTTGGCCAAGCAGATGGCGCCGCGCGCGAACAATTGGCGCAACACATGGGGGCCGCACAATTACCCGCAGTTGCGCGCGGAGGACGGTACGTGGCTGGAGCCGTTTGACCCCGCGGGCACCGTCGGTTTTACCGAAGCGACGGCGTGGATTTACGAGTGGCTCGTCCCGCAGGACCGCTGCGGGCTGGTGGCGCAGATCGGCGGCAAGCCGGCGACGCTGCAGCGCCTGAACGACTTCTTTGACGGCGGCCATTTTGACATGGGCAACGAGCCGGATTTTCACGCGCCGTGGCTGTACGTGGACGTGGGCCGGCCGGATTTGGCAAGCGACCGCGTGCACGCGCTGCTGGCTGGGCAATTCAGCGCGAATCCCAATGGCTTGCCGGGTAACGACGACGCCGGCGCCATGTCCGGCTGGCTGGTCTTTGCCTCGGTGGGGCTCTATCCCGTGTCGCCGGGCGATGGCTACTACACCCTGACCGCACCGCTTTTTGCCCGCGCCGAGATCGACGTCGGCGGCAAGACCGTGCGCATCGAAGCGCCGGGCGCGCCGGCCGCCACGCACATCGCCAGCGCGAAATGGAATGGCCAGCCGCTGACGGAACCGCGCATCGCGCACAGCGCGCTCGCCCAGGGCGGCTTTCTCGAGTTGACGCTCACTTCCGGCGACAGCACCTGGGGTGCCAACGCCTGTCCCTAACGAATTGGAGAGGTTTGACCATGGAAACTGCCTATGCTCCGCCGCGCAGCGCGCTTGTTCAGTCCGTGCCCGACGGCGTTTACACCATCCGCCGGCCGTGGCTATCGTTTTTCAACCGCACGTTTCGCGTGACGGACGGCAGCGGCCAGCTCGTCGCCTTCGTGCGCCACCCGGTCATGCGTATGCGCGAGCAGTTCCAGATTTTCGCCGACGAGGCCATGCAGCAGCCACTGGCGACCATCCAGTCGCGGCAGATCGTGGCGCTGAATCGGGTCTACGACGTGACGGCGGCGCAGACGGGCGGCTGGATCGGCACGCTGCGCTCGCGTGGGCTGAAGTCGATGGTGCGCGACACCTGGGAATTGCTGGACCAGAGCGAGCAGCCCCAGGGCATCCTGGAAGAGGTCGGGCTGTCCTGGCTGCGGCGGATCTTTCCGATCCTGCTGGGCCACTGGCGCGTGCTGCTGGGGACCAGCGAGGTGGCCAAAGTCGATCAGGTGTTCCGGTTTTTTGTGAAAGAATACCGTTTGACGGTGGCGGCTGAGGGCAGGAATGTCGATACTCGCTTCCTGCTGGCGTGTGCGCTCCTTGCGCTCATGCGCGAGAACCACCGCGAACAATCCTGACGCGGCCGGGAGAGGCGCCGCGCCCAGCTGGACAGGAGCCGTGTGAAATCCCTGCTGTGTCGCGCCGTTGCGCTGCGATTTTTGCTCCTGATGCTGTTCGCCAGCTGTGGCACGCCGATTGCCGACGCGCCAAGCGACGATGTTTTTGGCGACGAGCTTGGTTTTGTGAACAAGGGCGACGTCGCGGCGTATGACAGCGGCAAGCCCGCCGATGCGGCTGCAGACGCCGCCGGCAAAGGCGATGCGGTGCCGGATGCAGCCAGCGAGATCGCCGATACCGCGGCCGACGTCCCCGCCGCGGATGCCGCAGTCCCGGATGGCAGCGACGCGACGGCGACCGGGGACAGCGATGAGGCGCCGGATGCCGCTGCGGACGCCGCTGTGGATGTGACGGCGCCCGTCGACGATGGCCCGCCCGCGCTCTGCCGGCCATGCGGGCTGGACAGCGAGTGCCAGAAGCTCAACCTCGCGGCGGTCTGCATCGCCTACGGCGCCAGCGGCAGCTTTTGCGGCAGCGGCTGCAAGGCGGACGCCGATTGCCCCACCGGCTACGCCTGCGCCGACGCGGAAGGTAGCGGCGGACCCGCGGCCAGCAAGCAGTGCCTGCGCAAGAATGGCGTGTGCCCGTGTTCGCAGCAGGCCATCGCCGACGGTGCGAAGACGCCGTGCAGCAACAAGAACGCGCTGGGCACCTGCCCGGGCGTGCGCACGTGCCTGGCCAGCGGTCTGTCGGCCTGCGACGCGCCCAGCGCCACCACGGAGGCCTGCAACGGCGTGGACGACAACTGCGACGGCATCACGGACGGCGCCAACGCCCTGGGCTGCACGCCGTTTTACCCGGACAAGGACGGCGACGGCTTTGGCGCCGGCAGCCCGGTCTGCTTGTGCAGCGCCGCGGGCACCGGTCTGTCCGCCAGCGGCACGGATTGCGACGACAACAACGCCGCTGTCTACCCCGGCGCGCCAGAGCTGTGCAACGATGCCGACGACAACTGCAATGGCGTGACGGACGAAGGCTGCGATGGCGACGGCGACGGCTGGTGCGCCGCGACGGCGACGGTTGTCGGCAAGCCCAAGGTCTGCCCGTTCGGTGGCGGCGACTGCAACGACGCCAGCGCCGCCGTCCATCCGGGCCAGCCCGAGATCTGCGGCAACGGCGTCGATGACGACTGCGATGGCACCACCGACGTCGGCATCGGCGGGCCGGGCTGCACGGCGTTCTACCTGGACGCGGACGGCGACGGCTACGGCACCGGCGCCAGCCAATGCGCGTGCGGGCCCGAAGGCGCGTACACCGCCAGCAAGGCCGGCGACTGCGACGACAAGAACGCCAGCGTGCACCCCAACGCCCAGGAAATCTGCGGCAACGGCGTGGACGACAACTGCAACGGCCAGACGGACGAAGGCGCCGGCGTGGGCTGCACGCTCTGGTATGTCGACGGCGACGGCGACGGCTACGGCATCGGCGCGGGCGTCTGCTTGTGCGTCGCGGACGCGAGTCACACCGCCAGCAAGGGCGGCGACTGCAACGACGCTGCCGCGAGCATCCACCCAGGCGCGCCGGAGCTGTGCAATAACATCGACGACAACTGCAACGGTCTGACGGACGACGGCCCGCCGGTCGACTGCACGGATTTCTACGCGGACAAGGACAAGGACGGCTACGGCGGCACGGACATGGCCTGCCTATGCGCGGCCGACGCGGTCCACACAGTGACCATCGGCGGCGACTGCAACGATGCGTCGAGCGCTGTCCACCCCGGCGCGACCGAAATCTGCAACCAGATCGATGACAACTGCAACGGCCAGACCGATGAGCTGGGCGCGCAGGGCTGCAGCAGCTTTCACCCCGACGCGGACGGCGACGGCTACGGCGGCAAGGACGTGAAGTGCGCCTGCGCCGCCGACCCGATCTACCACACGCTGGACGCCACCGACTGCGACGACACGAACCCGAACGTGCACCCCGGAGCCAAGGAAATCTGCAACGGAATCGATGACAACTGCGACGGGATCACCGATCCGCCGAACCTGGACACCTGCACAAACTTCTTCTACGACGGCGACGCGGACGGCTATGGCAACGCGCTGATTCAGGTCAAGTGCCTGTGCGCCGGCAGCGGCCTGTGGAGCGCGACCGTGCCCGGCGACTGCAACGATGCCAACGGCGCGATCCACCCGGGCGCCACGGAGGTCTGCAATGGCGTGGACGACAACTGCGACGGGCAGATCGACAACGGCGCCGGCACGTTCTACTACGCCGACGGCGACGGCGATGGCTACGGCAACCCGCTGGTCTTTGTCCAGAGCTGCACGCCGGTGGCGACTTTTGTGACCAACAAGCTGGATTGCAACGACGGCAACGCCGCGATTCACCCCGGCGCCATCGAAATCTGCGACGGCGTGGACAACGACTGTAATGGCCTGACCGACGACGGCTTGTGCGATGACGGCAACGCCTGCACGACCGACAGCTGCGTGCCCGGCAGCGGCTGCAACCACGTCCCGACGACCAGCGCGTGCAACGACGGCAACGCCTGCACGACCGGCGACAGCTGCGCCACCGGCACGTGCGTCGGCATGGCAGTGAGCTGCGATGACGGCAACGCCTGCACGGCCGACGCCTGCGCGTCCGCGAGCGGCTGCACGCACGCGCCCACGACCGGCGCGTGTAGCGACGGCAACGCCTGCACCAGCGGCGACTCGTGCACGTCAGGCACCTGCAAGAGCGGCGCAACGCTCAGCTGCGATGATGCCAACGTCTGCACCACCGACAGCTGTGTGCCCGCGAGCGGCTGCAGCCATGCCAACAACGCGCTCGTGTGCAGCGACGGCAGCGCATGCACCAGCGGTGACGTCTGCACCGCCGGCGCGTGCAAGGGCACGACCCTGAGCTGCGACGACGGCAACGCCTGCACCACCGACGCCTGCGTGCCCGCGAGCGGCTGCACGCACACGCAAACATGCGCGACCTTGCCGTTCGCCGACCCCGGCAGCACCTACGCCGAGGGCCTGAACGCCGCCGGCAAGCTGCTGGCCTGGGGCAGCGCCGCCACGCCGCCGACCGGCACGTTCACCCAGGTCTCCGCCGGCTACTATTTCGCGTGTGTCGTGAACGCCAGCAACCAGATGCAGTGCTGGGGCGCCAACACGCCGACCGCGCTGACGTCGACGCAAACGGGCATCGCCCAGGTCTCCGTCGGCAAACCGCACGCCTGCGTGGTCAAGACCGACGGCACGCTGCAGTGCTGGAATTACAGCGGCTCCGCGCAGACAACCGGTACGCCCACCGGCGCGTTCGTCCAGGTCAGCTGCGGCCAAAACCATAGCTGCGCGTTGCGCGCGGACGGCACCGTCGCCTGCTGGGGCACGAACACATACGGCCAGACCACGGTGCCCGGCGGCGCGACGTTCAGCCAAATCAGCGCTGGCGACAACTTTACGTGCGGCATCCGCAAGTCCGGCGGCGGCATCACGTGCTGGGGCGACGACTCGGTGTTCGCGGTGTCCAAGGCGCCCGCCACCGGCAGCTTTATCGGCATTGCAGCGGGCAGCATGGCGTGCGCCGTCCAGGCAGACAACACGCTGGCCTGCTGGACCACGACCGCGTCCGGCTCGTCGACGCCGCCCGCCGGCAGCAAGTGGCTCTCGGTCGGCGCGGGCGAAAACGTCGTGTGCGGCGTGCTGACAAGCAAGGCCGTCCAGTGCTTTGGCGACGACAGCAACGGCGTCGTCTCCGGCGTCCCGGTGAGCGGCTGGTAGGTCTGGCCCCTGTGCCGATCAATTAGCCAAATCATCAGACAAACAGCTAGTTGCAGCCATTTCGCGCCCGGACGGGCGCGCCACGGACCGCAGGTCCGCCAAGAGCGGACGGAAGTCCGCAAGGCGCGCCATGAGCCGGCCGGATCGCGTCGCCGTTTTTCCCCGGCGAGTGTTCCGACAGACGTGAGCGTTCCGAAATCTGATCGCCACAATGCGCAGCGATTTCATCGTGTTTTACGCCAAGTGACTGGCATTGGGTCTAGCCCAGCTTGCCGGCCAGTGCCTTGACGATCCCCGCGGCTTCTTCCGCCTGAATCCGGCAGTCGATCATCCGGGTCTGCAGCGCGGCGACCTGCCCCCGCGCGGCTTTGAGCTGCTCTTGCAGCGCTGCGATCTCGGCGTTCTGCTTGGCCAGCTTGCCCTGCAGTTCGGCGTTGTGGCTCTCGCCTTGCGCCGCCAAATCCGCGGCGATCTGCAGCTTGTCGCGCAGCCCCTGCATCTCGGCCAGCAGCGCACCGTCGTGCTCGTGCGCCGTCTCCTCGTGCAGGTCGTCGGCATCCAGCGCTTGCGCCTCGTCCTCCGCCTCCGTCTCCTCTTCGATGACGGCCTCGTCCAGGACTTCTTCCAGCGACTCCAAGTCGTCGCCGTCCTCGGTCAGCTCAATCGCCTCCGGCTCCAGCGACTCGACGATCTCGTCGCCCTCCAGCTCTTCCACGTCCAGCTCGCCCAGCACTTCGTTGTGCGCGGTCGCGCGGCCCGGCATCGGCGTCGTCGGCTCCTCCTCCAGCGCGTCCACGGTGAGCGTCACGACGTCCATCAGCACGATCGGCGTCAGCGGCTCGTCGTCGTCTTCCAGCGCTTCCAGGTCGTCCGCGGTCATCTCCTCGGCGTCGTCCTCCAGCGCTTCCAAGCCCGCGGCGTCCAGCTCCGCAATCAGCTCCTCGGTCACTTCTTCTTCCAGCTCCACGGCGTCGATCTCCTCCACCAGCGCCGCCATCAGCGCCTGCAGCGCCGGTTCCAGCTCTTTGGCCGCGCGCGACTGCTGCACGTACTTGTCCGCGACCGCCTTGCCTTTTTGGTGCCGCTTCACTTCGTCTTTCTGATCATCGCGAAACACCACGAGGATCGGCGGCTGCGTCTGGCCTTCCGGGCGAATCTGCGCGACGGCCGCCAGCGCGCGGCGAAAGGTCGGTCCCAGCACGACGATTGCATCCGGGTGATGGACCAGCTGCGCCGTGACCTCTTCGGCGCTGCCAACCACGATCGGCGCGGCGCCAAGCGCGGATTGGATGCTGCGCTCGAGCACGTTGGTACCGCCGAGGATGAGACAAACTTGCGACATGGTGTGCTCCGGGCGCTGGTGGCCGACAAACAGGCTGGGGCTCGTATTGCACGCTATCTCGCATTGGAAGGTCAACAGCTTGAAATGCAAACGCAGCGGTTCTAACCTGCCGCGCCCGCGCTCCCCGCAGCGCACCACACGCACGAGGCCCAGATGCTTGAAACAATTACCAAAGGCTTTCGTTCCGCGCGCCATCGCCTGCAGGGCTACCGCGAGCTGGACGAGGAGACGCTGGATGAGGTGCTCGCGGACATTCGCACGTCGCTGCTGGAAGCTGACGTGGAATTTGGCGTAGTCAAACAGTTTTTGGCCGACGTGAAGCAAAAGGCGCTGGGCGAAGTCGTCCGCGTCAAGGCGACCGACGACAAGGGCAAGACCGTCAAAGTTTCGCCGCAGGATCACTTCGTCAAGATCTGCCACGACGAGCTGATCCGCCTGATGGACCCGGGCGAGCCGGGCTTGGCCATCAAGAAGACCGGGATTACGGTCGTGATGATGGTTGGCCTGCAGGGCTCCGGCAAGACGACCACCGCCGGCAAGCTAGCGAATTTGTTTAAGTCCCAGGGACATCGGCCGCTGCTGGTCGCCGCTGACATCTACCGACCGGCGGCCATTGACCAGCTCAAAGTGCTGGGCGAGCGGCTGGACGTGCCGGTCTTTAGCGTGCCAGGGATGCTGCCGCCGGAACTGTGCGAAAAAGGCTTGCTTCAGGCCAAGCAGACCGGGCGCAACGTGGTGATTCTTGACACCGCGGGCCGGCTGACGATCGACCAGGCGCTGATGGACGAGCTGGGCAAGATCCGCTCGCTGGTGGCGATCGACCACACGCTGCTGGTCATTGACGCGATGATCGGTCAGGACGCCGTGACGACGGCCAAGGCATTCAACGAGAAAGTTGGCATTGACGGCGTGGTGCTGACCAAGCTGGACGGCGATGCGCGCGGCGGCGCGGCGGTGTCGGTCAAGGTCGTGACCGGCGCGCCCATCAAGTTTGCCGGCATGGGCGAAGGCCTGGACAAGCTGGAGCCGTTTCGCGCGGAGGGCATGGCGAGCCGCATCCTGGGCATGGGCGACATCGTCGGCCTGATGCAGGATTTCGAGAAGGTCGTCGACGAAAAGCAGGCCGAGCGCGACGCCAAGAAGATGCTGTCCGGCAAGTTCACGCTGGGCGACTTTCTGGACCAGATCCGCATGCTGAAAAAGATGGGCAGCCTGCGCGATGTCATGGAAAAGCTGCCGTTTTTCAGCGATGCCATGGCGGACGGCGTCAAGTTTGACGACAAGCAGCTGGTGATCATCGAGTCGATGATCCAGTCGATGACGCCCGAGGAGCGCAAGAAGCCCGACATCATCACGGCGCGCCGGCTCCAGCGGATCGCCCGCGGCTCGGGCCATAAGCCCGCGGAAGTGCAGGATTTGCTGCAGCGGTACAACGTGATGAAGCAGCTGATGGTGCGCATTGGCCAGTCGCCCGGGTTGCTGGGCAAGATGCCGGGCTTTGGCCAGATGGGCAGCATGGCCAAGCCGGGCGTGGGCGTGGACCAGTTTTTTGATCAGCTGGAAGGCATGGGCGGCGCGGGCGGCGGCATGCCCGGAATGCCGGGAATGCCGGGAATGCCCGGGATGGGCGGCGGTTTTCCCGGGATGGGCGGCATGCCGGGTGCGTTCGGTCAGCCCAAGCCCAAGCCGATGCCAGGCAAGGGCGTCGACCGCGACAAGCGCAAGACCAAGAACAAGATGGCCGACAAGGCGCGCAAGAAGAATCGCAAGAAATAACCGGAACTGCGGCGGCTTTACAATCGCTCTAGCCGCTCGCTTCGGCCTGTGCGAATATGGCCAGCGTTGCGGCAGTGCGCCGCCTTTGCGGGCTACGTGGCGTCGAGTTTTTCCCCCCTACCGCATTTGGATCTGACCGCGGCGCGCATGGAAGTGCCGGCTCCCAACGAAGGGCCGGTGCAATGGCGCGAGCGCTGGGATTTTGTGCTGACGCCTGTGCCCGAGAGCGGCGCGCTCGGCGAGCCCATCCAGGCCAGCGCGGAGCTGCAATACGACGTGCCCGATCGGCTGACGCTGATGCATGACGGCGAAGTGAGCGGCTTTGTCTCCGGACGCATCGTGGCTGTGCCGCTGACCGGGCCGCAGGGCGTGGTGCTGTCGCGCGGCGTGGTAACGGTGGCGCTGGGCAACCTGCCGCCGGTGCGCGCGCTGGCGCTGGAGCTTTGCTGGGCCTCGCCGGAGGGCCGCTACTGCATGCTGAACGGCCACGGCAACGGCGTGACCCTGGATGGCCTGCACGGCATCCAGTTGGCGCTGCGCATCAGCTGGCGGCACGAGTCGCCGATCGAGGCGCTGGGCCAGTCCATGACATTTCTGCTGACGCGGCTGATCCGGCCGTCGCAGCTGCCCGCGCCGCCGCCGCCGCCCGATGGGATGTGGAAGCGCCTGACGGGGCGGTTTCGCCGGCCGGATTCGTGAGCAAGCCCAGATCGTCTCTTTGCGCGATGACCGTGTCGGGCTTGGCCCATCGAATCTCGGTCAAAGCGTCTACTTGCCCGGCGGTCCCTGGACAAACGTCACGAACGCCTTGACGCGCCCGCGGTAATCCTCCAGCGCCGCCTCAAACGCCGCCGCGCGGCCGTTGTCGCCCGTCAGCTCGGCCCAGCTCCCCAGCAGCCCGGCCGTCTGGCCGGCCTTCTCGGCGATCAGTGCCAGCGCCTGGAAGATGTTGCGCAGCTCCGGGTCAAAAGCCTTGTGCCCTGCCAGCCCGGCGTAGATTTGGCTCAGCTGCACCCAGTTCTGGGCCATGTCCTTCGCATACGCCCGCGCGTCGTCCGCGCCCAAGCCCCCGGAGCGCAGCGCCTGGCCGCAGCCCGCCAGCGCATAGTGCCCCTGGATCACGCCCGCCATCGACGTCTCCGCCACGGCATTCAGCAAGAGTGCGACCAGATCCGGCTCCTCCTTGGCCGCCTGGGACGCCTTGATCGCCTGGCGCAGCCCGTCGACGAGCCGGCGAATCGTCAGCGCGTCCTTGTCCACCGGCTTGGCCGCGGCCGCCACCGGCGCGGGTTTGTCCTTGGCCTGCGCCGCCGTCGCCAGCAGCGTGACCGCCAGCAGCACTTTTCCCATCGTCCGCATCATCGCCTCCGTGATCAGCTGCGGCCGATTGTGCTACAACCGCGGCGGAGGCGCACCATGCTCTGCTTGCAATCGCACACCCAGGACGCTTGGCTGCAGCGCGCGATCGCGCACACCGACGACGTGCTGATCGACCACGCGCACTGCGAGCGCAAGGCCGCGGCGAATGCGCTGAACCTGCTGGGCCGCTTTCCTGACCATCCGGAGCTGCAAGAGCCGATGCTGGCGCTGGCGCGCGAGGAGCTGGAGCACTTTGAGCTGGTGCTGGCGATCCTGCGCGCGCGCGGCGTGGCGATGGTGGCGCAGGCGCCGTCAGGCTATCAGGCGCGGCTTTTCGAGCGGGTGCGCAAGGGCGTGCCGGACAAACTTGTGGACCTGCTGCTGGTGGGCGCGCTGATCGAGGCGCGGTCCTGCGAGCGGTTTCGCCTGCTGGGCGCGCACCATCCGGATGCGGAGCTGCGCCAGACGTTTCGCAGCCTGCTGGAGTCCGAGGCGCGGCACTACAGCATTTTTGTCCGCCTGGCCGAGCAGCAGGCGCCGCGCGCGGTCGTCCAGGCGCGCCTGCAGGCACTGGCCGAGGCCGAGCGCGACATCCTGGACGCCGTCAAGCCGATCGCGCGGATCCATGCGTAGGCGTGGCGGCAATCTCGCTGACCCACGGCGGGGGACGAGGCCCCGCCCTACTTTTTCTGCTTCGCCGGCGCAGGCTTTGCCTCGGGCGCGGGCTCCGGCGCCGCCGCGTCGTCGTCCGGCAGCAGCCCGTGCTTCTTCAGCGCCGCGGGCAGCCGCTCCGGCAGCACCGTCGTGATCTTCTTGCTCGTCTCAGCGCCCAGCTCCGGCAGCAGCGCCATCAGCTTCTTGCCGACCGGCGTCTGGTAGAACTGCCCGATTTCCTTGAGCTCTGCCACCGTGAAGCGCGCCGCGTAGATGTCCACTGTCCAGTTCAGCACCTCGTTGTACGGGATGACCTCCTTCACCGCCGCCTCGATCTTTGTCGCAAAATCCGCTGGCAGCTTCTCACCTTGCGCGCGGTATTGCTCGCTCATGGCGGCGACCATCTGCTCGATCATCTTGGCATACGTGTCCGCCGGCACCACGAGCTTGACCAGCTCCAGCGCCGCCGCCCGCTCTTTTTCGCCCGCCCATGCCGGCGTCGCCACCAGCAACACCGCCACCACCATCGACCGCATGACCAATCCGCGCATGATCGTTTCCTCCTCCGGTCTCGCCGGTTGGCGGATGATGACCGCAGTGCGCGATTGCCGCAAACCCTGCGCTACGTTATACACGACCGCCTTGTGCGAGACCGACCCCCCAGCGTGAGACCTGTCGCATTTCGGACTGGACCGCCAGCGTGCGCCGCAGGACGCACGCCGTGATCCCGAACTTCGGCCAGCGCGTTTCCCTTGCGCGCCCAGCTTGCAAACCACGAGGCACCCATGTTGACGCTCGCTTCCTACCTGCGCGATTCCTGGCAGGGCGGCCAGGATCCCCAGACGCCGCTGTATGATCCCACGACGGGCACGCCCATTGCCCAGACAAGCACGCGTGGGCTCGACCTCGCGGCCGCGCTGGCCCATGCGCGCGCTGTCGGCGGCCCGACGCTGCGGGCGCTGACTTTTGCCCAGCGCGGCGAGCTGCTCAACCAGCTGTCAGCGGCGATTCACGGCGCGCGCGACGCGCTCATCGACGTCAGCCGCCAAAACATGGGCACCACGCGCAGCGACGCGAAATTCGACATCGACGGCGCGGCCGGCACGCTGGCCTTCTACGCCAACCTCGGTAAATCGCTGGGCGATCGCACATTCCTCTTGGACGGCGAGGCGATCCGCTTCTCCCGCTCGGCGCGCTTTCTGGGCCAGCACATCCTGACGCCCAAGGTCGGCGTGGCGATCCACATCAACGCGTTTAATTTTCCGGCGTGGAACCTGTGTGAAAAGCTGGCGACGGCGCTGCTGGCCGGGGTGCCGGTGCTGGCCAAGCCGGGCACGGCGACGGCGCTGCTGTCGGTGAAGATCGTCGAGCTGTGGCTGGAAAAGTCCCTGGTGCCGCCGGGCGTGCTGCAGCTGCTTGTCGGGTCGGCGGGCGACTTGCTGGACCATGTCGGGCCGCAGGACGCGATCGTGTTCACCGGCTCCGGCGCGACGGGCCAGGAAATCCGCAAGCATCCCGCGGTGATTGCCCACAGCGTGCCGGTGAATGTCGAGGCGGACTCGATCAACGCCATCGTGCTGGCGCCGGATGTGGCGGAAGGCTCGGACTTGTTCAACATGGCGGTCGCGGAAATCGCCCGGGAAATCACGCAGAAAGCCGGGCAAAAATGCACGGCGATCCGCCGCATTTTCGTGCCGCACGCGCTGGCGGACGCGCTGAAAGCCGAGCTTGTGGCGCGGCTGGCGGATGTCCAGATCGGCGACCCGGCGCTGGATCGCACGCAGCTGGGCCCGCTGGCGGGACCGTCGCAGCAGCGCGACGTGCTGGCGGGAATCGCCGAGCTGGGCAAGCACGCGGAAAATGTGTTTGCCGGCGCGGCGCCGCAGGGTGGCTGCTTTGTCGGTCCCCAGCTGTTTTGGAGCAACGCGGGCCTGGACGCCGCCTACGTGCACGACCACGAGGTTTTTGGTCCGGTGGCGACGGTGCTGCCCTATGATGGCTCGGCGCAGCTGGCGGTGCAGCTCGTGGCGCGCGGCGGCGGCGGCCTGGCGACAAGCGTGTATGGCGATGACCAAGCGTGGGCGCGCGCCGTGCTGCTGGGAATCGCGCCGTGGACGGGGCGGATTTACTGGGCGAGCTCCAAGGTGTTTGACCAAGGGACCGGCCATGGCGCGGTGATGCCGGCGCTTGTGCATGGCGGGCCGGGCAAGGCCGGCGGCGGCGAGGAGCTCGGCGGTGAGCGCGGGCTGCGGTTTTACTGGCAGCGGACGGCGGTGCAAGGGGATGTGCAGATTTTGAAGGCGGTCTTGGGCTGACCGCTGAGCCTTTTGCCGGGCGGGCGGCCGCCGCGTGGCGCGGCCGGCTGAGGAGAAAACCAGCTGCACAGGTTTTCTCCTCAGACTCCTCTTTCCTTGCTTCGGGCAGCTGATTTTGGGCGGTTAGGATGGGTTCGGGTGGGCCTGCGCTCGCGCTGCGCGCGGTGCTCGGCCTTGCATGGCGGTCGCCTGGGGAGGGCGCGGCTGCGTGGGTGGCTTGCGCAGGAGGCCGGCGCGCTGTCGCGCGGACCCGGCCATGCACGCCGATCCTTGGGTTTGGGTGGGGCGGGTCTGGTCTGGGCACTCAGTTCGGTGGGGAAAGGGTGGCTTGCGCTTTGCGCTCGCTCGTGGGTTGGCTTGGAGACTTGGCTTGCGCTTCGCGCTCGCTCGTGGCGCAGCGATCAGGGGCCGCAGCGGTTCCGTAATTCTTGAATTTCGGTGCGCAATTGCTCGATTTGCTTCTGCTGTTCCTGCAGCGTGGCCACGGACAGGCTCAAGTAGCCGTACAGGTCGACCATGTCGCGCTTGGCGTCCACGGCGGGGCTGTTGGGCTGGTCGTCGATGAGAAAACCGAGGTGGCGCGGGGCTTGGCGTCCGCCGGCGGTGTAGCGGTAGGTGGCGAGCCGGGTGTCCAGGAGCTCGGCGGCGAGGCTTTGGCGTTCGGCGGCGTCGAGGTAGTGCACGTCAGACTTCAGGCTGGCGCGCGACTTGGGGCAGCCGGCGGCTTTGGGGTCGCTGGCGGCGCATTTCAGGAACACGCCGCAGCCGGTCTTGGCGTCGCATTGCTGGCCTTCGGTGCTGCAGGTGGCGCCGGCTTGTTCGGTCGTGCACAGCGGGACGCCGGTGGTGGGCGACCAATTGCCGGCGCAGACCGGGTAGCCGCACGTGGTGAAATAGCTGAGGGTTTTCGCCGGCGCGCACTGGCAAGTGTCGCAGCCGTTGGCGTCGATGAGGATGCCGTTGGGGCATTGCGGTCCGCAGCCCAAGGCCGGGCAGCAGTGGCCCAGGGCGTTGCAGAATGCGCCCGTGCCGCAGATGTCGGCGCCGGTGCAGCTGGCGTCGGCGGTGTCCGGCGCGTCGGTGCTGCCGGTGTCGGCGATGTCGGTGCCGGGGCCATCGATGCCGGCGCTATCTGCGGCGTCCGTGCCGCTCAGCGGGCTGTCCGCGGTGGTGGTGTCGGCGACGGCGGTGCCGCTGCTGGTCGGCGACTCGCAGCCCAGCGCGACAACGGCGAGAGACGTCAGCCAGAAACCGGAATTGCTGCGCATTTTGAGCTCCTTGGGCCTGCGCGCGACGCGCGTGCGGCAGTGTGGGCATGCGCGGCGGGGTGGTCAAGCGGCGACTGGGCGGCCAGGGCGCTTGGGGAGCAGGAAGGCACTAACGCGCGCCCAGTCAGGGCGCTTGTTGATTTCGGAACGCTCGCGCACCGGCCGGCGCCGCGGGAGATGGCCGGCGGCGCGCTTCGCATGGCTCGCGGTGGGGAATTGCGCACTTCCGTCCGCCCGGGCTCGGCCCTGCAAGCGGTCCGGTCGACCACGGATTCTTCCGGCATCTCGTGACCGGTGGATATGGCGGTCCGTCCCTGCCTTCGGGCTTTGCCAGCCGGCGCGGCGATTGACCTGCCGACTCCGGTTTGCCAAGCTTTGTCCGGCATCCGCGGGGCCGCTGTCCAGCCAGTGCTCATCCCCATCGACGCCCACAAGCCTGAGGCGCTGTCCGCCGACCCCGACGACGTCGCGTACGCGCCGGTCGCGCCGGTGGACTCGACCGCGGCGTTCTTTTGTCTCGGGGCGCCGGTGCATCGCGAGGCGATCACGGAACCGGAACAAGCGGCGGCGCGGGCTCTCAACGCGCGGGAGTAGGCATCGTCCACGACACGATCGGCGAGGCGGTGGGGGTGTTTTTGCGGGAGATGTGGTGGGTGCGGGATGGGCGGTGGATGGACCGTCGCCAAAGTCCGGTTTGCGGCGTCATGACTTGACGACGCTCCGGACGACCAGCCAGATTGTTGGCAAGAAGGTGCACTCTCATGGCAGCTGGACAACGTTGGACCCGGAATGAACTTCTTTTGGCGCTTCACCTCTACTGGCGCCTGCCGTTCGGCCAGCAGCATTCTCATCACCCTGCCGTCATTGAGCTGGCGGACGTCCTCGGGCGGACTCCGAGCAGCGTGGCGATGAAGTTGAACAATTTCACGTCGCTCGATCCGGTCGAAAAGTCGCGGGGCATTGTTGGTCTGCAGGGCGCCAGCGCGCTGGATCGCGAAATTTGGGCGTGGCACCGCGCGATGGGCGTCGAGGCCGCGGCCGAGATGGAAGCGTTGTGGCAAATCCAGGTCGAACATCAGGGCGTCGCTGACGTCCTACCAGTTGACCCCAGCTTCGAACTGCCGACATTTGCTGGTGCGTCGACATCGGCGCAGGCACGCGCAACAGTTCGGCGCGGCCAGGAGTTCTTTCGCCGAACAGTTCTGGCGAATTATCAAGGGAAGTGTGCGCTCACGGGCTTGGGTCACCCGGCGCTGCTCCGTGCCAGTCACATTGTGGGTTGGGCAGAAGCGCCGCAAGAACGGGTAAGCGTTCGCAACGGAATTGCACTGAACGCCATGCACGATGCCGCCTTCGATCGGCACCTCATGACTTTCGACGACGATGGACGGATGGTCATTGGCAAGCGGCTGGCTGACGGAATCGGCCAGTCGGAGCTCGTATCCGGCTTTTTGGCCTACCAAGGGCGAACACTCACTGCGGCATTTCGGACTGCGCCAAATCCAGAGCTTTTCGCCCGGCATCGCAAACGCTTCTTGGAATTGGAAGCAGCCTGAAGCGGTGCTGTCAGTGTGAGCGCATCGCCCGCTCGCCATCGGCCCAAACCGCCGCCCGACAAGCCTGCCGCGCGCGAATACATGGCGCGAACTAGCGGCGGGCGCGTCAGTTCCGCGATCACCGCGCCCACCTCCCGAGTACGCGTGAGCGATCCAAAAACCTTAGCGATTCGTGCCAGCATTCCGCAAACGCCCTGTCGCCCAAAACCTGCCTCCAAGCCCTTCCGCGTTTCCCGTCGCGCCACTTCACCTGCCTCCGCGCTCCGCCGCGTTTACCGCCAGCCCACTTCACCTGCCTCCGCGCCCTTCCGCGTTTACCGCCGCGTCACTTCACCTCCCTCCGCGCGCCGCCGCGTTTACCAAGTCGCGTCCGCACAAGCTTCTGGCGAATTTGGCTTTTGCCAAGCGCGCCCTTGACCTGAATCAATTCCGCGCGGCCAGCCTCTTGACCACAAAAACAGTCACTTGCAGCCTTTGCGACAGACCCGCCGTTGGGTTCGGATCCACGTTTTCACGCCCCACGTTTCCCGGAGGACCCATGCGCTTTGTCACCAAGGACGATCCCATTGCCGTCATCTTCGGCTGCTGCCGCTTTTCGGGCTCGGCGGTCAAGGCGGACCCGGATGTCGCCAGTTTCGCGCCGGTGCTGACCAAGCCGGTCGCCGCGTTCAAGGTCGCCATCGCCGCGCGCCAGGAGGCGGATGACACGATTGCTGACGCCCATGGCGTGGTCGCCTACCGCGAGCGGCTGCTGCACCAGTGCGTGATTGCGGTGAGTCGCAAAGCATTCGCGCACTTCGCCTCGCGCACGGCGCCGGGGTACCTCAAGATCCTGCCCAAAGCCGCGACGGACATCCTGAAGATGCCGCAAGCGGATCGCCGCAAGATCCTGCTGGCGATGATCGACGCGCTGGCCGAAAAAGGTCTGCCGGCGGAATTCGCACAGCTGAGCAAGGACCTGGCGGCGGCGCAGAAGAACCGCGAGGCCGCCGATGCCGCAGTGGTGGCGGCGGAGCTTGCATTTGGCAAGGCGCGGACGGCGGAAGGCGACGCCAAGGACGCGGTGGTCGTCGGCTACCGCAGCCTGCACGCGCAGCTGACGCTGAAGTTCGAGCAGGACAAGCCGCGCGTGGAGAGCTACTTCCGCTCGCCGCCCAAGAAGGTGAAGACGCCGGCGCCCGCGGCGGGCTGACGCGCAGCCACTCAACCGTCACAACCTCGCCACCATAACCTGCTTGACCCCCGCCCATACCCGGCGCACAGTGCCCGCGACGCGCGCTCCTGTGCGCGCAGGCGAGTCCGCCATGTCCGCCAACCTCTCGCATCTCTCCGGCAAAAAGGGTGTCCGCGCTGGCATCTTCCGCGATCTCGTCAGCCGCTCGCGCGCGCACACGCTGGGCCGCGAGGACTTCCGCGCGCTCAGCGAGACCACCCTGTTCGGCAAGGCGTCCTTGTACGGCACCGCCTCGTTTTACGACGACCTGCGCCCTGACGCCGCCGGTCATAGGGTGCGCGTCTGCAGCGGCACCTGCTGCGAGCTGGCGGGCACGCAGCCGGCGCTCCGGGACGCGATCGCCGCGCACGTCGCGCCCGCGCACATCGGCGCGGCGGTCTGTCTGGGCCGCTGCTATGAAAACGCGGCGTTCCAGTTCGGCGGGCAGAATTTCTCGGGGCAGACTGACGTCGCGGCGGCGCTCGCCGGCCAGTCGCCGCCGCAGGCGCCGATTCACGCGCAAGCCAGCTCGTCCCACCGGTTCCTGACCGGGCAGCCGCTGGATTTGCCGCAATTCCTGACGCGGCTGGACGCGGTCTTCGCGGCGCCGGCGGACGCGCTGCTGGCCCAAGTGGCTGCGAGCGGGCTGCGCGGGCGCGGCGGCGCGGGCTTTCCGCTGGCGCGCAAGCTGGACGCGTGCAAGCTGGAGACAGGCAAGCCGGGCGATGGCGCGCAGAAGTTCGTTGTCTGCAATGGCGATGAAGGCGATCCCGGCGCGTTCTCGGACCGCTACTTGCTGGAACAACAGCCATTTCTCGTGCTGCTGGGCATGGCGATCGCCGCGCGGATCGTCGGTGCGGATGCGGCGATCGTCTACATCCGCGCTGAATATCCCGAGGCGCTGCGCGCCGTGGAAGCCGCGATTGCCGCGGTCGAGGCGCACGGCACCGGCCATGACCTGGAGTTCATCGCGGTCGCCGGCGCGGGCTCGTACGTGTGCGGGGAGGAGACGGCGCTGCTCTCGTCCTTGGAAGGCCAGCGGCCGGAAGTGCGCGTGCGGCCGCCATTTCCCGTGGTCCAAGGCCTGTTCCTGCAGCCGACCGTGGTGTCGAACGTCGAGTCGCTCGCCTGCCTGCCGGCGATCGTCGCGCACGGCGCCGGGGAATTCGCCCAGTGCGGCAGCGCCAGGTCCACCGGCACCAAGTTGGTCTGCCTGGACGGCACCTTCCACCGCCCCGGCGTCTACGAGGTGCCGATGGGCACGCCGCTCGCGGACATCCTCGACGGCCTGGGCGGCGGCTCGCGCATTCCGGTGAAAGCATGGCAGATCGGCGGACCGCTGGGCGGCATCGTGCCGCGCGATCAGGTCGCCAAGCTGCACCTCGACTTCGAGTCGCTGCACGACGCCGGGTTCCTGCTGGGCCACGCCAGCATCGTCGGGATTCCAGAGGCGATGCCGATGATCCAGCTGCTTGCGCACCTGTTCGCGTTCACGGCGTCCGAGAGTTGCGGCAAGTGCTATCCGTGCCGCATCGGTTCCCAGCGCGGCCTGGAGCTGCTGCGCGGCGCCAACGAGCGCGCCATCGACACCCAGCTGTTTGCCGACCTGCTCGAGACGCTGGAGATCGGCTCGCTGTGCGCGCTGGGCGGTGGCCTGCCGCTGCCGATCCGCAACGCGCTGGCGTATTTCGGCGACGAGCTGGCGCCGTATTTCACCGGAGGCACGCCATGAGCGACGCGGCCATCCAGCTGGATCACGACGCGTGCGCGCTGGCGCCGGGCGAGACGCTGCTGCAGCTCATCCACCGGCACAAGGGCGCGAAATTCATCCCGACGCTGTGCGACGCGCCGCATCTGAAGCCGTTTGGCAGCTGTCGGCTGTGCTCGGTGGAGGTCGCGGCGTCCGCGGACGGGCCGTGGCGCGTGGTCGGGGCTTGCCATACACCCGCGACGCCGGGCACGCATGTGCGCACGCACACGGAGCGGCTGCTGCGCTTGCGCCGCAACATCGTGGAGCTCGTGCTGACCAACCACCCGCTGGACTGCCTGACCTGCAGCGCCAACGGCCAGTGCGAGCTGCAGGACGTCGCCGCGCACGTCGGCATCCGCGACGTCCGCTACCCAGAAGGCGCCACGCAGCTCGCCACGCCGCGCGACGAGAGCCACACGTACCTCCGCTCCGACCTCGCCAAGTGCATCCACTGCTACCGCTGCATCCGCGCCTGCGACGAGATCCAGGGCCAGTTCGTGCTCAGCATGGCCGGCCGCGGGTTTGCCACGCGCGTCGTCAAGGGCATGGACCAGAATTTTGCCGAGAGCGACTGCGTCAGCTGCGGCGCCTGCGCGCAAGCCTGCCCCACCGCGGCGATCTGCGACGTCTTCGAGTCCGCCAAGCCGCGCCCCGAAAGCCAAATCCGCACGACCTGCACGTACTGCGGCGTCGGCTGCAACCTGCTTGTCGACGTGCGCGACGAGGCCGTCCACAGCATCAGCGCGCCGTACGATTCAGCCGTCAATCCCGGCCACGCGTGCGTCAAGGGCCGGTATGCGTTCGGCTTTTACAACCACAAGGACCGGCTGCGCACGCCGCTGATCCGCAAGGGCGGCACGCTCGTGCCGGCCAGCTGGGACGAGGCGTTCGACTTCATCGCCGAGCGGCTGAGCGCCATCAGGGCAAAGCACGGCCCGGACGCCATCGCCGGCATCTCCTCATCGCGGTGCACGAACGAAGAAAACTACCTGATGCAGAAGTTTTTTCGCGCGGTCATCGGCACGAACAACATCGATGGCTGCGCGCGGGTCTGCCACGCGCCGACCGCGCTCGGGATGCAGCGGACGTTCGGGCTGGGTGCGGCGACCAACTCGATCGCCGACTTGGACCACACGAACTGCGTGCTCGTCATCGGCAGCAACACGACCGCGGGCCACCCGGTCACCGGCGCGAAGATCAAGCAGGTAGCGCTGCGCGGCGTGCCGCTGATCGTCATCGACCCGCGCCGGACTGAGCTCGCGCGCTACGCGGACGTGCACCTGCAGCTGCGGCCGGGGACCAACGTCGCCGTGCTGGACATGCTGCTGTACCACATCATGCGGGAAGGCTTGGTGGACGAGGCGTTCGTCGCGCAACGCACCACCGGCTTTGACGATTTCAAGGCGCGGATGCTGCAGCTGGACATCGCGGCGCTGGAAGCGGTCTCCGGCATCACGAGCGCGCAGGCGCGGCAGGCGGCGGTGCTGTACGCGTCGGCGAAAAACGCCATGTCGTTTCATGGCCTGGGCGTCACGGAGCACAACCAGGGCACGTTCGCGGTCATGCTGATTGCCCAGCTGGCGATGATCACCGGCAACATCGGCCGGCCCGGCGTCGGCGTGAACCCGCTGCGGGGCCAAAACAATGTGCAGGGCGCGGCCGACATGGGCGTGCAGCCGCACCAGGGCGCGGGCTACCTGGACGTGACGGTGCCGCAGAACCTGGCGCATTATGCCCAGCAGTATGGCGTGCCGGTGCCGTCGGCCAAGGGCTACAAGATCCCGGAGATGTTTGACGCGGCGCTGGACGGCAAGTTGAAAGCCTTGTGGATCATGGGCGAGGACGTGGCGCAGACCGACCCGAACACCACCAAGGTCGTGGCGGCGTGCCAGGGCCTGGAGCTGCTGATCGTGGAGGAGCTGTTCCTGACCGACACGGCGCGGCTGGCGACAGTGGTGCTGCCGGGCGCGTCGTTCCTGGAGAAATCGGGGACGTTTACCAACGGCGAGCGGCGCATCCAGCGGGTGAACCGGGCCGTGGCGCCGCTGGAAGGCACGCTGCCGGACGGCGAGATCGTCGTGGCGATGATGAACCGCATGGGCTACCCGCAGCCGCTGTACGATCCGGCGACGCTGCTGGCGGAAATCAGCCAGGTCGTGCCGTTTTTCGCCGGCGTGAAGTGGGCTGAGCTCGGCGCGCAGGGCAAGCAATGGCCGGTGACGCCGGACGGCCAGGAGACGCGGATTTTGCACACGGACGCGTTCAAGATCGGCCGCGCGCCGTTCTTCTTCGTCGACTGGCAGCAGAGCCCGGAGCTGACCGACCACGGCGACGCGTTCCCGCTGGTGCTGTCGACCGTGCGCGACCTGGTCCACTACAACTGCGGGACGATGACGCGGCGCACTGGCAACGTGGCGCTGAAGACCGAGGACGTGCTGCTGATGCACCCGCTGGACGCGGCGGCGCGCGGGATCGCAGACGGCGCGCGCGTGCGGGTGACGTCCGCGCGCGGGGAAATCCACCTGCACGCACACGTGACCGACGCGGTGCTGCCGGGCACGCTGAGCACGACGTTCCACTTCCCCGAGAGCGACGTGAACCGGCTGACGAGCGACGTGATGGACTCCGAGGCGAAGTGTCCGGAATACAAGGTGGTGGCGGTGGAGGTTCAAGGCGAGACCGCGCCGCGTGAAGACGCGGAGCGCGTGGAGTCGCCGCGAAAGCCGAAAGCGTGACGCCCGCCGGCTGCCGCTTGCCCCCGCCGCGATTTCGCCCTACAAACCTGCCGCCGCCCAAAGCGTAGCCGCGGCAGGGGAATCCGCATGCGCTCCATCCCGCAAGACATCGACATCGCCCGCAGCGCGCCGGTCCGGCCCATCAGCCACGTCGCTGAGCGCCTCGGCATCCCGCAGGCCAGCTTGTACCAGTATGGCCCCAGCAAGGCCAAGGTCGCGTTCGATTTCATCGACACGCTCGCCGCCAAGCCCAGCGGCAAGCTGATCCTCGTGACCGCCATCTCGCCGACCGCCGCCGGCGAAGGCAAGACCACGCTCAGCGTCGGCCTGACCGACGGCCTGAACCGCATCGGCAAGAACGCCATGGTCTGCCTGCGCGAGCCCAGCCTCGGCCCATGCTTTGGCATGAAAGGCGGCGCGGCCGGCGGCGGTTATGCGCAAGTCGTGCCGATGGAGGACATCAACCTGCATTTCACCGGTGATTTCCATGCGATCGGCGCGGCGAACAACCTGCTGGCGGCGCTGATCGACAACCACGTCCACTGGGGCAACGCGCTGAACATCGACCTGCGGCGCGTCACGTGGCGGCGCGCTGTGGACATGAACGACCGGTCGCTGCGGTCGATGGTCACCGGCCTGGGTGGCGCGAGCGACGGGACGCCGCGCGAGACGGGCTTCAACATCACGGTGGCGTCGGAGGTCATGGCGATCTTTTGCTTGGCGGAGAACCACGCGGACTTGAACCGCCGGCTGGGCAACATCCTGGTGGGCTACACGTTCGACAAAAAGCCGATTTTCGCCCGCGACTTGCAAGCCCATGGCGCGATGAGCGTGCTGCTCAAGGACGCGCTGATGCCCAATCTGGTGCAGACGCTGGAGGGCAATCCGGCGTTCGTGCACGGCGGGCCATTTGCCAACATCGCGCATGGCTGCAACTCCGTGGTGGCGACGAAAACCGCGCTCAAGCTGGCAGATTACGTCGTGACGGAAGCCGGCTTCGGCGCGGATTTGGGCGCGGAAAAGTTCTTCGACATCAAGTGCCGCAAGGCGGGCCTCAAGCCCAACGCCGTGGTGCTGCTGGCGACAGTGCGCGCATTGAAGGCGCACGGCGGCGCGGATATCGCCAACCTGGAGACGCCGGATCTGGTGACGCTGCAAAAAGGCGTGGCGAACCTGAAGCGACACCTCGCGAATTTGAAGCAGTTTGGCGTGCCGGCGGTGGTGGCGATCAACCGGTTTGACACAGATTCGCCCGCGGAAATCCAGCTGGTGAGCGACGTGGCGGCGGAGATGGGCTCGCGGGCGTTCTTGTGCACGCACTGGTCAGACGGCGGCGCGGGCACGGCGGAGCTGGCGCAAGCGGTCGCTGCGATCGCGGATACCGGCCACGCGCAGTACGCGCCGCTGTACCCGGACGAGATGCCGCTGTTTGACAAGGTCAAGGCGATCGCCACGCGGCTCTATGGCGCCAGCGAGGTCATCGCCGACAAGAAAGTGCGCGACGAGCTGCACGCCTATGAAAATCAGGGCTACGGCCACTTTCCGGTCTGCATCGCCAAGACGCCCTACAGCTTTTCCACCGACCAGAACCTGAAAGGCGCGCCGAGCAACCACACGGTGCCGATCCGCGAAATTCGCTTGGCCACGGGCGCGGAATTCGTGGTGGTCATCTGCGGCGAGGTCATGACCATGCCCGGGCTGCCGCGCGTGCCGGCGGCCAACAGCATCCACATCAACGAAAAAGGCTTGGTGGAGGGCTTGTTTTGAGCACGCTGACCTGTGTCTCTGTCAGCGCTGCCGGCAGGCGCCACCGCCGCCCGTCCGCTTGGAGCTGACGCCGATGGACCTGCTGCCGCTGCTGTTTGCCGCGCCCGACCCCGATGGCCATGGCCAGCCGCCGGCGGACGTGGCGGCGTGGCAGGCGCTGGGTTCACAGCTGGGCCTGGAAGGGCTGGTGCCCGCGCTGGCGGACGCCGGGCTGCTGGCCGTGACGCCGGAGCAGCGCGTGCAGGCCGAACAGCCGCGCCTGGCCGCGGAGATGGAGCAGGCGTGGATTCGCGCGTGCGCCGAGGAAGCGCTGGCGGCGCTGCGCCAAGCCGACATCGCCGTGGCGCCGCTCAAGGGCCCGCTGCTCGCGGCGCGCATCTACCCGCGGCCGCTGGTGCGGCGTTCGACCGACGTGGACCTGCTGGTGCCGCCCGCGCAGCTGGACGCCGCGCTGACCGTGCTGGCGGCGCTGGACTACACGCTCCCCGACACGCGCGAGACGGCGCACCACCTGCGGCACCACCACCACGTGATCCTGGCGCGCCCGGCGTCGCCGCCGCTGGAGCTGCATTGGGCGCCGCTGCACGCGCTGGGCACGCGCATCGAGGCGGCGGATCTGCTGCAGCCTGACGGTCAGCTGGAGCCGCACGCGGAGCTTGTCTACCTGGCCGCGCACGCCGCGTCGCACGATTTTGAGCGGCCGCTGTGGCTCATCGACCTCGCCGCGTTTGTCCGCCCGCATCCGCAGCTGGAGCCCGCGCGCTTGGACACGCTCGCGCGGCGCTGGCACCTGACGCGGGCCTGGCGGCAGGCGCAGCAAATGCTCGCGGCGCTGCTGGGCCCCCACGCGCTGCCGTGGCCAGTGCCGCGGCCGGACCTGCAGGACGCGCTGGTGGCCAGGGGCCAGCGGGCGTACATGCGGCTGCCGCGCAAGACCGCGACGCGGTTTGCCGTGCACATCGCGTGCCTGGTGGGCCGGTGCGACAATCCGTGGCGCGCGGCTTGGCTGGGGCAGTTTGCGGCGCTGCGGGCGGTGGGCGACCTGGCGGAGCGCCGCGGGCTGCCGGTGCCGCCGGGCTGGCCGCCGTTGCCGCCATTCCCACCGACAGCGGGCAAAAGTCGGCCGTGAACTATCGCGCCCCGGCGTATTCGGCTCCAACCTGCTGACCTCTTTCCAACTGCAAGCTTCTGCGGTCAGACCTGATGCATTTCGGACTGAGACCGCGAGCGTGCACCTTTGGTGGCACGCCGCGGATGAAGGGCATTTGATTGCGAACTTCGGTTGGCGTGTATCGTTTTTTCCGCGCCGGGCGGGCAGCACTCAGCGGTAGCCCTGCGCTTGTTGCTCAAAGAGCCGCGCATACGTCCCGTCCGCGGCCAGCAGTTCCACATGGCTGCCGCGCTCGACCACGCGCCCGCCGTCCAGCACGGCGATGTAATCCGCGCGGCGCACCGTGGAAAAACGGTGTGAAATCAAGATGCTCATCCGACCGGCCGCTTGATCCTGCAGGCGGTCGAAGATCTCCACCTCGGCGGCCGCGTCCATCGCCGACGTCGGCTCGTCCAGCACCAGGATTTGCGCGTCCGTGCGCATCAGCGCCCGCGCCAGCGCGACCCGCTGCCACTGCCCGCCGGACAGCTCCCGGCCGCCGTCAAACCACTTGCCCAGCTGCGTCCGGTAGCCCTGCGGCAGCCCAGCCAGCGTCTCGTGCGCCGCCGCGCGGTCCGCGGCCTGCTGCCAGCGCACCTCGTCGTCGTAGTGCCGGTCATCGCCCACGCCGACGTTTTCGCCCGCCAGGAACTGGTAGCGCAAAAAATCCTGGAAGATCACGCCAATGCGCAGGCGCAGCGCCGCGGGCTGCCACTGCTGCAGGTCCCGGCCGTCCAGCAGGATGCGCCCCGCGGTCGGCTGGTACAGGCGCGCCAGCAGCTTGATCAGCGTCGTTTTGCCCGAGCCGTTCGCGCCTACGAGCGCCAGCGTCTGCCCGGGCTTGAGGTGCAGACTGATGCCCGCGAGCGCCGGCGCGTCCGCGCCCGGGTACGTGAACGCAACCTCCTCGAATCGCAGGCCATCTTGAGGGTCCGGCCCGGTCGACGCGTCGCCCGGCTCCGGGTCAGCCGGCAGATCCAGGAGCTCAAACAGCGTCGAAATGTACAGATTGTCTTCGTACAGCCCGCCGATCGCCTGCAGGAGCGCGCCAAACGCCTGCTGGCCCTGCTTGAACGCCAGCAGCCCCGCGGTCATCGCGCCGAGTGTCAGCTTGCCGGCCGACGTCTGCAGCGCCAGCCAGGCGAACGCGCCGTACAGCACCAGCGTCGCCAGGATCGCCAGCGCGAGGCCCCAGCGATGCCGCCGCCAGGTCAGCGCGCGGTCCTCCTCGTAGACCTGCAGGTAGATGTCGCGGTAGCGCTGCAGCAGCCGCGGGCCGAACTGGAAAACCTTGACTTCCTTGGCAGAATCCTCGCGCGCCATCAGCGTTTCCAGGTACATCTGCATCCGCGTCTCCGGCGCCCGGTAGCGAAACAGCCGGAACGCCTCGCCGGAAAAGCGCGCCTCCGCCAGGAACGCCGGCAGCCCGGCCAGCGCCAGCGCCAGCACCGCCCACGGCGAGAGCGTCATCAGCAGCGCTGAAAAACCCAGCAGCGATACGGCATTTTGCAGCACGTTCAGCAGCTTGGTGATCAACCCCAGCGGCCGGGTCGACGCCTCGCGCCGGGCGCGGGTCAGCAGGTCGTAGGTCTGGCTGTCCTCGAACTGCGGCAGCGACAGCGTCAGCGCTTTCTCAAAGATGTGCACGTGCACCGTGTGACCGAGCTGCGCCCGCAGCAGCGACTGGCACAGCAGCTGCCAGCGCTGCGCCACCAGCAGCGTCAGCACCAGCGCGAGTTCCAGACCGACCCAGCGGATTGCTGCCGTGCGATCGCCGCCGCGCTGCGCTGCGACGACCGAATCCACAAGACCGTGACCCACCCAGGCGATTGCCGACGGCAGCGCGCCCATCAGCAGCGTCCAGACCAGCAGGCCCAGCAGCAGCCGCGGGGACGTCTGCCACGCCAGCCGCAGTGCGCGCGGCGCATGGGTGAAAGCCTGCCAGAACTCGCTGGCCAGCAGCCGGGCCTCCGGCAGGGACCGCGGCAGCCGAGCGGGCGGGGGCGGCGGCGCCATCCTCAACCCAGCCACATGCCCAGCGTCCAGAGGACAAAACCGCTGACGGCGACGGCCAGCCAGCGCCAGCCCAGGCGCGTGATGCGGGCCTCGGCGTCCAGTCCCCGGCGCGCGATCATCAGCAGGCCGATGAGCCAGGCCAGAAAACCCAGCGACACCGCGGCCGACGTCAGCGGCGACACGCCGATGGGCCGCGCATAGTCGCGGGTGAATTGCGCCAGGAGCTGCGCCGGCTCGCGCTTGTCGCCGGACGCCTGCGCCACGCGTACCATCACCGCCGGAATCGTCTGGTTCACGTACGCCACCAGATCCGCGCGCGGCTGCCACACGTGCCGCCCGGCAATCAGCCCCGACCGCAGCGCGTCGAGTGCCCGCATCGCCCGCAGCGGCTCGGGCTGCTCAGCGGTTTTAGCAATGCGCACAAGGGCTTGTGCGGCATCGGTCCACTTCGGACCCCATGGCGTGTACCAGCGCAGTGTCCAGCGGTATTCGTCCACGGCAAGATCGAGCTGGGCGGATTTCTCCAGTGCCTCTGCGCGGTGATACGCCTGGACCTGCTCCCACGTCGCGCGTGCCGCCAGCGCGCCCAGGACCAGCAGCGCCGCCAGCAGCGGCAGGCGCAAGCGTTGCCAAAGCGCTTGAAATTTCATCTAAACCAGGTCCCGGCGCTCAAAAACCACGAGCGACAGCGCGACGAAGAACCCGACCCAGCACAGGCCGTAGAGCGTGGCGTGGAGAAAATAGTCGGGCGCGATCGCGGCGCCGGCTTGCAGCTCGTCTGCGATGTTGAACGTCGAGAGGTCCGGCACGATCGCCACCAGCACGCGTCCCAGCGCGCGCATCGCGGGCACTTCGGCGAACACGCCCTTGGTGTTTTGCATCAAGTCGCTGATAACATAGGTAATTCGTCCAATCAGAAATACGCCCATCGTCAGCACGCCCGACAGCACGGGCCGCGACAGCGCGCTGAAAAACAGCGCCGCAGACGTCACCAACACGATCTCCACGTAGCTGAGCCCCAGCGCCTCGGCAAGCGCGGGCGAAAACGTCCCGCCGCGCAGGTGCAGCACGCCCGCCCAGCAGAGCGCCAGCGCCGTCAGCTGGCCCAAAAGCAGCAGTGACAGCCCGAGGAATTTGCCCAGCAGGAATTCCGCGCGGCGAATCGGCTTGGGCAAAATCGCGTACAGCGTCTTGCGGTCGATTTCCTTGTACAGCAGCACCGCGCCCAGCAGCACGGCCGTCGCGATGCAGACCAGCGGGATCACCGCCAGGCCAAAATCGGTCACGAGCCGCACTTTTTGGTCCGCCAGCGCCAGATCGGACAGCAGGATTGAGAACACAAGCATCAGGATCGTCACGCCCAGCAGCCCGAAAAACAGCTTGTTGCGCCCCGCTTCTCGCAGCGTGTTGCCCGCCACCGCCGCGATCCGCGCCAGCGCCGCCATCGGCCCGTCGATGCGCAACGTCAGCTTCTCGTGGGTCGTCTGGATGCTCACATCGACCTCGCCGCCGGCGCTGCACGCTGGCCATCTGTGGAGACATGCAAGGCTTTTTGCACGAAAAGCTCTTCGAGCGACTCCCGCCGCTGCGACAGTTCACGCAGCGTCGCGTGCGCCTCGACCACTGCCGCCGTCAGCCCTGGTACCACGTCCGTCGGCAGCCGCAGGCGCAGGATGGCGCCGCGCTGCGCCATCAATTCCACGCCCGGCAGGGCCAGCAGCTGCGATCGCGCCGTCTCCAGGCCGTCAACCGGCAGCTCGATCACCGCCTCCGACTCCAGCTTGTCCATCCGCAGCAAGTCCGCGAGCCGGCCCTGCGCCACGACCTCGCCGCGGTCCAGGATGCACACCGCGTCGCACAGCGTCTCGATGTCGGTCAGCACGTGCGAGCTGAAGAAGAGTGATTTGCCTTCCTGGCGTAATTCCGCCATTAATTCACGCACTTCCTTGCGACCAATCGGGTCCAGACCGCTCAGGGGCTCGTCGTAAATCAGCAGGTCCGGGTCCGACAGCAGGCTCTGGGCGATGCCCACGCGCTGCAGCATGCCCTTGGAGAAGCCGCGCAGCTCGCGGTCCATGGCCTGCGACAAGCCCAGCCGGTCCAGCAGCATCGGGATGCGCTTCTTGCGGGTCGCGGCGTCGAGTCCATAGAGTTTTCCAACGTAATCAAGCACTTCTGTTGGCTTCAGGTAGTCGTAGAAATAGGGCGCCTCCGGCAGGTATCCCACACGCGCGCGGGCGTTGGCGTCACTCGGATCGGCGCCGAACAAGTGGATCTTGCCCGTCGTCGGCTGGATCAGGTTGAGGATGCACTTGATGGACGTGGTCTTGCCGCTGCCGTTTGGTCCCAAATAGCCCAGCGATTCTCCACGCTTCAGCGTCAGGGACACGTCGCGCACCGCGACGACCTTTTTGCCCCAAAAGCCGACGCGAAACGTCTTGCCCAGGTGATCCAGTGTCAGGATGTCGTCTTGCTGTTCCGCCACGCGCTTGTTCGCTCCCGTGCAACCGGCCCGATCGCCGGCGCCAACCCTAAACCATGCGGCACCGGGCGGCAATCTCACCGGCGATCCGGGTCAATCCGATCCCGCGCTCTGGCGACGCGCGTCAACGAATTCGCGCGTTTGGAGCCCCAGCCGCCCGCCAAGTGCGGTGCGCTCTTTGCGCGGCGCCGTGTCAGCCGTGGGTCGAATTGACCGGCGTCCCCATTGCCTGGGCCTTGTACCATGCGATCGTCCGCGCCAGGCCTTCCTCCAGGTCGATCTGCGGCTCGTAGCTCAGCAGCTTGCGCGCCTTGGAGATATCCGGCACGCGCAACTCCACGTCGGGGAAATTCCACGGCACGCACTGCAGCGCCGACTGCGAGCCGGCCAGCCGCACGATGTCGCGCGCCAGCTGGTGGATCGTCACGGTGGACCGCGGCGAGCCGATGTTGAACGACTGACCGACCGCCTCCTCGCGCGTCAGCACCAGCAGCATGCCGTCGATGATGTCGTCGATGTAGCACCAGGAGCGGATCTGCGAGCCGTCGTTGTGGATGGTCAGCGGCTCATTGCGCAGCGCGTGGCGAACAAAGTGGTGGATCGCGCCCGTGCCGACCTGCCGCGGGCCGTAGATGTTGAACGGCCGGATGGCAACCGTTGGTAATCCATACTGTTTGTGGTAGTTTGCGCACAGGTGCTCGGTCGCGAGCTTGGCCACAGCGTACGTCCAGCGCGCCTCGCCCACCGCGCCCAAGCTCGTGGCGTCGGTCTCCGCGACGTTGAACGCGTACTTGCCAAAGACCTCCGAGGTCGAAAAATCGACCACCCGCCGCACGTCCTCGCCGCGCTCGCGCATCGCCTGCGCCACTTCCAGCACGTTCATCGTGCCCTGCAGGCTGACCTGCATCGTCAGCACCGGCGCTTTCATCACCGTGTCCACGCCGGCGATCGACGCCATGTGGATGATGTGGTTCGCGCCCGCCAGCGCCTGCGCCACGGCGAACTTGTCGCGCACATCGCCGCGAAACAGCTTGACATTCGGCAGCTTGAGCAGCGGCGTGTCCGTCACCGCGTCGTGGTGCAGGTTGTCAAAAAGCACGATGCGGATCGACGGATCCGTCGCCAATCGTTCCGCCAGCGCCGAGCCGATAAAGCCTGCGCCGCCGGTAATCGCGACGGTCTGACCGGCCAGGGACTGCAGGGAAAGGTTCATGGAAATCCTCTACTTCGCAGGCGCGGTGGCGGTGACGGGCGGCGGCAATTCCGACAACCACTCCGCCGAGTCCGGCCGTTCATCGGGCGTCGGCTGCAGGAACCGGACGGTCATGCGCGTCAACAGGGCCTTGGGCGTCTCGACTTCGCGCAGCCAGCCGGTGGGATCGGCGGCGTGCAGCGGCGGCGCCAGCTGGCGCTTGGGGCCAACCAGCGTCGCGAGCGCCGGCGCCAGGTACGGCCAATCGCGCTGGTGCACCACGTCCAGCCACGCCAGCTCCGCCGCGTCCTCGCCGCGGTTGCGCTCGGTCAGCATGTTGCGCAGCTCGCGCCGCTGCTCTTCGCTGGCGCCGCCATAGTTCACCAGCGCCGACTTGATGCTCTCGTCGACCAAGCCGGCGCGGGCGTATTGCGCGGCCAGGTAATTGGGATCATAGACAAAATTCGGGAACGTGTAGGCAATTTCCAAGTATTTGAGCGCCAGCTCCTTGAAGTGGTCCGCCTCCTCCGCGCTGCGCGGGTCCATCGCGTAGCGCAGGTTGAAGGCGATCTCGTGGTACAGCCATGCGTCATCTGGTGCGGCCTCTAGCCCGAGCCGCGCGAAGCGGTTGGCGCGAATGGACACGTCCCGGTCGATGCGCTGGCCGAATTTCACGACCTGACTGCCCCAACGGTAGGATGACCGGCAGTTCGCGTCCAGGGCCCAGAACGCCTCCAAGTACCTGTCCAGCCATGGCAATTGGCTGTCCGTGATCAGGTGCCGGACGAAATACTGCGCAGCTTCCACGTAGACGAGGTCGGCCAGGAAAGACTGGTGACCCAACGAGATCATGCGCAGCACCGGGCCCGGCGGCAGGTAGGTCGCCTCCGCGGTGATGCCCAGCGCACGGCGACCGCCGGACACCTCTTTTTGCACGCGGAACCACTGTGCGCCAAAGAAGCACAGCCAGGTCAAACACAGCAGAATCACGAGAGTCCCGCGCCGGCGGGGGTCGCGCCACCAAAACGCGGCGAACTCGGCCAGGCCAAATGGACTGCGCCCGCCTGTCGCGCCTGCGGTGAGGGTGAACTGTTTGGCCACGGACGATTCGCTGCGCGGCAACTGCTTGCCGCAGCGCAACGGTAGTCAATCGCGACCCTCACGGCAACTGGGTGCGCGTCATGCGCCGCAGCCTTGCGACCAGCCGATCGGTCGTCAGCAGCGCGCGCGCCACGACGCGCCCCGCCCGCGCACGCGTAACCCCTTGCGTCGTCGCCAATTTGTCCAGATCGGCCGCCAGCAATTGCGCCAGCCAGCCTTGCGCCACGCACCCTTCCAGCGAAAAGACGTACAGGTGCCCCGTATGCCGGCGCGCCCGCGCCAGCTCGCGCAGGGTCGCCGCGAGGTCCAGCTGCCGGGGCGCAAACGCGTCTTCCAGCGCCGCCACGCCGCCGCCGGTGATGCCAATCGCGATGGCCTCCGCCGCGGGCCCGTAGCCGTCCACCAGCACGTCGCCCCACGGTTCCGGCAGCATCGACCGGTAGAGCATCAGCACCTCGCGATCCGCGCGCAAATCCGCAATGCCCAAAATGCGCTGCAGCAGCGTCGAGCCCGCCGCGCGCTCGTCCACGATCACGGGAAACTGGTAGGTCTCGATCTCCGGCACGTCGGCGCGGATCTCGGCGACCAGCGCCCGCAGGTCATCCAGCGCCGTGCGCCATTGCCGCCGCGTCCGCCGCAGCCAGGTCAGCCGCGCCAGCGTCAGGAACGGCGCATCGACCAGCGCCACCGCGTCGTCGTGCGGCGCCTCGATGTCCAAGCCGACGCACGCGAATTTCAGGCCAAACCCTTCGGACCACGCGCGAATTTGCCGCCAGCGATCGCGCGCCAGCTGCACGTTGTCCAGCGTCAGCCAGTAGCCGTCCAGCTCGTCCAGCACCAGCCAGGCGGTCACGGGCACGCCGGCGTCCGTCAGCCGCTCGATAACCGCCGCGCGCTCCGCCGTCAGGTCGATCAGCGCCATCGCGACGCGCGCTTGGTGGCTGGCCAGCAGCGCGACCAGATCCAGATCGGCAAACAGCTCGGTCAGGTCGGCGCTCGGAAGCTCGCAAAAAAAAGTGAGTTGCGCGGGCATCGCGGCCTACAGAAACGCCGGATCGCGGTAGACGCCGAACTCGTCGCGAAAGACGTCGCAGATTTCGCCCAGCGTCACCTCGACTTTCACGGCCGCGAGAATCGCTTCGACCAGGTTCGCGTCGCTCTGACACGCCGCGCGCACGCCCGCCAACGCGCCCTGCGCGAGCGCCTGATCGCGGTTCGCCTTGACCGCCTGGCAGCGCGCGATCTGCGCGGCTTCCACCTGGGCGTCGATGTGCAGCAGCGGAATGGGCGCGCCGCGCTCCTCCACCGCGCTGTTCACGCCGACGATCTTGCGCTCGCCCGACTCCACGCGCTGCTGGAACCTGAACGCGCTCTCCGCGATTTCGCGCTGCGGATAGCCGACCTCAATCGCGCGGACAATGCCGCCGATGTCGTCGATTTTCTGAATAATCGCTGCGGCTTCCGCCTCGATCTCGTCCGTCAGCTTCTCGATGTACCAGCTGCCACCCAGCGGATCCGCCACGTTGGTCACGCCCGACTCGTCGGCGATGATCTGCTGGGTCCGCAGCGCCAGCTTGGCGGCATCGGCCGTCGGCAGCGCATACGTCTCGTCCAGGCTGTTCGTGTGCAGCGACTGCGTGCCGCCCAGCACCGCCGCCAGCGCCTGCAGCGTCGTGCGCACCACATTGTTCATCGGCTGCTGCGCCGTCAGCGACACGCCCGCGGTCTGGCAGTGCGTCCGCAGCATCCACGAGCGGGGATTCTTGGCGCCAAACCGGTCTTTCATGATGCGCGCCCACAGCCGCCGCGCCGCGCGCAACTTGGCGATTTCCTCGAAGAAATCGTTGTGGACGTCGAAGAAAAAGCTCAGCCGCGGCGCAAACGCGTCCACGTCCAGCCCGGCTTCGATGCCCGCCTGCACGTAGCCCACGCCGTCCGCCAGCGTAAACGCGAGCTCCTGCACGGCCGTCGCGCCAGCCTCGCGGATATGGTAACCGGAAATCGAAATCGTGTTCCATTTCGGCAGCTTGAGCGTGCAGAACGCCAGCATGTCGCGGATGATGCGCATCGCCGGCCGCGGCGGGCAGATCCACTCCTTTTGCGCGATGAATTCCTTCAGGATATCGTTCTGCAGCGTCCCGCCGATCTGGTCGTACGGCACGCCGCGCTTCTCCGCCACCGCGACGTACAACGCCAGCAGCACGATCGCCGGGGCGTTGATGGTCATGGACGTCGTCACCGCGCTCTGGTCGATGCCAGCAAAAAGTGCTTCCATGTCCTGAATGTGGCTGACGCTCGTGCCTTCGCGTCCCACCTCGCCCGACGCCAGCTCGTGGTCCGGGTCGTAGCCCATCAGCGTGGGCATGTCGAACGCCGTGGACAGCCCGGTCTGGCCCGATTGCAGCAGGAATTTGAAGCGCCCGTTGGTGTCTTCCGGCGTGCCGAAACCGGCGAACATGCGCATCGTCCAGCTTTTGCCGCGGTACATGTTGGGGTGCACGCCGCGGGTGAACGGGAATTGGCCCGGCACGCCAATTTGCCGCCAGTAGCTCTCATCGGGCTGCACGGGGAAGTAGGCGATGTCGACCTTGCGGCCGTCCAGCGACACGAACGGCCCGGGCCGCGCGCTCGCCTTGGCGACCGTGGCCTGGTACGCCGCAATGCGCGGATCGACGGCGGGACTAGTCTGCAGCGGATCGTGAGCCATCTTGTCCTCTCGGAGTTTCCCGGGCAGACATGGTACGCTTGGCGTCTGACTGCGTGCAACGACATGACTGCAATTCCGACCGAAATCCGCCGCGTGCTCGACCAGGTTCGCCGGGATGTGCGGCGGCACGCGCTGTGGCAGCCCGGCCAGCGCGTGCTGCTGGCCTGCAGCGGTGGGCGCGACTCGATGGCGGCGCTCGCGCTGCTCGACGCGCTGCGGCCGTCGCTGGGCCACGCGCTTGCGGTCGCGCATGTCGACCACGGCCTGCAGCCGAACCACGCGGCGACGGCTGACCTGGTCGCGGCGGAAGCGATGCGGCGCCATTTGCCGCTGGCCGTCCGGCACCTCGCGCTGCGGCCGGGCGCGGACCTGGAAGCGCGGGCGCGGACGGCGCGGTATCGCGTGCTGCAGGCCATGCGCCTCGAACTCGGCGCGGATTGCATCGCCACGGCGCACCACGCCGACGATCAGGCGGAGACCGTGCTGCTGCGGCTGGCGCGCGGCGCGGGGGCGGACGCGCGCGCGGGCGTGCGGCGGGTGCGCGCGGATGCGATCGTGCGGCCGGTGCTCGCGGTGACGCGCGCGCAGCTGGGCGTTTGCGCTGGATTCTTTGCCGTGCCGTGGCTGGCGGATCCGTCCAACGAGGATCTCGCGTGGACGCGCAACCACGTCCGCCACCGCGTCCTGCCGGCGCTGGAGCGCGCGATCCCGGGTGCGGCGGCGGGGCTGGCGCGGTCGGCGGCCCTGGCGGCTGCGCAGGATGGCGCGCTGGCGGCGTGGATCGATCGGGCGCTGGGCGATCAGCTTGAGGTGGATCGCGTTGCCGGCGTTGCGCGCGTACCGGTGGCCGCGCTGCCGGATCTGTCAGCGGCAAAATCGGCGCTGCTGCAGCGGATTTGCCAACGGCTCGGACTGCCGGCGCCGTCCCAGCGTGCGGTGGATCAATGGCTGGCGCTGGGCGATCGCGGTGAAGCCGATTTGCACCGCCTGACCGTGGTGGGCAACGGCATTTCGTGGCAGTTTTTTGCAAAGAACGTTGCGCGAGCGGCACCCGCGGACTAACCTGCCAAGCGTGGGTGTTCGCATCTTGTGCGTGCTTCCCGCGCACTTTTTCGGTCCGTCGTGCGTCCAACAGGGCGCATGGCGCCGGGCGAAGGCAGCCAATCAGGAGATGATCTTGAAGCATACGAAAAGTCTTTTGATCTGGGCCGGCGTGTTCCTGCTGGTCGTGATGGTCATCCAATATTCGACCGCGACGGGCAAGACCAAGCAGCTCTCGTTCACGCAGTTCGTCAACAATTCCCTGAATGTTGACAAGGTGCCGGCGACGGATCGCGTGCGCGACATCACGGTCCGCGGCAACAACATCGACGGCACGCTGGGCAACGGCGACCTGTTTCGCACGACGGGCGACATCACGAGCTTCCAAAAAGACCTCATCGCCAAAGGTGTGGAGATCAACTACGAGCGTGAAGAGGCCAATACTTGGCTTTTTCAGTTGCTGATCAATGGCTTGCCGATGCTCGTCATTATCGGCCTGTTCTTTTTCTTCATGCGGCAGATTCAATCCGGTGGCAACCGCGCGATGAGCTTTGGCAAGTCGAAGGCTAAAATGCTGACCGAGGCGACCAACCGCGTGACTTTTGAGGACGTGGCCGGCATCGATGAGTCCAAGCAGGAGCTGGAGGAGATTATTCAATTTCTGAAAGATCCCAAGAAGTTTACGCGGCTCGGCGGTCGCATTCCCAAGGGCGTGCTGCTGATGGGCCAGCCGGGCACGGGCAAGACGCTGCTGGCGCGCGCGGTCGCGGGTGAGGCGGGTGTGCCGTTTTTCTCGATCTCGGGCTCGGATTTTGTCGAGATGTTCGTGGGCGTGGGCGCGAGCCGCGTGCGCGACTTGTTTGAGCAGGGTAAGAAGAATGCGCCGTGCATTATTTTTATTGATGAAATCGACGCTGTCGGTCGCCACCGCGGCGCGGGCATGGGCGGCGGGCACGACGAACGCGAGCAGACGCTGAACCAGCTGCTCGTGGAGATGGACGGTTTCGAAAACAATACCGGCGTGATCCTCGTGGCGGCGACCAACCGACCGGACGTGCTGGACCCGGCGCTGCTGCGCGCGGGGCGGTTCGATCGGCGCGTGGTCGTGCCGGCGCCCGACGCCAAAGGCCGGCTGGCGATCCTCAAAGTGCACACGCGCAAAGTGCCGCTCTCGCCGGACGTGGACCTGCAGACGATCGCGCGCGGGACGCCGGGTTTTGCCGGTGCGGACCTCGAGAACCTCATCAATGAGGGCGCGCTTCTGGCCGCGCGGCAGGATCACGATCTGGTGTCGATGGCGGATCTGGAGCAGTCCAAGGACAAGGTCATCATGGGCGCGGAACGGCGCGGGATGATGCTGAACGCCGACGAGTTGAAGTTGACGGCGGTGCATGAGGCGGGCCACGCGCTTGTGTCGAAGCATCTCAAGACCTCGGATCCACTGCACAAAGTGACGATTGTGCCGCGCGGGCGTGCTTTGGGTCTGACCCAGCAGCTGCCGGAGCGTGATCGCTATTCGCACTCGGCGAGCTACCTGCTCGATCGCATTGCGATCATGATGGGTGGACGCATCGCCGAGGACATTGTGCTGGGCGAAATCACGACAGGCGCGGCGAACGACATCGAGCAGGCGACCGGCATGGCGCGGCAGATGGTCTGCGAGTGGGGCATGTCGCGGCTGGGTCCGCTGGCGTATGGCAAGAAAGAGGGCGAGCCGTTTCTCGGGCGCGATTACGGCCACGTGCAGAACTTCTCCGAGTCCACGGCGGTGCAGGTTGACCAGGAAATTCGCCGGCTTGTCGACGAGAACTACAACCGCGCGCGGCAAATCCTGACCGACCACCGCGACCAGCTGGACCTGCTGACCACGGCGCTGCTGGAATTCGAGACGCTGGACGGCGAGGAAGTCGACTGGATCATCGAAAATAAGGATATCAAGGAGTTGCGCTCGGGCCGCGAAGCCAAGGTGCGCCACCGCGTGGCGCAGGACGCGGCCAACAGCGCCAACAAGAAACCGACACCGCCGCCGGTCATCGACTCGCTGCCGGGTCTGCCAGAGCCGCTGACGCACTGAGCGCGGGTGGCGGAGCAGATTTTTCCAGGCCGCGAGGCGCCGATGTACCTGCGCCATCGCGGCTTTGATCTGCGCAAGCCGCTGCTCGTCGGGATCCTCAACGTTACGCCGGACAGTTTTTCCGACGGCGGGCAGCTCGCGACGCTGGACCAGGTCCTGCGCCGGGCGGAAGAGCTCATGCGCGATGGCGCGGATCTGCTTGATCTGGGTGGCGAATCGACGAGGCCGCACGCCGCGGCGGTCAGTCCGACGCAAGAAGCGGAGCGGGTGCTTCCGGCGGTTGAAGCGCTTGCGCGGCGACTGGACGTGCCGCTCTCGGTGGACACGCGCCGGTCGGAAATCGCCCAAGCCGCGTTGGACCTTGGCGCGGCCATGATCAATGATGTCAGCGGGTTCTCCGATCCGCTGATGGGCGAGGTCGTCGCGCGCGCGGGCGCCGCGTGGGTGCTCATGCACATGCCGCACGCCGTGGGCCAGATGGCGCCGTCCCAGCGGGTCGACGCGCTGCCGGCAGACCCGTTGGCGGCCATCACCGAGATTGCCGCCGCGCTCGGACAAGCGGCTGTCCGTGCTGAAGCCGCTGGCGTCGCCCGCGGCCAGTTGGCGATCGATCCGGGCATCGGGTTTGGCAAGTCGCTCCAGCAGAATCTGGCTTTATTGCGCCGATCCGGGGCCCTTGCTAGGCTCGGACTGCCGTTGTACCTCGGCCCGTCGCGAAAGTCGTTCCTCGGCGCGATCACCGGCACGCCCGTGGAGGATCGGCTGGGCGCGACGGCGGCGGCAGTGACGGCGGCGGTGCTTGCCGGAGCTGCCTTTGTCCGCGTGCATGACGTACACGTCATGCGACAAGTGCTTGACGTGGCCGCAGCCATTCGCGACGCTGCCACTGAAACCACTTGCTGAAAGGCGAGTTTGTCCGCGGCGCGCAACCGCTGTCGGCTTGAAACCCAGAGGAGACGCAAGGCGCGGTGCCCGATTTCGACTTCTCCAGCGCATTTCTCTCGTCCTCGGCGCCCGCCGAGTGGCGCTGGGTATTGGACATCGCGCTGGTCGCCGCGCTCATCTACCAGGTCCTCACGCTGCTGCGCGGCTCGCGCTCGGGTGCGATGCTCACGGCCGTTGCCGTGCTGTTTCTGCTCTATTACGCCAGCCAGGAAGACGTTCTCGATCTGCCGACCATTCATTGGCTGCTCGGCCGGTTTGTGTCGTCGATCGTCGTGCTGTTCGTCATCTTGTTCCAGGAGGACATCAAGCGCGCGCTGACCACGATGGTGCGGTCGCCCTTGGTCTTTTCGTCCAAGGATTCGGCGAGCAATGAAGTGCTGGAGGAGGTGCTGCGCGCCTGCGCGGTGCTCAGTCAGAAGCATCTGGGCGCGCTGATCGTCATCGAGCAGCAGGCGGCGCTGGACCGTTATGTCGCCGACGGCGTGCGCATCAACGCGGAAGTCTCGTGGCAGCTGCTCGCCGCGCTGTTCAACCCGGAGCACGCCAACGCGACCCACGACGGCGCGGTGATCCTGCAAAAGGGCAAGATTGCCGCCGCGGCCTGCTTTTTGCCGCTGGCCGGCGGCGCGGGCATTCCGGGAACGCTCGGATCGCGGCACCGCGCGGCGCTGGGGCTCGCGGATGAGACGGACGCGGTCGTCGTCGTCGTCTCGGAAGAAACGGGCACCTGCGGCATCGCCTACATGGGCCAGCTGGACTTGAACTTGCAGCCCGCGGATTTGCGCGAGCGGTTCCGCCTGCTGTTTGGCGACCAGCCTGAAGCGATGGCGCCGTGGCGCCGGGCCTGGAAACGGCGGATTCACGTCCACGGCGCGACCGCCTCCCCGATTCGTCCGGGCAGCACCGTCCTCACCGTCCACAGCCGCAGCGCCACGGATTCCGAGGACATCGACGTCGGAGGCGATCCGTCATGACGCCGTTCCGCCTGCTCGGTCGGTTTGCCCTGCGCGTGCGCACGCTCGTGACGGCCAACCTGGGCTTGAAGATCCTGTCGATTGCGCTCGCGGCGCTGCTCCACATGGTGGTGCAGCGCGACAGCGTCAAGGAGAGCGAGCTGGCGGTGCCGATCGCCCTGATCAACGTCGCGAAGACCAAGGTGTTCGTCGGCGAGGCGCCCGAAGCGGTCAAGGTGCGCGTGCGCGGGCGGCGCGGTGCGATTCAACAGCTTCTGCGCGACCGTCCGGGGCGCTTGTCCATTGATCTCGCGGCGTATCGCGACGGCGAGCGGTTCGTCTTCGATCCCCGCACGGTGGAAGTGCAGCTCGGTTCGAGCCAGATCGAAGTGCTGGGGATCGAGCCGCCTTCGCTGCTCGTGCGGTTGGACCAAGCGGCGGAGGTGACGGTTCCTGTGGAAGTGCCGATCTCGGGCGAACCGGCGACTGGTTTTCGCCAGAGCCAAAAAGGCGCGGTCGTTGACCCCGCGCGCGTCAAGGTCTTTGGCCCCGCCGGTCAGGTGCGGTCGGTGCGGTCGGTGCGGACCAATCCGCTGGACCTCCACGGCGCCGATCACGACCTTCGCGTCCTGCTCCGGCTCGTGCCGCCGGGCGACCGCCGTGTGCAGCTCTCGGTCGAGGAGGTAACGGTGGAAGTGGCGCTGGAGGAGCGCGAAATCGTCAAGAATCTCGAGAACCAGCCGATCATGGTGCGCGGCTGCCCGCCGGCACAGCGCTGCATCCTGACGCCGGCTGAAGTGACCATTCGCGCCGAAGGCCTTGCGCGCGCCGTCACCGCGCTGGCTGAAAAGCCGCCTGTGAATCTGGTCTTTGCTGACTTCGCGAATGCGACGCCGGACGAGCCGATCAAGCTGTCGGTCCATCCGGTTGCGGGCGTGACGCTGACCCTGCTGCCAGCGGTTGCAAAGTGGTCGATGCTGCGCGAAAGTGCCGCGCCGCCAGCGGCCCCCGCCGCGCACTGACTCATGCGGCGGCTCAGGCCCACCAGCGTACCAGGAACGATGACCGAGAATTCCCCGCAATTGATTGTCCAGAAGTTCGGCGGCAGCTCGATGGCCACGATCGAGCGCATCCAAAACGTCGCGCGGCGCGCCGTTCAGACCGCTTCGCAAGGCCATCAGGTCGTCGTGGTCGTCTCGGCGATGCAAGGCGAGACGGATCGGCTGCTGAAGCTGGCGGCGGGCGTCTCGACCCGGCCGGCGGATCGCGAGATCGACGTGCTGTTGGCCACCGGCGAGCAGGTCTCCATCGCGCTCCTGGCGCTGGCGATCCGCGAGCTGGGTCATCAGGCACGCAGCTTTCTCGGGCATCAGGTGGAAATTCGCACGGATTCGATGCACGGCAGCGCGCGCATCCGCTCGATCAAGGCCGACCCGGTCCAGGAATGCCTGCGGAACGGGGAAATCGTCATCATCGCCGGGTTCCAGGGCGTCGACCAGGACGGCAACATCACGACGCTGGGCCGCGGTGGCAGCGACCTGTCGGCCGTCGCCATGGCTGCAGCGCTGAACGCCGACGCGTGCGAGATCTACTCCGACGTCGACGGCATCTACACGACGGATCCAAACGTCTACGAGAAGGCGCGCAAGATCCCGCGGATCGGCTCCGAGGAGATGCTGGAGCTCGCGAGCCTCGGTGCCAAGGTGCTGCAGACGCGGTCGGTTGAATTTGCCCTGAAATACCGCGTGACGCTGCACTGCCGGTCGTCGTTCAGCGACGGCGAAGGCAGCTGGGTCGTGCCGGAGATGTCTGGTCTGGAGGGTGCGGAAATGAAAGGGTTGGAAGGCGCCGTCGTCACGGCCGTGAGCTGCGACAAGAACACGGCGAAGCTCACGATCGTCGGAATTCTCGACAAGCCGGGCGCGGCGGCCCGCCTGTTCGCGCCGATGGCGGAAGCCGGGATCAACATCGATGTGATCATCCAGAATCCCCCGCTGGACGGCCGGACGGACGTCACGTTCACGGTGCCGCGCAACGTCGCGGACCGCGCGGTTCAGCTGATCGCGGGGCTGCAACAGGAGCTCGGCTTTCGCAGCTGCTCGCTGGACAAGAGCCTGGCCAAAGTGTCCGTCGTCGGCGCTGGCATGGTGTCGCAACCTGGCGTCGCACAAAAGACTTTTGCGGCGCTCGGCGAGGCCGGAATCAGCATCCTGCTCATCTCGACCAGCGAGATCAAGATCTCGTGCGTCGTCGAGGATCGGTTCGCGGATGCGGCCGTGCGCGTGCTGCACGACAAGTTTGAGCTGGAGAAGACCTGACTCGGCGCGCCGCGGCCGGCACAGGCTCGCCCGGAGGCGTTGGCGCAGCACCGGACCAACGCCGGGCAGCGCGGGGAGTTGGGCGGCACAGGCGCCCGTCTGGCACGCCGCGACGAGCTCGTGCGCGAGTTGACGCGTAATGCCCGGAACCACCCGCCAATCCTGCGCCGTAGCGATAGCAGGGTCGATGCAGCCTCGCGCGGCCCAGGCGCCTCCACGCGCGTCCGCGGGGGCCTCCGGGCGGGCGTGCACGCACGCGAGAACCATCACCAACACCAGCGCCGCTGCGACGGCGGTGAGCGCGCCAGCGACCGCGTCGGGCCGCCTCACGGCAGCTCCAGCCAGCCGGCATGCCGCAGACTCAGCCAACCGCCGCTCGCCACGATGACGTGGTCAAGGAGCTGCAAGCCGCAGACGGCGGCCGCTTCCCGAAAGCGCGTGGTGAACGCGAGGTCCGCGTCCGATGGCGCCAACCGGCCGCTCGGGTGGTTGTGGACCAGGATCGCCGCCACCGCACCTGCCGCCAGGACCGCCGGCAACAGGTCGCGCGGTGTCGCACTGACGCCAAACGCATGGCCGTGCAGGCGCCGCTCGCACAGCAGTTGCCCGCGGTGGTCCAGCCCGGCAATCGCCAGCACTTCACGTTCCAGCAGCGCCAGGTCGCGAAAGTGTGCCGCAACGTCCAGGGCGTCGCGCAGGCGGACGGGCGCAGGCGGTGTGGTCAGGTGCATGGTCGGGCTCGCTGGCCGCGTGGGACGGCTCTCTACACGCACCGCAAGAACCGTGCCAAGCGAGAGCGCGTTTCAACCACTTGAAAATACTGGCTTGTGGCATGCGACGACGTCGGCGCGACCGGTCTCACTTGCGGTACCGAGACCGGTACCGAGACCGCGAGTGGGACCGCGCGCCGGCGACTTGCTTGACCTTGCGTTCGCGACTGGCACAATGATTTTGGGGGTTCCATGCTCGCTTTCGTCCCGTTCACCCGCCGCCCACCTTCGCCGTCGCAGCCGCGCGTCTGGGCGGGCTGGTTCTGCGCCGGGCTCCTGGCCCTCTGCGGGTGCTCGACCGCAACGACGACAACGTCGACCAACAACGGCGTGTCGGGCGGCATCACGGTCACGATCACCACATTGAGCGACAAGGCCACCACATTGAACGACAAGGCGCTCGCTGCGGCCGCCACCGGCACAATCACAGTCGGAGGCACGGTCTCGCTTGCCGGCACGTTCGCGCTCGACCCGGGCGTCACGCTCAACAAGACCGCCGGCATTCAGCTCGCATTTGGCGACAAAAACACAAGCAACTGCAACGTCAGCGGCAGCAAGTTCACGTGTTCGGTCGACACGACCATGACCGACAAGACCACGGGCGCTCCGTTGGCCGCCTGCAATGAATCCGTGACGTTGAGCGTGATCGCCGCCGGGACGCTCGCCGGCAACGACGTGGGCGGCACGGGGAACCTGGACGTGGAGGTCGACAACTGTTCGCCCGGGATTTCGCTGGTCGCGCTGCCGGAGCCGGTGCCGCCCGCGGTGGTGACGGAGGCGGTGTTTGTCGGCACGCAGCAGATCTCCGTGATCGTCAAGGACAATCGCCTGCAATCAGCGTCGCTGGACATCACGGATGAGGACGGCAATTCCATCTTGCCCCAGCCGATGGCCATGCCGGTCGTCGACGGATCGCCGCCGCCAACGACGTGGAAGTTCGTCTACACGCTTGATACGACGGCGTTGTCCAAGACCGAGGAACTCACGCTGACAGTGACCGCGCAGGACCTGAGCAACGACCCGACGCAGGCGACGCTCGCCGTGTTCAGCGTCAAGTCCGCGGCGTTTCTGGGCCAGGAGAACGACAAATTTTCCAAGGTTATCAATGATTTCGTTATTCCGGACCCGACGATTGTCGCGGCCACTGCCGGTTTTGTCGGCTTCACCTCAGCGCCGACACCGACGTCGGGCGGGGACACGCTGCTGGACGTGGTCGTCGCGGCAGAGGATGGCGTCTACATCCGCGCGGGCCTGCCCAAGCGCGATCCGCAGGGCAATGCGCTCGACGCGCAGGGCGCAACGCTCGACGGCAACGCCAACACGATTGCGGATGGCACGCCAAGCGCGTTCGCGCATTCCCTGCAATTTGAGGAACTTGTCCCCGCGGATGCGCTTTACAAGACGCGCGTGATTCGCGGCACGGCGGACGAAGTGAAAGCCGGCGCGCTGGCGAACATGTCGCGCGTCTTCCTGCGGGATCTCGACGGCGACGGCGATCTGGACATTCTGGCCGTTGGCACCGTCACCGGGCCAGCGGGCACATTTGGTGAAGTCTGGGCGATCCTCAACGTGCCCGACACCTACACGTACACGGGCGCCGACAGCAAGCCAGTGACACAGACCCTGCGCGCGTTCAAGATCGTCGACACGCTGCAGCTGCCCGCGCGGCCGTCGACCGCGGAAATGGCGGATCTGAATGGCGATTCGCTCGATGACCTGCTTTTTGGCGCCATCAAGACCCAGGATGCCAACGGCCAGGACCTGGATCTGGGTCTGATGACGCTGCTGCTGACGCAAGGGCCGATTTGCACGGTGACCGACGACCCCGCGACGCCGCAGAAATCGTGCAAAGACGAGACCGTGAATTTCGCGGGTTTGAAGAGCGCCAAGGTGTTTGGCGACGTCAAAGTCGCGCCGAACATGGGCGTCACCGCGGTGGTCTCGATCGCCACAGGCGACTTCTGGGACGGCGGCGGCCTGGACGTCTGCGTCGGCTCCGGAAATCGGCCCATCGTCTCCTGCTACCGCAATGTCAAGGGCGACGGCACGTTGAACCAGGCCGTGGATGCGTACCAGTTCAAGGATGGCACGGACACCAGCTTGATTTTGCAGGTGAATTTGCCGCCGACGCTCACCGGGGGCAAGTCGGGTCCGGATCTGCTGGTCGCCAGCACGACGGGCTCGTACCTGCGCTGGCTGCGGACGAACCACGCGGGGCAGTTCTCGTTCGTTGAGGATTCAGCCGCCCACCGCGACATCCCGAACGTGCTTGTCCAGGCGATGACAGTGGCGAACATTGGCCCAACCGGCAATCCGTACGTGCTTGCCGGGCTGCTGTCCGGGGAAGTCGATGGCATTCCGTTGGATCCCACCGACGACGCCTACGAGCTGGCCTGCTTTCGGGCGTGGATGATCGGCGGCGTTTCGATCCGCATTGCGGCGGCGGACGTGGACGGCGATGGCGTGCTCGACCTGCTCAACGCGCGCAGGAGCCCGAGTGGACTGGTTACCGACCGCTCCGGCATCCAGATCGCCCTGGGCCAGGCCAAGTTCAAGGGCTCGTTCATCGCGCCGACCGTCCACCACATCTGCGCTGAATACGCGCCGGCCACCGCGCGCGGCGTGCAGCACATTGCGGCGGCCAAGGTCGTGGATTTTGACAAGGACAAGAAGAACGAGCTGCTGGTGATCGGTGTCCAGTCGTCGTCCTCGGCGATCGGCGCGCTGGGCAACTTGAACGGCAATCCCATGCCAATTTGGCCGATGGCGGTCTTCATGAACGTCGGCGGTCAGCTCAATCCGGAGCCGCGTCAGGGCGAATTTTCGCCGTACAATCCAGGCAGTCGGACCGCAGCTGGCTTTACCCAGGACCTGACGAACGGCGCACCTCTGCCGTTTGGCAGCGTGGTGGCTGCCGCCTTGGGCGATGTGGACGAGGACGGCTTGCCAGATCTGGTGACCGTACGGTCCGCCAGCGCGTATGCAGTCGGTACGGAAGTGCCGGCCGGCGACTGCGGGTGTGTATTCGCTGAGCAAAATGAGATCTCGAACGGCTATGGCGAGGATGGCCCGTCGGGCACGGACGCCAACCCCGCGGTCTGCTGCAGCAACTTCGGGTTCGCGGACACGAACAAGACGTCGCCGATCTTTGGCTTTGGTGGTACCGGCGCGCCGATGAACCGCGCCTCGGCACACGTGTTTTTGTCCAGCAAGACCGGTCCGCTGGGCTTGGCGGCCAAATGCAACTGGCTGCCAAGCACCAACATCTGCAACATGACCCCGGCGTACGCGCTCTCGGGCGGCCGCAATCCGCTTGACGTCCAACTCGTTGACGTTGACGGCGACAAGGCGCTGGACATCGTGACGGCGATGGACAACGACGGCGTGGCGTGTTTCAAGACCACGCCCGACAAGGCGCCGTTTCTGGCGGCCCGCGTCCGTCTGTTCAAGAATGACACCGTGGCGCAGCACCTCTCGGCAGGCAAGGCGCACTTCACAGCGCAGTTCCTTGGCGACGACAAGGCCACGCCGCGCGACAAGATCGAGCTCCAGAACTGCGATGACAAACACATCCTTTCGCCATCGATCGTCAGCTATCGCGTCATGCCCGACGGGCTGGCGGCCATCGTCGCGGCGCCGTGGCCCAATCCGGTGAACGCCAAGCTCGATCCGGTGACGATCTTTGGCCTCGGCACGGCGTATGGCCAAATCGGCATCCTGCCGCACATGACCGGCTTTACCTATGCCAAGCACGCGACCTCGCCGATCGGCGGCACGCCCAATGCGTTTGAAGCGGCGGATATCAATAATGATTCGATTGCGGACATGCTCGTGCTCTCGAACAGCGGCAGCCAGTTGGCGATCCTGACCGGCAAGGTCAACGACACCGGCGGCAAGGACGCTGCCTTTGACACGCAGACCGTGCTCAGCGTCATCAGCCCGAGCTTTTCCGGCGCAGTCGCGGCGGCGATGGGCGACGTCAACCACGACTCGAACCTCGACCTCGTGCTGCTTGGCAAGGGCGACAGCGCGTCCATTTTGTTCCTGCTCGGCACGGGCCACGGCACCTTTGTGCCCTTCGCCGGGTCCGCCGTGGGCGTCAACCCGGTCGCGCTGGAAATCGCCGACATGGACGGCGACGGGTGCGTGGACATCGTCGTGCGTTCGCAGGACTCCGTGACCATCATCCAGAACGAAGGCACAGCGTCCGGCGAGTGCGCCCAGGCGCTGCTGTGGACCCACGCCTCGGAGTTGGCCGCGATCGTGCCAACTTCTCCGTAATTTTCAGCGGTTGCGGGCGTAGAATCCGTCGATCACGTCGCCATCGATGACCACGCGCAGGACCCGCTCGCGGCTGACGTAGACGCTGCCTGCGGGCGCGCCTTTCACCTTGCGCACGTCCTTGCCGGCGCAGACGGTGATCTCGCACGCCTCGCCTTTCGCCACGCCGGACAGGTGTCCCGCGAGCATGGCGCACGCCGCGAGCTCCGCCGGCTTGGCGGCGTCCTGACCTTGCACCCGCAGCATCACGTGCGCGCCGGGGCGATCGCGCAGGTGCAGCCACACGTCGCGCCCGCGCAGCAGCCGGGTCACCAGCGCGTCGTTGCCGTCGGCGGTCTTGCCCGCCAGCACCACGGCACCCTCCGGTGAGCTGAACAGGCGCACGCCGTCCGGCAGTTGCTTACCGCGTGCCACTTTGCGCTGCTCCGGCGTTGGCTTGGCCACGCCCTGTAGCTTCACGCCGAGCTGACGCACCGCTTGCAGCCACGCCGTCACCTGACGCAGCACGTCGCGCGGCCGCGGCGCATCCGGCGTCTGGGTGTCAAACGCCTGCGCCGCCGCGCCGATCGCGTCCAGCGTCGCCAACTGCGCCGCCACGATCGCCATGCGCGCCAGCGTCTGCGCCTCGCGCTGCCGGACGATTTTCAGGCCCAGCGTCAGCCCTTTGGCGCGCCGGAACAGCCTGTCCAGGTTCTGCTGCGGCGAGAGATCCCGCTGCAGCGGCACGTCCACGGTCTCGCCATCGAGCCAGGGCACCGGCAGGGTCATGCGATCGGCGCCGCGCGGCACCTGATCGAGCGACACCTTGAGCACTTCACCCGCCAGTCGCAGCGCCTCGCCGCCGGCACAGGCCGCCGCGTCCACGGGCAATTTCTCCAACAGCCGTGCGAGTTTCTTGCGTTCGGTCGCCAGCGCGCGCCGGGCATCCGCCGTCTCCGCGCGCACGCGTTCAGCCAGCGGTGGCAGCGCGTCCATCATGGCCCGTGTGGGCGCAAAGTCCCCGACTTTCCGCCGGATTTTTCTAGCAGCCGCACATCGCCAATCACCGCCGCGTTGTCCACGGACTTGACCATGTCATACAGCGTCAGCGCCGCCACGGTCACCGCGGTCAGCGCCTCCATCTCCACGCCCGTGCGGTCGACCGCCGCGACTTCGCTGCGCAACAGCACGCCGCCGTCGACGATCTCCGCGGTCACGGCAACCTGCGTCAAGCGCAGCGGGTGGCAGAGAGGAATCAGTTCGTGCGTGCGCTTGGCGGCTTGGATTCCAGCAATTCGCGATACTTGCAGCGCATCGCCCTTCTTGGTGCCCTGGCGCACCGCGTCCAGCGCCGCGGCCGACATCGTCACGCGCGCTTGCGCTACCGCCCGCCGCGCCGTTTCGGGCTTCTCGCCGACCGCGACCATGTGCGCGCGTCCGTGCTCATCCAAGTGCGTCAGCGCCATCTAGCCGTGTTCCGCCAGGAATTTCCCGTACAGCTCGACTTCCTGCTTGTTGCCGATGACCAGCGGCACGCGCATGTGCAGCCCGGTCGGCTGGATGTCCAGCATGCGCTGGCGGCCATTGGTCGCCGCACCGCCGGCTTGCTCCACCACAAACGCCAGCGGATGGCACTCGTAGAGGATGCGCAGCTTGCCGTTGGGCGACTTGCGGTCGTCCGGGTAGATGAAGATGCCGCCTTGCAGCAGGTTGCGGTGTACATCCGCGACGAGCGTGCCGACGTAGCGCAGCCCGGTCTTCTTGTAGCGATCGTCCTTGCTGTTGGCGATCGCGTCCCAGAATGCCGTTGTGCCCGGCAGCCAGTTCTTGCGGTTCAGCACATTGCCGCTCAAGCAGCGCGGCGAGTCCGGGATGCGGATGTCCGGATGAGTCAAAACGAATTCGCCGATGGATGGGTCTAGCGTGAAGCCGTCGACGCCGTCGCCGGTGGTGTAGACGAACATCGTGGACGAGCCGTAGACCGCGTAGCCGGCGGCGACTTGCTCGCTGCCGGGCGCCAAAAAGTCCTCGACGGTCGCTTCGCGGCCGGTCTCGTTGCGCTTGCGGATGCTGAAGATCGTGCCGATCGTGACGTTGACGTCGATGTTGGACGAGCCGTCCAGCGGGTCAAAGCACACGAGGTACTTGCCGTCCAGACGGCCGGCCTGGGTGACCTGCAGGAATTCCTCTTCCTCGCTGGCGATCGCCGCGACCATCGGAAGATCATTGAGCAATTCGATCAGCAGATCGTTGGCGATCACGTCCAGTCGCTGCACTTCCTCGCCCTGCACGTTGTCCCGGCCGGCCTTGCCCAGCACGTCCAGCAGGCCCGCCTTGGCCACCGACCGCGACACGACCTTGGCCGCGAGCGCGATGTGATTGAGCAGCAAAGTGAAATCGCCGGTGGCGCCTTCGTACGAGCGCTTGCGCTGCAAGATGGTGCGCGACAGGGTCATCAACTCGGACATGGATCGCCTCGCGTGAATGCCGGGCGAAGCGTGCGCGAGCGTCCGCGATCCGTCAAGCGGGTCAGCGACGGCGTTGGGGAGCCGGCGCAGGCGCTGCGGCCGGGCGCGAGGGCGCGGCCGTGTGCGCGGGCGGCGGCGAGAAGCGCTGCTGCTGCTGGGCCGGCGGCGAATAGCTCGGCGCGGCGGGCCGCGACGGCGCGTTGTAGGTCGGCGGCGAGTAGCTCGGCGTCGACGGGCGCGACGGCGCGTTGTAGGTCGGCGGCGTGTACGTCGGTGTCGACGGGCGCGAGGGCGGCGTGTACACCGGCGGCACATAGCGGGTCGGCTGCGGCGCGTAGTTGTTCCCGGTGGCCGGCGGCGGCGTTGGCCGCGGTACTGTCGTCTGCGGCGGCACCGCGACCGGACCAGGCCCCGTGTAGCCCGCGCCCGGACGTGTCGGGGGCTCGACCGGCGTGGTCCCGACGCCCGGACGGGTCGGAGGGTTTACCTGCGGCGTCGTTGTCGGCACCGTGCCCACGCCCGGACGTGTTGGCGGCGTCACAACCGGCTGCGTCGCACCCGGCGTCCCGACGCCCGGCCGCGTCGCCGGGACGACGCCCGGCGCGGTCGGCGTCCCCACGCCTGGTCGCGTCTGGGGGTTCGTGCCTGGGCCGGTCGGCACACCGCCCGGAACGGTCGAGCCCGCTCCCGGTCGCGTCGGCGCGGTCCCGGTCGTGTTCGCCGCCGGTGAAGGCGTCACGCCGCGGCCCGGTGGTGGTGTCGTGGCGGACCCATAGGTGCCGCCGGTCGGAGCCGCTGCCGTCGCCGGAATTCGCCGCGGCTGCACGGATGGAATCTGCTCGATTGGCCGCGGGTTCACCGGCCGCGATGTCCACTGCTGGACCTGTTCGCGCGGCGGGCCGCTGCTGTAGGTCACGGCTGTGCCGTTGTGGCCGCGGATCTGCGAACCGCCTTCGATCATCACGGTTTGCGAGTGAATGCGCGGCACTTCGGACGCCGCGACCACGACGTGCTGTACCTTGCCGCTGCCGAACTGGCCGGTCGGCACGTAGGTCCAGTAGGTCGAATGCGCGTGGATGTCGCCCCAGCTGGCGCCGCCGGGGCCCATCGGCGCCCAGCCGACACAGCCGCCGCCATGGCTCCAAGTGACCCATGCCGGGCCCCAGGTGTAGTCGGGGATCCAAATCCAGTTGCGGCCATTCATCCAGGTCCAGCGGCCGTAGTGGTACGGACCCGCGCCCCAGACTTCGTCGCTGACCCAGCTCCAGCCCCAGTCCGTGTACTCCCACTGGCCGTAGAAATACGGGCGCCAGCCGGGTGTGCGGTTGGCGTAAGGCACCCAAATTCGGCCATATTCCTCGGTCATTTCCCACTGGCCATACGGCGAGAGGTCAGCAAACTGGCCGTCGGGCTGCGCCATCGGCGCCTGCTCTACTACCGGCTGCGCGGCGTATTGCGGCTGGGCGACGGCCGCGGGGTGCTGGGCGTAATAATCCTGCGCGTACCAGCGATCTTCCGTGTACGCCGGGCCACAGCTGCTGAGCGCGGCGACGCCAGCCACGGCAGTCGCGCCCGCGATCCACTTGTAAATCATTGTTTTCATGACCTCTTCCTCCATTTGGCGCTGGGCAAGCGCGGCGGCTTGCGGGCAGCTGTCAGGATTTTCGCCCCGACACCATGGACAACGCACCTTGAGAACGCGTATTCAATGCAGCCCGTCGGCCAACTTTCGCCCAGATGGCATGCGGCCGGCGCGGAAGGAGTGTAGCATCTCGCTGCGCGGACGTGCAGCCGCCCACGGAAGATTTCGAGGACCTGCATGGCGTACGTCATTACCCGCCTCTGCGTTGACTGCCTGGACCAAGGCTGCGTCGAGGTGTGCCCCGTTGAATGCATTTACGAAGTCAAGCAAGCCGCGCCGCCCGAGCGGCCGAACATGCTGTACATCCACCCGACCGAGTGCATCAACTGCGGTGCCTGCGAGCCGGAGTGCCCGTGGCACGCGATTTTTGAAGACCGCGAGCTGCCCGACGTCTTCGCGGGCGATCAGGCGCTGAATGCGCAGACCGAGGAGCAGCCCAAGCTGTTTCGCGTCGCCTCGCCGCACCGCGACGCCGAGGGACGGCTGCAACCCAAAGTGCGGCCAACCGCCGACGATGTCCGACTCAATCGCAAGCGCTGGGACGACAAGCTGTGAGCCGTCGCCAAGCCGCCGCGTGCCTCCTGCTGATCGGGACGCTGGGCTTGTGCCAGTGCAGCGCGCCGCAGGTCGTCAAGCCGCTGACGCCGATGGAGCATGCCCTGCAGCTGCGCGAACAAGGCCGGCTGGCGGAGGCGGAGCTCGCGTTCAAGGCCCTGACCGATCGCGGTGAGCCGCGCGCCGTGCTGGAGCTGGCGGAGACGCAGATCCTGCGCGGTCACCACGCTGACGCGCTCGCGCTGCTCAAGCCGCGGCTGGCGGCCGACATCAACGACGCCGATGCCGCGGGGCTGCTCGCGCGGGCGTACGACGGGCTGGGGCGCATCGACGAAGCGGTGGCAACCTACGCGCGGCGGCTGACGCTCAAGCCCGACGATGTGACCGCCGCGGTGCGGATGGCCGACCTGCTGCTGGCGCGCGGTGACCCGGATCACGCGTCACGGGTGGCGTACGCGGGCCTGAAGCTGCACCCGGACGAGCCGCGCCTGCTTGTGGTGGCGGCGCGCGCGATGCTGGCACGTGGCCGGCTGCCGACCGCGCTTGAGCTGGCCCAGCGCGTTACGGAGCTGGCGCCGCGCAACGCGGACGCGTGGCTGGTGCTGGGGCAGGTCCGGGCGCTCGCGGGTGACCTCGCGGAAGCGGAAGCGGCGCTCAAAGTGGCGTTGGAGATCGTCCCGGACGGTCGCGACGCGCAAAGCGAGCTCGCGAGCGTGTGGCTGGAACAGGGTGCGACGGACAAGGCCTTGAAATTGCTGCAACGAATGGTGACCGAGCTGCCGACCGACGCGTCCTTGTGGAACCAGCTGGCGGCCGCCAAGCACAAGGCCGGCAACCTGGAGGGCGCCATCGCGGCGCTGGACACCGCGATTGGCCTGCAGCCGCGGCGGCCCGTGCTGTTTCGCAACTTGGCGGAAGTGGCGCTGGACGCGGGCTGGCCGGATCGCGCCGTGCAGGCGGCGGCGCAGGCGCGGGCGCTCGTGCAGGCGCGCGTGCAGGACGCCGTCGCGATGCCGGAGCTGGACGCGCTGCAGCTGCGGGCGCTGATCGTGTCGGTGATGGCGCAGCGCCTGTGCCGGCGGGACCGCTCAAGCGCCAGCCTGGAGCAGGAATTGCTGACGGCGGCACAGAAATCGGCGATCAAGACGACGCCCGCGGAATTGACCGCCGCCGCCAACACTGTCGATGATGCCGTGCGCGCCGCTGTGTCGCGTTGCCACACCGCACCCACGCCGCCCGCCGGCCCAGGACAACCATGACCACATCCGTTTCGCCGGAAATTCTCTGTCGCCGTATCGTCGCTGGCGTGGAGCAGGCGTTTGTCGGCAAGACGGAGATCGTCGAGCTGGTGATGGTGGCGATCCTTGCGCGTGGCCACGTGCTTTTTGAGGACGTGCCCGGCGTGGGCAAGACCACGCTCGCGCGGACTTTTGCCCATGTGCTCGGGCTGTCCTGGCAGCGCATCCAGTTCGCCAGCGACCTGTTACCGGCTGATATTGTGGGTATTTCCATCTATGACCAGAAGACTGGGCGCTTTGAGTTCAAGCCTGGTCCGGTTTTTGCCAACCTGCTGCTCGCCGACGAGATCAACCGCACGACGCCGCGCACGCAATCGGCGCTGCTGGAGTCGATGGCCGAGGGGCGCGTGACGGTCGACGGCGTAACGCACGCCTTGCCGCAGCCGTTCATCGTGCTGGCGACGCAGAACCCGCGGGAATTTCACGGGACGTACCCGCTGCCGGAGTCGCAGCTCGACCGCTTCCTGGTGCGGACGTCGGTGGGCTATTTGGAGGGCGCGCAGGAGATGGCGCTCATTCGCCAGCATGGGGCGCCGCAGACGGCCCCGGAAGCGGTGTGCGGGCCGGGCGAGCTGGCGCAGCTGTGCACCGCGGCGGAGGGCGTCCACGTGAGCGACGAAGTGCTGGGCTACCTGCACGCGCTGACGCAGGCGACGCGGGCGCACCGGTCGTTTGAGCTGGGCCTGTCCACGCGCGCGGCGATCGGCTTTTACCGGGCCGTACAGGCACGCGCGCTGGTCTCCGGGCGGACTTTCGCCACGCCCGACGACGTGCGGCAGCTCTTTGTGCCCATCGCCGGCCACCGCGTGATTCCGACCGGCATGACGGGTTCTGCAAGCGAACGCGAAACGATTGCTGCGCTTTTGCATCAAATCATCGAGTCCGTGGCGCCGCCGGTCTAATTTCGGAGCAAGCACATGGAACACGAGGTGGCTGTGGAAGAGCTGGTACGCAAGATTCTGGTCGATCTGGGCGAGGATCCGACGCGCGAGGGGCTGGTCAAGACACCGGTCCGCGTCGCCAAGGCGCTGCGCGATTTGACGAGCGGCTATGCCGAGGATCCGCTGGCGATCCTGCGCTCGGCGCTGTTCACGGTCGACAACGACGAGATGGTGCTGGTGCGCGACATCGATTTTTCCAGTCTGTGCGAGCACCACATGCTGCCGTTCATGGGCAAGGCCCACGTGGCGTATCTGCCGCGCGGCAAGGTCGTCGGCTTGAGCAAACTGGCGAGAATCGTGGACACTTTTGCGCGGCGGCTGCAGGTCCAGGAGCGCATGACCACGCAGATCGCCGAGGCGCTGCAAGAAGGCCTGGATCCGCTGGGCGTGGCCGTTGTCATCGAGGCCAAGCACATGTGCATGGTGATGCGCGGCGTGCGCAAGCCCAACGCGGTGACGATCACAAGCGCGATGAAAGGCCAGTTCCGGGACAACTATGCGACGCGCTCGGAATTGCTCAAGCTGCTGCGCAACGGCTCAAACGTGTAGGCGAAGTCAGGGACCTCGCGGACGGCCCAGCTGACGGCACGTGTCGGTGCAAGCCGCGGTTGCCAGGCCTTTACGGCTCGCGAATCGCGAAGAAGCGCGCGCTGATCTGCGTGGGCGGGTTGCTGCCAATCGTCAGGGTCATGTCCCACTGGCATTGGTTCGTCGTCGTCGTCGTGTCCGGTGAGCCGATGTTGTCGACGATGTTGTCGTCATTCGGGTCGAGAATCGGGCAGTGGTCGGTGCTGAGAATCAGGCCCTGGCCGGTCGCGGGATTGCCGGTCACGGCGTCCAGGCTGTCCAGATAGCCTTCCAGGAACGTGGAGCCGAGCGACGTCGCCGCGTCGCACGCGCCGGTCAGCAGGTTGGACGCCAAGCCCGCGCCGGCGCCCGTGATGCCGTTGACGAAGTCCGCGCAGCAGGTGTCCTTGATGAGGCACTGCTTGTTGCCGGCGAGCAGGTACTTGATGAGCTTCTCGTAGCTATCGATGGTCGGCGCCGTCGGGTCGTTGGGATCGTAGGTGATCATCGGCAGCAACTGCTTTTCAATCAGGAAGTTGATGAGCGCGCCCCACTTCACGTTCAGCGCGTGCTTGCCGAACTTGATCGTGCCATCGGGTACCTGCGAGTTGGGCAGGAAGTTGCGCCACAAGTCGAACGAGCCGGTCACCGCGTCGGTCTGGAACTGGTCGAAATTAATGGTCTTCAAGCCGCAGTTCGGGTCCGTCGCGGGGCAACTCTGGCCGAGCGACCACTTGTAGGTAATCGACTGCCACGTCTGCTTGGTGTACGTCGACGAGAGAAAGCCGGTGTCATCGGGTTCGGCGTTGATCTCGATGGTGCCGTTGACGGTAAAGTTTTCGAGGATGCCCTTCAAATCCTTCGTAGTCGTGATGACTTGCAGCACCTGCGGCGGTAACAGCGCGTAGATAATATTTTTCAGGAACGTGACCACGATGCCGCCGACGCCGGTGACCTGGTCGGGATCCGGGTTGTTCGGGTCGGTGAAGATCGCCGCGCAAATGCTCTGCAGGTTGCCGTTGGTCAGCTGGCAGACCGTCGCGAGCAAGCCGGCGACCGGGTCCGAGACGATGTTCAGCACGATCTTGACGAACTTCTCCACCGTCGGCGGCAGCAGGCTCAGCAGGTCGATGAACGTCGTCATGTCGTAGACGCCCTTCAACCGCAGCGGCAGATCGCGCACCAGCACGGTCACCGAGTCGCCTTCCACGCCCTTGGTCGTCTTGTTCAGGTGCGCGGTGAAGCCGGTGTCCACGCAGCCGCCGATCGACGGATTGCCGCCCATCGCGCTGGTTCCGAGCTTCCAGCCCAGCGCGACGATGGTGTACGCGACCGGCGAGCCGTCCGCAGGCATCGTGCCCAGCCACGCGGCCTGGATCGACCACGGCTTGTCGAATTTCAGGTTCGGGCTCGTCGAGATCGCCGGCGGCAAGTTGTTGACATCAAACAGGTCCAGGTTCTTGCAGGCCGGCACGCCCGCCACCTGCTGGATGAGCCGGACATTCAAGTCGCCAAAACCCGACAGCGACGTAGCGCCTTGATAATGCAGGGTAATCGTCGGCGGTCCCTTGACCTTGCTCTGCGCCGAGACCGTGTACTCGATCGGCGTCACTTCCGGATGACCGACGACGGTGACCGTGATCGCAAACGCGCCCAGCAGCATCCCGGCTTTCACGGACGTGGTCGCGCGCCCATCCTGGTCGGTCGGCACTGTCGCGCTGAGGATCGTCGCGTCGGTCACGGTCGGATCCTTGATCGCGAACTGCACCATCGCGTTGGCGATCGGCGTCACTTTGTCCGCAGCCAGCACAAGCGCGCCAAAGGCCCGCGAGCTGTTTTGCGTCACAAAGATTTCACATGTGTCGAGGCATGGGATGCCGTCGTCGCCCTTGGGCGGTTTGCCCGCTGCCGCGCCGAGATCGAAGTAGATGAAGCCGGGCGCGTCCGTGCTGGCGTCGGGCGCCGTCGCGTCATCCTGCGTCGCCGTCGCGTCGTCGCCGCCATCGACGCCCAGGCTATCGCCCTCCGCGTCCTTGAACTTGCCGCTGATGCCGTCGCCGTGGGTGTCCGCAAACGCGATCGTCCCCGTGGTCGCGTTGTCGCTGCAGCCCGCGAGGCTGGCCAGCAGGAGCATTGCGAACCCTGTCCGTGTCCAACCGCGATTCCCGTTTTTCATGCCACACCACCTGAAAGCGTTGCGATTTCAACGTTTCTTGCACCCGGACTGTTCAGTCCAAAGGTGTCCAGCGCAATACTGTACCAATGTCGCCCACCAAAAGCGCGTCTTTGCCGTAACCTGTGATGCCAAAGAGCGTCGCGATGGTCTCGGGATGCAGTTCCTGGTACGTGCCCTGACCGTCAAAACGCAGCACCATGCCTTGGGTGCCGGCCATCAGGATCTTGTCCTTGCTCCAGCCCCACAGCGCGCGGACCGTGCGGCTTTCGTCGGCGAAGCTGGGATCATAGGACCACGCGTTGCCGTCCCAGTGGACCAAAACGCCTTTGCCTTTGCTGTCTGGCTCGCCCGCGGCCCAGACGTCGTCCCAGCTTGCGCCCCAGATCGCCAGCAGCGTCGTCGCGATCTTGTACGGCTTGGAATTGGCATCCGCCTGGTAATCGGGGATCGGCACGTGCGTCCAGCCCGAGCCGTCGTTGTGGTAGATCAGCCCCAGCTCGCCGATCGCCCACACGTCGTCAGGCGTCAGGCCCCAGACCGCGCGCAGGCTGCCGTCGATGTGCGTGCCGATCGCGGACCAAGCCCACGTCACGGTGTCCTGGCCGTCCCAATGCGCGACTTGGCCATCCTGGCCGATCGCGTACACGTCGTTGGGGCCGTTGCCCCAGACCGCGTACCAGTCCTTGAGCGACGGGCTCTTCATTTTCTTCCAGCTTTTGCCGTCCCAGCGCACGATGGCGCCGCCGAGGCCGACCGCGTATACCGCGTCTGCGCTTGCCGCCCAGACCGCGCGCAGGTTCGCGGGCGTGGGCGTCGCGATCGCCGTCCAGACGCCGCCCTGGAAGTGGCCGGAGATGCCGCCTTCGCCGACGGCCCAGATGTCGGTATCGCTCAGTGCGCTGACTCCCCACAAGTTGTTGGACGTCCAGTCGTCCAGCGTCATGTTCCAGCCCGCGCTGGCCGACGTGCGCGTGGTGACGAGGCCGATCTCGCCCACCGCGATGATCTGGCCGCTCGCCGTGTGCGTGACGGCGTGCATCGCGAAGCCGCTGGAATCAATATTCGTCCATGATTTTGAGCCCTTGACGCGTTCGTAAATGCTGCCCAGCGGCGAGACGGCGACCCAGCCGCCGCTGCCGTTGGCCGTGACGCCGCTCAGGTCGGCGCCGGCGCTGGGGCCCAACTTCCAGCCCGCGCTGCTGCCGTCGAGCGTCGTCCCGCCCGCGCCCACGGCACACGCGGTGAACGGGCTGGCGCCGACTGCGTCGATGGCCACGGCGGCCAAATGGCTCTGCGTCGGCGTGGTTGTGGGTGCGACGCCGGTCGCCGTGACGGTGCCGACCACGCCCAAATCGCCGACTGCGACCAAGCCGACGCCAGAAGCGCCCGCCATGCCGTCCAGTTCGCCCGTCGCTGCGCCGGCCTGCAAGCCCCACGTCGTGCCGTCCCAGTGCGCGATCACGCCGCCGTCGCCGACCGCATACGCGTCGTTGTCGGCAAAGGCCCAGGCGCCAAAAAGTGTCTTGTCGGTCAAGCCCTTGCCGGCGGAACTGCCGCTTTCGCACGCGGTGCTGACGGCGAGATCGTCGATGAACACGCCCTGGCCGCTGTTGTTGGCGTTGCTGTAGGTCTCAAAGCGGATCTCGAGGCGGATCTTTTGGCCCATGAATGCTGTCAAATCCAGGGTTTGCACGACGAATTTGCCGTTGGTGCTGCCCGACGGCCACAGCACCTGCTTGTCAGCGATCAGCGCCGCGGCGCCGCCGTCGCTGGGAATCACGCTGATCTGCAGCGCGTCGTAAAAGCCTGATTCCACATCGAGATACAGCTGGAACGTCAGGCTCGCGCTCTTGCCCACCGGGACCGCGAATTCCTGGCTGGTCATGGCGGAGCCGACCGACTTGCCGTTGTCGTAGGTGGCGCAAGCTTTGGTGGCGTCGTCCGTGCAGGGCACGTCGGTCCGGCCAAAATACGCGGCAGCGGGCGGGCTGGACGCGCGCAGGATGCCGTCGATGCCGTACACGCCCGCGGCTTGCCAGACGATGCCGCCGTTGCCCGGGTTGCCCGCGTAGTTGTCGGTGACCGTCCACTTGCCCAAGCCGCTGTCGAAGCTGTCGGCGAAGACCACGCCGCCGCAGCAGCCGGGCGCGCCGGAGCTGCTGTGTTGGCAGACGCCGGAGTCGCAGACGTCGGTGGTGCAGATGTCCGCATCGTCGCAGTCTGACGGGGCCAGGCAGCCGCCGGGCGGGGCCCAGACCTTGCCGACGCCGCCGTTGCTGCCCGCGCTCTGGACGACGGTTCCGGCCATCCCGACGGCGTAGGCCAGCCCGGCGCCGGGCGAGCCGGCGACCGCGTTCAACGTGGCGAACTTGCCGGACGCCGCGACGTTCCACGCGAGGCCGTCCCACGTGATGACGGTGCCGTTGGTGCCGGCCGCGACTACGCGCGTGCTGCCGTCGGACCAGACGCCGTGGAGGTCGGCGTTGGCGCCGCCGGGCAGCGCGATCGGCGTCCACAGGCCGACCGAAGTCGCGGTGTCATCGGTGGTTGGCGTCGCGTCGGCGCTGGGCGTGGCATCCCCGGCGGCATCGATGGCGTCGGCGACAAGCCCGTCATCGCCGGCGGCTGCATCGTCCGCGCCGGTCGAGTTGGCGTGCCCGCACGCGCCCAGAGCGGCGATCGCGAGCAGGTACGCGCTTGCGCGCAGGCGCGCGCTCATGGAATGGCCTCTGCGACCTGGAAGATGCCGCCTTTTTGGCCGACCACCACGCAACCCGCCGCGGTGCAGGCCACGCCGCTCAGCAGGTTCGGCACGTTTTGCGTGTGGCTGGTAAAGGGTCCGGCGGGCTGGCCGGTCACCAGCGTGCCCGCGTAGCCGACCGCCAGCAGCAGCCCATCCGCGCGCCGACCAACGCCGTAAAGCAGCTCCCCCGGTGTCTGGGACATCTGCGTCCAGGCGCCCGTCGCGCCCGCCGCCCGCACCAGCAGCGTGCCGTCCTGCGTCACCGCCGCCGCCTCGCCGTCGCCCCAGGCCGTCACGCGCGCGAACTGACCCAGATTGCCGGTCGCCTCCTTGGTCCACGTGCCCGTGGCATCGCGCCGCAGCACCGTACCCAGCTCGCCCACCGCGTAGGCCGTGTCCGTAGTCGCCGCCACGCTGCTCAGCTTGAACTGCACGCCCGTCGTCTCCGCCTGCCACGGGCTATCGGCCACCTTGTGCAGCGCCAGGCCGCCATCGCCCACGGCCAGCAGGTCGGCGCCCATACGGCCAATGCCGCTGATCACCTTGGCATTGGCCGGCCTGTCCACGCTCCACGCGCCGCCGCCGTTGTGCAGGATCACGCCGCTCGGTCCGACCAGCCAGGCTTCGCCATTGCGCAGCACGCAGTCCGCGAGATCGGCGCCTGTAACCGGCGCGGCGAGGTCGTAGAACGGCGACTGGCCGTCCTTGGCCAGGAGCGCGACGCCGTTGGTGCCGCACGCGATGAGGCTGCCGTCCGCGTCGGCTTGCACGGCTTTCAAGTCCGCGACGGTCTCGGCGCGAAAATCGAGCCAGCGGTCGTCCTGCAAGCTGGGGTCGCTGCTGTCGGGCTGGCCCGCGGCAAAGACCACGCCCGCGCCTGCGAGGCCGACGCCAAACGCATACGGCTGGCCGTTGCTGTCGATCGCGCCAAAAAGGCCGCTGAAGTCGGCGACTTTCATGTATGTGCCGGCGATCGTGTCCAACTCCCACTTTTTGCTGACGTAATGCAGGAGCGCGCCGGCGCTGCCCAGCGCCCATGCCTCCGTTGCGCTGACCGCCCACAGGCCCTTGAGGTCGCGCGGCGTGTCGCCGTCGTTGGCCAGCGTCTCCTGCCAGGTGGCGGTGTCGTCCGTGACCGCGAGATAGCCGCCGTCGCCGCACGCGAAGAGGCGACCGTCCACGCTGCCGACCACCGCGCGCAACGTCCGGCTTGCCGCGCCGGGCATGTCGCTCTCGCTCCAGGCGCCGCCCGAGAGGTGCAGCGCGCGGCCTTGCTCCGCCACGGCCCAGATCTGGCTGTCGCTCATCGCCCAGATCGCCTGCAAATTGAGCTTGCTGGCGGTCTCCTCGGGCTGCCATTTCCCGCTGCTGGTGCGGCGCAGCACCACGCCGCCGTCGCCGCACGCCACGACCGTGGAGCCATCGACCGGCGCGTTCACGCCGCGCAGGATCGCCGTGCCCGCGGGCGCTTCATCGGTCCAGGCGGCGCCGTCCCAACGCAGCAACACGCCGTCGCCGACGAGGTAGACTTCGCTCGCGCTTCGACCCCAAACGCCGAATAAATCCTTTGTGGTTCCGGCGTTGCGCGGGCTGAGCGTCGCGCCGTTCCAGTGCAGGACACGGCCAGCCTTGCCGACGAACCACACGTCATCGCCGGCGTTGCCCCAAGCGGCGGTCAGGTCTTCGGTGAACTGGAGCGAGCGCGCGGTCAGAAGGCTGGGCGGGCCGACATCCGCGTCGCTGTGGGCCGTGTCGGCGGTCGCGTCGCCCAGCTGGCTGTCGCTGGTGGCGTCGCTCTTTGTGCTTGCGTCTGCGCCGGAGCCGCTGGCCGGCGAGCCGCACGCCGCGCCCAACGCGAGGATCGCGGTGCACGCCAGGGTTCGCCATTGCAAAATCGGGTTGGTCACGGGGATTCCACAGCGCAGGCTGGTGCCGCGCAAGCGATGATTATTGCGCGGTAAACAGGAACTGGTGTTCCGCCCACGCGTGCCAGTAGTACGGGCTCAGGTCCGTCTCGGAATAGGCGTCGATGTCAAAGCCTTCCTTGTAGCCGCGGATGATGGTCAGGCGCAGCTGCTGGCCCTTGGGAATCCCGGGCGTGCCCTGAATCGACGGAAAATCGGGCAAAACGACCTCGCTCACGCTGCCTTTTTGCACGATATTCCACACCGGCGTGTCCTTGCTCGGGTCCGTCGGCGCCATCGGGCTCGGAATGCCGATCGTCACCCAGTTGAAGTGCGGCTCCGGGTAGCTGGTGTCCACGCTCCATTGCAGCGTGTTGCCAGTCAGCACGCCATCGGGCAGCGGCATCACCGCCAGCGGCGGGTAGAGCAGCGGCGTGATGAGCAACTCTTGCTCGCCCAGCGCGAACAGGTCGCCCGCCGGCGAGGTCCACACCGCGTCCAGCAGCTTGTCCAATGGCTGGCCGGCCAGCGGCGTCCAGGTCTTGCCGTTGTAGTGCAGGACAACGCCGCGCGCGCCAACCGCCCAGACGTCGTCGCCGGCATTGCCCCAGACCGACGCGAGCGTCGTCGATACGCCTGAATTCATGGGCTTCCACGACTTGCCGTCGAATTTGAGGATCACGCCGTTTTCGCCCACCGCATAGACCAGCGTCGGGCTCGCGGCCCAGACATCGTGCAGCGCGATGGACGTGCCGGATGCCTGGTTCTGCCAGCTGACGCCGTCCCAGACGGCCAACGCGCCGGTCATGCCGACGGCCCACATGTGCGTGGCGTCGCTGCCGTGAATGGCGAGAAAGTTGCTGTAAAGATTGCCGTTCTTCTGCCAGCCCGCCGCCTTGTCGAACTGGTAGATCCCCGACTGGCTCGAGGCAAATGCGACGATGCCGCTGGGGCCTTGCGCGGCAAACACGCCAGTCAGGTTCTGGTTGCCGGCCACGGGCACGGCTTTCCAGGTCAGGCCGTCGAACACCGCAGCCGCGCCGCTGAGGCCGACGGCGAAAATGTCCTGCGCGTCGACGCCGAAGATGCCGCGCCAATCCGTCTTGGCGAGCGACACCTGCTGGGTCCAGCCGCCGCCGTCCCAATGCCACAGCGTCCCCAGCGCGCCGACCGCGAAGATGTTCTGCGCGCTGGTGCCCCACAAGCCGTAAATGTTCTTTTTCACGCCGGTTTCCAGCCATTCGAAGCTGCCGCCCACCAGGCGCCGGATCATGCGGTCGTCCGCCAGCGTACGCACGTTGTCCTTGATGTTGATGGAGCGCGGCAGCTGCGTCGCCTGGTTCAGGTCAAAAACGAACGTCTCGAGCGTCAGAGACGCGTCCGATAGCACGCCGGTGAAGCTCGCGGGCAGGTTTGTCAGGGTCAACAGCGCCGGATCCGTGTCAAACGAGAACTTGTATGCATCGACCGGCCAGCGCAGCGCGCCATCCGAGCCGAGGATCAGCTGCGGCTGGACGAAGTTGATGATCGACGCGTTCGGCTGGCCCCACACCGGCGGCTGGTCGAGGCGAACCGCCGCGGATTGGCCCAGCGCAATGTCCAGCTTCACGTCGATGCCCGTCACCTGCTGCTCCGGCTGGACCATGATGTGGCGCTGGACGCCCATGACGGTCGGCGTAAACGCGGCCATCGACTGCGGATTGTCGGCTTGCAGCACGGCGCCGAACGTCTTGTAGCCGCCAAAGCAGATGACCGCCTGCTCACCCGGTGCGACGTCGATCTTGTAGGCGTAGGCGTTGAGCGGATCGGCGAGGAAGGCGGCGCCCTCGGCGGGATAGTCGTCCTGGCTGAACACGTCCGGCTTGGAGTGCAGGCAGAACGCGGCAAGCTCGCCCGCCGCCGGAATGCAGCGGAAACCGGCCGTGCCCACGCCCGCGCACTTGAACTGCGCCGGACAGCCTTGGCCCTGGCTGCAATCCGCGACGCAGCGCGTGCCGTTGGCGATGCCATTGCCGTCCGGGCCGATGTCCACGCACGCGAATCCGGCGCCGCACTGGCTGTCCGCGGTACAGGAATTGCACGTCGCTCCGGGGACTTGGCCCTGGCCGGCGTACGCATTGCAGTCGCCGTCGGGGATGAACACGTACTTGTCGACGCCGATGACGTGGCCGGCGATCGTCGGCGGAATCTGGCCCGGCGGCGGGCTGCCTGGCGACGGCGGCGAGGTCGGATTCAAGTGCACGGTGACGTTTTGTGCGTTGAACAGCACGACGGACGAGGCGTCATAGCCGGTCTTGGACGCGGAGATCATCTGCTTGCCGGTCAGATCATCGCCGGAGAATGTGATCTGGCCGTCGGCGTTGGTGAAGCCCTGGTAGGGCGTTGTCGGGTCGGTCCACAGCATCGTGAATGCATCCGGGATCGGCGCGTTGCTGCTGGCGTCAAGCACGGTGATGTTGATTGCGCCGTCGATCGCGCTGCCCCAGGTGCCGCCGTTGCCGGACATCGGGTCAAAGTACGCGTAACCTTTTGTCAATGTCGCCTTGGCGTCGCCGCCGGTGACGCTGACGTCGACCGCGCCGACCTTGCCGGCCGGCGTCTTGACCGTGACGTGGCCTGGATCGATAAACGTGAAGTGCGTCGCGGGGTTGCCGCCAAACGTGACCGCGAGGTTGGCGTCAAAGCCCTGGCCGTACACGTGCACGAGCGTGCCGCCCGCCTGCGCGCCCAGCGGCGGGTAGACGACATACAGCGCCAGCTTGCTGCCCGTGTAGGCAAAACCACCGGCCAAGGTGACCGCGCTGGTGTCGTTGAACACCGTGACGTCCGCGTAGCCCGGCTGGCCCGGCGGCGTAGTGGCGTGAATTTCGGTGTCGCTGACGACGGACAGCCCGCTCGCCGCCAGTGCGCCGATCTTGACGTTGACCGTGCCCTTGGCAAAGCCGCTGCCGGTGAGGACGATCCCCGTGCCGCCGGTGCTGGGGCCGGACGCGGGTGCGACGCCGCTGAGCGTCAGCGCGTCGCTGTACGTGTAGCCGCCCGTGGCTTTGTCGTTACCTTTGGAGGTCATCAGCGTGACGTCGACCGCGCCGGTCGTCGCGCCGGCGGGCACGCGCACGAGCGCCGTGTGTGCAACCGCGTCGACGCTGAGGATTTCAGCCAGCTTTTGGCCAAAAAGGATCGTGGAGTCGCTCTTGGCAACCAAGCCGGTCGCGATGACAGCGACAGTGTTGCCGCCCGCGAGTGGCCCGGACGGCGGCGCGATCGACAGGATTTGCGTGGCGGCCTGACCCTGGTCGTCGGAGTACACGTAGCCGCCCGGCAAGGTGCTGGCGCCAAACGCTGTCGTCGCGGTGACGTCGGCCTTGCCCGCGGTGCCAGGCGGGGTGGCGACGTGCGCCTGGGTGCTGCCGCTCACGCTCAGGACGGTCGCCTTGCCGCTGCCGATCCGCACGTCGACGTCCGCGCTCAGGCCGGTGCCGTAGACGATGACCTGTGTGCCGCCCGCCGTGGGGCCTGCCGCGGGTGCGACCGACGTGATGGTTGGCGCCGCGGTGTAGGCGAAGCCGTCTTTCAGCAAGCCCGTGCCGCGCGCGTTGATGACATGCACCGGTACGGGCCCGAATGTGCCCGGCGGCGTGATGGCCGTCAGCGTGTCGTCTGCGACGATCTGCACGTTCAGCGCCTGTTTGCCGCCGACAAGCACCTGGCAGTCGCCGCTGAAGCCCGTGCCGTGGATGCTGATCGCGGTCCCGCCCGCGGTCGGCCCCTGCGGCGGGTCGACTTTGGTCAGCACCACATCGTTGTAATACAGGAACGCCCTGGGCAGCACCGCGACCTGCGGCGGCGACCCTGGCAGCGCGACGGTCACATCCACGGGGCCACTCTCATGCGGTGGCGTGGTCACCTGGATCGTCGCTTCGTCCACGACGTACACCACCGACGGGTCCAGCGGCGCAGTTCCGAACAGCACTTGCACACCGTCCGAGAAGCCGTGGCCCGTGAGCGTGACCGGCTCGCCGCCGCCGGTATGACCTTGCGCGGGGGTGACGGATTGCAGCGAGAAAACGTTCTGGGTCTGCGTCGTTGCATCGCCGGCGTCCACGGCATCCGGTCCGGCGATCGCGTCCGTTCCGACCGCATCCTGCGTCGCCGCGCTGGCGCCGTTCCCTGGCGACTTCGCGCCGCAGCCGGCCAGCAGCGCCAATTGGAGTGCGCCCAGCAGTAGCATGGCTCTGGGCTGGAGAAACGACGGGCGCTGCGGATTCATGCTGACTCCTTCAAACCCCACGCTGGGCCTTGGCCCCGGAGCGTGATTCAGCCACTGGCTACCAGGCCTGGGCGGCTACGGCCCGGGCTGCGTAACGTACTGCAAATCCTTCAGGTCCAGCCCGGCCGGATAGCCGTAGGACACGTATTGGTCGTAGCCATACACGTCGACCGCGACCCGCGACGCCGCCGGCTTGCCGTCAGGTCCCAGCACCGGAAGCCCGTGGATCGTGTGCGGCCCCGGATTGACGGCGAACCGCGCGGCCTTGTAGTTCTTGGAAGCATTGAAGAATTGGTCGGGCGGGATCAGCTGGCCGTCGAACGTGACCGCCGTGTCATCCGCGCAGGAATTCGCGGCGGCGCCGGCGCCACAGTCGCTGTCCGTCGTGCAGACCGCGCCCTGGTGTGCGGTTGCGAGCGCGCAGACCCGGTGAATCGGCGCGGCGACCGACACGTAGCTGAAGCTGTATTTGTCCGGCGCCAGGAACACGTAGTCGGAACGCCATTGCGCCGACGGAATCGCGAGCATGAAGGACGGATCGCCCGTCCCCGCGTCGCCCGGCTGCGCGCCCGGATCCGGGGCGTCCTGGCTCTCCATGAAGTGGCCGACCAGGATCGGCGCCGGCGAGCCATCCTCATGCTTGGAGGTAATCTCAAAATTGTCTATTGTTTCAAACTCATACCACTCACCCGTCCCCAGCACCGGCACGCTGACCGCCTTGCCCTTGGGGTCGATCGGGCTGGGCGACAGCGTGATTTTCGTGCCCGGAGTCGCGGCCATGAAGCGCCACGCATCGCGTTCCTTGCCGCGCGGGTACAGCTTGACCGCCACGTAGTGGTTGTCCCACACATTGACCGGAAAGAGCTGCTGTTCCAGGTGGTCGGCGCAGCACGTGACAAAGCTGCCGCAGTCGTCATTGCTTGCGCATTGGGTCTTGCCGTCCCAGACGCAGTGCCCGCATTTCTGGCCGGCATCGAGGTCGCCGGGCTGGCACTTGGCCACGTCGCAGTGGTTGGTGTTGGGCACGTTGGACGCCTCGCTGCCGCCGAACACCGCGATTTTCTTGTCGGCCAGAATGATCGCGCCGGTCAGGTCCGCGCCGACCAGATTGGTCTCGATGTTGAGCGTGCCCCACTGCGTCAGCGTAAACGACCCAGATTCTCCGCTCTTGTAGGACTTGATCGCGCCGTCCTGGCTCGCCAGTGTCAGCAACGGCCACGTCGTGCCGGTCGCGTCGTTGTCGGGCGTCGGAAACGTGATGGTGACGTTGGTTTGGCCGGGCTGCGTCGCGACCACGGTCAAAAAGCCGCGTAAAATCGAGAAGGTCTCTTCCCGCGTCATGTTGATGTAATACGTGCCCAGCAGCTCTTCGGGCAGCAGCAGCGACGCGTCGTTTGAGTACACGCCGACATTTTCCAGCGGATTGAACTGGTACGCCGCGATCGGCGCAGTCGACGTGACGCGCCATGCCTGAAACGTCGACGAAGTCGCGTCGATGTTGCGCGGCGGCATGTTGAACACGCGCAGATCGCCAGGCGCCAGCGGATCCAAGGGCAACGGATTGCCGGCCGAATCGACGGTTTGCGGCAATTCCTGACCGTCCTCAAAATAGGTAATCTTGACCGTCGCCGTCAGCTTGTCCGACGGGTTGGACACGACGATCGCGTACTGCGCGTTCGCGGCGTCAAAGTAGCTGCGCCCGCCGCCGGGCACGAACGCGTTGTCGAGGTCCGTCGCCCAAAACGCGCATCCGACGTAGCTGTTGGCTTTCACATTGATATCGCACGCTTTTTGGCACAATCCGCCCGGCGCACACTGCTGGCCGGTGGATGCGTCGCATTGCTGGTCGGTGGTCCAGTTGCCGGTGTCGTCGCAGCGCTCGACCAGCGTGGAGTCGGTCGGCGCGCAGCGCTTGCTCAGGCCCGGCACGCAGTCCGAGCAGCGCCCGGCGTCAAAACACTTGGTCGGATCGCCGTCGGCGTTGGTGCAGAGCACGGTCTCGATCGCCGTGCCGGTGTCGTTGCAGCGTGTGACGTAATCGGTGGTTGCGCAGGATGTTGCCGTGCCTGGCAGGCAGATCTGGCCCGCGCCAAGCTCGGGGCCCACATCGCCGGCGCTGACGGCGTCACTGCCCGCGTCGGTGTCCACGCTGGCCGCCGGAGAACTGCACGCGAGCGCGGCCGCACACACCAAAGCCGCAGCGACCACCGGCGCCAACTGCCCGCGAAAGAGGACGTTTGGGAAGTTCGTCGACTGCGTCCGCATCGTCCGTTTACCTCGCCGGTTGTCAACCATCGGCGCAATCAGTCAGCGTACCGGATTGCTGCCCCGCGCGGCAAGCAAACTCACGGTGAACGTTCACACAACACGCGGACTTGCCGGCTCACTGTGCAAGCGCTACGTTTTGGCGCATGGCAATCGCACGGCTGGGCGTCAAATACTGGGCGGTGATGGCGGCGCAGACGCTCGGACGCGGCCCGCTGGCGATGTGGTCGGCGGCGCGTGGTCAGATGGCAGCGGTCGAGCAGCACCAGGCGCGCTGGGCGCGGGCGCAGCTGGACGCGGTGCAGACGCGCGTGCACGTGTCCGGCGCGGCGCATGTGCAGCCCGGCCAGCCGTACGTCATCGTCGCCAATCACCAGTCCAACTTTGATCCGCTCGTGCTTTTTGCCGACGTGCCGACCGGCATGACCTACGTGGCGAAGAGGGAGCTGCTGAAAGTGCCGATTTTCGGTGCCATTATTCGCCGTACGGGCGCCGTGTTCGTCGACCGCGGCGACAGCGGCAAGGCCGTGGCGGCGATGCAGGCGGCGGCCGATCGCGTGCGGGCAGGGCAGAGCGTGCTCGTCTTTCCGGAAGGCACGCGTTCGCGCGACGGCCAGCTGCAGCCGTTCAAGAAGGGCGGGTTTTGGCTGGCGCAGCAAGCCGGCGTGCCGATCCTGCCGGTCGTGCTGCGCGGAACCGCGGATGTGCTGCCCTACGGCGCGCGGGTGCCTCGGACGCAACGCGCAGTCCATGTGACGATCCTGCCGCCGGTGCCGACCGCCGGGACCGACCGCGAAGGGCTCGTCGCGGCCGTCCACGCGCAGATGGCCGCGGTGCTGCGGCGCGATGACGCGGCGGCCGGTGACGGATCAGATTGACAGGACCCGCGATCGCCATTAGACTTTTCACCCCCGCGCCGTGTCCCGGTGCCGGTCAAATTGCCGAGGTCTCATGTCCGTTCGCATCCGTCTGGCCCGCTTTGGCGGCAAAAAACACCCGTACTACCGCATCGTTGCCGCGCCGAACGAAGCGCGCCGCGACGGCCGTTTCCTCGAGCAGATCGGCACGTACGATCCCGCCGCCAAGGGCGCTGCCCACGGCCGCGTGACGCTTGAGCGCGCCCGGTACGACCACTGGGTCGGCGTTGGCGCGACGCCTTCCGATACCGTCGCTTCGCTTGTTCGCCAGCTCGATCGCGCGTAATTTCGCGCGCTTGCCGGATTCTTGGCAAGCTGGTTGTTGGCTTGGAGAGCAAGAATGCGCGAATTTCTGCATTATCTCGCCAGCGTCCTGGTCGATCACCCGGAAGACGTGCGCGTCGACGAAGAAACCGGCGAGCAGGGCGTTGTCCTGCGGCTGTTCGTCCGGCGTGAAGACATCGGCAAAGTGATCGGCAAACAGGGCCGCACGGCCCGCGCCATCCGCAACCTCGTCCATGCCGCCGCCGCCCTGCGCCAGCAGCGCGTGACGGTTCATTTCGTCGACTCGTGACAGATCCACCCAGTGCGCGTCCGCCCGGTGTCCGTCCGGCGGTGCACACGCTGACGGTCTCTGCGTCGCGTCCGCTGGCCGACGTGCTGCTGGACCTGGCGTGCGCGCCCAACACCCTCCCCCTGCTCGCCGTGCTTTGGGCTGCCGTCATTTGGCTGGGCACCCAGGTTCCACAGCTGCACGCCGCCGACATGGCCACCGATGGCCTGCCGCGCAGTGAGCTGCTTGCGCTCCACGCGCTTGGGCTGGATGCGCTGGCGTGGTCGCTGGCAGTTTGGCTGCTCGGCGGGCTGACGGCGTTTGCCGCGCTGGCGATCCTGCTGGCCCAGCGACCTCGGTGGCGCGCGGAGCACGCGCTGCTGGTTGTCGCGTTGCCGACCGTGCTGGGCGCTTGGGCCCGCGCGACCGCTGGTGCACCGCCGGTCTCGCTTGATGTCGTCGTCGGTGCCGATCTCGCCACCGTGCCCGCTGCCATGGCCGACGGCGGCGGTCCAGCGCCGGCGCCCGGTCGCTGGCAAGCACAGTGTCAGCGGCGGGCCGGCTCGGAAACGCTCGATTGCGCCGTCGAAGGCGCCGGACTGCGCCACCGCGTGACGCTGGCGTCGGGCGCGCCGGCCGTCGATCAGGGCGAACAAATCACGTGGATGGCGACGTCGTCCGCGCCCGCGCCCACGCACATGACCCTGAACTGGCGAGCGAAACCGGGCGATCCCGCTATCTTTGCCGTCGCGCTTGAGCAAAACGCCCAGGCGGAAGCGCCTTCGCTCTCGGTCCACCTCCAGCCGCAGCTGAGCACCGAGGCCGGACCGCTGGTTCTCGTGACGGATCGCGGCGCGGCGCCTACGGTCCGCCTGCTCGCGTCCCCGGATGTGCTGCCGCGAGCGCCAGCGACCGCGCTCGTTGCCGGCCAGGACCGCGTGCGGATTCAAGTGGCGCCGTCGCGCCCAGGGTGGCCGCTGGTGGTCGCGTTCCTCGGGCTGGGTGCCGTGTTCCTGCGCGCGTTGCGGCGCCCAGCCAGTCGCGCCGAGGCCAGCCAGCCATGATTCACCTGCCCGCGCTGGCGATTGATTCGCTCCAGGTGTCCGCGCTCGCGCTGCTGCTGGCGCCGCCGTTGCTCCTGCTGGCGTTCCAGGCGCGGCCGGTGACCGCGGTCCTCGCGCTGCTGCTGGCGTTGCCGCTGCTGATTGCCGCGCCGGGCCCCGGTCTGGTGGGCGGCGTCGTCGTCGTGGCGCTGCTGTCACGCGGCCTGGTCCAGCCGGCGCAGCGGTCCCTGTGCGCGCGGCTCGCGCTCCTGTGGCTGCCGGTTGCGGTGCTGCAGCCGTCGGCGAACCTCGCGCTGTGGCCAACGCTCATCTGGACCCTGCCGACCGCGCTCGCTGCCAGCTTGGGTGTTGGCGCAACGCTGCAAGCCGGCATGCGCTGGCCGCTCGCGCTGCTCCTGGCGCTCTTGCCGTTCGCGCCGCTGGGCGATGCGCTGGTGCAACCGGCGCAGGTGGTCGCCGAGCTACCGTTCGCCCAGGTCGCCGCGCGCTGGCAGTTTGTCGGGCCGGGCGAGGTGGACGCAACAGGGCTCGCAGGGTTCTGGTTTCTCGCCGACCGGCTGGCACGCGGCCTGCTGTTCCTGACCGTGCTGCTCGGTTGGGTCGCGGTGCGCCGCCCGCGGCCGCTCCTGCGATCTCTCGCGCCGCTTTTGCCGCTGGCTGCGCTCCTGCTGCTCGCTGGCCAGACCGCGCTGGCGTGGCGGCTGCCGGCCCACGCGCCGGGATTTCCGCTCCTCACCGCCGCCTCACACGGGCGGAACCTGGCCGCGGTGGCGCTGGCCGTAGCGCGGGTGGGTTCCCTGCTGGTGTTGCTGCGCGCCGACTTCGCGCCCGCGGATTTCCGCCTGGACGCATGCGCTGGCCTCGCCGCCAGCCTGGCGCTGACGCTGCTGGCGGTGATTGCCCCGGCGCTCTGGGGCCCGACTTGGCTGGCCGACCCGGTCGCGCTGGCCTTGCTGGCGCTCGCGCTGACGGCGCTCGTCCGCACGCGCAGTACTTCGCAGGTCGTGCTGCGCGCCGCGGGCTTGGTCCAGGCGGCCGCCGCTGCGGTGCTGGCCGGCGGGGCCTGGGCCGGCTGGGCCACCGCGACCGTTTTTCACCCCTGAGCCAGGACCTGCGCCAGGACCTGGGGTCGCGCGTCCATCAGGCAGATCGCCGCCAGCACGGACAGCCCAGCGCCCCGCAGCGCATCGGCCGCCGTCGTCAGGGTTTGGCCCGTCGTCACGACGTCGTCGACCAGCACGATCGGCCGCGGCGCATGGGTCCCGAGCGCGCGCAACACGGGAGGCGCACGCACGCGATCGCGGCGCACCGGTGCGCGATCCAACCGTTCGAGCAGCCACGCACGCTGCGCCCGCGGGCCACGCAGCTGGTCGACCAGCAGATCCGGCACGTGCAGGCCGCGCTGGCGCAACCGCGTCGGCTCGGGCGGAACCGCCACAAGCAGCACCGCGTCGTCCTGGGTCACTTGCTCCAGCAGCTGGCGCATGGGCGGCAGGAGCGCGCGCGGGTCGCTGAGCATCCCGTTCTTGCACCGGGCAATCCACGCCTGCAGCGGGCCCGTGTACGCCCAGGCCGCGGCGATCGGCAGCGTCCCGACGGGCCGCCACTGCTGCGCGCGCTCCACCGCCGGCAGACAACCTTCGCAAAAACAGTTGGTTGTGCCCAGCGCCAAGCGAACGCCGCAGCCCGCGCAATTCGTGCCAAACCACCACATCAGCACCTCCGGGAGCTTGGGCTCCGGAAGGTATTCGCGCGTGTGCGGATTTTGCCGCGGCAGCCTTGAAAAGAACTTCAGTTGGCCGTCGCCGTGCCGTCGATGGGCACGGTGATCTGCGCGCCGTTCCAACGAACCCAGATTTGCGCGGTCCTCTCGGTCCCGACCTGCTGGGGCGTGAAATAGAGGTCCAGCGTCACGCTCGCGTTGGGCGCCAGGCAGCACGGGGCGGTCGGGCTCGGGCCTTTCTTCAAGTCCATACCGGGGCAAATCGCCTGCAGGCCCGACAGAACCAGTTCATAATCGCCGACATTGGCCATTTGCAGCCGCAATTCCAGGTCGGTCAGGCACACGCCCAAAAGCCCGCAGTTGGCGATGACCGGGTGCAGCAGCCCGCCGCTGCCCAGCTTGACCGAGCCAAAATCGATGGGATTCGGGGTTACGGTCAGGCACAGCGCCTGCACGTCCTGGGGCGTCGCATCGGCGGCCGCATCCACGGCATCGCTGGGCGTCGTCGCGTCGCTGAGCGCCACGTCTTCGAGACCATCGACCGCCGCATCTTGCGCCGTGTCGTCCTTGGCCGCCGCCGCCGGCGTCCCGCATGCCGCCAGGAGCGCCGCCACTGCCAGAATCGATTGCCACGTGCTCTTCATGCCAGCGGTCTACGCCCACTCGCCATCGGACGTCAACGTCAGGATCTCCACGCCCTCGTCGGTAATGGCGATCGAGTGCTCCCAATGCGCGGACGGCTTGCCGTCATCGGTCACGACCGTCCAGCCGTCGCCCAGCGTGTGCACGTCGTCGCCGCCGAGGTTGACCATCGGCTCCAGCGCGAGGCACCAGCCCGATTGGATGCGCGGTCCGGTGTCGGGCTTGCCATAGTTGGGTACCTGCGGATCCTCGTGCAGCGCGCGGCCGACGCCGTGGCCGCAGTAATCGCGCACGATCCCGTAGCCTTTCTTGGTGATCACCGACTCGATGGCCCAGCCGATGTCGCCCAACCGCGCGCCGACCTTGGCGGTGGCGATGCCGGCGGCGAGGCTCAGCCGCGTCTGTTCGACCAGCGCGGCGACCTCGGGCGTTACGGCGCCGACCATGACGGTGATCGCCGCGTCGCCGACCCAGTCGTCTTTTGTGGCGCCGCAGTCGATCGAGAGGATGTCGCCGCTCTTGAGCTTGCGGCCGTTGGGAATTCCGTGGACGACCTCGCTGTTCAAGGACATGCAAAGCGTGGCCGGAAACCCGTGGTATCCTTTGAATGTCGGTTTGGCGCCGCGGCTGCGGATTAGCGTCTCGGCCGCGCGATCGAGGTCCTTCAGCGTCGCGCCTTCCACGCACAGCCCGCGCAGCATGCGCAGCGTGTCGCCGACGATCACGCCCGCGGCGCGCATCTTGCGGATTTGATCACTGGATTTGCGTTGAATCACATGTGCCTCAAGCCACGGTGGGCCGCCAAACCGTCGCAGCGTAAGGGCGAGCACGCGCGCGCGCAAGGAATTCTTGCCGATCCCGGCGGATTGAAAGGCACAAATGGCTCGCAAAATCCTGAAATCCCCGCGGTCTTTTGCCTGATGCTTGCGCGGAAAATGGCCGGGATTCTTGCACGACTGGCGCCGCCCGGCGCCTTGCGCGACGCGGCTTGTCCGGTCTCGTACGCCGCATCCGTCGACCTCTTCGCGTCCAGCGCGTCTGGCGCCGCGTCCTTGCGTCGACGACCCAAAAGCTGTCCGCCGCGACGTCTCATAATGTGCGAAACCCTCTGGCGACCGCGGTGTCGCGCGTGCGGTCGCGGGCTGAAGACCGTTGACGGCGACCCCGCCGCCTCCTACCCTGCTGCGAGTCCTATGGCTGGAGCGACGAATTGTGAGCCATCTTCCCGCCGCTTTGCGAACTGAGACGCGCGCTGTCCTCCAGCGGGCGCGCGAGGCGTCGTGGACGATGGCGCAGGCGCCGGGCGCGCAGAAGAACCGCTGGCTGCTGGAGCTGGCGGACCGGCTGCTGGCTGAACGCGCGGCGATCGCGGTCGCCAATCGCCGCGACCTGGACAACGCCGAGCAAGCGGGACGTTCCGGCGCGATGGTCGACCGTCTCCGGCTGGATGACCGTGCGATCCAGGGGCTGGTAACCGCGCTGCACGAGATCGCCGCGATGGCCGATCCCGTGGGCCGGCTGACGGCGGGCGAAGTGCGGCCACAAGGGTTCGAGGTCCGCAAGCAGCGCGTCCCGCTCGGCGTGATCGGCATGGTGTACGAATCGCGGCCGAACGTGACGATCGATGCCGCGGCGCTGTGTCTCAAGGCGGGCAACGCGGTGGTGCTGCGCGGCGGTTCAGAAGCGCTCCACAGCAATTCGGCGCTCATCGAGATCCTGCGCGGGTCGCTGCGGGACGTGGGGCTACCGCCCGATGCGGTCCAGCAGCCGGCGACGGCGGAGCGCGCCGCGATTGAGGCGCTGGTGTCGGAGCGCGATGGCTTGGACCTGTGTATTCCGCGCGGTGGCACGCAGCTTATTGATTTTATTATGCAAGTGGCGCGCGTGCCGGTCATCCAGCACTACCAGGGCGTCTGTCACCTCTATGTCCACAGCGCGGCCGATCTGGACCAGGCGACGCGCGTCGTCGTGAACGCGAAGGCCCAGCGGCCGGGCGTGTGCAATGCCGCCGAGGCGATCCTGGTGGACGCGGCGATCGCCGATGAGGCCGTGCCGATGCTGGTGCAGGCGCTCGCGGCCGCGCGCGTGCAGGTGCGGGCGTGCGAGCGGACGATCGCGCGGGCGGGCGGATTGGCGGTTCCGGCGCAACCACAGGATTATGGTCATGAATTTCTCGATCTTGTCTGCCTGATGCACGTCGTGGACGACTTGGACGGCGCGCTCGCGCACATCCGCCGGTTCGGCTCGCGGCACACGGAAGGCATCCTGACGCGCGAGATCGCGGCGTCGCACCGGTTTGCGCAAGGCGTGGATGCGTCATGCGTCGTGGTGAATGCGTCGACCCGGTTGAACGACGGCAGCTGCCTCGGGCTGGGCGCGGAGATCGGGATTTCAACAAGCAAATTGCACGCGTACGGGCCGATGGGCTTGGATTCGCTGACGACCGAACGCTGGCTGATTGTCGGCGACGGTCATATTCGCCAATAAAGTTCAGGCACAACGGTACAGGATGGAGCGGAAATGACAGATAGCGTAATGGTCGACAGCGCAGCGTATTCCAAGAAGCTGGCGCTCACGGTGGTTGAGGCGATCTGGGAGAAAAAAGGATTTGATGTCATGGCGCTGCGCGTCAAGGAGATCGTCCAGTACACCGATTTCATGGTGATTGCCTCGGCGCGCAATGAGCGGCAGGCGATGGCGATTGCCGACAACGTCGAAGACGAAGTGCGCAAGAAGCTGGGGCAAAAGGCCATCGGCGAGGAAGGCCGGCGGACGGGGCGCTGGGTGCTGATCGACTTTGGCGACATCGTTGTGCACATCTTTCACAAGCCGGTGCGCGCGTACTACGAGCTGGAGCGCTTGTTTGCCGACGCGCCGCAGCTGGAGCTTGTGGAGCCGGCTTGGGTCCATGAGATCGCCGGTGATGACGATTCAGCTGAGCCCTACACCGATCTGGTCTGGCAGGGCGTGAAATGGCAGGCCGGCGACGCGCAGGCGCTGGTCGACGACCCGGAACTGGCGATGGAAGACGAGGAAGCGCTGGAGCTGGCGGCGCTGGCGCGCGATGACGAGCCCGAAGAGCTGACGGAAATCGAGTAGCCGCCTCTACCAGGCGATCTTCAGGACGTCCTCGACAATCCCCTGCAAAAGCGTGGCCTTGGTCGCCAAGTTCGCGTCGGGCGAGTTCTCCAAATCCAGGACAAACTTCTTGAAGGTCGCGCTCGCGGTCGGCTGGTCGATCGGCTGCCGCGCCGGCGCGGCGGTCAGCTTGGCATCCAGCGCGGCGGCGTCGCCCACGGTCACCGTGTACGGCGCGCTGCCAGTCGGTGCGATCCAGGCGAATTGGTTGCCATCGGGCATCGTCTGCACCTCGTCCAGGACCGCGGCACCGCTCACCGCGACCGCGCCGGTCACGTCTGCGGCGATCCAGACAAGCGTCTCGTGTGCCTTGTCGCCCACGGCGGTCGCGGACGCTTGCGTGGCGTGCAGGGCGAATGCGCGCGTGTCCGGGTCATACGCGTAGTCCACGAGCCGACCGCTGGTCGCCCGCGGCACCACGCGCACCATGTATTTTTCCCGCGAGGGCACCGGCGGACCGCTCTGCGGTTGCGGTCCCGGGCCCGAAGGTGCCGTCGCGAAGAACGCCCACGCGCCGTCGCACGTCGCCTTCGGGTCCAGGCTGCAGTTGGATTTCCAGGTCCACAGCGAGGCGCCGACGCCCCAGTGCTCCTGCGCGCGCGATTCGCCCGCGAGCGTGATCGCGTCGTCGCCCGAACCGCCGCCGAATTCCGTGACGAAAACCGCCGTGCCCATCGTGATCGCCTCGGCCGCAGCGGTGGCGTAGGCGTAATCGTAGCTGGGCGGGTATGGGCTGTTTTGCGCGTTGAAGCCCAGGAACGAGGAGTCGATCGTGAACACGTGCGTGTACGTGTGCGGCGCGAACACCAGGTTGGGATAGCTGGAAAATGGCTTGGAATGCTGCGGCGAGTAGTCGATGAGGTTGCGCACGGCGATCGGCTCAAAGAACACAAGGTGGTTGGTGTCGTGGATGCCGAGGTCCGGATACGCGCAGGTCGCCGCGGCGGGCAGGGTGGCGCAGTCCGGCAAGCCGTCGCGCACGCCGGTCAGCGCCTGGATGACGTGCGCGTAGAACGGGTACAGGTAGTTGTCGCTGACGTCGTAGGCCGCAATGCCGCCGGGCTGGGGCTCGTTGATGATCTCGTAGCCGATGACCGCGGGCTCGTCCTTGAAGCGCTTGGCAAGCGCGGCCATGGCGCCAATCCAGTGATCCTGCAAGCCTTTTCCTGGCGCGCTGCCCTGAGCAACCGGCGCCTCGGCGTTGCGCCAGAAGTTCTCAAATGCCGCCGACACCGCCGCATTCAGCACCGACTGGCCAAACGACTCGCAGGAAGGCTGGCCATCCGTGAGCGCTGCCCAGCCCGGCGCGCCGTCAAAACCACCTGACGGATCGGTGCCTTGCGCGCATGGCTTGGCCGGGTCGGCCTGAATCGATCGCGAGAACTGATCCTCGTGCATGTCCAGCAGCACGTACACGCCCTGCTCCTTGGCCCACGACACGACCTGCGCGACCTGCTCCAGGTACGGCGTCTGGTAGTTGCCGGGCTCTGCTTCCAGCTGGCTCCAGGACAGCGCCAGGCGGATAAACGTGAAGCCGCGCTGGCGCATCTGCGCGAAATCATTCTGGGAATCAAAAGCCGACGACTGCGCGTACCGGCCCTTGCCAGCCTCGACCTCGCAGAGCGGCGCCGCAACTTCGTTGGAATTCGCCGGACATTTGCCCAGATACGCCGCCGGATCGGTCGGGTAATACATCGGCATCTTCAGCGGATCACTGCGCCACGCCTCGTCCTCCAGGCCTTCGCTGTTCACGCCGCGCAGGATCACCTGGCGGCCGTAGGCGTCGGCGATGTACGGCAGCTGGCCGGGCGTCTGGATAACGTGCAGGAACGGCATGTCGTCCGGCGGCGTGAACGTCTTGGCAGCCGGCGAACAGGCGACCAGAAGGGCGAAAAACGGCAGGGGCAGGCGACGAAACATGGAACCTCCGGTTGAGACCCCGCAGCATAGCGGCTTGGCAGCGGGCGGGAAGATGCGGCGGTCATCCAACTGTCACCCGGACTTGCGCGCCGCACCGCGGAGTTGACGCCGGGCGCGATCTGCCGCGCAATGCGCACCTGTGCCCGCGACAGGGCGTGCGAGGCGCCATGAAGGTCCACATCGTGACGCCAGGCAAGCTGCACCATCCGGCGGCGATCGCGTGGTCGCTGGATCTCTCGGCGCGGATCGCGCGCGTGCTGCCGCTGACCCGCGCGGGCGTGCGCGAGGCCAAACGCCACAAAGGCGGCCTGGACCTGCCGGCGCGCAAGCTGGAAGCGGACGCGATGCTGGCGGCGGTTCCGCCGGGCGCGCACTTGGTGGCGCTGGATGCGGCCGGCCAGAAGCTGGACTCAGACGCATTTTTCGAGTGGTTCAAGGGACTTGCCGAAACGGGTTGCAAAGACCTCGTGTTCGCGATCGGCGGACCGGACGGCCATGACCCCGTGCTGCTGCAGCAGGCTCGGACCCGGCTCTCGCTCTCGCCGATGACGCTGCCGCACGAGCTGGCGGAGGTCGTGCTGGTGGAGCAGGTCTATCGGGCCGTGGCGCGCTGGAAGGGCCTGCCGTATCACCGCTAGCCCATGAAATTACGGAGAAACCGGCAACACGCCATCCGGCAGCAGCGCGTCGTAGAGCAGCTCATTGGTCACCGCGTGCCACACCGTATCGCCGACAATGAGCGTGTACAGCTCCGAGTCGTTCAGCTCCCGGCTGGAGCCATCCTTGATCGGATCGCCCGATTGGTCCTGCGTCGCCGTCGCTGAGATCAAGAACACTTGGCGCTGCGGCGACATGCTGAAGCTGTAAATCCGCTTGTTGTTCGTGGAGTTATCGCGCGGATTCTTGGTCAGGCTGATCCAGTCGCCGGGGCCAATCGCAGCGCCGATCTTGGCGACCGGCAACGCCATGATGTCCGTGAAGTCCTTGTCCGTCGGCGAGTCCGAGCAGTGGCTGAGGCCCTGGTGGTAGATAAACTGGCCGTCGGCAGAAAAGTACGGCTGGCCAATGACTTGCACGTGCTGCCAGCCCGCCTTTTGGACGACCGAGCACGCCTGCTGCAGGTACTCGCCCGCCGGCACCTCCACCAGGTTGGAAAACGTCGGCGCGATCTCGGAGCCGATCACGTACTTTCGCGCCCGCAAGAAGCGGTCGACGATCGTGAACAGCACGATGGTCTTGCCGTCCGGGCCGATCGCGACCTTGTCGGTGTCGTGGTACTGCGAGCCGGTGCCGCTGCAGCTGGAGCCGTTGGGGTGTTCGCAGATGTAGTCGAGGTTGGACAGCACGCCAGCGCGCCAGGCGTAGACCTTCATCGACCGGATGGTAGGCGTGAGAATCACGATGGTTTGGCCGTCGTCGCTGACCTGAAAGTGGCCGCCGTAGGTCGTGTCCTTGACGATGTCCGGATCGCCGTCAGGGGCCATCTTGGGAATCAGCACTACGTCGGTCGCGCCACCGGGCAGCGGGACGCCCAGGCTGCGCTCGTGGATCGCGTACTGGCACAGCGTGTCGCCGCCCGCGCAGCCAACGCGCGTCGAGTAGAACAGGTTGCCGCCACCAAAATGAAGGTCGACGACGTTGTCGATTGTGCCAAATTTACCCACGAATACAGCCAGTTGCTTGTTCAGCGCGCCCAGCTGGTACTGGTAGCCATTGCTCGATGCCGCGCCGGTGGCGACAGCGACAAACGCCAGATCGCGGCTGACAAGGCATCCGGAATCGCAGTTCAAACCCGCGGCGGCGAAAGAGGACTTCGTGAACTCAAACGCCGGTTTGCTGGCGTCCAGCGGACTGACGCCCATGCCAAACGTCGAAATGTTGCCAGAATCGGCCAACTTGGCGTTTTGCCAAGCGGTAAGGACCAGGTCGCTGTAGACCGTGTCGCCCGGGTTCACGACGCGCTGGTGGCGTTGGTAGGAGACCCAAAAGTCCTCGGTCACCTGGATGGGCCCGCCGATGTCCGTGGCGGTCGTCCCGTCGCCGCCGCTGAGCGCGTCCTCGCTGCCGCTGGTGTCATTGCTCGTCGCGGAAACGTCGTTGCTGGTTGAAGCCTTGGCGCTGCACCCCCCCAGGAGGGCGGCGAGCGCGATCGCGCACAGGGAGCGGCGGAATATCGGATACTGCATCGGAACCTCTCGTGCGCGCGAGCGCCGGGCAAGTCCGACAAGACGCCGAACGCCACGACAAGAACGCTAAGGAAACTATGGGCAAGCGTCAACCATCCTGGCAAAGACTTGCCGCACGGCTGCACCCGTCAGCCGCAGGCGCGAAAGCGTGCGGCGGGCCGCGCTCCCCGTCGCGCTTTCTGCCGTAATCTTCCACGGTTCTGTCTCCAGATGCCTCGCAGTCGCCCGGCGTGATCATCCGCGCGTCCCGGCAGACCGTCCCAGCCATCGGAACGGACCGTGGCCGTCACGCGCTTGACACCAACGCCAACAGGCCCTACACTGCTCATCCGCCGCCAACGCCGGCTGCTTCGCGCAGCTGGCAAACAAACGCGGTGAATCGACAACCTGCTGAAAAGTCGGCGCTTCCCGCGCCGTCCCGCTTCAGGTCGTCGAACAGCGCAGCGTGTAACGCGAGGCAAGCGCCGACCGTTCCAGCGCCGTCCAGGCAACTGTCACCGACAGTTCACCCGGCCGGAGCAGCTTTCAACCGGCCACGTCCAGTACGTGAACCGGCGCCAAAGCGGAACGAATCGGCAAAAAGTTGCGAGGGCCCCAAAAAGGTTCTTGACAGCGGAGGCCAACCAGCGCACACTGCTCATCCGCTGCGAACGAAGGGGCCAAGTGCTCCGAACGCGCAGAGGGCCGAAAGAGCTGCAAAGTTCCTAGGTTACAGACTCGCTCTTTGAAAACTGGATAGCAAACCAATATATGTTACGGGCCACGACAATTACGTGCTCCGGCCAAGGCTGGAAGCACGGTACTATTATCAGAGAGTTTGATCCTGGCTCAGAACGAACGCTAGCGGCGTGCCTAACACATGCAAGTCGAGCGAGAAAGGGAGCAATCCTAAGTAAAGCGGCGCACGGGTGAGTAACACGTGGGTAACGTACCCTTGGGTGGGGAATAACGGGCCGAAAGGCTCGCTAATACCGCATCAGACCACGTCCTTCGCGGAGGATGAGGCCAAAGGGGCTTGTCGTGAGGCAAGTCCCGCCTAAGGATCGGCTCGCGTACCATTAGCTAGATGGCGGGGTAATGGCCCACCATGGCGACGATGGTTAGCTGGTCTGAGAGGACGACCAGCCACACTGGAACTGAAACACGGTCCAGACTCCTACGGGAGGCAGCAGTGGGGAATATTGCGCAATGGGCGAAAGCCTGACGCAGCAACGCCGCGTGAGTGAAGAAGGCCTTCGGGTTGTAAAGCTCTGTCAGAGGGAAAGAATATGGCTGGCAACACCAGCCTTTGACGGTACCCTCGAAGGAAGCACTGGCTAACTCCGTGCCAGCAGCCGCGGTAATACGGAGAGTGCAAGCGTTGTTCGGAATTATTGGGCGTAAAGCG